>NZ_JBVJIR010000014.1:0-89113 GCF_055586185.1 Actinoplanes sp. NPDC051405
CCCCCCCCCCCCCCCCCCCCCCCCCCCCCCCCCCCCCCCCCCCCCCCCCCCCCCCCCCCCCCCCCCCCCCCCCCCCCCCCCCCCCCCCCCCCCGCGCCGGCTCAGAGGCCGAGCTGGGCGAAGAAGCTCTGGTTGTCCCAGAAGAGGAACTCCTCGTCCATCACGCGCTTGCGGCGGTTCCAGATGCCGATGGTGGCCATCGAGATCGCATACGACCTGCCGGTGGGTGCGATGAAGCCGCCCCGCCCGTCCGGCATGGGCCGGGTGAAGGTGCCCCGCATGACCCCGGTGACCGCGGTGAACTCGTTCATGGCGATGCGGATCGGGTGCTCGAGGATGCGGGTGTCCGGTGCCCAGACGAACATCGCCTGCAGGTCGGCCGTGTGCCGGTCGAGGCCGTCGGTGTAGTGCCCGTCGGGCCAGTGCACGCGGATGTTCGGCGCGTGGCTCTCGCCGAGCCGGGCCCAGTCGGCGTGGCCGAAGACCTCGAAGTCGAGCTCGTCGAAGGTCTCCAGATGGTCCCGCTCCGCGCGGCTCAGGCCGGACGGCATCGGCGGGTTGGGCACCGGGGTGGTGGCCGGGTCGGGCAGCAGGCCGGTCCGGACGGCGTCGTGGGCGAGGGCGGGGGTGCCCGCGGCGACGGCGCCGAGGGCGGCGGCTCCCAGGGCGGCGGCGCTGGTGTTCCTCAGCAGGCTACGGCGGTCGATCATGGCGCTCTCCTGTCGTTGGTTGAGCTCTCAACGACTGTTGCGGTATCCTTTAGAAACCGCAACCCCCTGGAAAGCGATGTGCGTTGGATAACATGATGGGATGGCCGACCTGTACGACGTGTTCGCGCGTACCTGCCCGTCGCGGACGACCCTCGAGCACGTGACCGGCCGCTGGGGCAGCCTGGTGCTGGGCGCGCTCGCGTCCGGTCCGCTGCGCTTCAACGAGCTGCGCCGCCGCGTCGACGGCATCAGTCAGAAGATCCTGGCCCAGACACTGCAGGCCCTGGAACGCGACGGCTTCGTCGAGCGCGAGCTCATCAGCACGTTCCCGATGCACGTGGAGTATTCGCTGAGCCCGTCCGGGCAGGGCATCGCGCAGCAGCTGCTCGCGTTGTTCACCCACCTGCAGGCGCAGATGCCGGCCGTGCTCGCCGCGCAGCAGAAATTCGACGAGCGCGGCTCGTCCTAGCTCTGCGCCGGCCCGACCGGCAGGGCGAGAGCCGCTTCCAGGGCGGTCGCGTGCGGATGGGTGATGTCCGGCAGCACGCCGCTGCCCTCCCAGTTGCCGCCGGTCACCGCATCGCGGACCTCGGCCTCGGGCAGGAAGCCCAGCACCTGCGGAGTCAGCCGGACCGGCGTGACATGGTCGGCGGCGCCGCGGGTCGGCTCACCCACCACGGTCGCGCGGCCGCGTGCTTGCAGGTGATACGCCAGCGCCTCCGCCGAGGAATACGTCCGAGGGCTGGTCAGGACCAACAGTGGCTGGGTCAGCGCGCTGCCGGCCGGGGAATCGGTGGTCCACCACTGCCGGCGCCGGTCCCGGTAGAGCACGTCGGACAGGTGCTGGGCGTCGTCGCCGAGCAGTGGGCCCGCGACCGCCGCCAGGGTGGCCGGGTCGCCGCCCCCGTTGCCACGCAGGTCCAGCACCAGCCGGGTGGAGTCGTGGGCGAGGGTCAGGGCGGCGTCGAGGTACGGCCGGGCGATCGCGTACGGCTCGAGCGCGTCCAGGGTCAGCACGCAGGTGCCGTCGTCCAGTCGCCGGACGGAGGTGACGCCCGCGGCTTTGCGCCGTACGAGTGCGGGGTCCGGCGGCGGCCAGCCGTTGGCCTCGTCGTCGGCCTGCTCCGCACCCGCGGGGTCGAAGTGCAGCTCCAGGTGCCGGGAGTGGACGTTCGCGCATTTCTGCAGCGCCTGGCAGCCCGCCGCGTCGACCGGCTCGTGGCGGGCGGCGAAGGCGGCCGCGAGGTCGGTGGTGAGCCCGTCGAGCCGGGGCCCCGGTGGCATGAGCCGGCGCAGCCAGCCGGCCAGCACTTCGCTGAGCTCGGCGACGGTCCGGACCTGATCAGTGGACATGATCCGACCGTAGGGCAGAAATCGGCGCCCGGTGGGCTGTCGCGCTCTGCCTTCGGCAGAGAAGCCGGGGGCCGGACTTTGTGCATAAGCGCGGCAGGGCCGGGAAAGGCCTCCGCGCGTGCCGGGACGCCGTTGCGAGGGGTGTCGTCATCGCATTCGCGACGGCGTCACCGGCGGGTGCGGAATCAGCGCTTGCTGTGGAACGCCTCGACGATCGAGGTGGGGATGCGGCCGCGTTCGGAGACCTCGTAACCGTTCTTGTTGGCCCATTCCCGGATGGCCTGGTTCTGGTCGCGGTTGGCCCGGCTGGGGGCCGGCGCGGTGCTGCGCGCGGCGATCCGCGCGGTGCTGCTGCGGCCGATCCGGGAGGCGGCGGCCAGGTAAGGGTCGAGCGCCTTGCGCAGCTTGCCGGCGTTCTTCTCGGAAAGGTCGATGGTGTAGCTGACGCCGTCGATGCTGAATTCGACGGTGCGGTCCGCTTTGCTGCCGTCAATGTCGTCGGTCAGCAGGGTGACGATCTGCTTGGCCATGTGGTCGCTCCCGGAACAAGCCTTTGGTGCGGCACCTGGTGACCGCCTCTATTGGCGATACCATAGCCGATATCGCCATGCCGTCGTCCGGCGCAGTGCGATAAACGATTCCGCGTTCTTCCGTGTCGCGTATCCGTTACCGCGGCGTCGCACAAGGTGGCGCGGTCGCCGCCGCGCCGCCGGTCCCGCGCGGGCGGTTATATGTGCCCTCGGCGACCCGGTCCTTTGCTTTGTGGTCGGTCCATAACGGACAACGACAGCGGCGAATGAGAGGTGCTGTGTTTCGGCTTGGTGTCGGTTGCTTGACAGGCATGTTGTGACCGTTAACACTTTCGGCAATCTTCCGGCTCCCACCCCTGGATAGAGGCCTTCATGGTCGCCGAGCCCCGTCGTCGCGGCACCCGACACCTGTCCCGTATCGCTGCCTGTCTGCTGGCCGCCGGCGCCCTCGTGGCACCGGCCGCACCCGCCGCCGCAGCCGATGTCACCGGCGGCCTGGTGCTGCGGTACGACCTCACCCAGACCTCGGGCACCGCGGTGCCGGACAGCTCGGGCCACGGCCGGGACGGCGTCCTGCGAGGTGACGCGTCCTTCGCCCCCGACGGCGGCGGACTCGTCCTCGGCGGCACCGACGGGCACGTGCGGCTGCCGGACAATGTGCTGGCCGGGCTCGGTGCGGTCACCGTGGCGGCCGACGTCTACATCGACACCGCCCAGGCCACGCCGTACATGATCTGGGCGCTGGGCAACACCGACGCGGGCGGCGTCGGCAACGGCTATCTGATGGCCACCGGGGACCCCTACCGGACGGCGATCGCCAGCGGGAACTGGAGCACCGAGCAGACCGTCAAGGCCGGATCGGGCCTGCCCCGCGGGGTCTGGGCGAGCATCGGCTACACCCTCGGCGCCGACGGCGTGGCGACCGAATACCTCAACGGGCAGCCGGTGGCGACCACCTCCGGCGTCACCATCACCCCCGGCAGCATCGGCTCGGGCGTCACCAAGGCCAACTACCTGGGCCGGTCCGTCTACACCGCGGATGCCTACCTGCACGGCCGGATCCGCGACTTCCGGATCTACGACCGGGCGCTGAGCGCTGCCGAGGCGGCCGGGATCGCCATACCCGACGCCACCCGGGTCGCGGGGGACCAGGCGGCGCTGACCCTGGGGGACACCTCGGCGGTCACCGGTGACCTGAGCCTGCCGGCCGCCGGACCCGCGTACGGCAGCAAGGTCTCCTGGTCCTCCTCGGACCCGGCGGTGATCACGCCCGCCGGTGCGGTGACCAGGCCGCCCGCCGACGCCACCGTGACGCTGACCGCGACCGTCACCAGCGGCTCCAGCAGTGCCACCCGCGCCTTCCCGGTCACCGTCAAGGCCGCCCTCAGCGCCGCGCAGAAGGTCGAGCAGGCCCGCGACGCGCTGACCGTCACCAACCTCGACGACGCCCGCGGCAACCTGACCCTGCCGGTCACCGGCCTGCACGGCACCACCGTCGCGTGGTCCAGTGCGGACCCCGCGACCGTCAGCGCCACCGGTGTCGTGCACCGGCCCGCCGCCGGCAGCCCGGCCCGGCGGGTCGCCCTCACCGCCACCGTCAGCCTGGGCCCGGTCAGCGCCGAGAAGTCGCTGACCGCCACCGTGCCCGCGCTGCCCGTGGCCGCGCCGCTGAAGGGTTACGCCTTCGCCTACTTCACCGGCAACAGCATCGCCGGCGAGAAGATCTCCTTCGCCGCCAGCCAGGGCAACAACGCCCTGCGCTGGACCGAGCTCAACGGCGGCCGGCCGGTGCTCACCTCCACGCTGGGCACCAAGGGCCTGCGCGACCCGTTCCTGATCCGCTCGCCCGAGGGTGACAAGTTCTTCCTGATCGCCACCGACCTGTCCATCGGCAGCGGCACCTCCTGGGACGACTCGCAGCGCCGCGGCAGCCGCTACCTCGAGGTGTGGGAGTCCACCGACCTGGTGCACTGGGGGCAGCAGCGGCACGTGCTGGTCTCACCGCCGACGGCCGGCAACACCTGGGCCCCCGAGGCGTTCTGGGACGAGACCCTGGGCCAGTACGTCGTCTTCTGGGCGTCCAAGCTGTACGCCGAGACCGACCCCGGGCACACCGGCGACGCCTACAACCGGATGCTCTACGCCACCACCCGCGACTTCGTCACGTTCAGCACGCCGAAGATCTGGCAGGACCGCGGCTCGTCCCGGATCGACAGCACCGTGATCAAGGACGGCGGCAAGTACCACCGATTCACCAAGGACGAGGGCGCGGTCACCGGCTGCAGCGACATCATCCAGGAGCAGGCCGACTCGCTGACCGCGGTCGACGACGTGGCCGACCCCGCGTACGACCCGAAGAACCCGGCGTGGCGGATCGTGGCCTCCTGCATCGGCAAGGCCGCCGGCACCTCCGCCGTGGAGGGCCCGACCGCCTTCGAAGCCAACCCCGGTGACGATTCCGGCTCGGACTACTACCTCTTCGTCGACGAGTACGGCGGCCGCGGCTACATCCCGCTCGGCACCGACGACCTCGACGCCCCGGCCTGGAAGGTGCCGGCGAGTTACGCCCTGCCGAAGAGCCCGCGCCACGGCACGGTCCTGCCGATCACCCAGGCCGAACTCGACCGGCTCTCCGGCACGCCCGATCCGCTGCCCGCCACCGCCGACGGGCTGGTCGCCCACTACACCCTGGATCAGAGCACCGGCACCACGGTCATCGACTCCTCCGGCAACGGCAACAACGCCACGGTCGCCGGCGGCACGAGCTGGAGCGACGGCAGCCTGACCTTCGGCGGCACCGACGGCTACGTGAAACTGCCGGACAACGCCATGGCCGGGATGCGCGCCATGACCGTCTCCACCGACGTCTGGATCGACCCGGCCCAGCCCAAGCCGTACTTCCTGTGGGGGATGGGCAACACCGACAGCGGCGGCACCGGCAACGGGTACGTGTTCAGCACCGGCGACAACTACCGCGCGGCCATCGCCTCCGGCAACTGGACCACCGAACAGGGCACGGCGACCGGCAGTGCCCTGAGCCGCGGCTCGTGGCGGACGCTGACCTACACCGTCGGCGACGGCACCGCGACGCTCTACCTCGACGGCCGGCAGGTGGCCCGCAACACCGCGGTCACCGTGACCCCCGGCTCGATCGGCAACGGCGTCACCAAGGCCAACTACCTCGGCCGCTCGGTGTACGCCGCCGACAAGTACTTCAAGGGCCGGATGCGCGACGTCAGCATCTACAACCGGGCCCTCACCGCCGCCGAGGTCGCCCAGCTGGGCGGCAACGCCACCACGGTCTCCGCGGTGACACTGGACAGCCTCAAGGCCCCGGCCCTGATCGACAGCGAGGCCGGCACCGTCGTGCTGCCGGTCCGCCCCGGCACCGACCGCCGTAACCTCAACCCGGTCTTCACCGTGGCGAGCACCTCCACGGTCACCGGCGCGGGAGCCGGCGACTGGTCCACCGCGCGGCGCATCACCGTCACCAGCGCCACCGGCGCGACCCGCACCTACACGGTCACCACCCGGGTGCTGCGCTCGCCGGTGCTGCCCGGCCTCAACGCCGATCCGAACATCGTCCGCTTCGGCGACACCTACTACCTCTACGCGACCACCGACGGCATCGCGGGCTGGGGGAGCACCACCTTCAAGGCGTGGTCCTCGACCGACCTGGCCACCTGGACCGAGCACGGCACGATCCTCGACCTGGCCGACGTGTCCTGGGCGCACACCAACGCCTGGGCCCCGGCGATCGCCTCGGCCGACGGCAAGTACTACTTCTACTACTGCGCCGCGGGCAACATCGGGGTGGCCACCGCCGACTCGCCCCTCGGGCCGTTCACCGACTCCGGCGCGCCACTGATCGACCGCGACGACTACGCCGGAGCCCAGCAGATCGACCCGGCCGTGTTCACCGACACCACCGGGCAGAGCTACCTGTACTGGGGCAACGGCAAGGCCTACGTCGCGCCGCTGAACGCGGACATGACCTCGATCGACGTCGCCGAGCGGCAGACCATCGGCGGGCTCACCGACTTCCGCGAGGGCCTGTTCATGAACGAACGGAACGGGACCTACTACCTGAGCTACTCCGTCGACGACACCGGCAGCGAGAACTACCGGGTCGCCTACGCGACCGGCAGCTCGCCGTACGGGCCGTTCACCGCCCGCGGCGTGATCCTGGCCAAGGACCCGGCACAGGGCATCCTCGGCCCCGGGCACAGCTCGATCATCCAGGTGCCGGGGACCGACGACTGGTACATCGCGTACCACCGCTTCGCGCTCACCGGCGGCGACGGCTTCCATCGCGAGACCACCATCGACCGCCTCTACTTCGACACCACCGGAGCCATCACCCCGGTCATCCCGACCCTGGAGAGCATCGACCCGCTCACCTACACCGGCGTGCCCCCGCAGGCGGCGATCTCCCGGGCCGGGACCGACGGCTGGTACGGCGCCGGGGCGACCCTCACCCTCAGCGGCGGCGCGGGCAACAGCACGATCGAGTACGCGCTGAGCGACGGCGCCTGGTCCGCGTACACCGAACCGGTGCCGCTGCCGGCCGGCTCGTACACCGTGCGCCACCGGGCCCGGGGCGCGAACCTGATCCTCGGCCCGGTCGCCGAGCTGCCCGTCCGGGTCGACCCGGAACCGCCGATGTCCGCCGTCGCGGTGCGGACCGCGGGGAACGCCTCGACGGTCACGCTCAGCGCCCAGGACACCGCCTCGGGCGTGGTTTCGATCAGCTACCGCGTCGACGACGGCGCGTGGCAGCCGTACGCGAAGCCGTCCACCCTCACCGGCGTGCACCGCCTCGCGTTCCAGGCCACCGACCGGGCCGGCAACCAGGAGACCCCGCAGCAAGTCACCGTGCCGCTGCAGCCGGACGTGACCGCCCCCGCGGTCACCGGGCTGACCGACCCGCGGCAGCCGACCGGCCGGCACGGCTGGTTCACCGGCCCGGTGGCCCTGGTCGTCACCGCCACCGACCCGTCCGGCATCGCGTCCCGCGAATACCGGACCGCCGGCGGCAAGTGGCAGACCTACACCGGCCCGGTGCCGCTGCCGGCCGGCGTGACCACCGTGACCTACCGGGCGACCGACCACTTCGGCAACGTGTCGGCGCCGGGCACGCTCACCGTGCGGCGCGACCCCCAGCCGCCGGCGGTCAGCGCGTCGGTGCGGGTCGGCCGGTCACCGGTCACGGTCACGCTGAGCGCCAAGGACGGCGGCTCCGGGGTGGAGCGGATCTCGTACCGGGTGGACCGCGGGTCCTGGCAGACCTACAAGGCCCCGGTCAAGGTCCGGGGCGGCACGCATCGGGTGTCATACCGGGCCACCGACCGGGCCGGCAACACCAGCCCGGTGCGGGCCGTGCAGGTGCGGATCCGCTGACCTCACGGCGTCGCCGCGGCCACCAGCTCCTGGTACGCGGCGACGCCGTCCGGGTCGGCGTAACCACCGGCGGGCACGACCGACGTGCCCAGATACCAGTTGTCATGCTGCCAGTAACAGACGACCTGGAACCCGTGCGACGCCAGCCACGTGCGGGAGGCGCGGATCGCCGGTCCCCGCGACGCGCGGACGCCCTGGTCGTCGTCGATGCCCCACTCGGTGAGCGTCAGGGGACGGCCGAGGGTGCCGAATGCGCCGTACCAGCGCAGCATCCGCGGGTCGCTGCCGACGCTGACCGGGTCGTCCGGCTCGCTGCCGCGGGTGCTGGCCTGCCAGTACAGATCGATCCCGTACGCGTCGGCATAAGCGACCGGCACGACCCAGTCCCGCACCTCCCGGTCCCCGCCGGTGCCGTTGTTCGTCACGTACACCGAGCCCGACCGCCACTGATACGCCATGTGCACCGGCACCACGTTCACAGTGGCGTTGACCGCCTTGCTCTGCTGGTACACCCGGGTGAACGCGGCCACGAACTGCACGCCGGTCATGTCGTCCTCCGGCTCGTGGTAGTACGTCAGGTAGCTCCCCGCCGGCATCGCCGCGGCGATCGCCTGGATCTCCCCGTCACAGGTGCCGGCGGCGACGGCGACCGGCGTGCAGGTCGTCTTGAACGAGTACCAGAGCGTCGCGCCGTATGTCTGCTGACAGCTGAGCGCGTCCGCGGGCGGCAGGGCGGCGGCCGAGGTGAAGACCCGGCGGACGGTGAGCTGCGGCCCGAGATGCGCACGCTCGTCGAGGAAACCGGCGCAGGTGTTGCCACTGCCGACGGTGTCGGCACTGGAGGTGGTGGCGCCGACGGCCAGTGTCGGCAGGACGAGCGCGGCTGCCGGGGCCGGGGTCACCGGTCCGGCCAGCAGCAACGCAACAATCAGGGGAACGTGCATGGCGTCCTCCATGGTCACAGGATGGTATCGAGAGGCTACGATGCGTAGCCATTGATCACCATCGCCGTGCGCCCGGATCGCCGCCCGCCGCAACTCAGACCGTGAAGCCGCCGTCCACGTTGATGGTCGCGCCCGTGACATAGCGTCCGTCCGGGCCCGCCAGGAACGCCACGGCCGCGGCCACGTCAGCCGGTTCCGCGTAGTGGCCCAGCGCCGTCAGGGCGTTGATGGCGCCCGCGTTCGGGCCGTCGGCCGGGTTCAGGTCCGTGTCCGTCGGACCCGGGTTGACCAGGTTCACGGTGATCGCCCGCGGGCCCAGTTCCCGGGCCAGGGCCTTGGTCAGGCCGGTCAGCGCGGTCTTGCTCAGCGCGTACAGGGTGAAGCCGGGAAAGACGGCCCGCTCGGCCACGTTGCTGCCGATGGAGATGATCCGTCCGCCGCCGGTCAGGTGCCGCAGCGCCGCCTGCGCGGCGACGAACGGCGCCCGGACGTTGACCGCGATGGTCTGGTCGAACTCGGCCAGGCCGAGCTCCTCCACCGGCCCGAGCAGGAAGGCGCCGGCATTGTTGACCAGGATGTCGAGCCGGCCGAGCTCGGCGGCGGCCCGGTCGACGGCGGCCACCACGGCCGCGGGGTCGGCGCTGTCGCCCGGTACGGCGATCGCCCGCCGCCCCAGCATCGTGATCTCGTGCGCCACTTCCTCGGCCCGCTGTTTGTCCCGCAGATACGTCAGGGCGACATCGGCGCCGTCGCGAGCCAGCCGCACCGCCGTCGCGGCACCGATGCCCCGCCCGCCGCCGGTCACCAGCGCCACCTTGCCGTCAAGTCGGTTCGTCATGCCCTCAACCCTGCGCGGGCATCCCGCCCGGGTCTGGCGGCAATAGGACGTGGCGTTCGTACAATGCCGGCGATGCCTGCCGCCGCCGACCGCCCGATCATCTTCCTCGATGTCGACGGGCCGTTGATCCCGTTCGGTGGCTCGGGCCGCCGCTACCCGGCCGCGGATCCGGAGCCCGGCGCCCACCCGCTGTTGCGCCGCCTCGACCCGGCGGACGGGCCGAAGCTGCTCGCGTTGCCCGGTGAACTGGTCTGGGCCACGACGTGGGGCGAGCACGCCAACGAGGTGATCTCGCCGCGGCTCGGCCTGCCTGGCCTGCCCGTCGTCACCTGGCCCGACAGCGAGGACGATCCGGTGGGCGGCCGGCACTGGAAGACCGCCGGGCTGGTCCGGTGGGCGTCCGGGCGGCCGTTCGTCTGGGTCGACGACGAGGTCACCGACCGGGACCGCCGCTGGGTGGCGGCCTGCCATCCCGGGCGGGCGCTGCTGCACCGGGCCGATCCGCGCACCGGCCTGACGGATGCCGACTTCGCCGCGCTGGCCGGCTGGCTGAATGTGGCTGCCCGGCGGTCAGCGGGGCACGCGTAGCTCGGACAGCGGTGGGTCGCCGAGCGGTGAGGTCTCCCAGCGGGCCTCGAACGTCCCGGCCGCGGGGTCGAGCCGCAGGTGCAGGCGGTGCGGCGTCTCGACGAAGATCACGTCGACGTGCAGCTGCCCGTCGGCCCAGGCGGATGCGGTGGCCAGCGGGCCCGTCGTGGTCCATGCGCCCGGTGCGCCCAGGGCAGCGGCCAGTTCGGAGTCGCCTTCCAGCAGCCGGATCTCGTCGGGTCCGGTGACCAGCCGGACCGTGTGCAGGCCGGGAAGCTGATTGCCGGTTCCCGGTCGCAAGGTCAGCGGCGTGCGGTCAGGCTGCGGCCCGTCGGCCGCCGGACCGGGCAGGGGTACGGCCCCAGGCGTCCAGACGTGGCCGGGCGGCGCGTCCGCAGTCAGCGCGGGCAGCAGGTGCGTCCACACGGCCTCCAGTACGCCCGGGGCGTCCAGGCTCTGCGACGTGATCGCCACGACCGCGTCCGCCTCCGGCAGGACCAGCATGAACTGGCCGTACGCGCCGTCGCCGCGGTAGCCGTGCCGGCTGCGCCAGAACTGGAAGCCGTACCCCTGGTCCCAGTCCGTCTCGGGGATGCCGGTCGTGATGTGCGCGCGGGTCGCTTCCTCGACCCACTGCGGGCTCAGCAGTTGCCGGCCCGCCCAGGCGCCGTTGCGCAGGTACAGCTCGCCCAGCTTGGCGATGGCCTCGGTCGGCACGTGCAGACCCGAGAAGCCGATCTCGCGCCCTTGCGGGTCGCGGGTCCAGCCCATCCGCGTGATGCCCAGCGGCTTGAACAGCCGGGGCCGCAGGTACGCCGTCAGCGACTCCTTGCTCACCCGCTGGATGATCGCCGACAGCGCATGGGTGCACGGCTGGTTGTACGCGAACACCGTCCCCGGATCGTGCTCCGGCGGGGTGAGCAGGAAGCCGCGCAGCATGTCACCGGCGCCGGCTGTCCAGGCCCGCTCGATGGCGTCGCCGTCGTGCCCGCTGGCCATCGCCGCCACGTGCCGGACCCGGATCCCGCGGGACCGTTCGTCGGTCACCTCCGCGTCGAACTCCGGGAAGTACGACAGCACGGTCGCGTCCAGGTCCACCCGGCCCTCGTCGACCGCGAAGCCCAGCGCGGTCGAGGTGAAGCTCTTGCTCACCGAGTACGCCAGCCGCGGCGTGCCCGGCTCGTACGGCGGCCACCAGTGTTCCGCGACCACGTGCCCGTGCCGCAGCACCATCAGGCTGTGCAGTTCCGCGTCGCTCAGCGCGGCGACCGCGGTGACGAACCGCCCGATCCCGGACACGTCGACGCCCTGTGCCGCCGGTCCGCTGCGCGGCAGCGCCGCCTCCCCGAGGGTTCTCATCCTCCGAACCTAGCGTCGTCGGCGGGGAGCCCGCGCGGGTGATACGAGCGTCGCGGCCCACCTCCGCGGCGCGGGCCCCCGGGCGTGTGCGAAAGTCGACCGACGGGGTAAAGGACACTGGTCAACGTCAACGGGGTCGGCCGCGCCGGCCGGAGGTGGGGCTCGCGCATGACCGGTGATCGGTACTGATGTCGCCGGATGACCTGTTCGCCGACGGGGGCACCGCCGGACGGCTGATGGCCGGGCTGGACTGGGCCGCCACGGATCTCGGTCCGGTCGGCGGGTGGCCGCAGAGCCTGCGTGCCGCCGTACGCATCGTGTTGTCCTCGCGCTATCCCATGCTGCTGCTGTGGGGCCCGCGGTTCACCCAGCTCTACAACGACGCGTACTCCGCGCTGATCGGCGACCAGCACCCGGCCGCGCTCGGCGGCGACGTGCGGGTCACCCTGGCCGACAGCTGGGACGTGCTCGAGCCGCTCATCCTCGACGCGATGGCCACCGGCGTGGCCAGTTGGGTGCCGGCCCTGCAGCTGGTGCTGGACCGGGCCGGTTTCCGCGAGGAGGCGTACTTCAGCGTCTCGCACGCCCCGGCCCGCGACGACGACGGCACCACCATGGGGGTGCTCACCGTCTGCAGCGAGGTCACCGACCAGATCGTCGGGGAGCGGCGGCTGCGCCTGCTGCGGGACCTGTCGCTGCCGGCGGGCACGGATCCGGTGGATGTCGCCCAGACCTGCGCCCGGCTGTCGGCGGTGATCGGCGAGCAGCCGCTGGACGTGCCGTTCGCCGCGATCTACCTGCGGGACGGCGGGTCGCTGCGGCTGGCGGCGTGCGTCGGTGCCGACGCCGACAACAGTCCGGTGCAGGCGGCGCTGCCCGCGTCGGTGAGTCTGGGGGAGGCGGCGGCCGAATCCGCGTACCCGGAAGGCGACGATCCCTGGGGCCTGCGGGCCGCCGCCGCGGGCCGCACCGCCCGGACCGACGACGTGGTGAAGCGGCTGGCCGTGACCGGTGGTCCGTGGGGTGACCCGGTCCGGGCGGCCGTCGCGCAGCCGCTGCCGTCGGCCGACCGCGAGCAGCCCGTCGGGGTCATCCTCACCGGGATCAGCCCCAGCCGCGGCCTCGACGAGACGTACCGGTCCTTCCTGCAGCTGCTCGCCCAGCAGGTCGCTGTCGCGGTCCGCAACGCGCAGGCCTACCAGCAGGAACGGGAGCGCGCGGAGGCGCTGGCCGAGCTCGACCGGGTCAAGACCGGGTTCTTCACCAACGTCAGCCATGAGTTCCGCACCCCGCTGACACTGATGCTCGGCCCGCTCGCCGACGCCCTGGCCGACCGGGACGAGCCGCTCCCGGCCGGGCAGCGGGAACGGGTGGACACCGCCTGGCGGAACGCCAACCGGCTGCTGGGCCTGGTCAACGACCTGCTGACGTTCTCCAGCCTGGAGGCCGGCCGGGCCGGGCACGCGCCCCGCTCGCTCGACCTGGCCACCTGGACCGCGGAGCTCGCCGGGGTCTTCCGCTCCGCCGTGGAGCGCGCCGGGCTGCGCCTGGTCGTGGACTGCCCGCCGTTGCCCCGGCCGGTCGCCGTCGACCCGGGCAACTGGGAGAAGATCGTCACCAACCTGATCTCCAACGCCCTCAAGTTCACCTTCGTCGGCGAGATCCGGGTGACGCTGGCGGCGGACGACGAGCGGATCCGGCTGCGGGTCACGGACACCGGCATCGGCATCGACGCGGCGCAGCTGCCGCGGCTGTTCGACCGGTTCCACCGGGTCCAGGGTGTGCGCTCGCGCAGCCACGAGGGCACCGGCATCGGCCTGGCGATGGTCCGCGAGCTGAGCCGGCTGCAGGGCGGCGACGTGCAGGCCGAGAGCACGCCGGGGGAGGGCACCACCTTCACCGTGTCCCTGCCGTGGACGGCGGTCGAGCCGGTCGCGGAGCCCGCGGCCACGCCGGCGTTTTCCACCGCCGAGGCGGCGGTCCGCGAGGTGACCGGCTGGCTCGACGACGACGACGCCGGCGCCGAGGCGCCGCCCGCCGTGCCCGTCGGCCCGGCGGAGGAGCAGCCCGCGGCCCGGATCCTGGTGGCCGACGACAACAGCGACATGCGGGCCTATCTCGTACGGCTGCTCGGCGCGCAGGGCTGGCAGGTCGACACGGTCGCGGACGGGCAGGCCGCGCTGGAGACGATCGCCCGCAACCCGCCCGACCTGCTGCTGACCGACGTGATGATGCCGCGGCTGGACGGCTTCGGCCTGGTCCGGGCGCTGCGCCGGGAGCCGGCCACCGAGGCGTTGCCGGTCGTGATGCTGTCCGCCCGCGCCGGTCAGGAGGCCGGCGTCGAGGGCCTCCAGGTGGGCGCGGACGACTATGTGGTGAAGCCGTTCACCGCCGCGGAGCTGGTCGCCCGGGTCCGCACCACGCTGCGGCTCGCCCGGCTGCGCGGCACCCACACCCGGCAGCTGCGGGTCCTCGCCGACACCGCCGCGGTGATCGCCTCCGGCCGGGCGCTGGAGGAGGCGTTCCAGGCCGCCACCGAGCAGGCCCGGGCGTTGCTGGGCGGCGTACGGGCGGTGACCGAGCTGGACGGCGACGAGCACCACGCCCCGTTGCGCTTCACCGCGCCGCCGACGGGCACCGGGGAGGCCATCGGCGACACCCGCACCCTGACCGCGGTCCTGCGAGGAGCCGACGGGAGCCGGCTCGGCAGCATCGCCGTACGGGTCGGCGCGGCCGGCCCGCCGGCGGACGACGCCCGGGCCCTGCTCGACTCGATGGCCACCATGCTGGCCTCGCTGGCGCAGAGCACCTGGCAGCTCGAGCACGAACGGCAGCTCACCCTCACCCTGCAACAGAGCCTGCTGCCCGAGAGCCTGCCCGCACCGGAGGGCTGGGACCTGCAGGCCCAGTACCGCCCGGCCACCGGCGAGGCCGGCGGCGACTGGTACGACGTCGTCGCGCTGCCCGGCGGCGACCTGGTGCTCAGCATCGGTGACGTGGCCGGGCACGGGCTGGGCGCGGCGGTGACCAGCGGGCAGGTCCGCAACGCGGTCCGGGCGTACGCGGTCGAGGACCCGGCCCCCGCGCCCGTCCTGACCCGCGTCGCGACGCTGCTGTCCCGCCTGGGTGCGCCGTTCTCGGCCAGTCTGCTCGTGGCCCGGCTGAAGCCGGCCACCGGCGAGCTCTCGTGGTGCAGCGCGGGTCATCCCGCGCCGGTGCGCAGCGCCCCGGGCGAGGGAACCCGGCTGCTGGCCGGAACGGTCGGGCCGCCGCTCAGCGCCGCCGCGGCGACCTACGAGCAGAACGAGGACCTGCTGCCGCCCGGTGCGCAGCTGGTGCTGTTCACCGACGGGCTGGTCGCCACGGAAGGCCCGGAGCGGCTGCTGCAACGCGCCGGGGTCTCGTACGCGAACGGCGCCCCGGCGGCCACGGTCGTCGAAGCGGTCCTGGCCGGTGTCGCCGAGCCGTTGCGGGACGACGTCGCGGTCGTCGCCGTGCGCCGGCGGGGACCGGTGGTGTCGGCCGCCGTCGCCGAACTGCCGGAGGTCGACGCCACCTGGGTCTATCCGCTGGCGCCGACGGCCGCCGCGGCGATGCGGCGCGATCTGCGCGCGGCGCTGTCCGGCGACCGGATCGATCCGGACCTGCTCGACGACCTGCAGGTGGCGGCGACCGAGGCGGTCAACAACGCCGTCGAGCACGCCCAGCGGCCCAGCCGCCCCGAGGTCGAGGTGCGGCTGCAGGTCGCGGACGGGCTGGTCCGGGTGGTGGTGCGGGACTTCGGCGGCTGGCGGGAACGGCCACCGGCCCGTGACCGCGGCCGCGGGGCGCTGCTGATGAACGCGTACGGCGACGTGCGGGTCACCTCGACGGCGACCGGCACGACGGTGACCATCGAACGCCGCTGGGCCGACCCTCCGCGCTAGTACGGACGGCACCGGTCACCATGGTGCGGTGATGATGCTGATTCCCGCTGATGTGCTGCGCCCGCGCCGGCCCGACGAGCACTTCGCGCCGGAGGCCGCGGCCGCCCGTGAGGCCGGATGGACGGTCGCGCTGGTCGATCACGACGGGCTGGCCGCGGGCGCGGCGGACGCCGCGGTGGCCCGGGTGCCGGCCGGTGACGGTGCCGTCTACCGGGGCTGGATGCTGGGGGCCGACCGGTACGCGGCGATGGCCGAAGCCCTGTCCGGACGTGGTGTGACACTGCGGACCGGTCCCGAGCAGTACCGCCGCGCCCACGAGCTGCCGGGCTGGGCCGGACAGCTGGCCGGGTTCACACCGGACACGACGTGGACGACCGGTGCCGACCGCGCCGCCTTCGACGCGGCCCGGGCGGGGCTCGGCGCGGGGCCGGCGGTGCTGCGGGACTGGACCAAGTCGATGAAGCACTACTGGGACGAGGCGGTCTACGTCCCGGAGCTCGGTGACGCCGCGGCGGCCTGGCGGGTGGCGAGCCGGTTGCGGGAGTTGCGCGGTGACGAGTTCACCGGCGGGTTCGTGCTGCGCCGGTTCGAGGAGTTCACCGGGGCTGAGGTCCGTACCTGGTGGGTGCGAGGGGAGTGCCGGCTGGTCAGCGCCCATCCGGACAGCCCGGACGAGCTGCCGCCGGCCGGGCTCGACCTGGCCGCGGTCACCCCGGTGGTCGCGGGGCTGGGGCTGCCGTTCGTGACGGTGGACCTCGCCTTGCGCGCGGACGGGGTGTGGCGGGTCATCGAGGTGGGGGACGGTCAGGTGAGCGACCGTCCGGTGTCGACGACCGCGGAGGCCTTCGTCGCCGCGGTCGGCTCTTGACCCGATCGTTGTGACCGTTAACACTCATGCGTAACTCGGGTGAAACATTTCGACGAAGGGCGCCCCCGCATGACCGTCCCCGCGATTCCCGCCGCCCGGCCCGGCCGGTGGCGCCCAGCCCTGATCGCCGCCGCTGCGATCCTCAGTCTGATCGCGGCGACGTTCGCGGGCGCCATGCCCGCGGCCGCCTCACCCGCGGTGCAGTACACCAATCCGCTGGTCAACCAGCGGGCCGACGCCCACATCGTCAAGCACACCGACGGCTACTACTACTTCACCGCGACGGTGCCCGAGTACGACCGCATCGTGCTGCGCCGGGCCACCACCATCCAGGGCCTGTCCACCGCGCCGGAGACGGTGATCTGGCGCCGGCACACCAGCGGCATCATGGGCGCGCACATCTGGGCCCCGGAGATCCACTTCATCGACGGCAAGTGGTACGTCTACTTCGCCGCCGGCGCGAGCAACGACGTCTGGGCCATCCGGATGTACGTGCTGGAGGGCACCGGCGCCAACCCCCTCACTGCCTCCTGGGCCGAGAAGGGTCAGATCCGTACGTCCTGGGAGACCTTCGCGCTGGACGCCTCGACCTTCGTCACCAACGGCGTGCGGTATCTGGTCTGGGCGCAGGCGGAGCCCGGCATCGACACCAACTCCAACCTCTACATCGCCCGGATGAGCAACCCGTGGACCATCACCGGCACCCCGATGAGGATCGCGGTGCCGACGCTGGCCTGGGAACGCCGGGGCGGGGTCGAGGTGAACGAGGGACCCGCGGTGATCCAGCGCAACGGCCGGGTGTTCCTGACGTACTCGGCCAGCGCGACCGACGCCAACTACTGCCTGGGGCTGCTGACCGCCTCGGCCACCAGCAACCTGCTCAGCGCGTCCTCCTGGACCAAGACCCCCGACCCGGTCTTCGTCAGCAACGCCGGCACCGGCCAGTACGGCCCCGGCCACAACTCCTTCACCACCTCGGAGGACGGCCAGAGCGACATCCTGGTCTACCACGACCGCAACTACTCGACGATCAACGGTGACCCGCTCAAGGACCCGAACCGCCGTACCCGGGTGCAGAAGCTCTACTGGAACGCCGACGGCACCCCGGACCTCGGCATCCCGGTGCCCGACGGCGCCACCCCGGTCCGCCTGAAGTCGGCCAACTTCCCGGACCGCTTCGTGCGCCACTGGGAGTACCGGGCGCGCATCGAGGCCGGCGTCAAGCCGCTCGCCGACTCCCAGTTCCGCCTGGTCCCCGGTCTGGCCGGCGGATCCACGGTGTCGCTGGAATCCACCAACTTCCCGGGCTACTACCTGCGGCACAGCAACTACGAGGGCTGGGTACGGCGCGACGACGGCACGGCGGCCTTCCACGCCGACGCCAGCTTCACCCGCCGACCGGGCCTGACCGGCAGCGGGACGGTGTCATTCGAATCGGTCAACTTCCCCGGCCGGTACCTGCGCCACTACGAGAACCTGATCTTCGTGCAGCCCGTCGCTACGGCGACCGACCGCGCGGACGCCACCTTCATCCTCGAGTAGCGGGGCAGCGGTCACGCCGCGCCGGTCCGGCGGGCCTCGCCGAGGTCGCCGAGATCGACGCCGGCGCGGCCGAGGAGTTGTTCCACCGCGGCCAGGTCCAGGCCGTCGAGCACGTTGTCGGCGTGCAGCAGGCGGTACGAGCGCTGCCCGTCGCGCCGGATCACCTCGACCCGCCACCTGCCGTCCGGCGTGGCCAGCGCCCCTTCGACCTCGGCCGGGGCGGGGACGGTCGGTGCCGGCTGCCGGCGGGCCTCGGCCGGCGTACGGTCGGGCCGCAGCCCCCGCCACGAGGGGTGGCGCATGCGCATGTCGGGCGTCCAGTTACGGAAGGCGACCTCACCCACCAGCACCGGCTCGACCCAGTGGGCGTGCCGGGCGTGTTCGCGGGGGACGTCGGAGACCGGCGGCGTGGCGCGGGCGAGCGGCGCGAGCTGTTCCTGGAGCTGACGGAGCATGACCTCGGTGAAGCCGGTGCCGACGTGCCCCGCGAACCGCGGGACACCCGAGGAGTCCAGGACCCCGAGCAGCAGCGAGCCGATCATGCCGGCCCGGCGGCCCGCTCCCGGCTTCCAGCCGAGGATCAACACCTCCTGGGTACGGATGAGCGGCACCTTGGTCCACGACTCGGCTGAGCGGCGGCCGGGCCGGTAGGGACTGGTGCGCCGCTTGGCCACGACGCCCTCCAGGCCGCCCAGCTCGGCCGCGCGCAGGATCGCCGTACCGTCGACCCCGGCGAAGTACGGCGGCGTGCGCACCGCCGGGGACTCGAGGGTCAGCTCGGCGAGCACCTCGCGGCGCCGGTCGTACGGCTCGTCCAGCAGCGACTCGCAATCCAGCCACAACACGTCGAACACGTAGTACACGACCGGCACCGCCGCCAGCAGCGTCGGTCCGGGCGCGGCGACGTGCATGCGGTTGGCGAGCTTGGCGAAGGACGGCCGGTCGCCGGCGTCCAGCGCGACGATCTCACCGTCCAGGATCGCCGACCGGCCGTCGAGCAGGTCGGCGAGCGCGCCCAGCTCCGGGTAGGTGGCCGTGACGTCGTTGCTGTTGCGGGACAGCACCCGGACCCCGCCGTCGCTGACGTAGGCGATCGCGCGGACGCCGTCGTACTTGAACTCGTACGACCAGGCGTCGCCGGCCGGCAGCGGGCCGGCCTCGGCCAGCATCGGCGGGATCACCTCGGGCATGGTCACCCGTTCGGGCTACCCGTTGCTGATCAGGGCCACACGACCGCCCGCGAACTACTGCCGTGTAGTTCACCGGCGGCGATCGGCACGGAGGTCCTGCCGCAGGTCCGCAAGGAGCTCGCCCGGTCGTAGGCTCGGGGTTCGCCGCCGAACGGGAGGTAGGGATGCCGGACATCGTCGTGGTGCCGATCGGGCTGGTGCGGTCCCCGCTCACCGACCCGCGCGAGGCGCCGCGCCAGCCCGACGAGGGCGCGCCGCCGGCGCGGATCGAGCTGACTGCTGAGGCAGCCCCGGCCGCCGCGGACCTGCGCGCCGGCGACCGGATCGTCGTGCTGACCTGGTTGGACCGGGCGGACCGGGCGACGCTGCGGGTGCGGCCCCGCGACGATCCCGGGCGCGCGCAGACGGGCGTGTTCAGCACCCGGTCGCAGGACCGGCCGAATCCGATCGGCCTGCACGAGGTCACCGTGGCCGGTGTCACGGCCGGGGTGGTCACGGTCGCCGCCCTCGAAGCGCTCGACGGGACGCCGGTCCTCGACATCAAGCCCGTTCTGACCGACGTGCAGCAGCGGTAGACAGGACAGCATGACCATCGCCGACCGGTACGCCGAGTTCGCCGCTCGTGAGGCTCACGGGATCTCGCCCACGTACGAACGCCTGTCGCACGCGGTCGCCGCCGATGCCGGGCTGCTGGGGCTCATCGGCACGCTGCCGCCCGAGAAACAGCAGCCGAATCTGCTGTTCGCGGTGGTGCGCTCGCTCGGCGGGCCGGTGCGGGAGCCGGACGAGTTCCGGGCCTGGGCGCGGGCGAACTGGCCGGCGATCGAGCCGCGGATGCGTACCCGGGCCACCCAGACCAACGAGCCCGGCCGGTGCGCCGTCCTGCTGCCGGTCCTGGCGGCGCTGCCGCAGCCGCTGGCGTTGATCGAGGTCGGTGCTTCGGCCGGGCTTTGCCTCTATCCCGACCGGTACGCCTACCGCTACGGCGACCACACTCTCGGTACTGGAACGCCGCTCCTCGAATGCAGCGCGACCGGACTCGTCCCACCGGACACGCTCCCGCGGGTGGTGTGGCGTGCGGGCCTCGACCTGAACCCGCTGGACGTCACCGACCCGGCGGACATCGCCTGGCTCGACGCCCTGATCTGGCCCGAGCACCACCACCGCCGTACCCGGTTGCAGGAAGCCGCCGCTGTCGCCGCCGCCGACCCGCCGCTGCTGATCCGCGGCGACCTGGTCGACGACCTTTCGGCCCTGGCCGCCCGGGCCCCGGCCGGTGCGACGCTCGTGGTGCTGCACACCTCAGTGCTCTACCAGGTGCCGGAGCCGCGCCGGAGGGCGTTCGCCGAGGTGGTGACCGCCCTGCCCGGACACTGGGTGGCCAACGAGGCCGCGGACGTCCTGGCCCACGACGGGATGCCGGCCCCGCCGGACGACGCGCTCTACAACGTGCTCTCCCTCGACGGCAAGCCCCTGGCCTGGACCCGGTCCCACGGCCAGGCCCTGACCTGGTTCGGCTGACCCTTCCGTGCTGGCCGGTGCCTCGGCACTCGCACCGGACGTCCGGTGGCCGGCGGGACCGATGCCCTTTGAAGCCAGGGAGACTGCCCTTGTCGGTGCCCGGCTGTCGGCCGCCGGTACGGGGTCCGCGCCCTAGGGTCGCTTCGTGATCCGCGTTGCGAAGGAAGGCGTCCGGGCCGGATGAGACGAGCAACGACCTTGCCCTCGAACACCACGCCGGGCCTGCGGCCGCCGCCGGAGGTACGCCGGACTGCGCCCACCAGGCCGGCGCACTTGACGCGCGGGCCTCTGCCGGGCTCCGTCAGCCGCGCGCAGATCATGGCCGTCCAGCGTCTGGCGGGCAACTCGGCCGCAACGCTCCTGGTGCAACGCGATGGCTCAGCGGTCACCGACTCGTACGTCGCGCAGACAGTACGCGCCAGGGCGAGAAACGACACAGCGGTGGTGATCTGGCGTAACTCCGGTGGGGCGATCGTTGCGCTCGTGGAGTTCGAGAGCAACGCCGTACTCGACAGCTACGCATCCGGTACGGCACAGCTCGACGCCCTGGTGGCGGCGGGACGCGCCCAGTGGGCAGAGTTGAGTGTCGCCAAGGCGGCGCTGCTGCCGCCCTCGGCCCCGACGCCGGAAGCCGCGCCGAACTCGCCGGACACCAAGCCGGCCTCATCGGCGTGGACGATCGCCAGCAAGATCATGAAGACCGCGTACTCCCAGCTACGGACCGGCCGCATCGTGGCGTTCCTGGCCGCCAAGCAGGCGTACAACGACGCCCAGAAGGCCATCGCCGCCGCAGCTGGGCAGCTCAAGTCGCTCCGCAAGGTGAGCAGGGGTTTGGCCAACCGGATCAGCTCCGGCGGCGGCGGGCCCAAGGCCGCTCGGCAACTGGCCGTCGTCGAGGCCGAAATCGCGAAGCTGCAGCAGTTCGTCGATCAGCAGAAGGTCGCCCTTCGTCGAGCGCAGGCGGCGATGAAGGCCGAACAAGCGGTCGCCAAGGGACTGCTCGCCCGCATCCGTCAGCTGCTGGGACACGAGGCGGTGGCCAAGGAGAAGGCGGCCGGGCGCATCTGGAAGTTCGTCGGCAGGTATCTGGCGCCGAAGGTCAACCAGCTGCTGCGCGTGCTGGAGAACTCGGCCTCGGGCGCCAAGCTGCTCACTGTCCTGCGGAAGCTGACATCCCCGTGGGTGGGTCGCATCCTGGTCGGGGCGGCGGCCGTGTTCGACGGCGTCAACGCGTACCTGACGTCGAAGAACCGGACCACGACCGGAAAGATCGCTGACGCGACGATGAGCGGGGCTTCCAGCGCACTCGTCGTCGCCAACCCGGCCACGGCGATCATCGACTTCGCGCTGCCCGCGAACTACAAGCTGACCAGAATGTACCGAGGCGGGTCGGGCGCGGTCACCGCGCTCGGCGAAGGGCTGGTGACCGGTGACACGTCAGCGATGGAGAGCTTCCACGAGGCTTCCAAGGCTGGGGAGTACGGGAAGGTCATGCAGGTCTCGAGTGAGGCCGGCGACTACTGGGCCGAGCACGGTGTCGTCGGAGGGCTGAAGAACTTCGCCCGAGAGTTCCGGGACTGGCTCTAGCGACGGCGGGCGGGCGATGAAATCCAACGGCTTGCTGACTGTGATCCGCTCAGGCCTACTTCACCGCTATCGGGTTGACCGGGGCGCCCACCGCGCCGGTCACCGGCAGGGGTGCGGCGGTCAGCCAGCAGTCGTAGACGCCGTCCGTGGCGCAGTCCGCCGCCAGTTCGTCCAGGTCCCACATCTCGCCCAGGAACAGGCCGATGTGCGGGATCGCGACCTGGTGCAGGGGCTGGAACGCGTCGTCGAACTCGTTCGGGCGTACCTCGAAACCCCACGTGTCGGTCGCGACCGCCGCGATCTCCGTGCCGTGCAGCCAGTCCGCCGTCGTGAACGACAGGCCCGGTGACGGGCCGCCGGCGTAGTCGCCCCAGCCCTCGCGGCGGGCCCGGGCCAGCCGGCCGGTACGCACCAGCACGATGTCCCCGCGGCCGACCGTCGCCGACGGGCCCTGCCGGTCGATGGTCGTGGCCAGGTGTTCCCGCGTGATGGCGAAGCCGTCGGGCAGTTCGCCGTCGGTGCCGATCGCGCGGCCCACGTCCAGCAGCACCGCGCGCCCGGCGATGACGTCGGCGACCGTCTCGATGCCGGTGACGGCGTCGCCCAGGCTGGTCACCACCTCGCCCGCGGGCCGTCCGTTCCAGGCCACCCCGTGGTCGAAGATGTGCCCGAGGCCGTCCCACTGCGTCGAGCACTGCAGCGGCATGGCGATGACGTCGTCGGCGCCGCCCAGCCCGTGCGGGAAGCCCTGGATGCCGGCGGCCGCGTCGGTGCCGGTGTCCAGCATGGTGTGCACCGGGTTGGTCCGCCGTCGCCAGCCCTTCTGCGGGCCGTCCATCTCGAAGCGCTGGGACAGCGAGAACGAGCGGCCGCGCCGGATCAGCGCCGCCGCCGCGGCCCGCTTGGCGTCGGTCAGGAAGTTCATGGTGCCGCGGACATCGTCGGCCCCCCACCGGCCCCAGTTCGAGCAGCGTTTGGCCGCCGCGGCGATGGCCCCTTCCGGATCGGTCCGGTCGATCATGCGAACTCACCCGCGATCCAGTCGGCGATGAACACGCTGACGTGCGGCAGGTGGTCCAGGCCGATGTGCTCAGCCCCGCCCTCGGCGGGCGTGAAAATGCGCAACTCGCGGCGGGGACTGTTGATCGCCTGCTCGTACGACCGGTGGGCGTAGGCGAGGGGGATCTGCCGGTCGTTCTCCCCGTGGGCGATCAGGAACGGCACGGTGATCTGCTCGACCACCCCGTCGAGGTGTACGGCCTCAGCCTTCTTGATGAACGTCCGCACGTCGGTCTCGCCCCACACCCAGAGCACGTGGTCCCAGTAGTGCGGGACCGGGTTCTCACCCTCGCGGTCCAGCCGGCGCTTCTGCACCGCGCCCCAGTTGTGGTTGGCTCCCCAGGCCACGCAGAGCGCCAGGCGCTTCTCGAAGGCGGCGGCCCGCGGGGCGAAGTAGCCGCCCAGCGACCAGCCGACCAGCCCGATCCGGGCCGGGTCCACCTCGCCGCCGGCCAGGAGGTGGTCGACGCAGGCGGCGGCCCAGTCCTCGCTCTCGACCCGGGCGGTCAGGCCACCGAAGCGCAGGGCCTCGCCGCTGCCCGGGCAGTCGACCATCAGCGTGGAGATGCCGCGGGCGGCCAGCTCCCGGGGAAAGCCGGAAACGTACATGTGCTCCTTGGTGGAGTCCAGGCCGTTCCACATGATCACGCAGGGGGCGCCGGGGCCCGCCGAGGTGAAGTACGCGGGCAGGTGGGTGCCCTCGAACGGTACGGCGACCCGCGTGGTCGCCGGATCCAGCAGGTCGAAGGTCTTCTGCATGAGGTCGAGACAGCGCTGATAGACCGCCCGCCGCTGCGGTGAGCGCGCGCTCTGCATCCGCTCGGCCTGCACGAGGTAGTTCGTCGCCCGGTGGTACTTCTGCCCGGCCGCGCGCTTGTGCCCGGCCTTCTCGTCGTCGATCGCCTGCGCCTGCAGGTCGTCGACCACAGCGGTCCAGGCCGCCATGAAGTCCTCGGTGCCCACGTCCGAGCCCCTGGTGGCGGCGTCCCGGATCGGCCGGCAGGCGCGGTCCACCTCGTCGATGAGCCCGCCGCTGTTCAGCGTGGCGACCACGCCGAGGTTCCAGACGTAGTTGCCCGGGAAGTATTCGAACATCGCGGATCCTTCAGGAGTCGGGGGACAGGTAGGCGGGACGCAACGCGTCGGAGACGGGTTTGGCGCCGCCGTGCGAGCCGGCGCCCCCGTCGACGGGGATCTCCGCGCCGGTCACGTACGACGCCGCGTCGCTGAGCAGGAAGGTGATGACGGCGGCCACCTCGGCGGCCAGCCCGGGGCGCCCGAGTGGTGTGCCGGCCACCGCCGCGTCCCGGAACGCCGGGGCGGCCGACGCCGTCATGGGCGTCTCGATGAAGCCGGGGTGCACGATGTTCACCCGGATCCCGCGCGGCCCGAGCTCCAGGCACGCTGCGTGCGTCACGCCGCGCAACGACCATTTGCTGGCCGTGTACGCGACCGGATAGTGGCCCTGCACGGCGGCCAGCGAGCCGACGTTGACGATCGACGCGCCCGCCGGCATCAGTGGGGTCAGGCTCTGGATGGCGAGCAGGGGTCCGAGGACGTTGACCGCCTGCACCCGCTCGAACGCGGCCACGCTCACGTCGCCGAGCCGGGCCCGCCAGGTGGTGCCGGCGCAGTTCACCAGCCCGCGTACGGGGTGCCCGGCGGCGCGCAGCCCGGTGGCCAGGGCGGCCCAGGCCTGCTCGTCGCGGACGTCGAAGGCCCGTACGCCGTCCCCCGCCTGCTGGTCCAGCGCGACCACCTCGGCGCCGCCGTCACGCAACGACGCGGTCACGGCGGCCCCGATGCCGGAGGCGGCGCCGGTGACCACGACGGTCACCGGCCGGCCTCGGACAGGCGCGCGCGGGCCGGGTCGCGGCGGCGTACGGCGGGCAGCGCGGCGGCCTTCCGCCCGGTGGCGACCCGGTTGACCAGGCTGCCGATGCCCTCCACGGTCAGCGTGACCACGTCACCGTCACGCAGCGGCGGCGGTGTCCGCTCCCCGTGGCGGCCCCACAGCTCGGCCAGGCAGCCGCCGTTGCCCACGGTGCCGGAGCCGAGCACGTCGCCGGCGACCACCCGGCTGTCGCGGGAGGCGTAGGCGATCATCGTCTCGAACGTCCAGCCCATGTTGGCCAGCAGGTCGCGGCCCACCTGGACATCGTTGACCGTCGCGGTGCACCACAGTTCGAGGAAGCCCCCGCTGTCCCGGTACGGTTCCAGCTCGTCCGCGGTGACGATCCACGGGCCCAGGGTGCCGGCGAAGTCCTTGCCCTTGGCCGGTCCCAGGTTGACCCGCATCTCGCGGCTCTGCAGGTCGCGGGCCGACCAGTCGTTGAAGATGGTGTAGCCGAAGACGGTGTCCGCCGCCTGCTCGACGGTCAGGTCCGTGCCGCCGCTGCCCAGCACGACCGCCACTTCCAGCTCGAAGTCGCGGGCCGTCGAGGCGGCCGGGAACGGTACGTCGTCGTCGGGGCCGATGATCGTGTGCGGGTTGGTGAAGTAGAAGGTCGGGGCGTCGTACCAGGCCTCGGGGACGCCGCCGGTGCCGTCCACGCTGCGCCGTACGCCCTCGACGTGCTCCTCGAAGGCGACGAAGTCGCGCAGACTCGCCGGGGTCAGGGGCGCCAGCAGCCGTACCTGGTCGAGCGGGATGCCCGCCGAGGCACCGACCGCTTCGTGGCCGAGGGCGAGAGCCGCGTCCAGCCCCTGTCCGACGATGTCCCGCATGGACCGCGCGGGGGCGAACGGGTGGACCCGGTCGCCGGCCACGACGCCGGTGCGCTGCTCACCGGCGTACCGGAAGGTCGCGATCCGCATCAGACCGGGGGAGCGACGAAGACGCCGCGGTCGGGGTCGTTGAACGACTGCCGGGCGACGAACTCGCTCATCGGGTTGGCCGTGCCCCACTGGTCGGTGACCATCGGGTCGGAGAAGTCGTACAGGTGCGGGTGCCAGGTGTCCTCGTCGAGTTGTTCCAGCTCGGTGGTGTACTCGACGGTGTTGCCGTGCGGGTCGAGGAAGTAGCTGAAGGTGTTGTTGCCCGCCATGTGCCGGCCGGGCCCCCAGACCTTCTCCACCCCCGCGCGCAGCAGCCGGCCGGTGCCGCGCATGTACTCGTCGATGCCGCGCAGCTCGAACGACGCGTGGTGCAGCGACGTGTGCGGGCCGCGCGCCACGGCCAGGCTGTGGTGGTAGCGGTTGGTGCGCAGGAACCACATGACCTCGCCCATGTGCGGTGAGTGCAGGGTGTCGGAGAGCGCGAAGCCCAGATGCCGCTGGTAGAACGCGACGGTCGCCTCCGGGTTGGGCGAGTTGATCACCACGTGCGAGAGCTTGACCGGGATGGACTCGCCGGCCTCGACCCGGCGGTGCCGGCGGACCTCGACGTCGCAGGAGACCTCGACCGTACGGCCGTCCACGTCGAAGAAGCGGAAGCCGTAGCCGCCGCCGGGCGTGCGCAGCTTGTCCGGCTCCAGCACGAGTGTGACCCCGGCGCGGCCGAGCCGTTCGGCGAGGGCGTCGACGTCGGCGTTCGAGGCGGCGCCGAAGGCGATCAGGTCCAGGCGCTTCTCGGCCGCCCGGCGCAGCCGCACCGAGTACTGCTCGGGGGAGCCCTCGGCGGCCAGGAACGCGATGCCGTCGTCGGTGGTCTGCGGGCTCAGGCCCCAGGTGCCGGTGTAGAAGTCGAGCTGGCGGTCGTAGTCGGGCACGGCCAGGTCGACGTGCCGCAGGTGGGTGATGAGTCGTTCGTCCATGGCGGGCTCCTTCGGGTTCACGCCGGCGCGCTGACGAGGTGGGAGACGCGGGCCATCAGGCCGGGGACGTCGCCGCGCTCCCGGTCGAGCAGCCATCGGCACAGTTGCAGCGAGGCGTCGACGACAGCGGTGGCGCGCAGGACCCGCCGGTCGGTGAAGGCCTGCCACATCGCGTCGGTCGGCGCGTCGGCGGCCAGCAGCAGCTCGGCGAGGACCTCGGCGTCCTCGAGGGCCTGGGCGGCACCCTGGGCCAGGGTCGGCGGGCAGGCGTGGGCGGCGTCGCCGATGAGCACCACGCGGCCGCGGTGCCACGGCGCGCTCAGCACGTGGCTGGAGAACCACGTGTAGTTGACCGTGGCGGGGTCGGTGAGCTGCTCCCGGATCTCGTCCCACGGCCCGTGGTAGGCCTGCGACAGCTCCCGCATCACCGCCAGCGACTCCGGCGGGCTGAGCTCACTGCGATCGCGGGCGTCCTCGACCAGGTACGCGTACAGCGAGGTCGGACCGGTCGGGCAGTAGCCGGCGATGTAGCAGGGACCGCCGTAGTAGAGGTCGGTACGCGTCACGCTCGCCGGGCGCGGGGTGAACGCCCGCCAGATGCCCATGCCGGTGGGGGTGGTCGTCAGGTCGATGCCCAGCATCCGCCGCGTCTGCGAGCGGATCCCGTCGGCGCCCACGACCAGGTCGTAGCGGGCGGTGCCGCCGTCGGCGAAGGCCACGTCGACGCCGTCCGCGTCCTGGGTGAACGTGGTGCAGGTGGTCCCGAACCGGATCTTGGCGCCCATCGCCGCGGCCCGGTCGAGCAGGATCCGGGCCAGCTCCGGCCGGTACATGCCGGTGGTGGCGGGCAGGTCGGGGCCACCGGTACGGATGTCGTCCAGCTCGGCGATGAGCGAGCCGTGCGGGTCCGGGGCGCGCAGCCCGAGGGTGCCGAACGAGTAGCCGTGGGCTGACACGTCCGCCCAGACACCGAGCCGGCGCAGCACCCGCAAGGCGTTGCCCTGCAACGTGATGCCGGAGCCCGCGGTGTCGGCGGCCGGCTTGGCGTCGATGAGGTCGACCGAGACTCCGCCCTCGGCGAGCAGGATGGCGATCGCCGTACCGGCGGCACCGCCGCCTACGACGAGCACGTTGCGGACTGCGGCCATGGCGGTTTCTCCCGGGTTTCGCGGCTTGTGACTCACACCACTGTTGCGGGCGGCCGGGATATCAGGAAGACCGATTCGTTGATGCCCGCCATCCACCGCGTTTATGGTGACCCGATGGCCGTCGACCGTGTGCTGGTCAATCTGGACCTGAATCTGCTGGTCACGCTGGACGTGCTGCTGCGCGAGCGGAACGTGACCCGGGCGGCCGAGCATCTGGGCTCGAGCCAGCCCGCGGTCAGTGCCGCCCTGGCCCGCCTGCGCCGGCACTTCGATGACGACCTGCTGCACCGGGTCGGCAACCGGTACGAGCTCACCCCGCTGGCCACCCAGCTCGTCTCCCGTACCGCCCCGGCGCTGGCGGGCATCCGGCGGGTCTTCGACGTCAGCGCCGAGTTCGACCCCTCCGCCGTCGAGCGCGAGTTCACCATCGTCGCGTCCGACTACGCCGCGGCGGTGCTGGGACCGATCGTGACCCGGCTGCTGGCCGAGCGGGCGCCGGGCGTCCGCCTGCGGTTGCAGCAGACCTCGCCGTACGCGGTGGACCACGCGGTCGACACGCTGCGCGCGGTGGACGGCATCGTCCTGCCGCACGGCTTCCTGGCCGACACCCCGTTCACCGACCTGTACGAGGACCGCTGGGTCTGCATCGTGTCCCGGGACAACGACGCCGTCGGGACCGGGCTGACCCTGGCCCAGCTCGGCGAGCTGCCCTGGGTGGTGCTCTACAACCTGCCGACCGCGTTCGCGCCGGCGGCCCAGCAGCTGCGCATGATCGGCGTCGAGCCGCGGGTGGCGGTCGTCGTCGACGGCTTCCTGCCGATGCCGTTCCTGGTCGCCGGCACCGACCGGGTCGCGCTGCTGCAGGAGCACCTGGCCCGGCGCATCGCCGGGCTCGCTGCCGTCCGCATCCTGCCCTGCCCGTTCGAGGTGGTGCCGCTGGCCGAGGCGTTCTGGTGGCACCCGATGTACCGCGCCGACCCGGCCCACGCCTGGCTGCGCGAGGTGCTCGCCGAGGCGGGCCGGCTGCTCGCGGCCGGTGCCCCGGACCATCCACGGGGCTGATGGCCGCTATCCACGGTTCGCTCTTCCCCCGGTGACGGCTGCCCACCCATAGTCAGCGCACTGGATGTGACCCGCGGCACATCCGCTGTCGTCGTCGCAGGGAGAGGCACCCGCATGTCCGAGACCATCCTGCCCGCGCCGACGGGGGCGGGCACCCCGCAGACCGGCCCCCGCCGGGCCGGCCCGGCACAGCTCGCCCTGCTGCTCGCGGGCAGCTGCCTGTCGGTGCTGGGCGCCGTGCTCATCGCGCCCGTGCTGCCGCAGATGACCGACCACTTCGCCGGAGTCGCGGGCTCCGAGGTGCTGGTGCCGGTCGTGCTGACCGTACCGGCGCTGTTCATCGGTCTCGCCGCGCCGTTCGCCGGTTTCGTGGTCGACGCCGTCGACCGCAAGCGGCTGCTCATCGTCGCGATGGTCCTCTACTCGGTCTTCGGGACGGCCCCGCTGTACCTGGAGTCGCTCGGCGCCATCATCGGCAGCCGGGTCCTCGTCGGACTGTGCGAAGCGGCGATCATGACCTGCTGCACCACCCTGATCGCCGACTACTGGTCAGGCGCGCGCCGCAGCCGGTACCTCGGCCTGCAGACTCTGATGGCGTCGGTGTCCGCTGCCGTGTTCCTGGGCGTGGGCGGTGCGCTCGGTGCGGCGGGCTGGCGTACCCCGTTCTGGCTGTACCTGGTCGCCGTGCTGCTCGCGTACCCGATGGCCCGGATGCTGTGGCAGCCCGAGCGCGCATCGGCGGGCGCGGCCACCCGGGGCCGGCGGCTGCCCAGCGTGCCGTGGCGCGACCTGCTGGTGCCGTGCCTGGTCACCCTGGTCGGCGGGATCATCTTCTACGCCCTGATCGTGCAGCTGTCCTTCGTGCTCGACGATGCCGGCGTCGCGTCCACCGCCACCATCGGGGCGCTCAGCGCGCTGATGTCCGTCGCGACCGCGGCCGGATCGCTGGCCTTCGCCCGGCTGTCCGGGCAGAGCCCGCGGCGGCTGCTGCCGGTCGCATTCGCGGTCTCCGCCGCCGGGCTGCTGGTCGTCGCGGCCACCGGTTCGGTCCCGCTGATCACCCTCGGTGCGGTGCTGACCGGGGCCGGCACCGGCCTGCTGCTGCCCACGCTGCTCACCTGGGCGATCAACCGGCTGAGCTTCGAGCAGCGCGGCCGCGGCACCGGGCTGTGGACCGGCGCCCTGTTCATCGGCGAGTTCTTCTGCCCGTTGCTGATCGCGGGCATCGGCGCGGCCGCGGGCGGGCTGCGACCCGCGCTCGCGGTGCTGGCCGCCCTGGCCGCGGTCCTGGCCGTCGTGACGCTGATCGTCGTGCCGCGCGACGCCGAACCGCTCGACGTCACCCACGGCTGACTTATTGGAGCGGTTGCTCTGATATAACTGTCGGGTGCCCCGCCGCCGCGTCCACGACCTGGACCACCTGCTCGACACCGCCGAACGCCTCGCTGCCGAGCTGGGCGCCGGCGGTGTCACGGTGCGGGGCCTGGCCGCCGCGGCGGACATGCCGAACGGCACCATCTACCACGCGTTCGGCTCGCTCAACACGCTGCTCGCCCGGGCCTGGCTGCGAGCCGCGGATGCCTTCCTGCGGCTGCAGACCGAGCTCATCGACGAGGCCTGGCCGGGCGGGGCGCGCGAGGCGGTGGTCGCCGCCGCGACCGCGCCGGCGATCTTCGCCGAGCAGCGCCCGGCCGCGGCCCGCATGCTCTTCACCGTCCGGCGCGAGCAGCTGCTCGGCCCGGACCTGCCGGAGGCCGACGCCGACGCCCTGCACGGGCTCGACGCCCGGCTGGTGCAGATCCTGATCCGGCTGGCCGAGCTGCTCTGGGACCGCCGCGACCGGTACGCGGTGGAGGTCGTCACCACCTGCGTGGTCGACCTGCCCACCGCCCTGTTCCGCCGCGCCCTCACCGGCCCGTCCGCCGACGGCACCGTGCTCATCGACGCCGACCACCGCCGGCGCCTCGCCGCGGCCGTCCGTGCCGTGCTCGACCTCCCGCCGCCCGCACCACCGACCCGGAAGGGCTGACATGCCGACCCTGCACCAGGACCACCCCGTCCACGTCCTCGACCTCGGCGACGACGAGAACCGCTTCTCACCGTCCTGGATCACCGGCGTCAACGACCTGCTCGACGTCGTCGTGCGGGGCTCCGAGGCGGCGGCGCTGGTCACCACCGGCCGCGGCAAGTTCTTCTCCAACGGCCTGGACCTCGGCTGGCTCGGTGAGAACGGGGACCGGGCGCCGCAGTACCTGTCCGACGTGCAGCGGCTGCTGGCCCGGCTGCTCACCCTGCCGGTGCCGACCATCGCCGCGATCAACGGGCACGCCTTCGGCGCCGGGGCGATGCTGGCGATGGCCCACGACTTCCGGATCATGCGGGCCGACCGCGGCTACTTCTGCTTCCCGGAGGTCGACATCACCATCCCGTTCACGCCCGGGATGGCCGCGCTGATCCAGGCCAAGGTGACCCCGTCCGCCGCGATCGCCGCGATGACCACCGGCCGGCGCTTCGACGCGCCCACGGCGGTCGCGACCGGGCTGGTCGACCGGGCGGCCGACGAAGCCGGCCTGGTGGCCGCGGCCACGGAGGCGGTGCGCCCGCTCGCCGGTAAGGACCGGGGCACCCTCGGCAGCATCAAGTCGACGATGTTCGCCACCGCGGCCGCCGCACTGCTCGCCGCGTCGCCCGCTGTCCCCGCCAGTTGACCCGGCGTTCACCTCGCATTCACGTAAACCTTTGAGGTAGTGCGGAGGTAACACCCGGAATCGTTTGGTCTGCTCTGGTCTGTCAACGACGACCAGAGAACGGAACCGTCCATGCGCTTCTCGCTGCGCCGCCGTCCGGGCCCGGCAAGCACCGGCGATCCACCCCAGGACCCGGACGCCCCCGCGGGCCACCGCCTCGATCCCGGCGGCACCGACGAGGCCGGGCACGCCCTGCGGGCACCCAGCCGGCTGCACGCCTTCAACCGCTAGGAGATCAAGTATCTGGTGCCCAGCGGCGAGGTGCCCGCGCTGCGCGAGCGGCTCGCCCGGCGCCTGCACCGCGACACTCACGGCGGGGCCACCGGGTACGGCGTCTGGAGCGTCTACTACGACACCACCGTGTACGTCGAGATCAAGCAACGGGTCAACCGGGTCACCCAGAACGCCGGGTGTCCCTGCCGTACGGGCCGGCCCGGCAGCTGTGCGACGGCCGGGAGATGGTCGAGCACGATCCGGGCCGGCGGGCGTTCCTCGAGGAGGTCCTGGGTCTGGTCGCCGGGCTGGAGCTGCGCCCGACGGCGATCACCGGATATCAGCGGGAGGCCTTCGTCGGGCGCGACGCCGACGTGGGCCTGCGGGTCACCCTCGACCACCGCATCCGCGGCCGGGACCGCGACTTCCACCTGGGCGCGGACACCACGAACCGGCTGGTGGTCCCGGCCCGGCTGGCGGTGCTGGAGATCAAGGCGAACGAGCGGGTGCCGTACTGGCTCACCGACCTCGCCGCCCGCGCCAACCTCTCGGTCATCCGGATGTCCAAGTACTGCCAGAGCGTCGAGGCCTTCGGCCGGGCCCCGCGCTCCGTCTTCCACGTGCCCGGCGACGACCCCACCGTGGCGCTGACCCGTCGCTGTCCGTGCTCAGCGCCGGCATCGGCTGGGTGTACCGGTTCACCCACCGCAACGTGTCCTACAGCCAGTCCTACGTGCAGACGCTGGTCATCCTCGGCATGCTGAGCGCGCTGATCATGCTGGTCGTGGGCTCCAACATCGCCCGCGCCCTTCGCCCTGGTCGGCGCCCTGTCGGTGGTGCGCTCCCGGAACGCCATCAAGGAGACCCGCGACGTCGGCTTCATCTTCCTGGTGATGGGCGTGGGCATGGCCGTCGGCACCCGCTTCTACCCCCTGAGGATCGTCGCCGCCATCGCGATCAGCCTGATCATCGTGGTGATGTACCGCTTCAACTGGTTCGCCCTGGACGTGCAGCGCCAGGTGGTCAAGGTCCAGGTCCCGGCGGACGAGGACCACACGGCCGGCCCGCAGGACGTGCTGATCCGTTTCACCAGCGAGTTCGAGCTGGTCAGCATGGAGTCCATCCGGGGTGGGGCGCTCACCGAGATCATGTACACGGTGCGGCTGAAGAAGGGCGAGGAGCCGGGGCCGCTGATCGCCGCGCTCAGCGAGCGCACCGCGGGCCAGAAGGTCACCGTCCTGACCGGCTATGACCAGACGGATCTGTGATGCCGGCCCGGGGGCTGCGGCACCGCATTCCGGTACGGGTGAGGCACTACTGGAAGCTGCTGGCCGGCTGCCTCGCGCTGGTGCTGGTGCTGACGGTCGTGGTGAGCACCGTGCGGGTGCAGCCGTACGTCACCAGCCGCGACGACCGGGCTGGCGACGAGATCACCCAGGACATCGCGGGCACCGCCGAGCTGTTCGACGCCGGCACCGTGCACACCGTCAAGATCACCTTCCGGCACGAGAACCACCAGCGGATGCGGACACGTACTACGCCGAGGGGGAGAAGGAGTACGTCGAGGCGGAGCTGATCGTCGACGGCACCACGATCCCCAGCGTGGGCATCCGGCTCAAGGGCAACTCGACCCTGGGTGGTCTCACCCGCAACGGTCAGGCCCGGCAGAGCGGTCGCGGCGGCCGCGGGGGCTTCGCCCGGGCCGGGCTCAAGGCCGAGGAGCCGGAGACGCTGCCGTGGCTGATCCGCTTCGACGAGTTCGTCGAGGGCCGCCGCTGCTGGTGGAGCATCCGGACGGCAACTTCGCCGAGGACATGGGCGGTTCCGGGGTGCTCTACAAGTCGTTGGCCACCGGCCGCTTCGCCGACCAGGGCGACGACCCGACCGAGTACGCCGACGACTTCAAGCAGATCACCAGGAAGGGCAGCCAGGACCTGCAACAGAACCTGCTGCTCAACTTCGACGACATGGCCGGGCCGGGCCGCAACTACTACCTCTGGTACGACCTGGACACCGGCAAGTTCTCGGTGATCGGCTGGCACTACAACCTCACCTTCAGCGGCGACGCCGGGCAGGGTCCGCACGACGCGGACGGCCTGGGTGGCTTCCCCGGCGGCATGCGGCCGCCGGCCGGGATGGAGCTGCCGGACGCCATGCAGCCGCCTGACGGGATGCAGCTCCCCGACGGCATGGAGCTCCCCGACGGCATGGAGCTCCCCGACGGCATGCCCGCGCCGGGCGGGGGAGAGCCGCCGGGCGGGCGGGCCGATGCCGAGGACGGCGCCGGGGCGCGGGGCGGTGGCTTCGGCGGCGGCAACAAGCTGAAGGAGCGCTTCCTGGCCGCGCCCGCCTTCCGGGACGTCTACGAGGACGCCTACCGGCAGCTCTACCAGGCGGTCTACGGCAGCGGCACGGCGCTGAAGGCGCTGGGGTCCGTCACCACCGTGCTCGGCAGGGTCGAGGGGCGCGACGAGCAGGCGGTCGCCCAGGATGCCGACCGGCTGCGGACGACGATCGCGCAGCGGACCACGGCCCTGGCGGCGGACGAGGTGATCACCAAGGGGTGAGCGGACGACCGGCCGGACCGGCCCCTCAAGGCGCTGGTCCGGCCCCCGCAAACCGTTGTCCCAGGACAACGATGCTTTCGCCGGTCTCGGCGCCCGGCGCGGCAGGGCTATGGTTCCTGGATGGCCACCCCGGAGTCCCCGCTCACCCAGCACAGCGGGGCGGGTGCGGGCGCGGGGCCGGTGGCCTCGGCGACCGAGGTGTTCACGCGCGACTTCACCACCGACGACATCACGGACCTCCGGCACGACCTGCGGCGTCACGCCGCGGCCGCCGGGCTGCACGACGACGCTCTGGACGACTTCGTGGCGGCGGTCAACGAGCTGGTCACCAACGCCGTGCGGCACGGCGGCGGGCACGGCTCGCTGCGGCTGACCCTGGACGCCGACACCCTGATCGCCGACGTCAGCGACCGGGGCGAGGGCTTCGCGGGGGTGCTGCCGGTGACCGCGGGGCCGCCCGCGGCCGACGTCCCCGGCGGCCGCGGCATCCTGCTGGCCCGCCGGCTGACCGACACCCTGCTGATCAGCGACGGCCCGGACGGCGTCACGGTGACGGTGACCCGATGCCTGAGCGCGCCGATGACCACCCCACCCAGCGCCTGACCGAGCCGGAGCAAGCCAGGCCACTCGACAGCGCGGCACCCGGGCGGCGGTTGATCAGCGCAGGAAGGGCGTGCGGGACGCCGGGCGCCGGTTGGTCAGCGCAGGAAGGGCGTGCGGGAAGCCGGGCGCCGGTTGGTCAGCGCAGGAAGGGCGTGCGGGAAGCCGGGCGCCGGTTGGTCAGCGCAGGGACGGCGTGCGGGACGCCGGGCGCCGGTTGCGCTGAGCCACCGGCCTGTGCCGCGGACGTCGCCGCGCCGGCCGGAGCGCCTTGCGGCAGGCCGGTCTCGGCGTGGCCCGGCCGGGCGTCGCCAGCAGCACCACGCCGACGGCCGCCACGACGGCGGCCAAGGCAGCTGCGAGCAACGCCGGCAGCGTCAACCCGGCGCCCAGCCCGAGCAGCACAACCCCGATCCCCGCGGCGGCCACCGGGTTGACGATGGTCAGAGTCGCGAGCGGCCCGCCCAGCCCGTACCGGTAGGCCGCCTGCGACAGCAGCAGTCCCGCCGCGGAGAGCGTGACCAGCGTCAGGACCGTGCCGGCCACCGCCGGCTGTTCCAACGCGGCGAGCCCGTCGGCGCCGATCCGCAGCAGGGCGGTCTGGGTCAGCGCCGACGCCGCGGCGAAGGCGATCCCGCCGGCCGCGGCCAGCCGCAGCCCGGGGAGCCGGGCCGGACCCGGAACCGCCCGGTACGCCCGCCCGGCGAGCCCCACGATCAGCGCCACCGCCAGCAGCACCAGTGCCAGCACCTGCCCGTCGGTGAGGGCCTGCGTCGGAGCGGCCGTGCCGACCGCGAGCAGCAGCGCCACCAGGCCGGCGATCGTCGCCAGCGCGCCGCGCCACTCGCGGCCGCGCACCCGCCGTCCGGCGACCGCCGCCCCCACCGGCAACGCCACCACGAGGGTCAGCGCACCCAGCGGTTGCACCACCGCGAGCGAACCGTACGCCAGCGCGCCGACGTGCAGCAGCGCCCCACCGCCGTTCAGGCTGATGATCATCCACCAGCGCGGTGCCGCGGCGAGACGCTCCTGCACCACCGCCGCGAGGGCGTACGCCACGGCCGACAGCAGTGACAGCAGCACGGTGGCGATCAGGGCCGCGCTCATGCCGGCTGCTCCACGGCGACGGCGACCGGTTGCTGGACCACGCGGCCGAAGACGGCATGCGGTTGGCGGCCCGGCCACGGGCACACCACCAGTACGGCGACGAGCAGCGCCGCGGCGACGATCCCGTCCATCCAGTAGTGGTTGCCGGTCACCACCACGACCAGCAGCGTGAGCGCGGGATGGGCCAGCCAGGCCCAGCGCCACGGCCCGCGGGTCACCGCGATCAGGGTCACCGCGACCGCCAGGGCCCAGCCGACGTGCAGCGACGGCATTGCGGCGTACTGGTTGGTGAGCGTGTCGGTCGCCGGGTCGCCGTAGACCATCGGCCCGAACAGCCGGCCGGTGTCGAGCATCCCGGTGGCGGTGAGCATCCGGGGCGGCGCCAGCGGCAGCAGCACGTGCACGACCATCGCGGCGGCCGTCAGACCGGCGAGACTGCGCCGGGCCCAGCGGTAGTACTCCGGCCGGCGCAGGAACATCCAGAGCAGGAACGCGGCAGTCGCCGGGAAGTGCACGTACGCGTAGAAGGTGTTCGCCGCCTCCAGCAAGGCCGGCTGCCCGGCCACCGCGTGCTGCACGGCCACCTCGCCGGGCAGATGCAGGAAGCGTTCCAGGTCCCAGATCCGCCAGGCGTTGCCGACGGCGACGTCGTCGCGGCCCTGGATCAGCAGCCGGGCCAGCTTGTACGCGAGGAAGAGTCCCACCACCAGGGCCAGCTCCGGCAGGGCCCGGGGCCGCGCGGCCGGGTCGGCGACCGGCGTTCTCCTGACCAGGCTCATGCCGGTCCCTCCGATGGTTCACGCCGGTGATCGGCAGGTACTTACCGTCGGCGCGGTCGTCGGCGGGGCGTGCGGTGCCGTCCGCCGGCCGGGGCGGCCGGAGGGCGGGGGTGCGGAACGGGGAAGGCTCAGCCGGGCGGCGGACCGGTATCCGCCGAGTGCGCCGGGGCGGGGATCGGCAGGCCCCGGCTGAGGAGGTCGAGGGCCTCACCGAAGATGTCGGCGAGACTGCGCCCGGTGGTGCCGGTGGCCCACAGGCCGAGGCTGGTCTTGAGGGCGATGCCCGAGGCGTCGGCGAGCAGCCGGGGGTAGACGTCGCGCTGCACGTCCGTGCCGGTGCGCTCGGCGATGACCTCGGCCATCCGCCGGCTGAGGTCCTCGAAGCCGGCGAGGTGCTCGGCGAGCAGGGCGTGGTGGCAGCGGATGAGGCCGAGCAGGTTCATCAGGTCGTGCCCGGGCATCCCGGTCTCGACCGACGGCAGCAGGACGGCCCGCAGCGAATCCCAGATGGACTCGTCGGCGGGCCGCCGGCGCAGGTTGTCGGCGACCTCGTGGGCCCGGTCCCGCAGCCCGGCGACGATCGCCTCCTCCTTGCTGGAGAAGTAGTTGCGGAACGTCCGCGGGGAGACGTGCACTTCCTCGGCGATCCGCTCCGGGGTGAGGGTCGCGACCCCCTCGTCGAGGGCGAGCTTGAGCGCGGCGTCGCAGAGAGCCCGGCGGGTCGCCAGCTTCTTGCGCTCTCGCAGCCCGAGCTCGTCCGTCATGACCTTGACGGTACGTCTTTTTTCCAAACCAGCAAGTTTTCCAAACCGGAAACTTTAGTGCTGTGGATCACTGCCTGCGCCGGCCGGGGTCAGCGGCGGGACGCGTCGTGCACGACCCGGTCGCGGCCCGCGTGCTTCGCGGCGTACAGGTTGCGGTCGGCCAGCGAGAGCAGGGTCGACGCGCTGGTCGTGCCGCCGGTGTAGGTCGTCACCCCGATGCTCGCGGTCACCGGCAGGCTGCCGGTCAGCTCCGCCCACGGGTGCTCGCGCAGCGTCTCACGCAGATGCTCGCAGAAGGCCGCCGCGGTGGCCGGATCCGTGCCCGGCAGCACCAGCACGAACTCCTCGCCGCCCAGACGCGCCGCCAGCGCCGGCTCGGCGACGGCCGTGCCGAGCAGTGCGGCCACCTGCCGCAGCACCTGGTCACCGACCCCGTGCGAGAACGTGTCGTTGACCCGCTTGAAGAAGTCCAGGTCGAGCAGCGCCACGGACAGCGCGGTCCCGTCGCGCATCGCCGTCTCCACCAGCCGTTCGAGCTGCTCGTCGACCTGCCGGCGGTTGTACAGGCCGGTCAGCGGGTCGCGCAGGGCCAGCTGGCGGAACTGCTCGGTGGCCCGGCGGGCCTCGGCGGTCTCGAAGACGGCCTGCGCCGCGTGCGCCCGCATCTCCCGCTGGGCGCTGTGCAGCTGCTCGGTCGCGGCATGGAACCGCCGGTACTCCGCGTACGCGGCCGGGAAGTCGCCGGTCGTCGCGAACAGCTCGGCCCGGGCCTCGTGGACCCGGGCCGCGACGCCGGCCAGCGCACGTTCGCCGGCCAGCCGGGCGACCTCGTCCAGCGCGGCCCGGGCCTGCTCAGGCTGCCCGCCGGACCGGTACGCCTCGGCCGCGGTGAGCAGGCACTCCGGCAGCGCGTCGCCCTCGGTCACCAGCGGGCCGGCCGGGTCGTCGAGCACCGGCCGCAGCACATCCAGCGCCTCGGCGGGCCGGCCGTGCCTCAGGCTGATCCGGGCCATGGTGTCCAGGTACAGCCCGTCGAGCACCAGGGCGTGCCGGGCCGCGATGCCCCGGATCCGGGCCACCAGCGCGTCGGCCTCGGCCAGGTCGTCGTTCTCGTACGCGGTGAACGCCAGGTTGTTCAGGATGGTGATCTCCATGGGGGCCGCGTCGTGCGCGGTGGCGATCTCCAGCGCGGCGGCGAACTGCTCGTGGGCCTGCGCGTACGAGCCGTTCACGTCCAGCACGAGGGCCAGCGTGATCAGGTGGCTCGCGCGGATCAGCGGTGGCGCGGCGTCGGCGTACTCGGCGCCCGGGGCCGCGTGGGTCAGCGCTTCCGCGGCGTCGCCCAGGCACCGGTGGAAGATGGCCAGCAGGCGGTGGCTGCGGGCCAGCAGGTACCGGTCGGCGTGCTCCTCGGCCCACATGTTGACCGACTTGGCGATCCGGCCCTGCTCGGCCACCCGGCCCAGCCGGCCGAGCACGTCACCGGTGACCAGTTCGGCGCGTTTCTCCAGGTCGGTCCAGCCGTGCCGGCGGGCGGCCCGCTCAGCGCGACGGGCCGGCCCGGCCACCGACCGGAAGTCGTCGGCCGTGCGCAGTTCCAGGTCGAGCAGCAGCGCGGCCAGGGACTCCCGGCTCACCCCGGCCGGGCCCCGCGACGGCGCGCCGGTGTCCGGCCCGTGCACCGCGGAAAGCATCGCGCTCATGGCTGGCACCTTCGGCCGCTGACGGGCGTACCTGAGTGAACCGGCCGACTGCCGCTAGAGCCGGCGCTTGCGCAGGTGCGGGACGGTCCACTCGGTCGGCGGCCAGCCCGGCACGGGCAGCTTGTGGCTCAGGGCGGCGATCAGCCAGCCGCGGTCGGGGCTCAGCCGGGTGATGAACGCCTGGCTCGTGGCCGACGGGCCGCGGTCGGGCGCGCCGGAGTGGGCCAGCGTGGGCACCACGGTGAGCTCCATGTCGGCGCCGACGGGCTGCGAGCGGCTGGCCGTGGGCACGCCGGCGGCGAGGAACGCGTAGAACCGCCGCCAGTGGCGGGCGCACACCTGGAGCATGTCGGCGAACCAGGGGTCGGCGGAGTCCCGGGCCGCCAGGGCCGCGGCCCGGTCGTCGTCGGGCGGCTGGTTCATGCCGAGCAGGAAACTCTGGGCGATGGTCGTGCGCAGGTCGGTGTCGAGCGGCACCCACAGCTCCCGGATGTCCCGGGCGCCGTGGACCTTCTCCGCCCACATCGCGATGGCCTGCAGACTGCTCGACGGTTCGCCGTCGGTGGGTGGGGGCATTGCCTCATTCCTCTCCCGTTCGCCGTGCCGTGCGAACGGGTGATCAGAGCGGGGGGCGGACGACGAACCGCGTCGCCGTGCCGGTCGTCGCGGGCGTCAGGCCGAGCAGCGAACGGTCCTCGGTGAGGAACCTGTCCGGGTAGTTGTGCGAACGCAGTGCGACGACGCCGGCGCGGCTGCTGGTCTCGGGGCAGAATGTGGCGTCCCGGGCGAACAGCCGCGTCCGGTCCGCATGGTCCAGCCGGATCCGGAAGTCGCGGTGCCGCAGGAACGAGCCGGGATAGTTGCTCGACTCGAACGACACGCAGGAACCGTCGGCCAGACCGGGCCGGACGACGAACCGGGCGTCGGCCCGTTCCAGGGCGGAGCTGCCCGGCCCGATGCGGTCGGTCCGGCCCTGGAAGTCGCGGTGGCGGACCCGGTGGCCGGGGGCGTCGGCGAGCTCGAGGCTGACCGCGGACCCGGCCCGCAGCGCCGCGACCGGTGCCGTCGTGGGCTGCGTTCCCGTGGGCTGCGGCACCGGGCGGCGGGTGTCGGCCGTGGTGACCGCCGCCGCGACCGGTGGGCGTTGCTGCCGCGCGGCCGTGGTCGTGGTGCTCGTTGCGGGTGACCGCGAGGCCGACCGGGCCGGCGCGGGGTCGCTGGACTGGCTGCCGGCGGCGGGCCCGGGCAGGCCCGCCGGTGGCGGGAAGGCCGGCGCGGCGGGCAACGGCAATCCCCGGTGCGCGGGCGCCGCGGGTTTTCCGCCGAACTGGGTGAGCGCGACACCGATCAGCAGCAGGCCCGCCACGGCGGCGCAGAACATCGCCAGGGAACGGCGTCGCTCACCCTTTGTCGGTGCATCTAATTCATAAGATGTAGCGACATTCGCGCGAGGCTGTGAACGGTAAACAACCGGTGGAGTAAGCGGGCCGGGGTCGGGCGGAAATGCCTGGTACGGGGGTAGCCACCCGCCGACCCGCAACCGGGTCCGGGCGTCGTCCTCAGAGGTCATGCGTTTCCGTTCGCCGAGAATCAGGCCGGACCACGGGAAACCGCGACGGCCGACGCGGATATGCTCCGGCCTCTGCGCCAACTTCGCAACCCTTACCTCGCCGGACATCCGGGAATGGTGCCCGCGCACACCGTCCGCACCGCCTCCGACCGGCGGTCGGAGCCGTTGTCCATCTGTCGCCGATATCGACGACCACCCATTCCGGTGAATGTGACGACGATTCCGGGGAAGCGGGATCGGTCACCGGCCTGGTGCGGGCACCGTTCCGACGGCCAGCAACGCCGAGGTGGGCAGACACAGCAGACCCGCGCTGTCGAGATGCGCGCCGGCCAGCCGGTCGTAGGCGGCCTTCATCCGTGCGACGGTGGCCGCGTCCTGCCGGGCGATCACGTGCCCGATGCTCGCCAGCCCGGCGGCCGCCCCCGACCACCACAGCTCCGGATCGACCCGGTGCTCCCAGGCGACGGTCCGCGAGTCCACATCGGTCAGACCGGCCCGCCGCAGCAGGCCGGCGAGACCGTCGCGGGTCCGGGGGAAGTCGTCCGTTGTGGCCGGTGCCGGCGTGGCCGGACGGCTCACCCTGGCCGCCGCGATGACCTCGTCCCACAAGCGCTGCAGCGGCGGCGCGGGCTGCGGCCACACCGTGACGCCGACCCGGCACCCCGGGCGGGCCACCCGGCGCAGCTCGGCGACGGCCGCCGCGGGCCGGGCGACATGGTTGACCACGAAGTTCGCCACCACGGCGTCGAAGTCCGCCGTCCGCAGGGGCAGCTCCGGAAGCGCGCCGATCACCGGACGGACTCCCGGAAGGCGGGCCGCGGTCGCCCGGACCATGCCGGGCTCGGCGTCGACCGCCGTCACCGCCGCCCCGCGGGTGACCGCGGCCTCGCTCACCGAACCCGTGCCGCAGCCCACGTCGGCGACGCGATCCCCGGCAGCAGCCCGGACCGCATCGAGCAGCAGCGGAACGGGGTGGGCGCACAGGCTCGCGAAGCTGCGCCGGTAGGCCTCCGCCTTGTCGCGCCACAGGTCCCGCCGGTGCCGGTCGTACGACTCGCTCATGGTTCCCCTTCCGGGCGGGCGCCCTGCCGGCAGACATCGGATCATCCTGGCTTGTGGACATCGGGTTTCGTCGATAGCGTCGGCGGGACGCCCCAGACATCTGACGTTCACCGGGATGACATGACCGACCCATGCCGATGCCGGCACCGCCCGGGCTACCGCTGAGCGTCGTGGACAGCGTCCGTGCGGTCCGGCAGCAGCGAGCGCAGCCACGACTCGGAGGTGTCGACGTGCACCAGCGCGGTCGCCTGGGCCAGCACCGCGTCGCCGGCCCGCAGGGCCTGGTAGATGCGCTCGTGCTCGGCGATCGTCCGCGCCGAGACGTGGCTGTCGGTCATGCCGCGCCACAGCCGGGCCCGCAGCGTCCGGCCGTTGAGCCCGTCGAGCAACGACATCAGCGACTCGTTGCCGGTGGCCGCCGCGATGGCGTGGTGGAACGCGGCGTCGTAGCCGATGAGCAGCTCGGCGTCGGCACTCGCGGCGCGCATCCGGGTCAGCAGCCCGGCCAGCTCCTCCAGTTGCGCCGGGGTGATCCGGCTCGCCGCCAGCCCGGTCGCGGCCGGCTCCAGCAGCCGGCGGACCTCCATGATCTGCGGCAGGCTGTCGTCGCGCAGCAGGTCGACGGCCAGGCCGAAGCCCTCGAGCAGCAGCCGGGGCGCGAGACTGGTCACGTAGGTGCCGTCGCCGCGGCGTACGTCCACGACGCGGGCCAGCTCCAGCGCCTTGATGGCCTCGCGCAGCCCGCTGCGGGACAACCCGAGCTGCGCGCTGAGCTGCGGCTCCGGCGGCAGGCGGTCGCCCGGGGCGAGCTGCTCGGACTGGATGAGGTCCCTGATCTTGGCGATCGCCTCGTCGGTGAGCGCCACGTGCGACCCCCTTCTGCCCGGACCGGCCGGTCGGCCGCTACCGGGAGGATAAGGCCCGGGCCGGCGGCGGCGGTCGGCTGCCCGCAGCGCGGGGAAGGGAGGTCGGCGCCATGGAGGACCGGCTGATCGCGGGTACGGACCTGCGTGTCTCGGCGCTCGGCTACGGCGCGGCGCCGCTCGGTGACGTCTACGGCCAGGTGGATCCGCGTACCGGTGTCCGGTCGGTGCGGGCCGCCCTGGAGCTGGGGATCACGGTCTTCGACGTCTCGCCGTACTACGGCCGGACCCGGGCCGAGACCGTCCTGGGACAGGCGCTCGCCGGGGTCGACCGGGACACGTACACCTTGGCCACCAAGGTGGGCCGCTACGGCATCGACGAGTTCGACTTCAGCGCCGCGCGGGTGCGCCGCGGCGTCGACGAGAGCCTCGCCCGGCTCGGCACCGGCCACCTCGACCTGGTCCAGGTCCACGACATCGAGTTCGGCGACCTGGGCCAGGTCGTCGAGGAGACCCTGCCCGCGCTCACCGAGCTGCGCGACGCCGGCAAGGTGCGCCACGTCGGGATCACCGGCTACCCGCTGCCCGCGCTCGCCTCGGTGGCCGGGCGGGCGTGCGTCGACACTGTGCTGTCGTACTGCCACTACACCCTGCTGGACCGGTCCCTGGACGAGTGGGTGCCGTTCTTCGCCGAGCGCGGCATCGCGGTGCTCAACGCCTCGCCTCTGGCCATGGGCGCTCTCACCGCCCGGGGTGCCCCGCCGTGGCATCCGGCGCCGGCCGAGGTGCTGCGCCGCTGTGCCGCCGCGGCCGAGCTCTGTGCCGCGCGGGGCGTCGCGCTGGAACAATTGGCTGTGCGGTTCGCCGTGGCCTACCCCCGGGTGGCGACGACGTTCGTCGGCATGCCCGACGAGGAGCAGGTGCGCCGCAACATCGGCTGGGCCTTCGGACCCCTGGACGAAGAACTGCTCGCCGACGTCGACCGCGTCCTCGCGCCGGTACGCAACCACACGTGGCCCAGCGGCCGCCCGGAGAACAGCGAGCCCCGATGACCGCTCTCATCGACTCCCACCTGCACCTGTGGGATCCACACCGCTTCAGCTATCCCTGGCTGGCGGACGAGCCGGCTCTGAACCGCCCGTTCGGGCCGGCGGCGCTCGACACCGGCGGCCACCGGCTCACCGGGGCGGTCTTCGTCGAGGCGGGCCGGGCCGCGGGGCAGGCCCGCGCCGAACTCCGCTGGGTCGAGGAGGTCGCCGCCGGCTGGCCCGTGCTGCTCGGCGCGGTCGCACACGCCGATCTCGAACGCGGCCCGGAGATCGAGGCGGATCTGCGGCAGCTGGCCGCGATGCCACTGGTACGCGGCGTGCGGCGCAACTTGCAGGACGAGCCGCCCGGCTTCGCCACGAGTGCCGATCACGTCGCCGGCGTCCGCGCGCTGGCCGGGTACGGCTTCACCGCGGACCTGTGCGTCCGGCACTCCCAGCTGCCCGAGGTCACCGAACTGGTCGCGCTGGTGCCGCAGGTGACCTTCGTCCTGGACCACCTGGGCAAACCGCCGGTCCGCTCCGGTGAGCGCGATCCGTGGCGGGAACAGCTGCGCCGGCTCGCCGGGCTCCCCAACGTGGTCTGCAAGCTGTCCGGCCTGACCACCGAGGCCGACGTGACCCGCTGGCGTCCGGAGGACGTGCTGCCGTACCTGCGGGACGCGCTGGCCGAGTTCGGCCCGGAGCGCTGCCTGTTCGGCGGTGACTGGCCCGTCGCCACCCTGGCCACTCCGTACGCCCGCTGGGTGGACGTGGTCCTCGAGGCGCTGGCCGGGCACCCGCCGGCGCAGCGCGCGCAGGTGCTGGCGGGTACGGCCACCCGGGTCTACCGGCTGCCCGCCGCCTGACCCGCCGGGCCCAGCACAGTGGACCTGCGCGCGGCCGGGTCCCTCGTCAGGCGTCCCGCGTTCGGTGGGTTCCGTGGCCTGCGCCGACCGTTAGGCTGCTGGGCATGGCGACTGACGGCGGCCGGCCCGGCCCAGGGACGAGGTCACCGGGTCCGCCGGCCGACCTGGTCGCCGTGGTGCGGGACGTCCTGGCGGTGATCCCGGCCGGCTGCACCTGGGTGCTGCCGGTGGCCGACGGCGCCGGGCGGGTCACCGACTTCCGGATCGTGGCCGTCAGCGGCAACGACGGCGACGTCCACGGCCGCGGCGCCACCCGCATCGGTGAGCTGCTCAGCGAGCTGTATCCGAGCATGGTCGGCGGCCCGCTGTGGCAGCTGTATCTGGGGGCGCTGGCCACCGGTGAGCTCGCGGAGCTGCCCGGCTTCCGCTATCAGGAGCAGCAGGCCGGCGTGGTCACCGAGGCGCTGTTCGACATCGGCGTGCACCCGATGCACGGTGGGTTGCTCGTCTGCTGGCAGCGGCTCGACGAGGACCAGCGCCGCCTGGAGCGCACCGAGCTGCTCGGCAACCTCGGCTGGGCCGAGTACGACCTGCGTACCGGGCGCAGCAAGTGGTCCCCGGGCATGTACCGGCTCTTCGACCGGGACCCCGCCCTGGGCCCGCTGTCGCGGACGGAACAGGCGGCGATCCTGGTGCCGGCGGACGCCGGGCAGGCCGAGGCGGCCTGGCAGACGCTGGACAGCGGCGCCACCTCGGACGTGACAGTCCGCTTCCAGCCGGGCGGGACGGAGAAGTATCTGCGGATCCTCTCCGACGTCGCCCGGGACGCGGACGGGACACCGCTGAAGATCTACGCCGTGGTGCAGGACGTCACGGCCCGGGTCGACTCACGGACCGAGATCGAGCGGCTCGGCGACCAGCTGCGTACCCGGGAGATCACCGCGATCGCCGAGCACCGCCTGGCCGGGCAGCTGCAGAACCTGATCCAGCCGGTGCCGCGCGACCCCGTACCGTTGCCCGGCCTGGAGGCCGCGGTCAGCTACCTGCCGGCGGAGAAGGCCGTGCGGGTCGGCGGCGACTGGTACCACGCGCAGGCCCTGCCGGACGGGCACACGCTGCTGGCCATCGGTGACGTCGCCGGGCACGGGCTGGAGGCGGCCAGCGGCATGGCCCACCTGCGGTTCGCCCTGGTGGCCTGGCTGTCCATCGGCATCTGCGACCCGGGCGTGCTGCTGCGCCATCTCAACGGTCTGAGCCGGCAGCTCGGCATCACCGGCACCGCCGCGATCGGCGCCTACGACCCGGCGACCCGCGTGCTGTCCTGGGCCCGGGCCGGGCACATGGCCCCGCTGCTGGCGCGGGCCGCGGACACCGAGGAGCTGCCCCTGCCGCGCGGTGTGCTGCTAGGTGCGGCCGACAACGCCCGGTATCCGGTGGTCACGGTCCAGCTCCGGCCGGACGACCTGGTGCTGTTCTACACCGACGGGCTGGTCGAGCGGCGCAACCCCGACGGCGGGGACCTGCTCGACCGGGTGATGCGCACGCTGGCCGAGGTGTCGGCCGAGCCGGGCGAGCTGACCCTCAAACGCCTGCGGGACCTGCTGCCGGCGGCCGGCCCGGACGACGACACCTGCACGCTGGCCGTCCGCGTCCTGCCCTGATCGGTCGCCGGACGGCCGCCCATCGACTGCGGCAGATCGGCAGGGATGTTTCCACAAGATCCCCGGGGGCAATCAGGCAGCCCATGAGTCTGTTGCGGACGTCGCCGCCGCCCGCGCAGGCCGTGGAGCTGGAGCAGTGGTCACTCTCGCACGGCGACGAACTGCGGCCCCTGCGCCTCGGTCTGCGCGATGCCCTGTCCGCGCACCGGCTGGTCGATCCGGCCGCCACCGACGAAGTCGCCGACCGGGTCGTGTTGGTGGCCACCGAGCTGGCCAGCAACGCCCTGCGCCACGGGCGGCCGCCGGCCGTCGTGCGCCTGCTGCGCTGCGACGGGCGGTTCCTCGTCGACGTCGCGGATCAGGACGTGGCCGGGGTGCCCCAGCTGGCCGGCATCCACCTGGCCGGGGTGGGCGGGCGGGGGCTGCACATCGTGCGGACCCTGGCGCTGGATCTCTGCTGGTACGCCACCGCGACGACCAAGCACATCTGGGCGTCCTTCCCCGTGACGGACGCGGAGCTCTGAGTCAGCCGGCTGGGCGGTCGTCGACGCACAGCACCTCGGCCAGGCCGGTGATCTGCAGGACCTGGCGCACCATGCCCTCGGCGTTGGTCACGCCGAACCGCCGCCCGGCCCGCCGCGCCGCCTCGTAGCCGGCCAGCAGCCCGGCGATCCCGTGCGAGTCCAGGAACTCGGTGCGCCGCAGGTCGACCATGATCTCCCGGACGCCCGGGGCCCGGGCCGCGCGCACCAGGGCATCGGACAGCTCGGCGGCCACGCTCATGTCGAAGTCGCCGGCCAGGTACACGTGCAGGACGCCGCCGGGCGTGGTCCGGGAGCTGATCTCGTGGATCGGAGTAGTCACAACCAGCATGTCTAGCACGCGGGTATGACATCCCGGCCGCCGTACACAGCACGATCCGGTCACGCCCGGGTGCGCTCTTTGCCGGGTGGAAGTGGCCCAGGAAACCGGGCGCTGATCGGCCCCCGTGGGAGGGCCGGTTCCTCTTGGCGTGGTCGGCCTGCGATACCGACCTCTACCACGTGCACGGCTGGGACCCGGCGCTCGACCTGGCCGGCCGGCACGGGCGCGAGCCGTTCGTGGCGATCCAGGCGCTGGACAACGTGCTCGACCGGGAGGCCGAACGGGAACTGCTGCCGCTCGCGGGCGAACATCCTGGCCATCAGCGGGCGATCGGCGGGCGCCTGAGGCATAGGTGCCGGTGGATGTGGGTAGCCTCCGGCCCGGACAGGGCGAGGAGGCCCCAGGTCGAGGAGGCACGCCGTGACGCAGCCACCGGAGGGACCGGCCACCGCCGGGCTGGAGAAGTTCGGGTACCGCCAGGAGCTCAGCCGGTCGCTGACCTTCACCGACCTGCTGATCTACGGGCTCATCTTCATGGTGCCGATCGCGCCCTTCGGCATCTTCGGCAGCGTGTACAGCGGCTCCGGCGGCATGGTCGCGCTGGCCTACGTGGTCGGCATGGTGGCGATGATGTTCACCGCCCTGTCGTACGCCCAGATGGTGCGGGCCTTCCCGATGGCCGGTTCCGTCTACAGCTACGCCGGCCGGGGCATCGCCGCCCCGGTCGGCTTCCTGGCCGGCTGGGTGATCCTGCTCGACTACGTGCTGGTGCCCGGGCTGCTCTACCTGATCGCCGGCGTCGCGATGAACTCGCTGGTCCCGGCCGTGCCGGTGTGGCTCTGGCTGATCGCGTTCGTGGTCGTCAACACGGTGGTCAACTACCTGGGCATCCAGATGACCGCCAAGGTCAACCGGGTGATGCTCGTCGCCGAGCTGATCGTCCTGGTGATCTTCCTGGTGGTGGGCGTGGTCGCGTTGCTGCAAGGCAAGGGGGCGGGCTTCTCGTTCAGCCCGTTCTTCAACGCCGACACGTTCTCCTGGTCCGTCGTCTTCGGTGCGGTGTCGATAGCGGTGCTGTCGTTCCTGGGCTTCGACGGCATCTCCATGCTGGCCGAGGAGAGCCGGGTCGAGGCGCGCCGGATCGGCCGGGCCATGGTGGGCGCGCTGGTGCTGGCGGGCGCCCTGTTCATCGTGCAGACCTGGGTGGCGGCTCTGCTCGTACCGGATGCGCCCGGTCTGCTGGCCGACGGTGACCCGGAGGGCACCGCTTTCTACGACGCGGCCCGGGCCGCCGGCGGCGGCTGGCTGGCCGGCCTCACCGCGCTGGCCACCGCGATCGCCTGGGGCTTCGCCAACTCGCTGGTCGCGCAGGCGGCGACCAGCCGCCTGCTGTACGCGATGGCCCGCGACCGGCAGATGCCGTCCTTCCTGGCCCGGATCAACGAGCGCCACAAGGTGCCGGCCAACGCCACTCTGCTGGTCGCCGTGGTGTCGCTAGCCCTGGGCCTGGCCATGGCCGCCCGCGACGACGGCATCTCGCTGCTGTCCACGCTGGTCAACTTCGGCGCGATGACCGCTTTCCTGGCGCTGCACGTGGCCGTGGTGATCCACTATGTGGTGCGCCGCGGCAGCCGCGACTGGCTGCGCCACCTCGTGGTGCCGGTGATCGGCTTCCTGATCCTGCTGTACGTGGTGATCAACGCCAAGGTGGCGGCCCAGGTGCTCGGCTTCGTCTGGCTCGGCCTCGGCCTGGTGGTGCTGGCCGTCTTCTACGCCACCGGCCGCCGCCCGGTGCTGGCCGGACTGGCCGAGCCGAGCGAGAAGGAGAATCCATGACCGAGGTGCTCAGCTACCGTCCCCGCGCCGAGGAGCTCGCCTACACCTTCGGCGGACGCGAGCCCGTGCGCCGGGTCCGGCCCGGCACGGTGCTCGAGCTCTACACCGAGGACTGCTTCGGCGGCCGGGTGCGCGAGGTCGGTGACCTGCCGTCGCAGGTGTGCGAGTTCCCCTTCCTCAACCCGGTCACCGGGCCGTTCTTCGTCGAGGGCGCGGAACCAGGCGACACCCTGGCGGTGCACTTCGCAGAGATCGTGCCGGCCCGCGACTGGGCCGTGTCGACGACGTTCCCGCACTTCGGCGCGCTGACCGCCACGCACACCACGGCCATGCTGCACCCGCCGCTGGAGGAGCTGGTCTGGCGCTACGACGTCGATGTCGCCGCGGGCACGGTGCGCTACCGGGCCCGGCGCGGCGACTACAGCGTCGAGCTCCCGCTCGACCCCATGCACGGTACGGCCGGAGTCGCCCCCGCCGCTTTCGAGAGCCGGATGACGATCGTGCCCGACGTGCACGGCGGCAACATGGACAGTCCGGAGCTGCGCGCGGGCGTGACGGCGTACTTCGGGGTGAACGTGAGCGGCGCGCTGTTCGCCCTCGGCGACGGGCACTGCCGGCAGGGCCACGGTGAGGTCTGCGGCACCGGGGTGGAGTCGGCGATGAACACCACGGTGATCGTCGACGTGATCAAAGGCGCGGAGACGCCGACACCGCGGCTGGAGAGCGACACCGCGCTGATGTCGACCGGCTCGGCGCGGCCGCTGGAGGACGCGTACCGGATCAGCCAGCACGACCTGGTGACCTGGACGGCCGGGCTGGTCGGGCTGGACCCGATGGACGCGTACCAGTTGCTCAGCCAGGCGGGCGAGGCCCCGGTGGGCAACGTCTGCGACCCGAACTACACGATGCTCGCCAAGGTCGACAAGCGGTACCTGGGCCCGGCGACGGCCTACGACGGTGTGCACGCCCGCCTGCGTACGGCGGCCGAGGGGTATCTGGCCACCCGGTAAATCGGTGGGTGCCGGGGCCGGCGGTCGGCTAGCGTCCCGCCATGATCTATCAGCACCCGCTGGCGTACCTGCTCGGCCTCGAGGGCGTCGCCCTGCTGCGCGCCTTCGGCGGCGACCACGACCGGGCGTTCGCCGAGGCCCGCATCGCCGAGATCCGCCGGCTGCTGGACAGCGCCGAGCTGCACGGCGAGGGCGTCACGGCGAGCCGGGTGGACACAGTGGCGGGATACCGGGTCTGGTCGCGGACCTACGACGAGCCGGGCAACGGCCTGTTCCCCGCCGAGGAGGCCCTCGTGCACGAGATCCTCGACGGACTCCCGGCGGGCGTCGCCCTGGACGCGGCCTGCGGCACCGGCCGGCACGCCGAGCACCTGGCCGGGCGCGGCCACCGGGTCATCGGCGTGGACAGCTCACCGGACATGCTCCAGCAGGCCCGCGCCCGGGTGCCGGCGGCCGAGTTCCGGCAGGGCGACCTGCACAGCCTGCCGCTGCCGGACGACCACGCCGACGTCATCGTGTGCGCGCTGGCGCTGGTCCACCTGGAGGAACTGGGGCCGGCTCTCCGCGAGTTCGCCCGGGTGCTGCGCCCAGGCGGTCACCTGGTGATCACGGACGTGCACCAGGAGCTGGTCGCGCTGGGCTCGGTGCCACGGGTGCGGTCGGCCGGCGGTGAACCGGGGTTCCTGCCGGCGTACCGGCACCGGGCCGCGGACTATCTCGCGGCTGCCCTGCCGCTGGGTCTGCAGGTGCGCCGGTGCGAGGAACCCGGCCGCGGGACCGGCGAGGCGACCGGGACCGTACCGGAGACGATCGACCCCGGCCCGTGGGACGACTGGCCGTGGTCGCTGCTCGGCATCGTCCCGGCGGCCGCGGCGGCAGCCTGGCGGGACACGCCCGCCCTGATGGTCTGGCACTTCCAGCTGGCCGGATAGCCGGCGTTCTACTGGGCCTGATCCTCCATCATGGCGGCGCGGACGGCGCCGGGGGAGATGCCGTACTCGCGGGCCAGGTCGGCCACGGACCAGCCGGTCAGGCGGATCGCTTCGGCGCGTTCCCGGCGCAGCGTCGAGCGGGCCGAGCGGGCCAGGTCCGGGGCCAGCCGGCCGCGTTCCACGGCGTCGAGCCGGGTGAAGGCGACCAGGGCGAGCAGCAGCCGGGTCATGCCCGGGGCGTCCGCCAGGCGGTCGGTGTCCGCCGGTGGTGCCGTGCCGGCGCCTAGGCTGGCGTGGACGAGCTGCTCACTCGCGGAGAGCAGCATCTGAGCGGCGTGGTGCAGCCGCAGGGCCTCCTCCGGTGGCAGCGCACCGGTGTACGCCAGGTCCCAGACCGCCGTCTGCAGGTACGCGGTGATGTCCGGCGCGGTCTCTCGCTGCTGCTGGTGCTCGGTTTCCGGGGTAGCCGACACGTGTGACCTCGTCTCCTCGTCGGATTGCCGTACGCAGGAACTTCGGCGGCCGGCGCCCGGATGGATGCACCCGCCGGCCGATGCATCAACGCGAACCCACCTCGGCCGGGCCCGCCGTCGTCAAGGATGAGGTGATGCACCAGCTGGTGGACGCGGCACAGGAGATCTGATGGCGGCTCTCGCGGTCACGGCCGTGTTCGTGCTGATCTTCGTACGCGCGGCAGTGGGCTACGCGCGCCGGCGGGATCCGCTGCTGCGCGACGTCATGCTGATCTTCGCGTCGGTGGGCATGCTGTTCGTCCTGGGCGTGCTCCGGCTGACCATGGGAGAGCCGCCGCGTGCGGCGGTCGCGCTGACCACGGCGGTGCTGCTGGGGCAGCCGCTCTGCACGTTGCGGCTGGTGAGCCGGATGCGACCGGTGCCGCTGGGGGTCCAGTGGGCGGCGCTCGCCGCGTGGATCGCGTCCGCGGTGCCGGTCCTGCTGGTGCAGCCGCCGTTGCCCGCGTGGGTGGTGTGGCCCGCGGTACTGCTGTTCTTCGTGGTGGAGGCGATTGCCGGGGCGCTGCTGGCGGCGGACGCCCGGCGCCGGGGCGGCGCGGCCCGGATCCGGCTGTGGTGCGCCGCGGTGGGCACGCTGCTGTTCGGGATGGTGCTCCTGTTCGCCGGGGCGGAGGTCACGGTGCTGGCCCGCACGGTCGCGGTGGTGTCGGCGCTGATGTACCTGCTGGCCTTCATGCCGCCGCACTGGCTGCGGCGGATCTGGTCGTGGGGTGCGGCCTACGGCCTCATGCGCAGCCTGCTGGCGGCCCCGCCGGCCGAGCCCGCGCACCGGATCTGGCAGCGCTACTGCCGCAGTGCCCGGCACGTGCTGGGCGCCGACGCCCTCGTGATCCTGCTGCCCGGGCCGGCGGACACGGTGCAGCTGATCAGCGATCCGCAGCTCGACCTGGACGCCCGGCGCTACCGGCCGGCGGACGTGAGCGGCCTGTCCACCGGCCCGGTCACCATCGACGCCCTGGCCGGCTGGACCGATCCGCCGCCGGCCGCCGGCGATCTGGCCCGGATCAGCGGCACCCGGTTCGTCAACGCCACACCCCTGCCCGGCACCGGCGGCGCGCTGGTGCTGCTGCACCGCTACCGGACGTTGTTCGCCGACGACGACGTCGAGCTGTTCGCGGAGCTGGCGAGCCAGGCGGCGGCGCTGGCCGAGCGGGCCGCAGAGCTCGACGAACGTCATCGGCTCGCGGTCATCGTGGAGTCCTCCGCTGACGCCATCATGAGCAAGGACCTCGACGGCGCCATCACCAGCTGGAACGCCGGTGCCGAGCGGCTGTACGGCTACACCGTGGCCGAGGTGATCGGCCGGGACGCCGCTCTGCTGTTCCCGCCGGGTGAGCGGCACCAGGAGGTGGAACTGCTGGCCCGTGCCGTCCGCGGCGAGCGCGTCGACCAGGTGGAGCTGCACCACCTGACCAAGGACGGCGTACCGGTGACAGTGTCGCTGACCTCCTCACTGATCACCGACGCCGGCGGGCAACCGGCCGGCGTCGCCTGCATCGCGCGCGACACCAGCGAGCGCCGCCGGGCCGAGGCGATGTTCCGCGGGCTGCTGGAGGCCGCTCCGGATGCGATCGTCGGGGTCACCGCCGACGGGCGGATCGCCCTGCTCAATGCGCAGACCGAGCGGCTGTTCGGCTACCGGCGCGACGAGCTGCTCGGCCAGCCCGTGGAGATCCTCGTCCCGGAGCGGATCCGGAAAGAGCATCCGGGCCACCGCCTCGGCTACTTCGCCGACCCACAGCACCGGCCGATGGGCGCCGGGACGGCGCTGGCCGCGGTGCGCAAGGACGGCACCGAGTTCCCGGCGGAGATCAGCTTGTCCGCCCTGGAGACCGACCAGGGCGTCATCGTCTCGGCCGCGATCCGCGACGTCACCGAGCGGCTGGCCGCCCAGGCCGAGCGGGAACGGCTGGCCGCCCAGGCCGAGCGGGACGCCGCCGAGCGCCGGCTGCAGCACACCCGCCGGCTGGAGAGCCTCGGTCAGCTCGCCGGCGGGGTGGCGCACGACTTCAACAACATCCTCGCGGTCATCGCCAGCTACACCGAGCTGCTCACCGAGACCCTGGCCGACCCCGCACCGGAGCCGGCGGACCTCACCGCCGCCCGCGCCGACCTGGGCCAGATCAGCCGGGCCACCGAACGCGCCACCCGGCTGACCAAGCAGCTGCTCGCGTTCGGCCGGCGGGAGATCACCCAGACCCAGGTGCTCAGCCTCAACCACGTGGTCGGCGACGTCGAGCAGATGCTGCGCCGTACCCTCGGCGAGCACATCCACCTGATCACCCACCTGGACCGCGACCTGTGGCCGGTATCCGTCGACCCCAGCCAGTTCGAGCAGATCCTGCTCAACCTCGCCGTGAACGCCCGGGACGCGATGCCCGGCGGCGGCACGCTGTCCATCGACACCGGCAACACCGAGCTGGACGCGGACGACGTCGCGGACTGCACCGACCTCACCCCGGGCCGGTACGTGCGGTTCCGGGTCAGCGACACCGGCAACGGGATGCCGGCCGAGGTGGCCGAACGGGCCTTCGAGCCGTTCTTCACCACCAAGCCGCCGGGCGCCGGCACCGGGTTGGGCCTGGCCACGGTGTACGGCATCGCCACCGCGGCCGGCGGTCACGTCCGGCTCTACTCCGAGCCCGGCATCGGTACGACCGTCACCATCGTCCTGCCGGCGTCCGACGACGCGATGACCCTCCGCGAGGCATCGGAGCGGGACGGCGCACCGGCCGTCCGGTCTGCGCCCGAGGCGACGATCCTGCTGGTCGAGGACGAGGAGGCGCTGCGCGTCGCGACGAGCCGCATCCTGACCCGGGCCGGCTACGAGGTCCTGGTCGCCGACGGCGGTGCCGCCGCCCTGCGGATCGCGCACCAGCACCCGGCGCCGATCCACCTGCTGCTCACCGACGTGATCATGCCGAAGATGATGGGCAACGAGGTGGCCGCCCGGGTGCAGGCGCTCCGGCCCGGCGTGCCGGTGCTGTACATGTCCGGCTACGCCCAGCCGGTCCTGACCGAGAACGGCACCCTGCCGCCGGGTGTACTCATCATCGAGAAGCCTTTCACCCGGCGTGACCTGCTCGACTGCGTGCATTCCCGGCTCCGGCAAGCCGCGGCCGAAAGTTCCGGCCCCTCGCCGGCGTTGAACCCCTGACCGGTCTCCCGGCGGCAGATCGGGCACGTCCGCCCGGCCCAGCGGGCCGCCCCGGGCCCAGCCCTCGACCACGGTGGCCCGCATGCAGTACAACGGGGTTGATCCGGGCCGCCACCGACGCCGGCCCGCCGGGGAGGCCGCCGTGGAGAAGTCACTGCTGGATCGGATCCGCACCGGGCTGATCGGCGCGGGCGAGGTGCTCGACGGGCCGTACGGCCCCCGGCGGCTCACCTACGCCGACTACACCGCGTCCGGCCAGGCGCTGGACTTCGTCGAGGACTTCATCCGGCGGCAGGTGCTGACCCGCTACGCCAACACCCACACCGAGGCCTCCGCGACCGGGCTGCAGACCGGCGCCCTGCGCGAGGAGGCCCGCGGGATCATCCATCGCAGCGTCGGTGCCGGCCCGGAGCACGTGGTGCTCTTCTGCGGTTCGGGGGCCACGGCGGCGGTCAACAAGCTGGTCGCGATCCTCGGCCTGCGCATGCCGGAAACCCTCACCGACCGGTACGGCCTGACGGCGGTGATCCCGGGCCACGAGCGGCCGGTGGTGTTCGTGGGGCCGTACGAGCACCACTCCAACGAGCTGCCGTGGCGCGAGACGATCGCGGACGTGGTCACGATCGGTGCCACCCCCGACGGCCACGTCGACCTCGACGACCTGCGCGGGCACCTGGTCGCGTACGCGGACCGCCCGGTACGGATCGGCAGCTTCTCCGCCGCCTCGAACGTCACCGGCCTGCTGACCGACACGACCGCGGTGACCCGGCTGCTGCACGAGCACGACGCGCTGTCGGTGTGGGACTACGCGGCGGCCGGCCCGTACGTGCCGATCCGGATGCGCGAGTCCGCACCCGGCAGCGGCGACCACCTGGACGCGGTGTTCCTCTCCCCGCACAAGTTCGTCGGCGGCCCGCAGACCCCCGGCGTCCTCGTCCTGCGCCACCAGCTGCTGACCAACCGCGTGCCGACCGTGCCGGGCGGCGGGACGGTGGCCTTCGTCGACCCGGTCACCCACCGCTACCTGGACGACCCGGTCGCCCGGGAGGAAGGCGGCACCCCGGCGATCGTGGAGTCGGTCCGCGCGGGCCTGGTCTTCGCGGTCAAGGAAGCGGTCGGCACCGACACCATCGGCTCCCGCGAACACGCCCTGTGGCGGCGGACCCTGGACCGCTGGGCGGGGGAGAGCGGTATCGAGGTGCTCGGCGACCTGGCGGCCGAACGGCTGTCGATCGTCTCGTTCCAGATCCGGGCCGGCCAGCGCCACCTGCACCACAACTTCGTGGTGGCGCTGCTCAACGACCTGTTCGGCATCCAGGCCCGGGGCGGCTGCTCGTGTGCGGGCCCGTACGGCCACCGGCTGCTCGGCATCGACGAGGCGCACTCCCGCGAGTTCCACGCCGAGATCGTCGACGGGTGGGAGGGCATCAAGCCGGGCTGGGCGCGGATCAACCTCAACTACTTCGTCTCCGACGAGGTGGCCGACTATCTGGCGGAGGCGGTGGCGCTGATCGCCCGGTACGGCGGCCGGCTGCTGGAGGATTACCGTTTCGACCCGCGTACGGGCCGGTGGCGTCACGTGCGTGCGGCCGCGCAGCCGGTCCGCCTGTCGGACCTGCGGCTCGGCCGGGACGGCAGCGTCTCGATGCCCGGGCCGCGGCCGACGCTGGGGGAGGAGGTGCTCGCGGGCTACCTCGACGAGGCCCGCCGGATCATGCGGGAACGGCCGGAACCGATCGACGGGGTGGGGCTGGACCTGCCGCCGGCATTCGAGAAGCTGCGCTGGTTCGTGCTGCCCGCGGAATGCCTCGACGACGCGGACGCTGCCGCCCGATCCTCTGATCGACCACCAGGGGGGTGACCGGCACCTTCTTCGGATCTTCGTCGTTGCTCCGGTATGAAGCCCCGATGGATCGCGCTCCTGATGGCAGCCCTGGCCGGCACGGCCGGGCACTTCTCTTATTCCTGGGTGCGGCAGGTGGCACCCGCGGTGCGGAGCGAGCCGTTCGACGGATCCGTCGAGGTTGCCGCCAGCGAGAAGATCGACGTCCACGCTCAGCTCGAAAGTCAGGCCCCCGGGCGTCCGCCGACCTCCGTGGCGTTGACGTTCGACCTGGTGGGCAAGCCCCGTTCATCCGTCTCCTACGTGGTCGCGCTGCTGGGCGACGCGCGCATCGACGGAGATGTGTCAGCCGTCAACTACAGCTATCCGTACAGCGATCGCCCGCTCCTGCGGGAGTGGGATCCGGCCTCGCCGGAGCCTCCGCTCACCTTTGTCGGCGACCCGGACGAGCCGCGCATCGTGCGGTATCTGGCCGGGCCCGCGCAGCTCTTCACCGGTGACGTGTGGCTGAGTGCGCGCGGCCGGGCCCGTCTGGTCATCGGCGGGCACTTCACCGGCCCCACCGGCAGCACCGCGGGTGCGCGCACCGCGGTGAACCTTCCGGGCATCTTCCCGCTCGGCGACGACGGCCTCGCCCGACAGCAAGTCCTGCACCGGTACCGCGGCGGCCATGACGGGGACGGCCCGGTCGACGACCTGAGGCTCATCACGGACGTCGTGGCGTGGCCGGCCGGCGCGCGCGTCGTCCTGGGCCTGAACAGCGGTATGCGCAAGATCTGGTACCGGCCCGCGACGTTGACGGTGCGCATTCTCGCCGGGGATCTCCGCCCGGACGACACGCTGACCTTTTCGAACCCTCCGTTGGTCACGGCGCGGCACCTGGAGTGGACCGGGTCGGCGGCCGTCTCCTACCTCGTGGAGAGCGCGGGCGTGAAAGCGAGCCTGGACCGGCTCAACATCGCCGCGGGCGCACTGTCGGGTCTGGCCGGCGCGTTCCTGGTGGAAGCCATGCTGGTCGTGGTGAGTCGCCGCCCCGCGACACCCGGCAGGCCCATCCCTGCTGCGCCGAGACCGATCATGCCACGACGCGCCAGAGAAAAGCGGTCACGTCGCTCGTAACCCATGCGGCCGCCGGGCTCACGAGGTGACCTCGTCCTACCTGTCGTTCTCGATGAGATAACCCTCTTCGTCGACCGCATAGATACCCCGGTCGTAGCAAGCCGTGAAGAACGTGACCATCTCGCGGATGCTCGCGTACTCCATTCCCGTCTCCTCCTCGATGACCACCCAGGCCACCGACGCTTCCGAGGGGTCCGACCAGACCGCCGCGTAGATGTCGCTGCTGGGCCCTTGGAGCAGCGGGATCCAGTTCGGCGAGAGCACCTCGTCACCCTCGTAGATCGGGCGCAGGCCGATCGCCTCGTCGAGCGACAGCGGGTAGTAGCCAGGGATGACGGCGACGTCGTCGAGGGTCTCGCCGCCTTCGACTCCGTTGCACCACTCGAACCACTCGACGACCTGATCCGGCACCTCGCCGAGACGACGCCGTACCTCATCACCGGGCACGCCCGGCTGCAAGCGCGCCGCGACCTCGGGACGCAGCGCGGCGACGGCCCGGCCGAAGGCCGCCAGATAGTCAGCGGTCAAGGATGATCTCCACAAGTGGGCTGCCGGCGAGCCAGCTCTCCAGGCTCTCGGCCCAGTCCAGGGTCGGCACGATCTCGCCGAAGACGCGGGCCCGCTCGCCGGGGTCGGTCACCGCGCGCCCGCGTACCGGAAGATCCAGACCATGCAGATGCAGCGTGAATTCCGGATGCGCCAGCATATTGGCGTACCAGTCGCGCGACCCCGGGCTGCCGGTGAGCCAGAAACGGCCGTCCGCCCGGTACCGCCACGTCTCGATGCGGCGGGGTCGCCCGCTGCGCCGCCCGATCGTCGTGATCTCCACGGTCTGCTGCCGTTCGAGCGCCTGTCGGGCCTGGTCCGTCACCGTCATGAGCCGATCCTCCAACCTCAAGCCGGGTTCAGGTCAACGCTGTGCGGCTTGCGAGCGAGCAGGATCCAGCACCGCGGACTGCCGTCCCGGTACTTGCCCAGGCTGGGCAAGGGGCTCGACCCGACGGTGAAACCGGCCGCCGTCAGGTCGTGCTCCATGGCGGGCAGCGCGGTGGTGCGGTAGTACATGACGAACGGAGGTCGCAACACGGCGTTGCGGACCCGCATGACCAGGTCGAACCCGGTCAGCGTCCAATGCGCGACCGAGGTCGGCGGTGGCAGCACACCCATCGGAACAGCAAAAAGCCCGCCGGGCCGCAACGCCCGGTGGACGCCCTCGAAAAGCGCCGGCCGTTCCGCGGGCAGGAAATGCCCGAGCGCCCCAAAAGTCACCGCGAGATCGAACTCACTGGCGAAGGGCAGAGCCCGGACATCGGCCCGCACGAATGTCGCATCGGGATAGGCGGCACGGGCCTGCCCGAGCATGCCCGCGCTGAAGTCGACGCCGGTGATGCCGTCCTGACACAGGCGCTGGAGGGTCATCAGGCCGGCGCCCGTACCGCAGCAGACGTCCAAGCCCCTACCGAACGGCCCGCTGCCCTCGAGCGCCTGCACGGTCGCCTCGAGAATGCTGTCCGGCGTCCGGAACGGCGTGTGGTCGAACTTCGGCGCCAGCAGGTCATAGCCCCGCTCGACGGAGGAGAGTGCCTGTACGCAAAGCTCACGCAGGGATGGTCCTTGAGGCGAGAACACGGGCCGAGGGTACCCGCCGGCCCACAGTCGTAGCACCCGATCAGACGGCCGCGGTCGCCTGGCGATGCCGGTAGCGGATCTCGACGAGGGGAGCGCCTCGGGAATCGTTCGTTCTTGATGCTCCGTCGGCCTGCCAGCCACCGGCTTCGTAGAAGCGCCGGGCACGGTCGTTCCCCTCCAGCACCCACAGGGTCACTTCCCGGTAACCACCCGCCTCCAGCCGACGCAGACCGGCGGTCATCAACAGCCGGCCGGCTCCTCGCCCCCAGTGCTCCGGCAGGATGTAGATGGCCCGCACTTCACCAACGAGAGCGGGATCCGTGTCCGCGTCCTCGCTCGGCGCGACGTTGATGAATCCCACGACGCCGTCGTCGGGGTGTTCCGCCACGAGGGTTCCCGCCGGCGCCCGGTCGGATCGGAGCAACTGCAGCCATCCGTCCCGGCGCCGGGACGGATCGAGCTGATCAAGGTGGTGCTGGGGCACTTGTCCGCGGTACGCCTCCTGCCAGCTCCGTGTCTGCACGACAGCAAGCGCCAGAGCGTCATCCACGGTTGCCGATCTGACGATCACCCCCAGCATCCTGCCATTGAGGGCCGCCCCCAGGCCCACAGTGGGGTTGTCCCCACCTTCACTCGCGGGTCTACCGGATGGTTTCCCCGCCCCAGCAGGCGAAGCATGTCCTCATGGTGACGATCCGACCCCCGGCCGTGCCCCCACTCCTCATCGGGCTGTGGACCATCGTGTTCGGTCGCGACCGACCTCCGGCCGCATCCGGAAGGCTGCTCCGCAGCCCGCTGCTGACCGCCGTGTTCGTCCTGGCGGGCCTCGGCGCGGCCGCGTTCGTCTACTACGACCTCAAAGACCTCAACCTCGCAGGACCGACAACCACGGTACGGCTGGCGCTCGCGACCGCGGTAGCGGCACCCTTGACGCTGCTCCCACGCCGCCCGCTGATGGCCTGGCGGCTGGCGGTATTCGCGACCCTGCTCAACCTCCCACTCACCGTCGCCCCCGAAGGCCTGTCGTGGCCGTGGCACCCGGCGCAGACCCTGGCCCTGCCGGTCCTGGTGCTCTTCGTCGCCCTCCGCCATCCCGTCACGACCGTGTTCTGGGCCGGCCTGGTGACCGCGGCCGCAATGGCCGTGCACCTGCCGGCAGCGCAGGCCCCGGTAGTCATCGCCTTCGTCGTCCTCTTCGCGGTGGTCGGCGACCAGATCCGCCGCCGTGTCGAAGCGGAGCACAACCTCACCGCCGAACGGAAGCTGACCGAAGTGGAGCAGGCGCGGCGCGTCGTGCTGGAGGAACGGGCCCGGATCGCCCGCGAGATGCACGACGTGGTGGCGCACCACATGTCGCTCATCGCGCTCCGAGCGGAGACCGCGCCGTACCGGCTGATCGACCGGCCCGCCGCCCGGGATGCCGAGTTCGTCGAGATCGCCGGTGCGTCCCGGGCCGCCCTCAACGACATGCGCCGCCTGCTCGGCGTCCTGCGCAGCGACCCCGACACGGCACCATCCGTGCAACCGCCCGGCCTGGCGGGAATCCCGGCCATGATCGAAGCCGCCGGCGCGGCGGGGCTCGACGTCTCGCTGGAGCCGGCCGGCACCGTGACGGCAACGCCGGTCGTCGAGGAATGCGCCTACCGCATCGTCCAGGAAGGAATCTCCAACGCCACCCGGCACGCACCCGGCGCGGCCATCCGCGTCACCCTGACCACGGACGACCGGACGCTGCAGGTCCGCGTCCACAACACCGACCCGGACCCGGCTGATTCCGCTGCCGTCACCAGCCTCGCCGCCGGCGGCCCGGACCTTGCCGGTTCCCCTGCCGTCAGCAGCACCGCCGGCGGCGGCCACGGCATCGCCGGCATGCGCGAGCGAGTCGGCGCGCTCGGCGGTGCCCTCACGACAGGCCCGGCAGAAGATCGGGGGTACGAGGTCAGAGCAGTCCTACCGCTGCACACCTGACGGCCGCCCAGCTTCCGGGCCCTTCGCCGGGGCACCGACCTGCCGCCGAACCCCGATCACGGCGCTCTTCCAGCTGGCGACCTTGGACGAATTCGCCAGGACGGCACTCGCAGGCGCTCCGGCTGGTTGCAGCCCCGGCCCTGATCCGCATGACGCTGTCCTGAAGTGGAGCCGGCCGATCGGCCGTACGGGCTGAGAAAAGTCACCGCCCGTCGCTACCATGTCGGCGTCCCGCATCCCGCGAACCCCGGAGTCGACTGTGCCCGTGCCGTGGCCGGACGGTGGCCCCTGGGTCCTCGCGACCACCTCGGCGTCCGTCGACTGGCAACCCGCCGCGGCGGCCCTGGCGGCGGCGTCAACCGTCCGCGCGGCCGCGCTGGTCTTCGGGGCCGAGACCCCACCCGGCCGGCTGCTGCTCGGGGAGCTCGCCACCTTCCTGCACGCCGGTGACGGTGCGGCCGACCCGCTGAGCGTGGACGAGGCCGTCGCCCTGGTACGCACGCTGGCCCGCACCCACGGGCTGGTCCTGGTGGTGGGCGTGCCGGGCCTGCTCGTGCCGACCGGGCGAGCCGGCTGGACCCCGATGGACCTCGCCGTGGCAGTCTCCGCCCCGGTCGTGGTGGTCACCGGAACAGGACCGGACGCGGCAAACCACACAACACTCGCCCTCGGCGCGGTGGCCGGCCACGGCCTCACCGCCGCAGTCATCACCGTCGGCGGCCAACCCTCCGCCGCGAATCGAACAACCGTCTCAGCCGCCGAGCCGGCCGAGCCCGCCGAGCCCGCCGAGCCCGCCGAGCCCGCCGAGCCCGCCGAACCGGCTGAGCCCGGCGCATCGGCGGGACCGGCCGCATCGGCGGGACGGGCCGCATCGGCGGGACCGGCTGCATCGGCCGCATCGGCGGGACCGGCCGCATCGGCGGGACCGGCCGCATCGGCGGGACCGGCCGCATCGGCGGGACCGGCCGCATCGGCGGGACCGGCCGCATCGGCGGGACCGGCTGCATCGGCGGGACCGGCGGGACCGGCCGCATCGGCGGGACCGGCCGCATCGGCGGGACCGGCGGCATCGGCGGCATCGGCCGGACCGGCCGCGTCGGCCGCATCGGCCGCATCGGCCGCACCATCCGAACCTGCCGGACCAGGCCGTGATCCCGTGGTGGGCGATCGCGCTGAGATGGCCGACAACGCGCGTCACAATGACGCAACGCGAAGTGAAGCCGCCGGACGATCTCATTGGACTGATGCGGAGGGCGACGCCGGGCAGCCCGCGATCGCACCGCACCATGAGGCTGACGCGCGGGTCGACAGCGCCCCGCACGCCGGTGAGGCCTCGCTGACCGGCGGCACTGGGCAGGGCGCTGAGATCGGGCAGGCCGCTGAACCTGAGCAGGAAGCCGGCACCGCCCCACCCGAAAGGGCCGAGAGCGCCGACTACAACGGCGACTCTACGCCGGCGGGCACTGCCGAACGGCCGGAAGAATCCGGTTCAGCGAGCGCCGCCGCGGACGCTCAGCCCGTACCGGATCACGAGGCCGGCATGCCGGTCACACCGGCCGGCCGAATCCCCGCCGACGCGGCCGACCACACCGACGATTTCCGCACCGCCGCGAAGCAATGGCTCCACCCCCTGCTCCACGCCTCAGCCGGCCGCCCGAAAGCCGAAACCCAAGCAGAAACCCCGCCACCCCAACCCCTCCCACCCCCAGCCACCGCCGGCGGCAAACGTGTCGTCCTCCTCCTCGCCGGTGTCTTCGTCTCCATGTCGCTCGTCGTCTGCGGCCTGGCCTTCTGTCAGCCGACCGCGCGCACCGTGGCCACCCTGGAACAGGTCACCATCGAATCGGCGCCGCGCACCAACGAGCCGGAGAGACCCAGCCCGAGACCCGCGCCGCCCACCCGGCCGGTCAGTGACGTCTGCCCGCAGAACCAGGGCCGCGTCACCCCCACCGCGCCGGACCGGGCCACCACCAAGCGGGTCAACGCCGCCTGGAAGCGCATCGAGACCTGGCTTGCCGCCCACGCCCCGGCGACCCGCCGCTCGCTGCAGCCACCCGCCGAGGCCAAGCGGATCGACGCCGCCCAGCGCCGGATGTCTGTTGTCTTTCCGGCCGATCTGGTCGCCTCGCTGAGACGGCATGACGGCGTGACCCACAACAAGGGGGCCGCTTTCACCCTGCCGTTCTTCTACGGTCCGATGCCCCTGAAGGACATTCCCGCCGAGTGGTTGATGCTCTGCGGCGTGCTGGTCGACGTTTTCGGCCAGCAGGACAGCACCTGGTGGGACAAGGCTTTCGTGCCGTTCGCGTCCTCCGGTGACGGCGGCGACCTGTTCGTGGACCAGCGCCCCGGCAGTCACAGCCGGGTCGGTGAGTTCTACAACGAGGACGGGGTCTCCTTCGAGGAGTGGCCCGCCTCGGTCGCCGAACTACTGGAGCAGACGGCCGATTCGCTGGAGACCGGCCGTCCGTTCGGCAACGGTTACCGGCCCAAGGTCACCAAGCAGGGTGTGCTGGAGTGGGACGTCCACTAGCCCGCGGAACGGGCCGGCTCGGGCAGTGGCCGCCCCGGCCCGTACGTGGTGCCGGCCCGGTCCCGTTCCAGCCAGCCCGTGTCGACCAGCATCCGGCGCGTTCCGGCCACCTCGTCGGTGACCTCGGCCAGCCGGCGGTTGATCTCGTCCTCGGCGTACAGGCCGTCCAGCGCCAGGTGCCGGGCCAGCAGTTCGCCCATCAGGGCGTACCGGTCGCTGAGGGTCGGCGGCAGGCCGGTCATCCGGCCGTGCGAGAAGTTCGCGCGCAGCTGCGGATAGTCCCGCAGCAGCGCCGTGATCGGCTGCAGCCGGTCCACCGCGTCGGCCGCGTCGCGCAGCCCTTCCAGCTTCGCGCGGTAGAAGCCGTTGCCGGAGCCGATCGCCACCCCGAGGCCGACCAGCCGGGCGCAGGCGTCGCCGACCTCCGGCAGCGGCCGGTCGAGGGCGTAGGACAGCTCCCCGAGGGAGGCGCCTTCCTTGCCGCGGCGGGCGAGCTCGGCCAGGGCGAGCAGCCGGATCGGCACGGACAGCTGGGCGAGGACCTCGGCGGCGCGGGCGGCTTCGACGGACATCCCGCCAACGTAGTCACCGCTGGTCGGGGCGCGCACCTGCATTTCCCGTACGGGTCAGGCCCAGGACCGTCAGCACCGTGGTCACGTGCGGTTGCAGACCGGTGAAGGTGACCTCCACGCCGGACAGTGAGCCGGCCATGAACGCGTCGCGCAGCACCGCGGCTCCGGCCGCGTCCACCAGTGGGACTTCGGTCAGGTCGACGACCAGTGGGCCGGGTGCGGCCAGTGAGACGGCGGCGTGCAGGCGGTGCCGCAGCCGGTCGGCGGTGTCGCGGTCGAGCTCACCGCGTACCCGGACGATCAGCGCCGCGTCGCCCTGCCGGATGTCGATCCGCAGGCTGTCCGGGCCGTGGGTGTCGTCCTGGCCCGTCCAGGGCGGCGGGACGTCGCTGAGCATGGCTGTCCGCAGCCAGGTCAGCGCCTGCTGCAGCAGGCGGGAGACCTGCATCTGGGAGATGCCCAGCTGCTCGGCGATCCGGGCCTGGCTCTGGTTGCCGTGGAAGCGCCACGCGATGATCCGCTGGATGCGGTGCGGCAGCGTGCGGACCAGTTCGGTGACCGCGAGCCGGTCCGGGAGCTCGTCCACCGTCTCGTCGGTGCCGCCGGCGAGCATGCGTACCCGGGTGCCCGGAAGTACGGCGACCGCTGCCGTGGCCGGGAAGCGGGGGTGCCGTTCGAGCTCGGCGCGGACGGTGACCACGGCGAAGGCGGTGAACGAGCCGCGCGCCGGGTCGTACTGGTCGACGGCCTTGATCAGGCCGAGCCGGGCGACCTGCTCCAGGTCGTCGAGCGGCTCGGGGCGGTCCTGGTGGCGGCGGGCCAGCCCGTCGGCCAGCGGCAGGCCGCGGCGGATCAGTTCGTCGCGCAGCGCTCGGCGCCCCGCCGGGCCGGCCCGTGTCCGGTCCTCGGCGTAGGCCTTCGCGGCCACGTCCAGGTCGCATCGATCGTCATGGTCGGAGCTGAGCATCCGGCACCGACGTTAGTGCTCACGCGGGCGACTTTCCGAGAACGCAGGGTTGAAATTCGGGGGAGTGGGGCATAGCTGCGCCTGTGCTCCGTAGTCGATCTTCGTCGGCCGTGCTGTGGCCCGTCCTGCTGGGGCTGGCCGGGCTGGTCCTGAGCGGTTGCGGTTCGGTCGATGACCGCAGCCGCGCCGCGGATGACGTGGCCGTGCGGCTGCTGGCCGCGGTCGCCGACCGCGACGGCGCGTCCGCGTGCGCGCTGCTCGCGCCGGACACCGCCGCAGAGCTGGCCGCCGACGCCGACAAGCCGTGCGCCGAGGCGGTCCTCGAGGAAGAGCTGTCCGAGCCGGGCGCGGTCACCGGCACCGACGTGTACGGCCAGTGGGCCCAGGTCCGGTTCGCCGGTGACACGGTCTTCCTGGCGGTCTTCCCCGGTGGCTGGCGGGTCGTCGCGGCCGGCTGCACCCCGCGGCCCGAGCGCCCGTACGACTGTGCGCTGAAGGGGAGCTGAGCGATGCGCTTTCTGTTCGTGCTGCTGCTCGTGGTGGTCGGCACCGGCCTGGCGTACTTCATCACGCTGGGGGTGCTGCACCGGTGAAGCGTTTCGTCCGGGAGAACTCCCTCGGCCTGGTCTTCGGGCTGCTGTTCCTCGTGGTGCTGGTCGGGCAGGCCTTCGCCGGGCACGCCGACTTCAATCAGATGCAGCTCAGCGAGGGACTGCCGGAGGCGTCGCTGGGGCGGTACCTGACCTCGGCGAGCTTCGCCACCGACGTGGCGGAGAACTGGCAGTCGGAGTATCTGCAGTTCTTCCTGTACACCTTTCTGACCGTCTGGCTGCTGCAGAAGGGCTCGCCCGAGTCCAAGTCCCTGGACGAGGCCGGCCGGGAATCGGACCGCGAGCAGAAGGTGGGCCGGTACGCCACCGACGCGTCGCCGAAGTGGGCCCGGGCCGCGGGCTGGCGCCGCACGCTGCTCTCCAACTCGCTCGGCCTGGTGATGGGTCTGATCTTCCTCGGGTCCTGGCTGGCCCAGTCGGTCGCCGGGGTGGCCGCCTACAACGAGGAGCAGCTCGGCGACCTGCAGGATCCGGTCTCCTGGGGGCAGTATGTGCGGGAGCCGGACTTCTGGAACCGGACGCTCCAGAACTGGCAGTCCGAGCTGCTGGCCGTCGCGTCGATCGCGATCCTGGCCATCTATCTGCGTCAGCGCGGCTCCCCGCAATCCAAGCCGGTGGGCGCGGCGCACACCGACACCGGCGTCGAGGGATGAGCGCGCCACCATCGGGTATTTCCCCGGCTGACCCGGTTTGGGACGCTTCGTCACCGGTAATGTCGCTTGCGGTACGGCAACTATTGCAGGGAGATCGCGTGAACACGAAGACCGCTCGGCGTGCGACTGAGGACAACCCGCTGACCAGTACGCGGACCGCCGGGAACGCCGACGACCTGCTGCGCGCGATGGCAGCGATGCCGGCGGCCCACCCGTCCCGGCCGGCCCTGCGCGAGCGGGCCATCGAGGCCTGGCTGCCGCTGGCCCGCCACCTGGCCAACCGCTACGCCGGTCGCGGCGAGCCCGCGGACGATCTGCTGCAGACCGCCACGGTCGGGCTGATCAAGGCCGTCGACAAGTTCGATCCCGGCCTCGGCACCGACTTCGCCGGATACGCCATCCCCACGGTCATCGGGGAGATCAAGCGGCACTTCCGGGACCGCACCTGGGCGATCCGGGTGCCCCGGCGCCTGCAGGAGCTGCGCCTGGCCATCACGGCCGCCAACAACAGCCTCACCCACACGCTGGGCCGGTCGCCCACGGTGGCCGACATCGCCGAGCACCTGGAGATCACCGAGGAAGAGGTGCTGGAGGGCCTCGAGGGCGCGCGGGCGTACAACGCCACGTCGCTGTCGACCCCGGTGGGCACCGACGGGACGACCGAGCTGGGGGAGACCCTCGGCGGCGAGGACAACGAGTACGCGCTGACCGAGGCCCGGCTCGCGCTCGGCCCGGCCCTGGCCTCGCTCGACGAGCGGGAGCGCCGGATCCTGACGCTGCGCTTCTACGGCAACCTCACCCAGACCGAGATCGCCGAGCAGGTCGGCATCTCGCAGATGCACGTCTCCCGCCTGATCAGCCGGGCACTGGCCAAGCTGCGCGGCAAGCTCGGCGACGACACCATCTGACCCGGCGGCGCGCGATCGGCCGCCCGGCCGATCGCGCGCTTGCAAGGGTCACGACCGGCGGCGGTACGCCCGGCGCAGCAGCAGACGCACCGCCGCGTAGCAGCCGAAGCCGAGCACGACGACTCCGAGCTGCCCGTACCAGCGGGCCAGCGGCCCGTCGATGATCAGCTGGGCCCAGCGCAGTCCCCGCAGCACCATGAGCAGACTGAACGGCACCAGCGCCGCGCCGATCCACCAGCGACTGCCCTCGTGCTCGCTCATGACTCACGACCGAGACTGACGAGCGGGCGCTCCACGACCGGCACCGGGGCGGCGACCGGGTGAGCGTAGAAGGTGGCGACGCCCCGGCGGCGGGCCAGCAGCACGATCACCGCGGCGTACGCGAGCAGCACCGGCACGTCGATCACCGCGAGCTGCCACGGCATGTCCGCCGCGGTCTCGTCGGCGTAGAGCGAGCCGTACGCCGCGCTCAGCACACCGGCGATCAGGTTGTTCATCACGTGCAGGGCGATCGCGGCCTCCAGCCCGCCGGTCCGTACGGTCAGCCACCCGGCCACGACACCGAACAGGATGAGGTCGGCGAAGCCCCACGGGGTGCCCCAGCCGTGCAGCGCCGCGAACACCACCGCCTGCACCGCGACCGGCACCCACGGCCCGCGGCAGATCGAGCCGACCGCCTGCAGCAGCCAGCCCCGGGTCAGGTACTCCTCGGCGGCCGCCTGCAGCGGCACCACCGCCACCAGCACCAGGCTGCCCGCGATGAACGGCCCCCAGCCGGCCAGGCCGTCGCCGAGCCCGGCGTCCTCGCCGGTCGCCGCGGCCAGCGCGATCCCCCCGCCGAGCAGCACCGCGACGGCGGCGGCAGCGACCGGCAGGCAGGTCAGCAGCCAGCGCAGCCGCAGCCGTCCGGTCACCGACGACAGGGTGCCGGCCGGGCGCCGCTGCACCCACCGGGCGGCCGCGAAGATCGGCGGCAGCAGCGCGGCGATCAGCAGGAACTCCCACGCCAGGTCGGCGAGCGGGCCGAACGACGGCATGCCGTCGGCGTTCTCCGGCCGGCCGGACAGGGCCGCGGCCACCGAGGTCAGCCCGAGGCCCAGCAGGATCAGCACGATGGTGCCGGCGAGCACGAGGGCGGTGCCGGCGACGGGGCGCCACCAGCGGTGGGCGACGGTCCGTCCGAGACGGTGGTACGGGATCAGCGGCGCGATGGTCGACATGGGAAGAAGTCTCGCGAAACCAGGCGTCCGGCGGATCTGGCCGCAGCCGGATTCCCGCCTCCACCGCTGGATATAGAGAGGGCCGGACCCGTGGTGCGGATCCGGCCCTCGAGGTGGTGCGAGTTGCTATGACGCGGGGTAGTCCGTCACGTAGACCGGCACGCCGATCTTGGTGGTGTCCGCCGCAGCGCCCTCGCCGTTGACCACGTGGTCGATGATGCCGGCGCTGAGGTTGACCGTCATGATGTGGTGCAGCTTGACGCCCGGGCGCTTCGGCACCTCGAAGCCGTTCTCGGTGTGGATCGCCGGGTTGTTCTGGTTGAAGACGTACACGCCGGCCCCGTACAGCTTGTGGTTGCGGACCTTGGCACCGACCTTGTAGCCGGCGTAGCCCAGCGTGCCGTCCCGCTGCGTCCAGTCCGCCTGCGTCGGCGGGTCGTACGGCAGCTCGTTCTGGTAGAGCACGGTCGTGCCGTTCTCGCCGTTCCAGATGGTGTTGTACTGCTGGAAGTGCTCGACGAACAGGCCGGTGGCCGTCACGTTGTCACCGTTGATGACGGCCCCGTTGCGGCCGATGTTGGTACGCCAGCGCTGGGTGTCACCGTTGACGCCCTCGGTGAAGCCCTCGACGCCGTGGTCACCGCGCCAGACCCAGGTGTGGTCGATGAGCACGTTGTCGCTGTTGACCTCGAGAGCCACGTCGACCTTGCCGATGTGCGGGCCGCCGACGCGGAAGTACACGTCGGACAGCGTGGTCGGGTTGCTCGCCGAGCTGAGGCCGATGCCGTTCTTGTTGCCGACCTTGAGCAGGTTCTTCGACTCCTTGGTGCCGGCGTCGATGGTCACACCAGCGACCACCACACCGGGCACATCCGCGACCGTCAGCGGCGTGGCGCCGTTGACCGCGGTCAGGGTGGCGTGACCGATGCCGAGCACCACCTGGTTGGGACGCCACACCTTGATGCTCTGCGCGACGTTGTAGACGCCCGGGGTGAGCAGCAGGTTCTTGCCCAGGGCCAGGTTGGCGTTGATCAGCCAGACCGGGTCGGAGGGCTTGGCCACGAAGAAGTCACGCAGCGCGATGGTCCGGCCGGGGGTGAGACCGGCGGACCAGGACGTGCCGCTGGTGTTGCGCTGGGCAGCGGGCACCCGGACGCTGTAGCGGCCGTCCGCGTCGGTGAACAGGTACGGCTTCTCCCGGCTCAGCGGGGTCTTCTCCAGCGTCGTGTACGGCGGGTTCGGGAACGCCGTCTCCGCCGGCGCACCCTGCACGCCGGAGAAAACCTGGTTCCAGACACCGTTGGACCAGCTCGTCACCTTGCTGTTCCGGGTGAGCCACTGCTGCTGCGAGCCGTTCACCACGTCGGGGAAGTTCGAGTCGGCGATGAAGCCACCACTGGCGTACTGCGGGCCGGCGGTGCAGTAGTCCATCAGCGAGAAGGTGCCGCCGCTGACGTTGAGCCGGCGCAGCGACACCGCCTGCGACACGGCCCAGAAGTTCGCCGTCGCGCGGCAACCGTCCTGGCCCTTGCCGTTGACGTTGATGGACAGGTTGGACAGCGTCCGCCAGAAGTTGACCAGCGCCAGGCAGTTGCTGGTGCCACCACCCTCCAGGCAGCGGTTGTACACCTCCACCTTGCCGTTGATCACGACGTCGGCCGGGGACGCGCCCAGGCCGGAGATCTCGGTGTAGTAGCCGACCTTGATCTGCAGCGGCTTGTCCGCCGTGCCGTACGTGCCGGGCTTGAAGAGGAAGGCGTACCGCTGGGTGCCCATCTCGTTGTCGACCTGCTGGGCGTAGGTGGCGTCCAGCGTGGCCTGGATCTGCTCGACCGGCGTCGCCGGGTCGAAAACGGTGACGTTGGTCCCCAGATTCGGCGCGGAGTTGCCCGGCCGTGCCGGTGCGGCCGAGGCGGCCGAACCGGTCAGCGTGCCGGTCGCCGTGACGGCGAGAACGAGGGCCAGGGCCCCGGCGAGGTGCCGGCGCCCGATGAGACGGCCACCGCCGGTGGGGCGTGTCGTCATGCGGAAAGGTCCTTTCGTAACAGGGTCGCAATGAAGCTGATCACAGCAAGCGATAGACGGGCCCAACTGTCAAGAGAGCGCTCTCGGTGGGGATGCCGCAATCCCGTCGGCATCCGGACAACTCGCCGGAGTTCCGGAACCGGTGGCGGCCGAACGGGCCATCTGGACGGACTGCGCGTACCGGTATCTCCGGGACGCCCACGCGCCTCTGCTTGGCATGACGGGAATCGACTACGCGGCGGTACGGCGTACCTGTGTGTTCGCCGTGGCCCTGATCCTGCTGTTGTTCTTCGCGCGGTCGGGGGCGTCGTCGCTGACCATCCAGGTGTGGTTCACGCTGTTCGTGATCGCGGCCACGCTCTGGGTCCGCGGCCAGTACATGGACAGCCTCGACGACCGGCAGTGGCTGATCTCCCGGCGCGCCGGGGCGGTCCTGCTGGTGCTGGCGGTCGCGCTGGTCGCCTCGTACGAGTTCCGGCCGCGCGCCGGTGCCGCCCTCGCCGGTGTCCTGCTGGCGTACTTCGTGGCCGGCTCGGCCATCACCTGGCTGCGGCAGGGACTGCGCTCCGACCGGATCCGGCGCACCCTCGCGCTCACCCTGACCACCGCCGGGGCCGGCTGCGCCCTGCTGGGCATCGTGCTGCTCGGCCGCGGCTCCGGCACGGCCGGCGTGATCCTGGAGTACGTGCTGCTGGGCGCGGCCCTGCTGGTGCTGTTGCCGCTCGGCGTGGCGCTGCTCTCCGAGGTCGTCATCCGCTGGATGTGCGGGCTGTCCGGACCGCGGCCGCTGCGCCTGTGGCTGGGGCTCGCCGGTGCGGCGCTTTTCGTCGTCTCCACCGTCCTGCTCTACGCGCTGACCCGTTCGCCGTGGCTGCTCGGTGCCGTCATCGTGCTGGCGCTGCTGGTGATCGCGGTGGTGTCCAGCACCCAGGCCGACATCGCGTTCGTGATGAGCGTGATCGCGCTGCTGGGTGTCACACCGCTGCCCGCCGACGTACCGCCCGACCTGGTGCCGGACCGCACCGCCCGGTCGCTGCTGGTCGCGTTCGGCGACTCCTACATGTCCGGTGAGGGCGCGTCCACGTACTACGAGGGCACGGACGTCGGCGGCGGCAACCAGTGCCGCCGCTCGCCGACCGCCTGGGCCGCCATGGCCGGCCAGCAGCGCCCGTTCGACCAGGTCGAGTTCCTCGCCTGCTCGGGCGCACGCACCTGGAACGTCGAGTCCGCGGTGGCTCCGCCGACCCGCCCCGGCGTGCCGCCGCCGGAGCCACAGGCCGGCGAGCAGCGCACCCAGCTCGACGCCTACCTGCACGACTACGGCGACGGGTTCACCCCGGCGATGGTGGTCGCCGGGGTCGGCGGCAACGACGCGGGCTTCTCCACGATCGGGCTGATGTGCCTGGCCCCCGGCACCTGCAGCAGCCAGGGCAGGCTCTGGACCGGTGCGCTCGAGCAGGTCCGCCAGAACCTGCGCGACACCTACCAGCAGCTCGACCAGGTCTTCCCGGACACCCCGGTGGTCACCGTCGGCTACCCGGACCCGATCGACCTCACCGGCCGCTGCGACGACCTGGCGCTGGCGCCCCGCGAACGCCGCTTCCTGCACGAGTTCGTGACCGGCGGCCTCAACCGGGTGATCGCCCAGACGTCCGCGGAGTTCGGCTTCCACTACCTGGCGGCGATGGAGTCCTCGCTGCGGGTCGCCAACCTCCAGCTGTGCGACGAGCAGAACGAGGGCCGCCCCGGCCTCAACTTCATCGGCGTCCGGTCCGTCGGCGGTGTCGCGGAACAGCGCTTCCACCCCAAGAACTTCTCGCACAGCAGCCTGCACCCGAACGAGCGCGGCCACGCGGCGATGCTGCGCACCTTCCAGACCTGGCTGCCCGACCTGTCGACCCTGCCCGCCCGGGGCCCGATCACGAAGGCGACGGCCGACGCCCGGGACGCGGGCCTGCGTACGGTCTCGACCGGCCAGGCCGAGCCGCAGTGTGACGTGCTCAGCGCCAGCACCGACGGCTGCCGGACCCAGGGGATGCAGTGGGCCAAGGGCCGGGTCCGGATGCTGCTGCTCACCCAGGGCTGGCTGGGCCTGCTGCCGCTGGCCGGCATCTGGCTCGCGGCGGTCGCCTTCTTCGGCCACCAGCGCCGCCGCCTCGCCGACCAGCGCGAATGACCGGTGCTGGACGCGCCACCGGCCGCCGGACACACTGTCGTGATGCCGACCGTCCACAAGAACCCTCGTGGCCAGGAGGCGGTCCGGCAGTGGTGTACCCAGGCCCTGGCACAGGCCGGCTTCCCGCTCAGCACCACGACCGTGGACACCAGCGCCGGCGAGGTGGCGCTCACCTCGGCCGGCACCGGACGTACGCGGGTCGTCCTGGTGCCCGGGACCGGCTTCAACGCCGCGGTGGCGCTGCCGTGGTTGCGGGCACTGTCCGACCGCTGGGCGACCACGGTCGTGGACCTGCCGGGCCAGCCCGGGCTCAGCGACCCGCGCCGGCCGCGCCGGGCCGGGCCGGCCTGGTACGGCCGGGCGCTGGACGAGGTTCTGGCCGCCATGGACGCCGAGGACGTCGTGGTGGCGGGCAACCCGCGTCGCGCACACCCGCGGCATGCTGCGGTTGTTCGTCGCTCCCGGTGCGGAGCCGCCCGCGACCGAGGTGGAGTGGATGGCGCTCATGGCCTCCTCGTGCCGGACGACGCTGGCGCCCGCCCCGCTGCCGGCCCAGCTGCTGGCCCGGCGCGCCGAGCGGCCGTGTGTCGTCTCGGTGGGCGTTCATGACCGGCTCCTGCCGCCCCGCCGGCTGATCCCGGCGGTGCGCCGCACGATGGGTCTCGACGTGCGGGTTCTCCCCGGCGCCGGGCATCTGACGACCGCGGACCACCTCGACGAGATGGTGGCGGTGGTGGCCGAGGTCACCGGCTGAGACCGCCGGTGCGCGACGTCCCGACGGGGCCGCCGCGCACCGGAGCTCGGTCGAGCCGGCCGGTCAGGCCTTGACGACCTGGAACGAGATCTCGTAGTCGGCGTTCGGCAGGTGGAACTCGCCGCGCTGCGGGCCGTGGCCGGCCTGGCCACCGATGGCGGTGACGACGCCGAGCTGGTCGTCCGAGCCGGCGTCCACCTCCACCAGGGCGATGTGGGCGACCGACGTGAAGACCGTGGAGCGCGGGCGCAGGTCCACGGTCTCGCCCTTGCCGATGTCACCGGGGCCGTAGATGGAGACGCCGTTGACGAACAGCTGCGGCTCGTCCCGTCCGGTGGTGTCCTGCTTGCGCTTGCAGGTCAGCGAGGTCAGCTGCAGCCGGTACCGCCCCGCGGTGCTGGTCAGGGTGGATGCCGTGCTCGCGGCGGTGCTGTTTCCCGCGTTGCCCTTCATGTGTCCTCCTGGTGGGTGGGGGCCGGCACCTGCTGCCTGCCCTCGCTTACCAAGGTGGGCCGGGCCCGTTGGGCGACTGTTGGATTTCCGTTGAACCGCAGGTCCGTTGGACGACAGCGGTCACGCCCCGGGCGGCGGAGACTGAGCGGGACGGAGGAGGAGCCGATCACAGTGCCAGCGGACTTCCGGTTGCTCGGCGAGATCGACGTGTCCGTCGGTGGCCGGCCGGTCGACATCGGCCACACCAAGCAACGGTATGTGCTGGCCGCGCTCGCCGTCGAGGCCGGCCGGTGCGTCCCGGCCGACACCCTGATCGAGCGGGTGTGGGGAGCCGACCCGCCGCGCCGGGCCCGGGACACCACCCGGGCCTACCTGTGCAAGCTCCGGCAGGCCCTCGAGCCCTGGGACGCGATGATCATCCGGCAGGCGGCGGGCTACCTGCTCGCCGTCGATCCGGTGTCGGTCGACGTGCACCGGTTCCGGCATCTCGTCGCGACGGCCCGCTGCGGTGCGGAGGCGACGGCCCAGGAGGCGTACGCCGCGGCGCTGCGGTTGTGGCGCGGTCAGCCACTCGGCCCGCTCGACACACCCTGGGCGGCGCAGGTGCGCGCGGAGCTGGCCCGCGAACGGCAGGCCGCCGAGCGGGACCACATCGACCTGCTGCTGGCCGGCGGCGGGCACGCGGAGCTGCTCGCCCCGCTCAGCGCGCAGGCGGCGGCCGACCCGTTCGACGAGCGGCTGGCCGGCCAGCTCATCCTGGCCCTGTACCGCAGTGACCGGCGGGCCGATGCCCTGGCGCACTACGACCGGGTACGCCGGCAGCTCGCCGACGAGCTCGGCATCGACCCGGGCCCGTCCCTGCAGCGGCTGCACGGGCGGATCCTGCGCACCGACACGTCGCTGGGAGCGCCCAGGACCGGCGTGATCCGGCAACGATCGACGCCTCAGCAGCTGCCGTCGCTCCCGGCGGCCTTCACCGGTCGTTCGGTCATGCTGTCGCGGCTGGACACCGTGCTGCTGCCCGGGGAGACCGGGCGGGCGGGCCGCGTGGCGGTGGTCCACGGACCGGGCGGCGTGGGCAAGACGTGGCTCGCGCTGCGCTGGGCCCACGACAACGCCCATCGCTTCCCGGACGGCCAGCTCTATGTGAACCTGCGCGGTTTTGATCCCGGCCGGGACCCGCTGACCTCCGAGGCCGCGGTGCGGGGCCTGCTGTACGGGCTGGGCGTCACCGCGGCAGCCGTGCCCCCGGACCCGGACAGCCAGGTCGCCCTCTACCGCAGCCTGGTGGCCGGGCGCCGGATACTGCTGGTGCTGGACAACGCCCGTACGTCGGCCCAGGTCGAGCCGTTGCTGCCCGGCGCGGCGAGCTGCGCGGCCCTGATCACCGGCCGTACCGGGCTCGCCGACCTGGTGGCGGGGCACAGTGCTCGTCCCGTACCGCTGGGGGTGATCGACGACGCGGAGTCGGCGCAGGTCCTCGCCGGTCATCTCGGCGCTGCCCGGCTTGCCGGGGAGCCCGGCGCAGCCGCCGAGCTGATCCACCTCTGCGCCGGCCTGCCGCTGGCGCTCGGGATCGTGGCGGGCCGGGCGGCGCTCGCCCCCGAGCTGCCGCTGGCCGCGCTGGCCGACGACCTGCGGGAGTCGTCGGCCCGGCTGGACGGGCTCGACACCGGCGATCTGCGGGGCAACCTGCGGGCCGTGCTCGCTGCCTCGGTCGCGGCGGTACGGCCCGAGGCGGCCGAGTTGTTCGGCCGGCTCGGTGCCGCCCCGGGCCCGGACATCGCGCTGGCCGCTGTGCGCAGCCTGATCGGGCTGACCCGCGCGGAGCTCATGCCGTCGCTGCGGGAGCTGATCGACGCGCACCTGGTGCAGGAGCACCAGCCGGGCCGGTACCGCATGCACGATCTCGTCCGTCTCTACGCCGTGGAGTCCGGCGGCGATCCGGCGCCGGTCCGCGACCGGATGCTCGACTACTACGCCCGCACCGCCCTGGCCGCGGACCGGGCGCTCGACCCGACCCGCGACCAGCCCGACCATGCCGGGGCCGGCAGACCGGTCGCCGGGGCGGTCCGGGTGGTGACCGACCCGCTCGACGCGGTGGTCTGGTTCGAGCACGAGCACCAGGTGCTGCTGTCCTGCGTCGCGCAGGCGGCCGAGTGCGGAGCCGATCCGCAGGTCCTGGCGCTGGTCTGGGGCATGACCACGTATCTGGAACGGCGCGGGCGGTGGCACGACCGGGCGGCGCTCCAGCAGACTGCGGTCCTCGCCGCGGTCCGGCTGGGTGACCCGGGTGCCGAGGCGGACGCACGCCGGGGGCTGGCCATGGCGCACATCTGGCTCAACGCCTACGACCGGGCGGCCGCGGAGCTGGCCACCGCCCGCGAGCTGTTCCACGCGGCCGGCGATCCGATCGGCCTGGCGGCGGCGCACCGCACGACGGCCAGGATGCTGGGCCGGCAGGACAGGCACGCGGACGCCCTCGTGCACGACGAGCACGCCCTGACGCTGTTCCGGGCCGGGCACCACCTCGTCGGGCAGGCCACCGTCCTCAACGCCATCGGCTGGCACCACGCCCATCTCGGCCGTCCGGATGCGGCGATCGAGAACTGCCGGCAGGCCCTGGCCATCCACGAGCAGCTCGGCAACAGCTTCGGCCGGGCGCTCACCTGGGACACCCTCGGCATGGCGCACCACGTGCGGGCGGACCACGGTGACGCGCTGACCTATTTCCGGCACGCGGTGGCGGCGTTCCGGTCCTGCGGCGACCGTTACCAGGAGGCCGACACCCTGCGCCGGATCGGCGCCGTCCTGCTGGAGACCGGAGCGGTCCAGGACGGTTGCGCCGCCTGGCGCCGGGCGGCGGTGATCCTCGGCGAGCTCGGGCACCCCGACGCCGACGTGGTCCGCCGGCAACTCGGCGAGATCACCCTCGCGCCCGTGCCGGCGGGTGCCCTCAGCGCCTCGTGAAGACCGGTCCCAGCTTGTCGACCTCCGCCCCGGCCCGTCCCGTGGAAGCGGGCCCGCGAGCGCGGTCCAGGTCACACAGTCCGCGGTGGTCGGGCCGCCGTTGACGGTCGCGCCGAGGTTCGTGGTCAGGCCGGCCGAGAAGATCCGGGTACGGCCGTCGCGCACGCCCCGGCACACGTCGCCGAGGCCACGTACTCGCCAGCGGTCAGGGTCAGCGACGGGACGGTGCACCCGGGCCGCTGTGCCCCGGCATCGTGCCGTCGGCCAGGGTCAGGCTGTAGACGTCGACGAAAACGCCGTCCGCCGGCCGGGTCCGCGAGGGCGGGCCCGGCCGGGACGACAACGACTGCGGAGGCGGCGACGAGACAGCTCAACAGCAGGCGCACGGGTCAGCGCGCCACGGGGCTGGTCCAGCCGGTGGCCACGTGGCCGATCCGGACCCGCTGCGGGCGGTCGCCGACGGCCACCGTCGCCACCCGCTTGCCGGTGGCGAAACTGATCGCCGAGACCTGGTCCGCGCCGGACTCCGAGATCACGCAGTCCCGGCCGTCACCGCTCACCGTGGCCCAGTACGGCTTGCTCGCCGGGACCAAGCTCGCCTCCTGCAGCGAACCGCGGTCGACGACGGTCACGTAGTCGTCCATGGTCCCGGCCACGCAGAGCTTGCTGCCGTCCGGGCTCATGGCCAGGCCGTGGTGCCGGGAGTCGTTGACGAAGGTGGTGCGGTCGTCGCTGGTGGCCGGGTTCTTCGGCAGCGTCTTCACCCGGGTCACCTTGTCGGTGGCGACGTCGTACTCGACGAACCCGTCGAAGTACGAGACCTGGAAGTACAGCTTCGCGCCGTCCGGGCTGAACACGGCGGGCCGGATCGCGTTGGACAGGTCCTTGCGGCCGAAGGCGTCCAGCCGGGCGCGCATGTCGATCGTGCGTACCGTCCGGAAGGTCGTGGTGTCCACGACCGTGATCCGCCGGTTGCCCTTGGTCCAGTCCCAGCCGGGGTCGTCGAGGTCGGTGTTGACCTCACCGATGGACATGTTCCACAGGTAGCGCCCGCCGTCGGTGTAGACGTTCTCGTGCGGCTTGTCCCCGGTGGCGAACGAGCCCAGTTGCCGGCCGGTGGCGATGTCGAGCACGTGCACCGTGTTCGAGGTGGACGCCGAGACCGCGACCTGGGTGCCGTCCGGGGAGACCGCCATGTGGTCGGCGCGGAAGCCGGAGACCGGGAACCGCCACTTCGGCAGCCCGGTGCGCAGGTCGATCGAGATCACGTCAGCCAGGCTGGGCCGGGAGGCGACCAGCGCGGTGCCGTCCGGGGTGGTGTACATGTCGTCGATGAGCTGGTCGTGACCCTCGCCGGGACCGGAGCGGATGCCGAGGAAGTAGGCCAGCTTGATCGGGTTGAGGTAGATGTCCCAGAGCCGGACGTCCAGATCCGGGATCACACTGATTCCGCCGAGCTTGGTGTAGCCGCCACCGGGGCGGATGACGTCGACCGTGCCGGCCCAGTTGTTGCCGACGAACATCACCTCCTGCAGACCCGCGGGTGGTGCGGCCGCGGCGGGCAGCGGAGCGGTGGCGAACAGGGTGGCGGCAAGGGCGGTTGACGCGAACATTTTTCGGGACACGGGACTCTCCTGGACGCGGGGAGTGATGTTACTTTGCGGTAACGAACAGGAAACAGCGGATCGCCGTCCGTCGATAGGCGCCGGGGACCAACGTCCGGACCCGTCGTTGTGCGGCAGCCACAACCGCCCGGGAGCAGCCATGGCACCGACAGCGCGCGGCGACGTGTTCGTCAAGGTGTTGTGGGCCATGGCCGCCGACGAGGACATCGTGGACGACCTGGTCCGGGCGGCCCGGGCGGAGGCGCCGGAGGTCGCGCGGCTGCCCGCGGCGGAGACCCGCCGGCACGTCGCGCTGCTGTTCACCGCCGGGCTGGCGTCCTTCGCGCGGGCCGGCGATCCCAGCGCGAGTGACTTCGCCGAGGCGGCCCGGCTCGGTGCCGACCGGGCGGCGCAGGGCATCTCGATCGGTGGCCTGCTCTGCGCCGTGCAGGCGGGACGCAACCGGGCCCTGGAGATCGCCGTGCAGCGGGCCCGCGACGCCGCCATCCCCGACGGGGTCCTGCTCGAGGTCCTGCTCGACCTGGACCGCTACCTCGGGATCATGGAACGGCACGTGATCGCCGGTCACCGGGCCGCGGAGCAGGCGCTGGCCGGCACGCGGCTGGAGACCGGTGACCGGGTCCTGCGCGCTCTGCTGCTCGGCGACGAGCCGGCGCCGTCACCGGCCGAGCTGCTCCGGGCCGGGCTGCGCACCGACGGCCGCTACCACTGCCTGGTCGGCGAGGTGACCGATCCGGGCCGGCTGCGGGCGGTGGGCCGCCGGCTGGCGGCGGGCGGGGGTGTCGCCGGTACGGTGCGGGGCCGGCTCGCCGTGCTCACGACGCGGATGCCGGCGGGGGACGCCCTCGATCCGGGCGTGCTGATGGTCGCGGCCCCCGCGTGGCCGTTGCCGGGCATCCGCGCGGTGTTCGACCTCTGCCTGGCCGCCCTGCCGATCGCCGCCCGCTCCGGGCGGCCCGGCCCGCATCTGCTCGTCGAGCACGCCGGCGACCTCGCCCTGAGTGCCCAGCCGGTTCTCGCCGGCCTGGTCACCTCGGCCGTGCTGGGCGAACTGCGGGCCGGGGGCGACTTCCACCGCGAGCTGGTGTCGACCGCCATGGCTTATCTGGACCACGGTCAGCGGCTGGACCACACGGCCGCGGCGTTGCACGTGCACCCGAACACGGTCCGGTACCGGCTGCGCCGGCTGCACGAGCTCACCGGGGTGCCGCTGGTGCCGGGCGAGCCGGGGGAGGGGCTGACCGTGCTGGCTACCGTGGGCCTGTGGTGGGCGCTGCGGACCTGGCGCGAGTCGCCGGCCGGCCCCGGGCCGGCATGCAGAGACTTCGATTCTTGACGATGCGTTGCGGCCGCGCGTACGCCGCCGTCCGGGACACCGTCACCTTCCTTCGCCGTGTGACTGCGCCGTCCGGGCGGACTGCCGGCCGGAATGGTCGCGGCGCCGCTGCGGCCAGCCTGGACGAATGCGCGACGGCGGTGGGCCGCCGCGACGCGATGGGCGATTCGGGCGGATATCCCCGATCGGAACGGGTGCTCCGGATACCTTCTTGTCGGCTGTGGAATGAATGGTGAAGTTTTATGTGAAAGGTGCGTCATGTCTGTTCGCCGCCGTATTCTCTCCGCCGGTTCCCGGGCGCTGGCCGCCGCGACGCTGACTGCCGCGGCCATGGCGGCCACGGCGCTGGTGCCGGCGAGCCCGGCTCAGGCGGCACCCGCGATCCCGTTCCTCACCGGCTTCCAGCTGTTCAACGTGCACAGCGGAAAATGCCTCGCGCCCGCCGCGAACGACGCCGTCGTGCAGAGCGCCTGCCGCGAGGAGAGCGCGCACCTGTGGCGGATGCGGCTCGTGTCGCTGACCGGCCTGTTCCAGGTGCAGAACGTCCGCAGTGGCCGGTGCCTGAGTGCCGCCGGCGGCGACGGACGCGCGGTGCAGCACCGGTGCGACGACGGCCTGGCCCGCAGCTGGCGCCTGTGGGACGCGAAGGGTGAAGGCTTCTACATCCGCAGCGCCATCAGCGCCCGGTGCCTGACCGTCGCCGGCGGCGGCCGGGCCGAGAACGCCGCCGCGGTGCTGTCGTCCTGTGGCCCCGCCCGCTCCCGGCGCTGGGACGCGCGCCTGCTGGGCAGCACGGAGCGGGCATGAGAAGGGGGCGCGGGCCACACCGGCCCGCGCCCCCTCGTCAGCACTTCGTCAGCCTTCGGCAGCCCTTCGTCAGCGCAGGACGCTGAGGTCCGGCAGCACGCGGTTGGAGCCGCCGCCGGACGCGGACGCGCTCTTGGCCGCCGCGGCCGTCGGGTCCGGCTGCGGCAGCGGGTCGCACTGCTTGTCGGAACGGTTGCCGCGCACCCGGGCCGGCAGCGTGCCGTCGGACAGGTACGCCGCGATCGCGTTGTCGGTGCAGGCGATGCCGTTGAGCGAGCCGGAGTGCGTGGTGCCCCCGACGCCCTCGATCAGCACCGACCTCGGGAAGCGCTTGCGGACCTCGAGGCTGCCCGCGTACGGGGTCGCCGCGTCGTTCGTCTCGCTGATCAGCAGGATCGGCGGCGCCTTCTTGCCGTTGACGTTCACCGGCGTGCCGACGTCACCCTTCCAGAACACGCAGGGCGCGTTGAACCAGGCGTTGCTCCACGTCAGGAACGGGTGCTGAGAGTAGATCCGCCAGTTGTCGCGCTGCCACTTGCTCCAGTTCTTCGGCCACTGCACGTCGGTGCACTGGGTGGCCAGGTACATGGCGTAGCCGTTGTCGGTGCCCGGCCCCTGCGGGTAGCCACCGTCGTACAGCGCCTTGGCCGGGGCGTAGTCGCCGTCGTTGACGTACGCCGCGAACGCCTCGGCGATGGTCGTCCAGTCGAAGATGTAGTACGCCGCCGAAGTGAAGATGTCGGTCCACTCGTCCGGGCCGATGACCCCGCCGGCCGGTGCCTTGCGCAGCTGCTGCAGCGTCGCGTAGTACTTCTTCTTCACCGCGCCGGCGGTCGTGCCCAGGTGGTAGACCGAGTCGTACTTGGCGACCCAGGCGAAGTACGTGTTGATGTTCTTGTCGAACGCCACGTCCTGCGCCAGGTTCGCCTTGTACCAGACGTCGCGGGGGTCGACGTTGCCGTCGAGGACCATCCGGCGGACCCGCTCCGGGTGCAGCGTGCTGTACACCTGGCCGAGGTACGTGCCGTACGAGAAGCCGTAGAAGTTGAGCTGCTTCGCGCCCAGCGCCTTTCGGATGCTCTCCATGTCGGCGATCGTGTCCGTGGTCTTGACGTGATCGAGCAGCTCGCCGCCGGCCTTGGCGCAGGCCTGCGCGTACTGCTTCGAGCGGGCCAGCCACTGCTTCTCCAGCGAGCGGGTGACCGGCACGTAGTACGGCCGGTTGTACTGGGTGGTCAGGTTGCCGTCGCAGGACAGGGACGGCTCGCTGGAGCCGACGCCGCGCGGGTCGAAACCGATCCAGTCGTACTCACTGCCCACGTTGTCCGGTACGTACTCGCCGAGCACCGACAGGGTCAGCCCGGATCCGCCGGGGCCACCCGGGTTGGTCAGCATGATGCCCTGGTAGTCCGCCGCCGGTGATTTGTGCAGGATGCGGGAGACGGCCAATTTGATCTTGGTGCCGCGCGGGCGCCGGTAGTCCAGCGGCACCGTGAGCATGCCGCACTGCGCGCCGCGGCGCTGCAGCCCGGGACTTTCGCACGTGCCCCACGCGATCGGCGCGGGTGTGTAACCGGATTCGCCACGCGCGGGCGTCGCCTGCGCGGGCGCCGACGCCACCGCGCCACCGGCCGCCAGGCCGATGACGACAGCGGCCGTCAGGAGTCTTCTCATGTCGTGCCTCTCGTCCGACGTGCTCGGCGGGGCGTGCCGATCGGATCGCGATCGAGACGTATGAGCCGGGCGAACGAGAGCCTAGGCCCGATCGGGCCGGGCCGCGAGACCGGGAAGGCGGAAAGCGTACACCTTGGCCCGGCAGTTCGTGGCCTTTGCCCGAGCTGGACGGGAAGCGGACTGAATGGCGGCATGAGCCGCTTTTGAAGCTAGTTTTTCTGCGGCAGCATCACCCATCCAGGCAGTTCCGTCAGAACGGGGAGAACCATGCACATCAACCGGCGTCTATTGGCGCTCGCCGCGGTCACCGCCATCACCATGACCGCGCAGATCCCGGCCTTTCCGGCAGCCGCGGCGCCGCCCGCCGGCGGCGGCTTCAGCGGCGTGGCCGGCGATTTCAACGGCGACGGCCGCGACGACATCGTCACCTTCACCCGCGGCCCGGCCGCCGACGTCTACGTGGCGTTGTCGACGGGATCGGCGTTCTCCGGCACGGGCGTGAAATGGCACGACTTCTTCGCGGTGGGCACCGAGACGCCATTGGTGGGCGATTTCAACGGCGATGGCAAGGACGACATCGCGACGTTCACCCGGGGCGCGGCGGCGGATGTGTATGTCGCATTGTCGACCGGCTCGTCGTTCTCGGGTACGGGCGTGAAATGGCATGACTTTTTCGCGGTGGGCTCGGAGACGCCGGCTGTCGGTGACTTCAACGGCGATGGCAAGGACGACATCGCGACGTTCACCCGGGGAACGGCGGCGGATGTGTATGTCGCATTGTCGACCGGCTCGTCGTTCTCGGGTACGGGCGTGAAATGGCATGACTTTTTCGCGGTCGGTTCGGAGACGCCGGCGGTCGGTGACTTCAACGGTGACGGCAAGGACGACATCGTCACGTTCACCCGGGGCGCGGCCGCCGACGTGTACGTGGCGTTGTCGACCGGCTCGTCGTTCTCCGGTACGGGCTGGAAGTGGCACGACCTCTTCGCCGTGGGCTCCGAGCTGCCCTCGGTCGGCGACTTCAACCGCGACGGCCGGGACGACATCGTGACCTTCACCCGAGGCGCGGCGGCCGACGTCTACGTCGCGCTCTCCCGCGGCTCGTCGTTCGGCGGCACCGGCGTTCGCTGGCACAGCTTCTTCGCCGTCGGCACCGAGATCCCCGGCACGGGCGACTTCACCGGCGACGGCCGCGACGACATCGTGACCTTCACCCGGGGGCCGGCGGCCGACGTCTACGTCGCCCGCTCCACCGGCCGCACCTTCACCGGTACGGGCGTGAAGTGGCACGACTTCTTCGCCGTGGGCGCCGAGATCCCGCAGCCGGGCATCCTGTGGTGAGCCTTCCCGTCCAGTAGCGGGCAGGGCCGGGCCAGGTGTCTCCTGGTCCGGCTCTCGCCCGTCCCAGGCATTGACGGACGTGGCTGCGGCTTCTACGGTCGGCCGGAAAGCGCTTACCTAGAGCGCTCCTCCCGGCAGGAGTCAGCATGGATCGCCGCACCCTGATCAGGCTCGCCGCCACCTCCGGCGCGGCGATCGCCGCCGGTTCGGTCGCCGGCGGGCACCCCGCCCAGGCCCGCCCGGGCCCGCGGAGCACTGTGGCCGCGGACGGCAGCGGTGACTTCACCACGATCCAGGCGGCGGTGGACGCCGTGCCGGCGGGCAACGCCACCCGCTTCACCATCGACATCGCCCCGGGCACCTACCACGGCCAGGTGATCATCCCCGCCGACCGGCCGAACATCCTGCTGCGCGGCCGCGGCCGGCGCCCGGAACAGGTGGTCATCACCGACGATCGGGCCAACGGCACACCGCGCCCCGAGGGCGGCACCTGGGGCACCTCGGGCAGCGCCTCGGTCACGGTGGACGGAGCCGGCTTCACCGCCCGCAACCTCACCTTCTCGAACTCCTTCGACGAGGCCGCCCACCCGGAGATCACCGGCCGCCAGGCGGTGGCCGTCCTGACCCGGGCCGACCGCCTCGAGTTCGACAACGTCCGCTTCCTCGGCAACCAGGACACGCTCTACGTGAACAGCCCGGCCGCCGACGTGCCCGCCCGGATCTACCTGCGACGCTGCTACGTCGAGGGCGACGTGGACTTCATCTTCGGCCGCGGGACGGCCGCCTTCGACCGGTGCCGGATCCACTCGCTGGACCGCGGCTCGGCCACCAACAACGGCTACGTGACCGCGCCGAGCACGAGCGTGGCCAACCCGTACGGGCTGCTCTTCGCGGCCTGCACGTTCACCTCCGACGCCCCGCCGGCCAGTGTCTACCTGGGCCGGCCGTGGCACCCGAGCCAGGACCCGAACGCCATCGGCCAGACCGTCATCCGCGACTCCTGGCTGGGCGCGCACATCGGCGCGACGCCGTGGAGCGACTTCGGCACCTGGCCGTGGCGCGACGCCCGCTTCGCCGAGTACCACAACCGCGGCCCGGGTGCGCTGATCACGCCGGACCGCCCGCAGCTGACCCGCGCGGAGGCAGCCGGCCTGACCATCACGGCGTTCCTCGCCGGCACCGACGGCTGGTCCCCGCACTGCTGACCGGCACCGGCGGATCGGCGACCATCACGCCGGCGCCGAAACGGGGGGATGGCGGCTGTGACAACGGTCGAGGAGTTCATCGAGGCCCTGGTGACGAGATTTCCGGCGTTCCGGCCGTGGTACGAGGAGCACCTGCGGGACCTCGGTGAGCTGCTGCCGCACGTGGTCTTCGGCATCGGTGAGGGGCTCACCGATCAGATCGTGGACGCCTACCGGCACGGCGAGGACGCCGCCCTGGACTGGCGCGGCGTGCTGGAGTTCCTCGACGCCCACTTCGACCGCGGCGACCGGACGATCGACGAGGTGCTGGTGACAAGCTTTCTGCTGGGACTGCCCGGGCCGCACCGGCCGGGTCACGAGCTGATCGGGGAGCTGCCCGAACGCCTGCGCGAGAGGTTCGACCTCATCCGTCCCTCAGGCTGAGCAACCTCAGGTCAGCCTCCTCAGCCTCAGGTGAGGATCCTCTCGTTCACGCCAGCGCGGCCCGGCCGGCGGCGCGCCCACCTCGGGGCTTCCCGCGGCGGCCGCACCCCCGGAGCTCACCCCACCGGACTGAACCGCACCCCGCTCAACCGGGCCCCGGCGCTCGGGAAGACGAGATAGAGGTCGCGCCGCCCGGTCGCCCCGGCCAGCGGCGCGGCCACCTCGATCCAGTCGTGCCGGCCGGCCGTCGCGGGCACGTCCAGCACGGCCGCGACCGGCCCGGACAGCGGTTCGTCGAGCCGCACCTCGATCCGGGCGCCCGGGCCGGCCGCAGCCGTCGCCGCGGTGATCCGGTGCCCGCCCGTGCCGAAGTCGACGCGGTCGAAAGCCAGCCAAGCGCCGTCCCGCACGGCCACCACCGCGTCGCCGCGCTGCGGGCCCTCGTCGGTCAAGGCCGTGCCGAACTCCCCATCGCGGTTCGCCGCCCGCAGCGCGTCGCCGCCGGCCCGCCGGTCGGGCAGGACCTCGCCGTGCACGGTCAGCGTCGCAGTCGCGGTGATGTCGGTGCAGGACCGGCCTGCGAGTATCGAGTGCCGGGCCGCCTCGACGACCGGCCGTTCCCCGACCACGTCGTAGAACGCCAGGTCGTCCACCCGCAGCGGCATCGTCACCGTGGCGCGCTCGCCGGGCGCCAGCCGGACCCGCCGGAAGCCCCGCAACTGCCGCAGCGGCTGCTTGTCCCGGGACCGGCGTTGCCGGGTGTAGAACTGCACGACCTCGGTGCCCGGCCGATCGCCCACGTTGACGACGTCGACGCTGATTTCCACCTGCTCACCCGGAGCCGCCTGCTCGGCGCTCAATCGCAGGTCGTGGTGCTCGAAACGGGTGTAGCCCAGGCCGTGCCCGAACGGGTACAGCGGCCGGCCCCGGAAGTACAGGTACGTCGCGTCGCTGCCGATGATGTCGTAGTCGAGCAGGTCCGGCAGTTCGTCGGCGCCGCGGTACCAGGTCTGCGGCAGCCGGCCGGTCGGCTCCACCGGCTCACCGTCGGGCGTCTCGCCGAGCAGTACGTCGGCCAGCGCGGCCCCGAACTCCTGACCGCCGTGCGCCGACCACACCAGCGCCGGCAGGTGCTCCTGGGCCCAGCCCACCGCGTACGGGTAACTGCTCGTCAGCACCAGCACGGTCCGCGGGTTGGCCGCCCGTACGGCCCGCAGCAACGCCTCCTGCCGCGGCGGCAGCGCCAGGTCGACCCGGTCCTCCGTCTCGCGTCCGGCCACCATCGGATGGTTGCCCAGCAGCACCAGAGCCACGTCCGCGTCCCGGGCCAGCGCCGCGGCCGCCGCCACCCCGTCCTCGGCGAGCTCCAGCGTAAAGGCGGTGGCTGTGTCCTCGGTGGCGGCGTCCGCGCGCAGCACGCCGTCGGGGCCGGTCACGACGTACCGGTTGCTCGCCAGGTGCCGCAGCACCACCGCGTCCCGGTGCCGGATCGGCTCGAAGGTCTCCCGGACCACCCACTCGCCTGGTTCCGGTCGGTCGTTGACCAGCACGCCGTTCTCGTCGGCGCGCACGTACCGCCGGTTGGCGGCGGCGCGCAGCGTGATGGTGCCGCCGCCCCAGTCGAGGAGGTCGAAGCCGGCCGCCAGGCCCGTGGTCGTCTCACCGACCCGCAGCGGGGCGCCGTCAGGACCGTCGCCCGCGAGCACCGTCCCGTTGGCGGTCCGCAGCCGGACCCGGTCGACGCCCTCCGCGGTCCGCACGTTCTGCTCGCCGAGGCGCTCGGCCAGGCCGGCGCAAGGCGTCACCGCGTACGGCAGAGTGCCGCTGTACCAGTCCGCCAGCACGGTGTCGGCCAGCGGCCCGAGCACCGCGACCGTCTCGTCCGAAGCCAGTGGCAGCACCGCGTCACTGTTCTTGAGCAGCACGACACTGCTCCGGGCCGCCTGCCGGGCCAGCCGCTGATGCTCGACACAGTTGACCACTTCGGCGGTCGTGGCCGCGTACGGGTTGGGCCCCTCCGGGTCGAACTCGCCCAGCCGGAACCGGATCGCCAGGATGTGCCCGGCCGCCGCGTCCACGTCAGAGCCGGTGAGCAGGCCTCGCTCCAGCGCCTCGTGCAGCCGTTGCCGGGTCGCCGAGGCGTCCTCGGTGAAGCAGTCGACCCCGGCACGCAGCGCGGCGGCGAACGCGGCCGCGTGGTCGCTCAGATAGCCCTGCTCACCGGCCAGGTTGCTGCACGCGTACGCGTCACCCACGACCAGCACGTCATCGGCGGTCCAGGTGCGCAGCTCGTCGGCCAGCAACGGGCTCAGGTGCGTCGGCCGCCCGTTGACCAGGTTGTACGACGCCATGACGGCGACCGCCGCGCCGGTGGCGATGGGCTCGCGGAAGGCCGGCAGCTCGTACTCGTGCAGCACGCGCGGAGGCAGGTCGCTCGACGTGAGGTGCCGCTCGGTCTCGTTGTTGTAGCCCAGGAAATGCTTGAGCGTCGGCGCGGTCCGCAGGTAGCGCGGGTCGTCGCCGCGCAGTCCCCGGGCGTACGCGCCGCCCAGCACGCCGGTGAGCCACGGGTCCTCGGCGTACCCCTCCTCGTTGCGGCCCCAGCGCGGGTCCCGCAGCGGGTTGACCACCGGGGCCCAGACGTTGAGGCCCACGCCCGCCGGGTCCTTGTGGTGCAGGCCGCGCACCTCGTCGCCGACCGCCGCGCCCACCCGGCGCACCAGCTCCGGGTCCCAGCTGCTGCCCAGCCCGACGGACTGTGGGAACACGGTGGCCTCGCCGAGCCAGGCGACCCCGTGCAGGGCCTCGGTCCCGGTGCGGAACGGTCCGACCCCGAGGCGCGGGACCGGGGCCTGGTGCTGGTGCAGCAGCGCCACCTTCTCCGGCAGGGTCAGCCGGCTGAGCAGGTCGGTGACCCGGTCGGCCAGCGGCCGCCCCGGGTCCTGAAACGTGCCGCGGACCGAATCGGTCATGGCTGAGCCTCTTTCGCCATGCCCTCGTGGCCCTCGCCTGCGGGGCCGCGGCGCGGTGCGGCTGGTTGCCGCTCGGTGCAGTCGGTA
>NZ_JBVJIR010000014.1:89209-159855 GCF_055586185.1 Actinoplanes sp. NPDC051405
GGTCATGGCTGGGCCTCTTTTGCCATGCCCTCGTGGCCCTCGCCTGCGGGGCCGCGGCGCGGTGCGGCTGGTTGCCGCTCGGTGCAGTCGGTCATGGCTGGGCCTCTTTTGCCATGCCCTCGTGGCCCTCGCCTGCGGGGCCGCGGCGCGGTGCGGCTGGTTGCCGCTCGGTGCAGTCGGTCATGGCGGTAGTTCTCCTCGGCGTGGGATCGAGGCGGTGCCGGCCGGGCCGTGGCTGCGGCCCGACCGTCGAAGCGCTTCGATGAGGATCCGGAAAAGGCTCCGCCGGGACCAGGGATTACATCCGTGTTACGGCGGAGCCTTCTGAGGTTGGCACCAGGCATCGACGCCGGTCAAGAGGTACGGCGAGATCCGTCGATGCCCGGCGGCCGCTCACGCCGCCGGGGCCGGCAGCTTCCCCGCCTCGAGCCGGTCCAGCGCGAGCATCGCGCCGCCCAGCGCCGCCCCGTCCGGGTGCAGAGTGGACGCGGTGACCCGGCAGCCGATCTCACCCGGCGCGCGGGTCGCCAGCTCGGTCTCCACCGCCGGCAGCAGCCAGGGCGCGAGCGTGGCGAAGCTGCCGCCGAGCACCACGACCTGCGGGTCCAGCAGCTCGGCCAGCATCGCCACGCCGCGGCCGAGCAGCGTGCCGGTCTCGGTGAGGGCCTTGACGACGTGGGCGTCCCCGTTGCCGGCCAGCGCCGTGATCCGGTCCAGCTCCGGGGCGAAGTCGACGATCGGGCCGTCCTGCGCGGTGTCCGGCAGGGCGCGGCGGACCAGCGCCGGCAGTCCCGCGACGGCCTCCAGGCAACCCTGCCGCCCGCACCGGCAGACCGGGCCGGTGCAGTCGACCTGGAGATGACCGGCCTGCCCGGCGAAACCCCGCGAGCCCCGCAGCGGGCGGCCGTCGGCGACGATGCCGGCGCCGATCTCGACGCCGCCGATCACGGCCAGCAGATTGGGGGTGTCGGCGTCGGCACCGCCCCGATATTCCGCCAGGGCAGCCAGGTTGGCCGCGCTGTCGATGACCACCTCGAACTCGGGGTGGCGCAGGCCGCGTTCCAGGGCCGCGCCCAGGTCCAGCTCCGCGCGGCCGAGATGCGGCGCGAACCGGACCCCGCCGCCCGGCGCCACCATCCCGGGCGCGGCGACGGTCAGACCCAGCACCCTTCGCTCCTGGGCCGCCATCTTCGCCACCACCCGGCCGGCCAGCGCCGCGACGGCGGCCTCGGCCCGCCCGGGTGTGCCGTCCAGCCCGGGGTACGCCCGCCGCCACGTCAGCAGCCGCTCGCCGGTGAGGTCGACGGCGATCGCCACGAGGTGGTCGGCGGCCACCTCGATGCCGATGGCCGCGTACGGCCGGCTCTGCAGGGTCAGCATCGACGCCGGCCGGCCGATCCTGTTCTCGGTCAGGCCGGTCTCGCGCAGCAGGCGCCGTTCCAGCAGGTCGGTGACCAGGCTGGAGACGGTCGCCTTGTTGAGGCCCGTGGACGCGGCGATGTCCGCCCGCGAACAGGGCGCATGGGTCCGGACGAACCGCAGCACGACTGCCAGGTTCGTCGTTCTCACGTCGGACAAGTCCGCCGGCCGCGTCATGCCGTGCGTACTGATCACGTCAGTCCTGCCTCTCGCCGCCGGCCTTCCCCGGCCGGCCCGTTCATCATGCCGCACCGCCCCCGGCACCGGGTGCGGGCAGCTCTTGTGGGTCCATCGACGGTCGGCTAATTTGTTTGGCTACAAGCTAAACAAACTCTAGCGGGAGGCCGTCGCTCCCGTCGACCGTTTATCGAGGAGCACGTCGTGACACCACCCACGGGTCCCTCCGCCGACCGCCGGGGCTTCCTGAGCCTGCTCGGCCTCGGCGCCGTCGCCGTCGCGAGCGGGGGCACGCTGGCCGGCTGCGGTGACAAAGCCACCCGCGGTGGCGCCACGCAGAACCTGGACAAGCTCTCCGCCCTGATCCCGGAGCAGAAGGCGTTCCCCGGGATGCCCCAGGCCGACATCAAGGGCACCCGGCCGGTCCCGGACGGCTACACCAAGTACCCGGCCGAGCTGGTCGACGCCATCGCCGAGAAGCCCGGCACCGGGGGGCCGGCGATCCGGGCGATGGTCCCGGTGTGGGGGCCCGCGCCGCCGTCGGGCAAGAGCAACTCCTACCTGACCGCGATCAACGCCGAGCTCGGCGCGACCGTCGACTTCAGCGCCCAGGACGGCCTGGCGTACGCCGACAAGCTCGGCGCGATCCTGGGCGCCCGGGACGTGCCCGACCTGCTCTGCGTGCCCAACTGGGAGGTCGAGAAGCTCGCCCGGTTCAGTGACGCGGTCGGCGCGCTCTTCGAGGATCTGACGCCGTACCTGCAGGGCAGCGCGGTGCAGGCGTATCCCATGCTGGCCACCTTCCCGGCCGGGGCCTGGCGCGAGTCGTGCTGGAACGGGCGGCTGATGGCCGTGCCGAACCCGACCGACGGCCCGTTCCCGTGGGCTCTCTTCCAGCGCAAGGACCTGCTGGACAAGGCCGGGCTGACCGCGCCGAAGAGCATCGACGACCTGTTCGCCATCGGCAAGGAGGTGACCAACCCCGGCAAGGGCGTGTGGGCGTACTCCGACATCTTCGCCATGGTGCAGATGTTCCACAAAGCCCCGGGCACCGAGGACGGCTGGCGGCTCAAGGCCGACGGCACGCCCGAGTTCAAGTACGAGACGGCGGAGTTCCGGCAGGCCGCCGAGGTCATGGCCCGGCTCTACAAGGCCGGCTACGTGCACCCCGACATCGTGGCCAGCAAGGGCGCCGACGCCAAGCAGCTGCTGCAGAGCGGCAAGATCCTGTTCCACCAGGACGGCCCGGGCATGTGGCAGCCGATGCAGGCCGAGCAGCAGAAGATCACGCCGGGCTTCAACATCCAGCCGGTCCCGCTCTTCTCGGCCACCGGCGGCGACCCGCTGGCCTGGGGCGACGACGAGCCGATCTCGTACCTGTTCATCAAGAAGGGCCTCGGCAAAGCGCGGGTCGAGGAGCTGCTGCGCATCATCAACTGGTGCTCCGCCCCGTTCGGCACCAAGGAGTTCGACCTGCGCGAGTTCGGCGTCGCCGGCAAGCACCACACCCGCGACGCGGCCGGCCCGGTGAAGACCGAGCTGGGCTTCAAGGAGATCCAGAACCAGTACTTCTTCATCAGCGGCCGCAGCCCGGTGCTGCCGCCGTACCCGCAGACCCCGCAGTTCGTGCCCCAGGTGCTGGCCTACTCCAACGAGACGGTCAAGTACCTGGAGAAGGACCCGTGGGACGGCATCAAGTTCGAGATGCCGGCCAAGTTCAAGGCGGCCAACGTGCCCACCCAGGACAAGATCACCGACATCGTCCGGGGCCGGCGTCCGCTGAGCGACCTCGACACGGTGGTCAAGGAGTGGCGCGCGGCCGGTGGTGACGAGGCCCGCCAGATGCTCGCCACGGCACTGGCCGACGCCGGTAAATGAGCGCCGATCAGGCCAGCCGGCCGGCTCCCGCACTGCCACCGGAGCCGGCCGGGTCACCCCGGCCACCGCGCGACAGTCCGGCGGCCCGGCCGCGACGCTCACCACTGCGCGCCCGGCTGCGCCGCGACTGGCCCCTGCTGGCCATGGTCGCGCCGGGCGCCGTGGTCCTGCTGCTCTTCCACTACCTGCCCGTGCTGGGCAACATCGTGGCGTTCCAGGACTACAACCCGTACCTGGGTGACGATGCGCTGCAGGCGCTGACCTCGAGCCCGTTCGTCGGCCTGGACAACTTCCGGGATCTCTTCGCCGACCCGGCGTTCTGGGACGCGCTGTGGAACACGCTGTCCATCACCGCGTTCCAGCTGGTCTTCTTCTTCCCGCTGCCGATCGCCCTGGCGATCCTGCTCAACAGCATCCTGTCGCGGCGGCTGCGCGGCTTCGTGCAGACCGTCGTCTACCTGCCGCACTTCTTCAGCTGGGTGCTGGTGGTGACCTTCTTCGTGCAGATGCTCGGCGGCGCGGGGCTGCTGTCACAGGAGCTGCGCGACGCGGGCATCAACCCGCCGGAGATCATGTCCAACCCGGACACCTTCATCGTGCTGGTCACCGCCGAGGCGGTCTGGAAGGACCTGGGCTGGGGCACGATCGTCTTCCTGGCCGCGCTGGCCGCGGTCGACCCCAACCTGTACGAGGCGTCGGCCGTGGACGGGGCCGGCCGCTGGCGCCGGCTGTGGCACATCACCCTGCCCAGCCTGCGCCCGGTGATCGTGCTGCTGCTGATCCTGCGGCTGGGTGACGCCCTGTCGGTCGGCTTCGAACAGTTCATGCTGCAGCGCGACGCGGTCGGCCGGCAGGCCGCCGAGGTGCTGGACACGTTCGTCTACCACCAGTCCATCGCGACCGGCGACTACGGCTTCGGCGCCGCCGCCGGCCTGTTCAAGGCGATGGTCGGGCTGGTGCTGATCCTGGCCGCCAACAAGGTCGCTCACCTGCTCGGCGAACGGGGGGTGTACTCGCGATCATGACCGCGACCACGAATCTGCGCGCGTCGCGCCGCCGGCATCCCGAGCGGCCGGCCTGGGAGGAGGATCCCGGGATCGCCGGCCAGACCGCCAAGGGGGTGGTGCTGACGGCCGTCGTGCTGGCCGTGCTGGTGCCGCTGTGGGTGGTGCTGGTGACCAGCCTGTCGTCGCGGGAGACGATCAACGCCGCCGGTGGCCTGGTGGTGGTGCCGCGCGGGCTCGACCTCTCGGCGTACCGGATCATCTTCTCCGGTGGGCAGATCAGCAAGGCGCTGCTGATCAGCACTCTGGTCACCGTGGTCGGCACGGCGTTCAGCCTGGTCCTGACCGTGCTGGCCGCCTACGGCCTGTCCCGGCCCGGCTCGGTGCTGCACCGTGGCCTGCTCTTCTACTTCCTGCTGACCTTCCTGATCTATCCCGGCCTGGTGCCGAGCTATCTCGTGGTGACCGGGCTCGGTCTCAAGGACAGCCTGTGGTCGCTGATCCTGCCCAGCGCGGTCAGCGTGTTCAATCTCGTGGTGGTCCGGGCGTTCTTCCAGAACATCCCCAGTGAGCTGCTCGACAGCGCCCGGATCGACGGGGCGGGGGAGTTCCGCATCCTGCTCCGGATCGTGCTGCCGCTGTCGCGGGCGGTGGTCGCGGTGGTGGGCCTGTTCTACGCGGTCGGCTACTGGAACATCTGGTTCAACGCCCTGCTCTACATCGACGACAACGAGAAGTTTCCGATCCAGCGGATCCTGCAGAGCTACATCCTGGCCGGCCAGGCCCCGCAGACCTCGGGCGCGGTGGGGGTGGCCCTGCCACCCACCCTGGCGATCAAGATGGCCGTGGTGGTGGTGACGGTGGCCCCGATCGCCCTGGTCTATCCGTTCGTGCAGCGGCACTTCACCCGGGGCGTGATCGTCGGAGCGGTCAAGGGCTGAGGACGATCGGCACCGGCCGGCCGGCCGGCAGCGTCACCTTTCGGTACGCCGCCCCGGCCGCCGGTGCGCCCACCTCGATCCTGGCCTCGTGCCGGGCGCGGAGCACCGCCGCCACCCGGCCCGGTGCCCAGCTCAGCTCGAGGACGCGCACGGCGTCGCGGGCGGCCAGTCCGGTGACCCGGCCCCGCGGCCAGGCCCCGGGCAGCGCGGGCAGCAGATCCAGCCGGCCGTGCGCCGAGCGGACGAGCATCGCGGCGACGACGGCGGGCAGACCACCGGCGATGTCCACGTTGAACAGGGCGTCCCGGTTGTGGGTGGGCACCAGGTTGTCCCGCCAGTGACGGCTCGCCATCGTGACGACCGTGGCGTACGCCTCCTCGGCCAGCCCCAGCGCGGCCGCCGCCAGCCCGAGCTGCGCCAGCCCGTACCCCATCTCGTCGGACTCCGCGCCCGCCCACCAGGCCAGCCGGCTCCGCACGGTCGCCACCGCGGCCGCGCGCAGCGCCGGATCCCCGGTGATCAGCGGATCCGGCTCGTACCAGAGCGGCCACAGATGTGACGCGTGCCGGTGCGCGGGCTGATCGTCGAGCCCGTCGTGGCACCACTCGGCCAGCAACCCGTCCGCGACGCGATAGCCGGGCAGCGCCGCGAGCAGCGACCGCCACGCCGGCGCGGCCGGGTCGTCCGCGGCGTAGCGCAGCAGGTTGCCCAGCAGGTCGCGGACCACCGCGACGTCCATGGTGGCGTTGACGCAGGCCTGCGAGCCGGTCGAGGCCGGCGCGTTCTCCGGGGAGTACGACGGGCTGAACAGCGCCGTGCCGTCGCGCAGCTGCACGAAGTCGAGGTAGAAGTCGGCGGCCTCACGCAGGAACGGCAGCGCCCGGTCCCGCAGGAACACCCGGTCGCCGGTGTACCGCCAGTAGTCGACGTAGAGCCGGCTCATCCACGCCGCGCCCGCGGTCCAGAACGTCTGGCACCACACCGGGCCGAAATGGTTCTGCCGCCCGTGGCTGGACAGGTGCACCGGGGTCAGCAGGCCGCGGGCGCCGTACAGCCGGCGGGCGTTGTGGCGCAGGTCGTCGCGGTGGGCCTCGAGCAGGTCGAAGACCGGCAGCAGCAGCTCGGGGGTCGCGGTCGGCAGCAGCGCGGCGATCGCGGCGGGCAGGTTGCCGTCCAGCGTGTAGCCGCTGGACCAGGGTGGCGTCCAACTGCCGCTCCACACACCCTGCAGCGTCGGTGGCAGATCGCCGGCGCTGCTGACCACGGCGTACCGGCCGGCCTCGAACAGCCGCTCCACCAGGGCCGGACCCACCGGCTGGGCCAGCAGCCGGGCGGCGGGGGCGGCCCGGTCGGCCGGATCCGCGGCCAGATCCAGGTGTACGCGACCCATCAGCTCGCCGTGCACGGCCCGGTGAGCGTCGAGCAACGTGTCGAAGTCTCCGAGTACGTCCGGGTCGGGCTCGCCCGGCAGCAACGTCCGGATGACCAGGGTGGCGTCCGAGCGCACCACCGAGCCGTCGACGTCACCCGCCAACGCCCGGCAGCGCACCCGGTAGCCGGTCAGTGCGCCGGGCCACGTCGCGTCGAACTCGGCCGTCAGCAGGATGCCGTCCGCGCCGGAGTCGGTGCGAGCCCGGACCGGGCGTGGTGGCATGCCGTCGATCAGGCCCAGCGCCAGGCTGCCGGAGAAGCCCCCGGTCGCCGACAGCCGGACCACGATCGCGTCCGCCGGGCGCGAGGCGAAGATCTCCACCCGCGTCTCGCCGAGCTCGTCCCGCCATCGCAGGACGACCAGGCCGGTGACCGGATCGACGCTGCGCTCGAGATCCGCGGCCGGGCGGCGGGGGCGCACGGTGAGCGTCGCGGCGCCGACCAGGGGATCGATCCAGACCGTCTCCGCGTACGCGGGTTCGCCGGCCGCCGCGCGCTCGCACACCTCCTGAGCCGCCCGCGCGTACTGTCCCTGATCGAGCAGGTCCCGCAGCCGCGGCAGGATCGTCGCGGTGTCCGGCGCCGGCAGGGGCGCCCGCAGCGGCAGGAACAGCCGTTCGTGCGAGACGGTCAGCCGGATTCCGGCCGGGGTGCCCCAGCAGAGCGCGCCCTGCCGCCCGTTGCCGGTCACCAGCGCGTGCTCCCAATTGACAGCGTCCTGCACCGGCCCTAGTTTGGCGGGAATCCCAACAAACGACAAGCGGGGAGCGGCATGCCCGGGCTGCTGTACGGCGGGGACTACAACCCCGAGCAATGGCCGGCAGGCGTGCAGGCGGAGGACGCCGAGCTGATGCGCCGGGCCCGGGTGACCACCGCGACTGTGGGCGTCTTCGCCTGGTCGAAACTGGAGCCGGCCCCGGGCCGCTACGACTTCGGCTGGCTCGACGAGGTGCTCGACCGCCTGGCCGCCCACGGCGTCGGCGTGGCCCTGGCCACCCCCACCGCGTCCCCGCCACCGTGGTTCAGTCTCGCCCACCCCGAGGCGCTGCCGGTCAACGCCGACGGTGTGCGGCTCAGCCACGGCAGCCGCGACACGTACTGCGCGAGCGCACCGGCGTACCGCACGGCCGCCCGCCGCATCGCCGCCGCGCTGGGCGAGCACTACCGGGGCCACCCCGCGCTGGCGATGTGGCACGTGCACAACGAGTACGGCACCACCTGCCACTGCGACCTGACCGCCGCGGCGTTCCGGGCCTGGCTACGGCAGCGCTACGAAGGTCTGGACCAGCTCAACGACGCCTGGACCACGGCGTTCTGGGGCCAGCACTACACCGACTGGGCGCAGATCCGGCCGCCGCGGCGCACCCAGTACCTGCCCAACCCGGCCCAGGTGCTGGACTTCCGCCGCTTCACCTCCGACGAGCTGCTGGCCGCGTACACCGAGCAACGCGACGTGCTGCGCGCCGCCACGCCCGGCGTGCCGGTGACGACGAACTTCGTGCTCGGCGGATGGGTGCCGGTCGACCACGCCCGCTGGGCCCGCGAGGTGGACCTGGTCGCCATCGACCACTACCCGTCGGAGCCGGGGATGGCCGCGGAGGAACAGGCGGCGTTCGCGGCCGACCTGGCCCGCGGCTGGGCCCGGCAGAGCGCGGGCAGCCCGCACTGGCTGCTGATGGAGACAGCGCCGAACCTGATCTACACCGCCGACCGGATGCACACCAAGGAACCCGGGCGGATGGCCCGGCAGAGCCTGGCCGCCGTGGCCCGCGGATCGCAGGGTGCGCTGTTCTTCCAGTGGCGGGCGCCGCGCGGTGGGGCGGAGCTGTTCCATTCCGCGCTGGTGCCGCACGCGGGCCCGGACAGCCGGGTGTACCGCGAGGCGGTCGCGCTGGGCGAGGCCCTGGACCGGATCGGCGAGACGGCCGAGGGAGTGGTGGAGGCGCGAGTCGCGATCGGGTACGACGAACCCTCCGCGTGGGCGCTGCAGGGAGCGGGGTTGCCGTCCAACCGGCTGGACCACGCCGAGGAGGCGCAGCGGGCGCACCGGGCTCTGTGGCGGCGGGGGATTGTCTGCGACGTGATCGGTGTGCTGGAGCGGCTGCCGGCGTACCGGATGCTGGTCCTGCCCGGGCACTACCTGATGACCGACGGCCAGGCCGCTGAGCTGCGGGCCTGGGTCGAGGCCGGTGGGCATCTCGTGGTCACTCACCTGACCGGGATCGCCGATGAGCATGCCCGGGTACGGACCGGCGGCTATCCGGGGGCGTTGCGGGAGCTGCTCGGGATCCGGGTGGAGGAGTTCCATCCGCTCGGCCCGGACGACCGCGTCGCGCTCACCCCGGCGACCGCCGGCGACCTGTGGCCGGCGGCGAGCGGGGACCTGTGGAGTGAGACCGTGCACCTTGTCGGGGCGCACGCCCTCCTCGGGTATGCGGGTGGTGTCCTCGACGCCCTGCCCGCCGTCACGCGGCACGCGGCCGGGGACGGCATGGCGTACTACGTGTCCACCCGCCTCGATCCGGAGGCTTACGGGTACCTGCTGGCCACGGTGGCCGCGTCGGCGGGCGCCGGGCCCGAGCGGTCCGGCCTGCCGTCCGGGCTGGAGGCGGTGCGCCGGCAGACCGGTGACCAGTCATGGTTGTTCCTGCTGAATCACACCGGCGACGAGCACGAGGTGCCCGCCACCGGCGTCGATCTGCTGACCGGCAAAGCCGTGACCGGCGCGATCCGGCTGCCGGCCGGCGGGGCCGCGGTCATCCGCCAGGCCTGACCCGGGGCCGGGCCCCCGGTCCGCCGGCCGATCGCGCCGGGATCGCCGTCCGGCCGCGGCCGACGCCGCTAGCCGGTGACCGAGAAGGAGTTGGTGACGAAGTCCTTGCCGCCGGCCGCCGACGTGATCTCGTAGCCGAGCTGCACGTTGCCGATCGTCACGTCGCCGAACCAGCCGCGCGCCCGGATCCACTGGGCGATCGCCCGGATGTCCACCGTGCCTGCGTTGGTGTTGCTGGTCCGCACGAACGAGTAGACCTGGTTCGCCCCGTTCGAGCCGCGGTAGATGGCCCACGTGTGGCCGCCGACCGACGTGGTGGTCTGCAGGCTGCCCAGCGGGCCGACCGCGCCGTACTTGTTCATCCACAGCATGATCTCGTGCGCGTTGTCGGACGACCAGATGTCGTACGCCGTGGTGAACGCGACGCCGCTGGTCGGCACGGTGACGTTGAAGCTGCTGGTGGTCGTGCCCAGCGCGCTGACCCGCTTGCCGAGGTAGCGGGTGGCGTTCGGGTACGACTTGATGCCGCCGGTGTTGGGGTGGTCGGCCCACACGCCCCAGTTCGAGGCGGAGTTGGCCCAGATCGTCTGCGGGCCGTAGCCGGATCCCCAGACGTTGTTGTAGAGCGTGTAGCCGTTGCTCGACCAGGTGCCCCACCGGTCCGTCGACGACCACACGGCCGCCTGGGCCGGCGCCGCGACCACGGTGGCGGCCGCGGTCAGCAGCCCGGCGACGAGCACTCCGGTGAGCAGGCGCAGCGTACGTCTCATGATCACTCCCTCATTAGTATGGAGTCACAACTAACTAGAACGATACATGTCGACTAAACAGCGGACCTTGGCTGTGAGCGCTCCCAAACCCTCCGGCAACGTGTTTACAACATGCTCGTAACCGGATTACTGTGAGCGCTCCCAGCATTGAACGGCATCGATCGACAGGCGGTCGCGCATGTTCCTCCGTGAAGTCCGGAAGCGGATCGGCGTCCTCGGCGCCTTGTTCGCTGTCGCCCTGCCCGCCGCGGCCCTGGGCGCGCCCGCCGAGGCGCAGGCCGCGACGCTGTCGATGCGCGGCGCCGACGTCTCCACCCTGCAACGAGCCGTGGACCTGGGCGCGAAGTACTACACGGCGGCCGGCGCGGAGGCCGACCCGCTCGACATCCTCAAGGGCGCGGGCGTCAACTACGTCCGGCTGCGGGTGTGGAACAACCCGGCCAGCGGCTACAACAACGCCGCCAAGGTGCTGGCGTACGCGCGGACGGTCAAGGCCAAGGGTTTCAAGCTGCTGGTCGACTTCCACTACTCCGACACCTGGGCCGATCCCGGCGTGCAGACCAAGCCGGCGGCCTGGTCGAGCCACGGCATCAGCACGCTGACCAAGGACGTCTACGACTACACGTACGGGCTGTGCACCAGTCTCAAGGCGCAGGGCACCACCCCGGACAGTGTGCAGATCGGCAACGAGATCAACGTCGGCATGCTGTGGAACGACGGCAAGGTGGTCCACAACGACTTCACCAACCTGAGCCTGCTGCTGAAGGCGGGCTACAACGCGACCAAGGCCTGCAACTCCTCGACGCAGGTGATCATCCACACCGCCAACTCCGACAGTGACGCGCACGCCCGCTGGTTCTACGACGGCATCAGGGCCAAGGGCGTCGCCTGGGACATCACGGCCCTGTCGTACTACTGCAACTGGCACGGCACGATGGCCAACATGACCAGCGTCATCGCCGACATGATCTCCCGGTACGGCAAGCCGACGATCCTGGCCGAGACGGCAGCCCCGTTCACGACCAGCAACGCCGACAGCACGGGCAACAGCATCACCACCGCCTGCGCGGGCTACCCGGCGACCTGGGCCGGGCAGGCGGCGGCGTTCACCGCGGTGCAGAACGCGGCCAAGGCGGGCGGCGCGATCGGTGTCTTCTACTGGGAGCCGACGTGGACGGCGGTGCCCGGCAACGGCTGGAACCCGGCGAACATCGCGACCTCCGGTGACGGCTGGGACAACATGGCCGTCTTCAACTGGACCAACGTCTTCAACGGCTCCGTGAAGTGGATCAGCTGACCGGTCGCACTACCGGGCCAGGAAGTGCCACCCGAGCCAGAGCCAGGCCCCGAACACCACGACCCGTCCGCCGCGTGACCGCATCGCCGCGGTCAGCGCGGCGGACAACGGCCGTACGCCGGAATCCGGCCGCCGCGCAGCCAGCTCGATCGCGACGGCCACCGCCAGCAAGGCGGCGAAGCCGACGATGACGGCGGCGCGCGGCGTCACCGGTTCACCAGCCATACGCCGGAGCCCACCCACAGGCTGTAGCCGAGCACCCGGCCGGGATACGTGCTCAGCACCGGATCGGCCAGCGTGCTCAGCGTGGGATGCGCGAGGTCGTCCGGCCCCAGCCACAGGCCCAGCTCCAAGGCCACGCCCAGCGCCAGCAGGCCCAGCCACACGGCCGCCGAGCGCGCCCCGACCGGCGTCGCCGGCCGCGGCCGGCGACGCACTCCGAGCCAGCACAGCGGTGCGCCGGCCGCCAGCACGGCGACCAGGGCAGGACCGGTCAGGGGACGGCACGCCGCCGCGAGCAGCGCGTACGCCACCACCAGGCCGACGACCGCCGCCCGCCGGCGCCGTGCGTTCAATGGGCGCGCTGCCCGGCGCGCAGGGCGGTCAGGTACCGGCGTGACACCCGGTCGCCCATGTCCGTGCGGATGCGGTCGGCGATGGCGTCGAGCAACGGTTCGCGGATCTGCGGGTCGAGCTTGCGGTACAGCGACGTCGACCGCAGGAGGTCGGCGAATCCCTTGCCGTCGAACCACTGCACGGTCGGCCACCACCGCACGATCGGTGCATCGAACAGGGCTCCGGGTCCCTCGACCGCACCCCACCCCGTGTCGGTGGCACGCACCTCGTCTTCCAGCGGCGGGTGACCCCAGCCCGGGTTGCCGGGGGAGAACCGCTCGTGCAGATCGGCGGTCCCGGCGTACACCTCGGGCTCTCCCGGCCGGCGGACGACCACGTGGCCGAGCAGCGCCATCCACCCGCCCGGGCGCAGCAGGTCGTACGCCCGCGGCCAGCCGATCGACGGGTCCACCCAGTGCCACGACGTCGCCGCGACGAGGGCGTCGAAGCGCTGATCACGGGCGTCCCACTGCTCGAACGAGGACGTCAGCACCTCGACGTTGCTGAAGGCGGCGAGCCGTCGCCGGGCGATGGCGGCCAGCTCCGCGCCCGGTTCCACGGCGGTCACCGAGCATCCGAGCCCGGCCAGCGAGCGGGTCGCCTGCCCCGTGCCGCAGCCGACCTCGAGCACCGGGGACCCGGCGTGGATGCCGGTGAGGGCGGCCAGGTCCGCGAACAGCTCGTCGGGATACCCCGGCCGGACCCGGTCGTAGAGGTCGGGCACGTCGTTGAACACCCGGCCGAGGCGCCGGCGATCCGCGTCTGTCATCCCTCCATCCTGACGGATGCCGGGTTGCCTGCTGTCAGTAGTCTCGGTGTCATGGCTGAGCCACATCGGACGATGGAGGTCCCGGTTTGAACGCGGGTCTGGCCGTCAATCTCCTCGCCGTGCTGATCTCCGTATCCGCCATTGCCGCCTCCAGCCTGTTCGCCCTGCGCCAGCTGCGGTCGATGCGCCGGTCGGACGACACGCTGGTGGCGATCGAGCTGCTCACCCGCGAGTGCCGGACCACCGAATTCCTGCAGAGCGAGGACTACGTTCTGCACGAACTGCCGAAGACGCCGCCCGACGGCGGGATCGGCGCACTGCCCGCCGAGGCCCGGCAGCACGTCAGCCGGGTCGGCCTCTACTACAGCAGCCTGGGTTTCCTCGCCGTCTTCGGTGGACTCCAGGAGAAGATGGTCGTCAGCCTGATGCCGTGGCGGGTGCGCCGGGCATGGTTCGCGCTGGAGCCGTACATCGTGGCCGAGCGGGCGGTCCGCTCACCCACCCACTTCTCCTTCTTCGAGCATCTGGTCGTCATGGTCGCCGAGGCCGACCTGGCCGAGATCCACCGGAGCCTGCAGCTCCGCAAGATCGGGCCCAGGTCGGCCGAGTTCAAGCAGGCGATCCAGCCGCGGCCGGAACCGGCGAGCGCACCGCAGGTCAGCCGCCCTCGTACTTCTTGATGTCCTGGCGGAACGCGGTGCGCTGGCACTCCTGCTCGTCGTCGTAGGCCTTGTTGGCGCTGGTGTTGTCGCCGTACATCAGAGCCACCGGGTCGCCGCCGACGGTGACCTCGTGTCCCTTCTTCTTCAGGCACTTCGCCGTGTCGCGCAGCCGGTCGGTGTACTCCGGATTGGTGCGCGCCTCGCGTTCCATCCAGTTCTCCGGGTACAGGTGCTCGCACTCGGCGGTCGCCGCCTTGTGCTCGGCGATCGCCGGCTTGCTGCCCTTCGGCACGCGGGGCACGCCGTGGCTGAAGAGGCACTCCTGCCAGACCGCCACGTACCGTTCGAACTCCTCCTTGCCCTCGTCGGGGCGGACCACCGGCCGCTCCCGGACGGCCGTCGACGGGGGAGCGGCCGACGCGGGATCGGCGGTCCGCAGCGTGGCGATGTCGGGGCGTTTCTCGTCGGTCGCGGGTCCGCCACAGCCGGCCAGCGCGGCCACCGTCAGCACGGATCCGGCAACAGCGTGGAAGATCGTTGTACGCATGCGCCGACTCTCGACCACAACTGTGTGGATCCTGTCAGGTGGCGGCGAGCCGGGCGGCGTCGTGGATGCCGGCCGCGTAACGGTCCGGGTGCTCCCAGGCGGCGAAATGACCGCCGTGGGCCTCCTCGCGCCATCCGCGGACGTCGAAGAACCGCTCGGCGAACTCACGGGGCGCGTTCACCAGATCCCGCGGGAAGACAGTGAACACCGCCGGCGGCGTGATGCGGGCCGGCTTGGGTCCGGCCGCCACGTACGGCGTGAAGGACGTCCCGATGGCCCCGCTCACCCAGTACGCCGTGACCCAGGTCAGCAGCTCGTCACGGGTGAAGACGGACTCCACGTCGCCGTCGCAGTCGGTCCAGGTGCGCAGCTTCTCCACCAGCCACGCCGCGAGCCCCGCCGGGGAATCGCCCAGCGCGGCGGCCAGCGTGTGCGGCTTGGTGGACTGCTCGTGCATGTAGCCACCCTCGCGGGCCTGCCAGTCGCGGCCGCGCTCGACGTGGTCCCGCTCGGTCTTCGACAGGTCGGTGGGCAGCTCGGCCAGGAAGTGGTGCTGCGAGACGTCGGTGAGGTGCAGCGCCGCGACCCGCTCGGGAAAACGGGCGGCCAGCGCCTCGGCCACGTCGCAGCCGACGTCACCGGCCGAGACCACGTACCGGTCGTAACCCAGCGCGGCCATCGTCTCGGCGACCGGGCCGGCCATGTCGCCGGCCGACATGCCGTGCCCGGCGACCGGCGTGGCGAACGGGTAGCCGGGCAGGGCGGGCGTGACCACGTGGAAGTCGGTGAGCAGGGGTAGGAGGCGCTCGAAGCGCAGGACCGAGTCGGGCCAGCCGTGCAGCAGAAGCACAGCGGTGGCGTCGGCGCGTTCGGAGCGCTGGTGGATCGCCCGGGTGGCGGGCGTCAGCGTCCAGGGCAGCTGCCGGATCCTCTCCTCGTGGAGGCGCCAGTCGTACGAGTGCGCCCAGTAGTCCACGAGGTCGGCCAGGTAGTCCGGGTCGGCGCCGCGCTGCCATCCCCAGCCCCCGGGCAGCGGCACCCGCCGGTACGCCCGCAGCCGGGCCTCGAGGTCGTCGATGACCTCCTGTCTGGTGGTCTCGGGTGCAGAGTTCATCGTGACCCTCCGGTGAGCGGGCGGAAGAAGGCGGTCAGGTCGTCGGCCAGCAGCCCGGGCTCCTCGTGCGGGGCGAAGTGGCCGCCGCGGGGCATGACCGTGTACCGGGTGAGGTGGTAGGCGCGCTCGACCCAGCTGCGGGGTGGCCGGGCGCCGATCTCGGCGGGGAACAGCGCCACCGCGGTCGGGACCTCAACGGGCCCGCGGTCCGGCAGCAGCCCGCGGTCACCGGCGTAGTACGGCCGGAACGAGGTGGAGATCGAGTTGGTGAACCAGTACAGCGAGGCCTGGGTGAGCAGGAAGTCGTCGCTGAACCGGTGGGACACGTCGCCGCCGCAGTCGCTCCACGCCCGGTACTTCTCCAGGATCCAGGCGAGCAGGCCCGACGGCGAGTCGGACAGGCCCTGCGCGAGGGTCAGCGGGCGGGTGCGCTGCTGGTGGGAGTAGCCGCCCTCGGTGACGTGCCAGGCGGCCTTCGCGTCCAGGTAGGCGCGTTCCTCGTCGGTCAGGCCGGCCGGGTCGTAGGTGGGCGGGTCGCCGATGGTGAGCACGTGGATGCCGGCCACCGCCTCGGGATGGGTCTGCCCGAGCCGGACGGTGACGCCCGCGCCGAGATCCTCGCCGTGCGCGCCGTAGCTATGGAAGCCCAGCTCGTCGTGCATCAGCCGGTGCCAGATCTCATGCGTCGGCAGCACGTCGTCGGGGAAGGCCGGGCGTTGCGGTGACAGCCCGAAGCCGGGCAGGGACGGGACGATGACCGTGAACGCGTCGTCGGGGCTGCCGCCGTACCGGGAGGGCGTGGACAGTCGCTCGGCCAGGCCGGTCAGTTCCAGGAAGGAGCTGGGCCAGCCGTTGGTCAGCACGAGCGGCAGGGCCCCTTCGCGCTCGGCGTCGTAGCGCAGGTAGTGGACCGGGGTGCCGTCGATGTCGGCGTACCGGGACGGCAGCGCGTTGATGGCCGCCTCGTGCTTGCGCCAGTCATAGCCCGAGGCCCAGTAGTCGACCAGCCGGCGCAGCTCCTGGCCGTCGGTGCCGGCTTCCCAGGCGCCGACCGGCCACGGGGTGGCCCATCGGGTCCGGCGCAGCCGGTCACGCAGGTCTTCGAGTTCGGCGTCGGGGACGTTCATGGTTTTCTCCTCACATCGTCTCGACACCGTTGAACGCTAATACCGGTGTCGCATGTCCGTCAACACCGGTAATCGGTTAAGGTGGTGTCGTGGCCACGTTGCAGCTGATCGAGGAGTTCCTGAACACGGTCGACGAGCGGACTTTCAGCCGGCACGGGGAGAGTCACGTCGCCGGCGAGCACCTGACCTCTCCGGAGGCGCTGTCCGAGTGGCTGGCAGCTCACGAGCTGCCGGGCGCGGGGGCCGAGCCGCAGCCGGCCGACCTGGCCGCCACCGTCGCGCTGCGCACGGCCCTGCGGCAGGTGCTCCTCGGTGCGGCCGACAGTGTTACGGCCCTGGCCGGCTATCAGTTGCATCTCGCTGCGGATGCGTCGGGCGGACTGCGGATCGCCGCCGGGTCCGGCCGGCCGTGGCTGGACGTCATCCTCGAGACGGTGGCGCAGAGCGCCGCCCGCGGCGAGTGGCAACGGGTCAAGCTGTGCGTGGCGCCGGACTGCCACTGGGCGTTCTACGACACCTCGCGCAGCGGCCGCGGGCGCTGGTGTTCCATGGAGGTCTGCGGCAACCGCCACAAGACCCGCACCTACCGCGAGCGCCACCGGCAGGCCGGATGACGCTCGCGGTCGGTGGCGTCAGAGGTACGGGGTCTGCGTCAGCAGGTAAGCCTTGAAGCCCTCACCGACCCCGGGCTCCGGGGTGCCGGCCCAGTCCTTGATGAGCACGGCGCCGCCGGTGCAACCCCACGGGTTCCAGGTCCAGGCCAGGTAGCCCGGACCGTGCGCGTCGGCCCTGGAGGAGGGGCCGGGATCAGGCGGTCACGCCGTGAGGCGCAGGTAGTCCAGGTTGAAGCCGCCGGTCTCGCAGTACAGCGTCACCAGCTGGTCGCCCGCGGCCAGGTCGACCGGCACGTGCACCGACTGGTACGCCGCCCAGCCGCCCGTGTCCGGCACCGACACCTTGGCCAGCACCGTCCCGGCCGCGTCACGCAGGGACACCGCGTCGGGCGCCACCGCACCGGTGCCGTTGGCCACCCGCAGCTCCAGGTCGTAGCGGCCGGCCTGCGCCACGTCCACCCGGTAGGTGAGCCAGTTGCCGGGTGCCGTCCAGCCGATGTTCTTCCCGCCGCTGGCCGCCGGGTTGTTCTCGACGAACGACGCACCGCCTTCGACCCAGCCGTGCTGCGAGGTGTAGGACTCCGCCTCGACCCGGGCGCCGACCGGAGCGCCGTGCGGGCGTACGGTCACGTGCACGGTGACCTTGTCGGAGGCCGCGCCGTCGGTGACGGAGAACGTCAGGTCCTGCTCGCCGGCCACCGTCGGTTGCAGGGTCACCAGCCCGGTGCTCGCGTCCACGGTGACGCCGTCGGGCAGGTCGGTCGCGTAGTAGCCGAGCCGGTCGCGGTCCCGGTCACTGGCCGAGAGCTGGATCCGCGTGGTGCCGTACTGGTCGGCGACCACGGCGGGGAGCTCGCGCAGCACCGGCGCGTGGTTGCGGTGCGAGGACGGGACGTGGCCCGTCCAGCGGTACGTCGCGTACGAGTTCGCCGGCACGGTGGCGGTGAACGACTCGCCGCCGAGCACGACACGTACGGTGCGGTCGGCTGCCGTGCTGTTGCCCAGGACCGCCACGAAGCCGTCACCACGGTCGCGGAAGACCACATTGCTGACGCCGCCGGCGGTGGCGCCGGACTCGACCCGGACGTGCTGCGGGCCGAGGTAGCGGGCGAACTGGCCGAGCGCGTAGAGCTCGTCGCGCACGGTGAACGTACGGGCCGTGGTGTCCACCTTGACCAGCCGGTTCGGCCACTTGGTGGTGCGGCCGACCTCGTCCCAGTCGATGTTGTTGTCACGCGACGGCGTCCAGTGCAACGTCCCGCCGTCCTGATCGGTCGTCTGCGCCCACAACACGTACGACGAGGCGTCCAGTCGCAGGTAGCTCAGCACAGTGGCGGGGGACAGGTCGCTGGTCTCGGTCATGTGCACCGGCTTGCCGGTCTGCTCGTACGCGTCCCGCATCACCGCCGGATCACCCCAGTACGGGTGGAACGCGATGGCGTCACTGGCCGCCCGTACCCGGGGGTCGTCGAAAACGCGGTGGTAGTTCTTGGTCTCCGTGCTGTTCGGGTCCTTCCAGTCCCAGAAGTTGAAGTCGTGCACGTACAGCTCGGTGCGCAGCCGGTGCGCGGCCAGCTCGCGCTTGATGGCCAGGGCGAGCCGCTGCTGCTGGGCGATGCTGATGTCCATCGCCGGGTAGACCACGTCGATGCCGGGCTCGTTGAGCAGCGTCAGCGCGTCGATGCGGATGCCGTGCCGCGCGTACGCCTGCAGGTACTTCACGTAGTAGCGCGCGAAGACGTCGATCGCGTCATCGCGCAGCTTGCCGACCTGGTAGTACTCGGTGGTGCTGCCCGGCTTGAGTGCGACCTCGCCGGTGAAGCGGTTGTTGGTCTTCATCCACGCCGGTGCGCTCCACGCGGAGGCGAAGAAGGTAGCCTTCGGGTTGTAGCGCTGGATCAGCTTGACGGTGTCGATGATGTGCGCGTCGACGTCGCGCTTGATCGAGAAGTACTTGAGGTCGAAGTCCTCGCTGACCCCGGCGGGCAGCTCGTCGTAGGACCAGAAGGGCAGGTGCTCGATGAGGTCCGGGCTGCCGATGGTGAGCCGGAACCGGTCCAGGCCCGCGCCGGTCCGGGGATCGACCAGCAGGCGTACGGCCCGCTCGCGTTCGGCCGGGGTCAGCTTCCACAGGTTGGAGACGCTCGTCTCGTCCAGGGAGAAGCCGACCCCGGTGTAGTGCTGCCGCGCCCGGCTGGGGTCGATCACGACGGTCGCGTCGGTGGCCCCGCCGCGGTCGGGTCCGGTGCGGACACTGGGCAACGCCTGCCAGGCGTGGGCCCCGCCGGCCGAGTAGGTGCCGGTCACGACACTGCCGCGCACGGGCCGGCCGGCCGCGGCGGGCAGACCGGCGGCGAGCACGGTGCCCGCTGTCGCCACGACGGCGAGCGCCGCGCTGATGGAACGCCTCACGAGGCCTCCTGGGGATTGGGGGGAGGGCTTTTATTACAAGGTGACTTTACTGTGCCGACATCCAACCACGTCTATGCAGTCGCTCGATGCCCTCCAGCAGCAGGTCCAGGGCGAATTCGAACTCGAACTGGTCGTCGCAGCCCCCGCCGACGACCGAGTCCTCGGAGTGGGCGGCTGCCGTGGCGAGCTCGGCCACGTACGGGAACGCGCTCGCCAGCTGTGCCGCCATGGCCGCCGGGGGCGGCTCGGCAGCGGGCGCGGCGGTGAACAGCTCCTGGCTGAAGCCGATGATCCGGCTGCCCATCGCGTGCATGACGTGGTGGGTCAGGTCCAGGGAGAGCCCGCCCGACCGGAACAGACCGATCATCGAGTCCAGGTAGGCGAGCACGGCCGGGGTCGGTGTGCTGCGGGTCTCGATCACCTGCGCCGCCCAGGAGTGTCGTTGCAGGGCGCTGCGGGCCGAGAGGATCCGCTGCCGGACCGCGGCTTTCCAGTCCGTGTCGGCGACCGGCGGATCGATCTCGCCGACGACGACGTCGACCACGCCGTCGAGCAGTTCGTCCTTGTTGGCCACGTGCTTGTAGAGCGCCATCGGTACGACGCCCAGCGCGTGGGCGAGTCTGCGCATGCTGAGCGCCTCGATGCCGGCCTCGTCGGCGAGCGCGACGGCCGCCCGCAGCACCCGTTCCCGGCTCAAGGGCGTGCGTTTCTCCATGGGTGGCGACCTCCGGGGCTTGACAAGTGTACGGCGTACACCCTACCGTCCGCCATGTGGTGTACGCCGTACACCTGAACTGAGGAGGCCCGATGAAGGCGATCGTCCACGACCGGTACGGCCCACCCGACGTGCTGCGGTTCCAGGAGGTCGACAAGCCGGTGCCGACCGGGAACGAGGTGCTGGTCCGGGTCCGCGCCGCCGCCGTCAACGCTCGCGACTGGCACTTGATGCGCGGCGATCCGTACCTCGCCCGGGCGGCGTTCGGCCTGCGCGGCCCCAAGGTGCGGATCCGCGGCACGGACTTCGCGGGAGTGGTGGAGGCCGTGGGCGGCGAGGTGACCCGGTTCCGCGCCGGCGACGAGGTGTACGGCGAGGTCGAGGCGGCGTTCGCCGAGTACGTGAGCGTCCCGGACGACCTGGTGGAACGGAAGCCGGCCAACCTCAGCTTCGAGCAGGCCGCGGCGATCCCCCTGGCCGGCAACACCGCCCTGATGGGCCTGCGCGACGTGGCCCGCGTGCAGCCGGGCCAGCGGGTGCTCATCAACGGCGCCTCCGGCGGCGTCGGCACCTTCGCTGTGCAGCTCGCCAAGGCCTTCGGCGCGGACGTGACCGCCGTCTGCAGCACCCGCAACGCCGACCTGGTCCGGTCGCTCGGCGCGGACCACGTCGTCGACTACACCCGGGAGGACTTCACCCGGGCCGGACAGCGCTACGACGTCGTGTTCGACCTGGTCGGCAACCGTTCCCTGGCCGACCTGCGCCGCGCCCTCACGCCCACCGGCACGCTCGTGCTGTCCGGCGGCGGCGTGTCCGAGGGCGGCAGCCTGGTCGGGCCGATCGGCCTCGTGGTCAAGGGCCGGCTGCTGGCCCGCTTCGTCCGCCACCGGGTGACCACACTGGACGCGGTGCCCAGCGGAGCGAACCTCGCCACCCTGCGGGATCTCGCCGAGGCCGGCACGCTCACCCCGGTCATCGACCGCTCCCACCCGCTGAGCGAGACGGCCGAGGCCATCCGGTACGTCGAGGAGGAGCACGCCCGCGCGAAGGTCGTCCTCATCATGTGAGGGCCCCGGCGGGTCAGCTCTGCTGCTGCATGGACCACATCTGCCAGACCGTCGTACGCACCGAGCGGGGCTGCTCCAGCACGACCCGGACGGCGTGGGCCACGTCCTGCGGGCGCAGGTACTCGTCCAGCTCCGGGGAGCCCTCCGTGCGGCCCGCGCCGATGGCGAACTCCGTGGCGGTGCCGGCCGGGCAGATCAGCGTCACCCGGGTGCCCTCCGCGCGCAGCTCCCGGTCCAGCGAACCGGCCAGGCCCACCTGGGCGTGTTTGGTGCCCGCGTAGACGGCCTCGTCGGCGCCGCCGCGGAAGCCCGCCACCGAGCTGACGATCACCACGTCACCGCCGTCGCCCTGCTCCCGGAATCGGCGCACGGCCGACCGTACGCTCCACACCGTGCCCAGGTAGTTGGTCTCCACCATCTCGGTGAGCTGGTCGTCGCCCAGGTCGAGGATGCCGCCGTACGCGCCGATCCCGGCGTTGGCCACCATCGTGTCCAGCCGGCCCCAGCGCTCGACCGCGGCCGCCACCAGCGCGTCGTTGTGCGCCGGGTCACGGACGTCGCCGACGACCGGCACCACGTTGTCCTTGCCCAGCTCCTCGACGAGCTGCTCCAGCCGTTCCTCCCGGCGGGCACTCACCGCGACCCGGGCGCCGGCGCCGACCAGTGCGTGGGCCGTGGCGGCGCCGATGCCGGCGCTCGCACCGGTGACGGCGACAACCGTGTCGGCGAGGGAACGGGTGGGGGAGTACGGCATGGCTTCCTCCGAGCGGGTCACGGGCACGACCCCTCACGCTACGCCGGGTTCACGCACTCCACGCGGCGTCGGTGCCGAACAGCTCGGTGAGCGCGGGCCTACCGGCCGGTGTCACCCGCACCGCGCGCCCGGTGCCGACCCGGGCGATCCAGCCTTGTCCCAGCAGGTACGCGCAGACCGCTGCCCCGGCGGTCCCGGCGACGTGCTCGCGCCGCTCGGTCCAGTCCAGGCATCCCCGGACCAGCGGGCGCCGCGAGGCCCGGACCGCCGGCAGCCCGTCCAGCCACCGCAGCCCGGCCGGGGTGAGGGCGAACCCGGCGGCGCGCGTGAGCAGGCCGGTCCGTTCCAGAGCGTCGGTGACCGCCACCCCGAGGGCGCCGGCCAGGTGGTCGTAGCAGGTGCGGCCCCGGGACAGGGCGGCCGAGGCGGTGGCCGCGCGCAGGGTCCGGGCCGGTGCGGGTGCCGGTGGCAGGTGGGCGGCGAGGTCCTCGATGAGGTGGGCCACCTGCGGGCCGGCCAGGCGCACGTACCGGTGGCGGCCCTGTCGTTGCTCGCTGAGCAGGCCCGCCGCGACCAGTTTGTGCAGATGCCCGGTCGCGGTGGCCGGGGCCACCCCGGCATGGGTGGCGAGCTCGCCGGCGGTCCACGCCCGCCCGTCCAGCAGCGCCAGGCAGAACGCGGCGCGGGTGTCGTCGGCCAGCAGGGCGGCGAAGCGGGCCAGCGCGGGAGCGGTCATGCCGCCATTGTGCGGCGCTCATGCTTCGGCGCGAACCAAAGTGTCACGCCCAGGGCCGCCACCCACAGGCCCCACGCGGTGCTGCCGACGAGGCCGGCCGCGTCCCACACCGGGAAGCCGGGCACCGCGGTGGCCAGCACGTCACCCTGGTTCAGCAGGTACAGCACCGAGGCGCCGAGCCCGGCCCACCCGGTCCAGGCCGGCAGCAACCGGCTACGCAGCAGCACCACGCTGACCGTGACCGACCAGGCGATCACCAGCACCTGCCCGAGATGCTCACCCAGCAGCGCGCCGCCGAACTGGTGCTGCGCGGTCCAGGCCGCCTCGGTCGCGGCCCGCACGACCGGATCGCCGGCGGCCCAGGTGTGCGCCAGCGGCGGCACGACGAAGACCCAGCGCAGGAAGCCCACCAGCGACAGCAGCACGGACGCGGCGCCCACGGTGGTCGCGGCCCGCAGCACCGGGTCGTCGCGGCGGCCCAGCGCCGCGGGGAGCAGCAACAGGGGTACGCCGAGCAGCGCGTACGTCCAGGCCGTGGCGAACCATGTCCAGACCAGGGCCGTCCCGCCCGAGTCGGCGGCGGCGAGCACGACGGCGGCGGGCTCCCGCAGGATGTCGGGCCAGTCGAAGGTCGACGACAGTGCGGTGGTGGCGGCGGCGAAGGCGAGCGGGGCGCCCACCAGCAGCAGCCCGGTCACGCGGCGGAGATCCATGGAAACTCATCCCTGTACGGTGTGCAGTATTAGCGGACGGCCTAATGCTGTACGGTGTGCAGAGACAAGTCAAGGGGGTGTGGTGACGGATACCGGCCGGCGCAGACCGGGCCCGCGACGGGCGCTCACCGAGGACACGATCCTGGAGGCGGCCCTGGCCCTGCTCGACATCGGTGGCACCGAGGCGGCCTCGATCCGGCGCATCGCGGCAGCCGTCGGCGTGGCCCCGAACGCCGTCTACACGTACTTCCCGGACAAGAGCGCGGTCGTCGCCGCGCTGGTGGAACGGCTGCTCGGGGAGGTCGACCACAGTGTGCTCACCGATCAGCGCCGGCCCTGGCCCGACCGGATCGAGGCGCTCGCCCTCGACCTGCGGGCCCGGCTGCTCGCCCACCCCGGCGCCGTGCCGCTGCTGCTCAGCGGCCCGATGGACGGCCCGCACGCGCTGACGTTGGGCGAACGGCTGCTCGACGCCCTCGCCGACGGTGGCCTCGACCCGGCCGCCGCCGCCCGCGCCTCGTACGCGATCATCACCTACGTCCTCGGCGCGATCGCCCTGGAGGTGGCCGACGTGCCGCAGCCCGGCCCGCTGGCCCCGGAGCAGGAACGGATCGCCGCCCGCCGGGCCGCCTTCGCCGGGGTCCCGGCCGAGGCGTTCCCCCGCACCGCGGCCGCCGCCGACGTCATGGCCGGCTACGTCAGCACCGGGCAGTACGTGTGGGGCCTGCGCCGCCTGCTCGCCGGTCTCAGCGCCGCCGACCTAGACTGAGGCTCATGGCGAGCTGGTACGAGTCGCACATCGACCGCAAGATCCGCGAGGCCCAGGAGCAGGGCCAGTTCGACAACCTCCCGGGCGCCGGCAAGCCGCTCAGCGACCACGGCCGGGAGTACGACGAGGACTGGTGGGTCAAGGACTGGCTGCGCCGCGAGGGTGCGACCGCCGGGGCGCTGCCGCCCACGCTGGCGCTGCGCCGCGAGGCCCAGGATCTGCGCGACAACATCGACCGGCGCACCTCGGAGGCCGACGTCCGGGCCTACGTCGCGGGGCTCAACGAGCAGCTGCGCAAGGCGCGGGCCGGCCTGCTCGACGGTCCACCGGTGCTGCTGCCGCCGATCGACGCCGACAAGGCGGTCCAGGGCTGGCGCGAGCGCCGCGCCCGCAAGGCCTCCTGAGCCCTCAGGGGCGGCCCAGGCGGGGCATGACCATGCGGACCGCCACCGGTGCACCGGGTGCGCCGCCGGCCCGCGAGGCGTACTGCGGGACACCGACACAGGTGAAGATAAGGGTGGCCAGGTCGGTGGTCTCGCCGAGCAGGGCCGGGACCTCCGAGTCGAGGAAGGTCATGCCGCTGGCGCCGGCTCCGAGCGCGTACGCCGCCAGGTGCAACCGCCCCTCGACCAGCCCGGCCTCCAGCTGCGCCTCCCGGTAGCCCCGATCATCCAGACCGGACAGGGCGGTGGCGGCGATCGCCACGTACGCCGCGTCGCCGGCCAGCCCCTGGTCCAGGGCGATGCGCACCAGTTCGTCGCGCAGGTCCCCGGCGGGCAGTGGCTCGCTCAGGTCCGGCCAGCGGTAGAGGCCCGGCGCTACGTCGTCGACGCCGTGCACGGCCACCCAGTGCGGCACCCGTACCCCGCGCAGCGCCGCCGCCATCGGCCATTCCAGCGCCGTCCGGGGCAGAGTGCCGGAGCGGTCCATCCGGCGCTGGGAGCCGCGCCGGCGGATCACCTCGTCGAGCGACTCCGACGGTGACGGCTCGGGCAGCTCGGCCCCGCGCGGCCAGGGCTCGCCGAGCTCGTCGCGGTCCCCGGCGCGCTGGGCCGCCGTGCACAACGGCAGCTCGACCCGGGGCAGCTCGCCCGGCACCGCCGGTCCGCCCGGCCCGATGGCCGGCTCGCCGTCGCCGAAGGTGACCAGGGCCAGCGGATACTCATGGACGCCGTCCGCGCCGACCAGGGCGCTGACCGTGGTGTCCGGGAACAGCGAGCGCAGCCGGGGCGCCAGACCGGCGCTGTCGGCGGCGGCGGACAGCTGGGCGAGCACGGTGCCGGCGTCCCAGTAGAGGTGGCGCCACCCGCGTTCGGCGTAGCGCCAGCCGGTGCGCCACGGGACGCCCGTGATGATCAGTGTGGTGGCGGTGCCGGTGGCGGCCGGGCCGACCGTGACGAGGGCGTGCTGCTGCGGGTCGTACCAGTGCACGCCGTCCGGGATGCCCGCGACGCCGCGCGTGCTCGCATAGAGCTCCAGCGGGAAGCGGGCGCCGGCCGAGCCGGCGGCGCGGAACAGGATCCGGCGCCCGGCCCGTTCGGCCGTGCGGACGACGCCGGCGCCGAGGAAGAGCACCCGGCCCAGCTGGGCGGCATCCAGCGGCAGGGCCGGAACCGGTACGCCGGCCAGCACGGCTGTCGCACTCACTCCCGGATCGTCGAGCTCACGCGGCAGGGCGATGCGGGGCGAGGTGCCCGGAAAGGCCTTGACCGGCGGCGGCAGCGTCGCCGGGTCGTTGGGCACGAGATCATGGCGTACGCGGGGATCGTCGGCGGGCAGGTCCCACTCGCGTCCCGGCTCGTAGGAGGTCAGCCGGTGCAGCAGCCCGGCCCCGCTGTCGAGGTTCACGGGGCCATCCTGCCGGTTACGACTTCTCGCTCACCTTGAGGGGCTCGCCCGTCAGGGTGTCGCACCGCACGAAGGCCAGGTTGATCTGCACGTCGGTGAACCACAGGACCGGCAGCGTCAGCGGCGGTGGCGACTCCGGGGTGAACGTCACCGGGATGACGCCGAACAGCTTGCCCTTGAACGACGGGGTGTAGAAGCGCACGTTGCCGTCGGTGGTGAGCTTGTTGCTCTCGATCAGCGTGGTGCGGCCGCCGACCTCCGGGATGGTCAGCTTGAACGGCTCGTTCACCGCCTTGGACATGCTGAACTTCAGCGCGGCCAGCTTGCCCTTGGCCGTGTCCAGCTGCACCACCCCGTCGTAGGTGGAGTTGTACATGGTCAGCGAGGCGGTCTCCAGGGTGCTGCCCTTGGTGGACACCATCGGGACGTCGTCCGGGCCGGCCACCTTGAAGACGCGCGGCCCCAGGCACGGGATGTCGCTGGAGCTCGGCGTCGGCGACGCCGAGCTGGGCGAGGTGCTCGGGGTCCCGGACCCGTCGGGCTTGCCGGACGGGCCCGGGACGGGCGAGGACGGCTCGCCCGACGGGGTCGCGGTGCCGGTCGGATCCGGGGTGGCCGGCGGTTCGGTGGTCGTGCTCGGCTCCGGCTCGGGTTCGGCCTGCTCGTTGTCGCCGATACCGAGCAGGTCCCCGACGCCGTCCACGAGCCCGTTCCAGCCGTCGACGATCGGGTTGCCGGTCCCGTCGCCGTCACCCTCCTCGCCGGCCTCGGCATCACCCGAGGCCGACGGGCCGGCCGAGGCGGAGGTCTTGGCCGTCGGCGTCTTCTTCGCGGCCGTACGGCTCGGCGAGGGCTTGGCCGACGACTGGCGGGCCGCTTCCTTCTTGGCCGCGGCGGCCGGGCGCGACGGCAGGCCCTCGGGGCATTCGGGCTCGGCACGGGCCGGGGTGTTGCTGCCCGCGACCAGCAGGGCGGCGGTCATCGCCAGCGGGACCAGGGTGATGACGAAGGTCTTTCGGTGCACGCCGTTGGACGGCCGGGGCGGTTCGGCCTGCGGGGGCTCGTCGCCGGGGTGGCCAGGCTCGGCGGGGAACTGCTGGGTGGGCTCCGCCGGGCGCAGGGGAGCGGGCGCGCTCCGGTGGTCGTCCGGGCCGCCGATGAACCCCGGCACGATCATGGTGGCCGCGGGGTCGTGCGCATGCCGGTCCTGCTGCGGCGCCGGGTCCTCGTCGGTGTCGGGCGCCGCCGGGTCCTCGTCGGCCGCGGCCGGGGCGGGTGCCTGCGGCTTGGACCGGGTGGGCGCCCAGGCGAGCACGAGCGCGCCGCCGACGATGCCGAGCAGCATGCCGAGCCCGAAGCCACCGAGGTTCAGCCCGACCAGCGAATAGACCGCGGTGAGCAGGCCGAGCACGCCGTAGAACAGGCGCTGTCCCGGGGTGACCCAGCTCAGCACACCGGCCAGCACGAGCAGCAGCGGGAGCAGGTAGGACAGGAAACCCTCCGGGCCCATGTGGACCTCGAGATCGCCGAGGGTCAGGTTGGCGCTGAGGAACAGCTCCAGCCCGGCGATCAGGAGCAGCAGGCCGCCCCAGAAAGGCCTGCTTCGCCGCCAGCGGCGGAAACCGCCGTCCGACGCGTTGGTTGTTGCCACGTACTCCTCCAGAAAATCGTGCTGGGCCCCCCGGCATGGTGGAGGCCCGCGGCCGGTGATCTCCGCGGGCCTCGGGTACTACCTCAGAAGCACTCCGGTGGGTTGCCGTCCTTACCCGGGAAGTTGATCTTCAGGTTGAGCCCGGTCAGCGTGAACGTGCCGGCCGTGGTGGAGACCGCGGTCTGCTTCAGGTCGGTGATCACGACGCGGGAGGCCTCCTGGCCGAACGAGCCCAGCGGGCCGCTCGCCTTCGGGCCGCCCTGACCGAGGGTGGACGCGTCCTGGCCGATGTTGATGTCGGTGAACTCCGCGTTGCCGTTGAGCTCCGTCATGCCGATCAGCAGGTTGGTCGCCTTCGCCGGGGCGTTGGCGTCGCGGCCGGCCCGGATCGTCAGGCTGATCGGCGAGCCCGGGGCCCGTACCGACTGGCACAGGTTGTAGAGCTTCGCCGAGGCGATGCCGGACATGGCGACCGGGACATCGCGGTCGCCCTTCGTCGCGGTGTCGAGCTGCTCGCCGTACTGCGCGAAGCCGACGCCGTCGAGCTTGTCGGCCGAGATCTTGAACGGCTGGCCGGAGATGGCGAACGAGGCGGCGAACGCCCCGTTGGCCAGGCCGAAGACCAAGGCACCGGCGGCCGCGGTGGGGACCGCCACCGCTACGGCGAAACGGCGCCAGTTGGTGCGACCGTAGGCCGGATCGCCTTGCGCATCCTTCACGGATCCTCCTTGTGGGAACTACAACGGCTGCGACCGCACCGCCATGCGGCTCGCATCGCGGGCGACTCCAGGTCAACCGTTGGTATGCAGGCCCGTCGATGCGGCCGTCTTAACGTGCGGGAAATGTTGCCTCCAGCCGCGGATGAGGACAAGTGCCCTGGCTACCGGTCAGTAACAGGACTGCCCCGAGATTGATCACTGTGGGTCACGGCAACCGTGGTGCGCCTCCGTGAGATGCGTCGCTAATGGACACATCGGTCGACCGACCGGCCTGTGATCGTCACCACACGTACGCGGGAGGCCCAAGTTACGGATCGGTAACAACTTTCAGGAAGCTCTCAGGTCTGTGCACTCAGCGTGCGTGCACCACCGGTTCAAGTCGCGGCAATACCTGCCGAACTAGGTCACGAGGGCTGATGCCGCCGTGCGGAGAGGAACGGGCGTTGAGTCGAGACGAGCAGCAGCGCCTGGCCGCGTTGCACGAGTATCGCGTGCTCGACGCGCCCGCCGACGACGAGCTGGAGGCGGTCGTCCGGGTCGCCGCGATGGTCGCCGGGGTGCCCACCGCGACCCTGAACCTGATCGACGAGCACCGCCAGTGTCAGCTCACCACCGCGGGTTTCACCGGCGGTGACTCCGCCCGGTCCGACTCGATGTGCGCCCTGCGGTTCCAGGCCGGGCAGTTCGTGCACATCCGGGACGCCCGCACCGACCCCACCTACCGCGACAACCCGTGGGTCACCGGGGTGCTGGCCGACGTGCGCTTCTACGCCTCGGCGCCGCTGGTCACGCCGCAGGGACACGCGCTGGGCACCCTGTGTGTCTTCGACTCGGTGCCCCGGGAGCTGACCGGCGAGCAGATCGAGCGCCTGGAGGACCTGGCCGGGGTGATCCTCGCGCTGTTCGAGCGGCGCCGGCAGGCTCGCGTCATGGCCGAGCTGGCCGCCGAGGCCGAGGCCCGCCAGCGGTTCACCGACACCGTGCTGGACACCATCGACGTGGCGGTGGTCGCCGCCGACCGCTCCGGGCACCTCACCGTCTTCAACCGGGCCGCGCGTGACTGGCACGGCCTCGACGCCGACCCCTCGGTCGAGCCCGCCGACTTCGCCGAGCACTACCGGCTGTTCCGCGCCGACGGCGTCACTCCACTGCCCAGCGAGGAGATCCCCCTGCTGCAGGTCCTGCCCGGCGGCGCGGTCAGCGACGCCGAGCTCGTCATCCGCCCCGACGACCGGCCGGCGCGGCACGTCGTCGTGGGCGGCCGCGCCCTCACCGCCGCCGACGGCATCCCGCTCGGGGCGGTCGTGGCGATGGCCGACGTCACCGCCGACCGGGCCCGGCAGCAGGCCCTGCGGGACGCCCACGCCGAGCTGCTGCGCTCCAACACCGAACTCGAGCAGTTCGCCGCGGTGGTGAGCCACGACCTCGCGGCGCCGCTGGCGGTCGTCAACGGCTATCTGGAACTGCTCGGCGACCACTACGCCACGGAGATCGACGCCCAGGGCCAGAAGTGGATCGGGGCCACCGTGCGGGCGGTCGGCCGGATGCAGGCGCTCATCGAGTCGCTGCTGAGGTACGCCCGGGCCGGCAGCGGCCCCTGCCGGCGCGAGGACGCCGAGCTCGGTGAGCTGGTCGACCAGGCCCTGACGGATCTACGGGAGAACATCCGCCGCAGCGGTGCCACCGTCCGGGTCACGCCCCCGCGGATCACCCTGCCCGGTGACCCCACCCTGGTGCGCCAGCTGTTGCAGAACCTCATCGGCAACGCGGTCAAGTACCGCGACCCGGCCCGGGACTGCCAGGTCGAGGTGTGCGCCCGGCGGCAGGAGGACGAGTACGTCGTCACGGTCCGCGACAACGGCATCGGTATCCCCGCCGACCAGCGCCGCCGGGTCTTCGAGATGTTCGCGCGCGCCGAGGCGGGCGGCCCGGCCGGGCACGGTGTCGGGCTCTCCACCTGCGAGCGGATCGTCACCCGCCACGGCGGCCGGATCTGGGCCGACGCCGCACCCGGCGGCGGCACCGCGATCTCCTTCACCCTGCCGGTCTCCCGTACCCCCGCGGGGGGCTGAGGTGGCCTCGGTACGGGCCCGCGTCGACGCGGGAGTCATCGCGGTCCTGGTGCTGTTCATCGGCGTCGTGGTGACCCAGTTCGTGGTCAGCGACAACCTGCAGAGCCGGCACGAACGGCGGGTGGCCCGGGTCGAGGCCGCCCGCGACGCCAACACCGCGGTGCTGCAACACATGACGGACGCCGAGACCGGCGTACGGGGCTTCCAGCTCACCGGCGACAAGAGCTTTCTGCAGCCGTACGACCAGGGGCGCATCGGCGCGTTCACCTCCTTCGACGAGGTCGCCGCCCGGACCACCGACCCGACCGTGCTGCGGCTGCTCACCGCCGAGCGGGCCGCCGCGTCGCGCTGGCTGTACGCGTTCGCGTATCCGGTCGTCAACGCCGGGGTGGCCGATCCCGGCTACTCGCAGACCGGCCGGGGCAAGGAGCTGTTCGACGACATCCGTACCGCCAATGCGGCCGTGGGGGAGGCGCTGCAGGCCGACATGCGCCGGGTCAACGCGGCCGACCGGCGCGCCGCGCGGCTGGCCCAGATGCTGTTCGCGCTGCTCGCCATCGGCTTCCTGGGCGTCACCCTGGCCCTCGCCGGAGTCGCGCGCCGGCTGCTGCTGGCCCCGCTGGAGCACATCCGGATGACGCTGCAGCGGCTGGCCGCCGGGGAGCTGTCGGCCCGGGCGGTGCCGGCCGGACCGGGGGAGATGCGCGCTGTCATCGGTACGCTGAACCGGCTCGCGGCCGAGACGCAGCGGCTGCTGGCCGAGGACGATGCCCGGGTCGCCCGTACCGAATTGCGCCAGGCGGTGGCGGTCGCCCTGCGGGAGACCTGTGATCCCGCCGCGACCGCCTGCCGGGTCGCCGAGCTCGTCGGCCGCGCGCTGGGCGCCGACGCGGTCCACAGCCGGATCCCGGTCGGCGGCACCGACGAGGTCGACGTGCGCTGGCCCGACAACGCGCCGCCGATGCCGGACTGGGCCGTGCGGGAGGTCCTGGCCGGAGAGGCCGGCACCGTGCGGCTCGTGCCGGACGTCGCGGGCGGCGTGGCCGTGGCCATCGGCGGCGACGCCGACTGCCCGCCCGGCTTCATCCACGTCGTGCGCGCCGACCAGCCGGACTGGACCGCCGACGAGCGGCGCCTGCTCGCCGCCGTGGCCCGCGAGGTCGACCACACCGTGCGCCAGCAGCGCCTGCAACGCCGCCAGGCCCGGCTGATCACCGAGCTGCGGGTGCTCGACGAACGCAAGGACGCCTTCGTCGCCACCGTGACCCACGAGCTGCGTACCCCGCTGACCAGCATCCTCGGCTACACGGAGATGCTGGCCGACGGTGACGGCGGAGACCTGTCCCCGTTGCAGCAGCGCGGTGTCACCGCGATCCTGCGCAACGCCCACCGGCTGCAGGAGACGGTCGCCGACCTGCTGCTGCTGGACCGGGCCAACAACACTGTCGGCGCGACCACGGCCCGGGTGGATCTGGCCGAGGTGATGGCGGCGCTGCGGACCGAGTTCGAGCCCCTGGCCCGCGGCCGCGACCTCACCCTGACCGGCGAGGCGGAACAGGTCTTCGTCGACGGAGACGCCCGGCAGCTCGAGCGGGCGATGCGCAACCTGCTGGACAACGCGGTGAAGTTCACCGGGCCCGGCGGGGCGGTCGCCTACCGGCTGCGGGCGGTGGGTGGCGCGGCGGTGCTGACCGTGACCGACACCGGGATCGGCATCCCCGAGGGCGACGTGGCCGGCCTGTTCACCCCGTTCCACCGGGCGGCCAACGCGATGGACCAGGCCGTGCAGGGCTCCGGGCTGGGCCTGGCCATCGTGCGCAACATCGTCGCCGAGCACGGTGGCTCGGTCACCGCCGCGTCCCGGCTGGGCCAGGGCAGCACCTTCACCGTCACGCTGCCGGCCGCCGAGGCGCCGCACCCGGCCTGAGCCGTCATCGGGGCCGGCTGAACGCCGCGGCAACGCCCGCCGTGCACGGCAACCCGCCCGCAACCGGACCGGGCACCCGTTCGCACCCCGGCGGGCCGACGCTGATCTCACCCCCGAAACAAGGAGATCTTCCGATGCGTCTGCGTCGTACTGCTGTTGCCGCTCTGCTGGCCGCCGGGATCGTCGTTCCCGCCGTCGGTACGGCCGCCACCGCCTTCGCCCAGCCGGCCGGTAAGCCGGTCTCCGCGCAGAAGGCGACCCCGAAGCCCAGCAAGACCAAGAAGCCCGTCCGGATCCGGTTCGAAGCGTCCGGCAAGGTCACCGCCGTCGACGCCGCTGCGGGCACCGTGACGCTGCTGGCCACCGGCGGCACCAAGGACGTCCGCAAGAAGACCGTGATCGTCACCGTGCCGGGCAGCCTGCGCGTGGTCGTCAACGGGAAGCGCACCACGCTCACGACGGTGGCGGTGGGCGCCAGGATCACCGTCAACGGCACCCGGGCCGGCACCGCCTACACCGCCACGAAGGTCTCGGTGACGCAGAAGAAGAGCTCGGTGGTCAAGCCGAAGCCGACGCCCACCCCGACGCCCACCCCGACGCCCACGCCGCAGCCGACGCCCCCGGCCGACGACATTCCGGCCGACGACACCCCCACGGCGGAGCCCACGCCGACCACCAGCCCGGAGCCGGACGAGGACCCCACTGAGGACCCCGAGGACGAAATCTCCGACGACTTGTCCGCGTAACGCCACGAAACGCCCCGTTCCGCACCCCGGAGCGGGGCGTTTCCGCTGAGCGTCGATACTCCCCGTGAGACCGTCGAGGGACGGATCACCGTCGGGAGGGACCAGCCGTGACCTACGTGACGTCGCCGCATTCCGGCGACACGCCCGGCGACTTCGGGCGCGACCTGCTCAGCAACCTGTACTACCAGCGCGGCACGACCCTGGAGTCGGCCAGCGCGCAGGACGCCTACCACTCGCTCGCCCTGACCGTGCGGAACCGGCTGGTCGACCGCTACATCCGCACGGCGGCCGCGCACTACCGGGCCAATCCCCGGTTCATCTACTACCTGTCGGCCGAGTACATGCTCGGCAAGCAGCTCGACCAGAATCTGCTCTACTCGGGCACCGAGGACAGCGCCCGCCGCGCGCTGGAGGGTCTGGGGCTGTCGGGCTCGGACCTGGACGCCCTGGACGTCGAGCCCGGCCTGGGCAACGGCGGCCTGGGCCGGCTCGCCGCCTGCCTGCTGGACGCCATGGCGACCCAGGACATCCCCGCGGTCGGGTACGGCATCCGCTACGACTTCGGCATCTTCAAGCAGGCCTTCCACGACGGCGGCCAGGTCGAGCGGCCCGACGACTGGACCTTCTACGGCAACCCGTGGGAGTTCCACGCCTCCGACGACCAGCAGACGGTCGGCTTCTACGGCCACGTCGAGCCCCTGGAGGGACTGCGCAAGAGCTGGGTGCCGGGCGAGGTCGTGCTGGGCGAGCCCAGCCACATGCTGGTGCCCGGGTACGGGACGAGCACGGTCAACATCATCCGGTTGTGGCGCGCCCGGGCCGCCCGGGAGTCCTTCGACCTGTCCCGCTTCGGCGCCGGCCAGTACGGCGAGGCGGTCGAGGAGATCGTCCGCTCGGAGAACATCAGCAAGGTCCTCTACCCGGACGACAGCACCGAGCTCGGCCGCGAGCTGCGCCTCAAGCAGCAGCACTTCCTGGTCACCTGCGCGCTGCGGGACATCGTGCGGCGGTTCCGGCTGCGCAACAACGACTGGGACGACTTCGCCGGCAAGGTGGTCATCCAGCTCAACGACACCCACCCGGTGATGGCCATCGCCGAGCTCATGCGGATGCTGGTCGACGAGGAGGGCCTGGAGTGGGACCGGGCCTGGTCGATCACCCGGCGGGTGTTCGCGTACACGTGTCACACCCTGCTGCCCGAGGCGCTGGAGACCTGGCCGGTGGCGCTGGTGCAGCGGCTGCTGCCCCGGCACATGGAGATCATCTTCCTGATCAACCATCTGTTCCTGCAGGAGGTGGCCGCCCGCTACCCGGGTGACGACGCCAAGCTGCGGGAACTGTCGATCATCCAGGAGGGCGGCGAGCAGCGGGTCCGGATGGCGCACCTGGCCGTGGTGGGCAGCTCGGCGGTCAACGGCGTCGCCGAGCTGCACTCGCGCCTGCTGGCCGCCACGACCCTGCGTGGATTCGCCGAGCTGTGGCCGGGACGCTTCCACAATGTCACCAACGGCATCTCGCCGCGCCGGTTCGTCCGGCTGGCCAACCCGCGGCTGTCCGACCTGATCAGCGGGCGGATCGGCGGCCCGGAGTGGCTGACCGACCTGGACCGGCTGGTCGAGCTGGAGCCGGCCGCCGACGATCCCGGCTTCCGCGAGCAGTGGCGCGAGGTCAAGCGGCGCAACCGCGAGGATCTGGCCCGGCACGCGCTGGCGGCGACCGGCGTGGCGATCGACCCGGACGCGCTCTGCGACGTGATGATCAAGCGGTTCCACGAGTACAAGCGACAGTTGCTGCGGGTGCTGCACGTGGTCGCGCAGTACCACCGGATCCGCCGGGACCAGGTCCAGGACGTGGTGCCCCGTACGATCGTGTTCGGCGGCAAGGCGGCGCCGGGCTACTACGCGGCCAAGCGGATCATGCGCCTGGCCAACACGGTGGCCGACCTGGTCAACGAGGACCCGGTCGTCTCGCCGTACCTGAAAATGATCTTCCTGCCGGACTACAACGTCTCCCGGGCCCAGCTGATCATCCCGGCCGCGGACCTGTCCGAGCAGATCTCGCTGGCCGGCAAGGAGGCCTCCGGCACCAGCAACATGAAGCTGGCCCTCAACGGCGCGCTGACCATCGGCACCCTGGACGGCGCCAACGTGGAGATCCGCGACCGGGTCGGCGCGGACAACTTCTTCCTGTTCGGACTGGACACCACCGAGGTGGACGCGGTCCGGGCCCGGGGTTACGAACCGCGCGCCTACTACGACCGGGACGCGGAACTGCGGGAGGTGCTCGACACGGTGGCCCAGTACGACAAGGAGATCGTGGACGACCTGCTGAACCGCGACGAATATCTGACGCTGGCCGACTACCGCGCCTACGTGGACTGCCAGGACCGGGTGGCCCGGGCGTGGCGCGACCGGGAGGGCTGGACCCGCACGTCCATCCTGAACACGGCTCGCAGCGGCTTCTTCTCCTCGGACCGCACGGTACGCGACTACTGCCGCGACATCTGGCACGTGACCCCGCTGCACATCGACGGCTGAGCCCCGACAGCTCACGCCGGCAGCACGAGGTCCAGACCGAGCCAGCCGGCCAGGTCTGAGATCTCGTGCTGCACGGCGGCCGTCGTCGCCGGGGTGAAGGGGACGTCCTGGTGGATCGCGTGCACCCGGAACACTCCGACCCGGCGGTCCGCGGCGGCGTCCAGCTTGCCCACCAGCCGGTCGCCGTCCAGGATCGGCATCGCCCAGTAGCCCCAGCGGCGTTCGGCGGCCGGTTTGAACATCTCCAGCTGGTAGTGGTACTCGAACAGCTCGGCCAGGCGCCGGCGGTCGTAGACCAGGCGGTCGAGCGGCGACAGCAGCGCGACCCGGCCGGTGAAGCTCTGATCCAGGTGCTGGGGGTCGACCCGCCAGTGGCCCTTCACGCCCTCGACGATCGCCGGCTCGCCGGCGGCGCCCACGTCGTCGGGCTCGCCCGGGCTTTTCGGCGCTTTCGCCCGGGCGATGCCCAGCGCGCTGAGCCGGCGTGCGTCGCGGCGGCGCAGCGCCTCCTCGTAGGGCACCACGTCGTCCGGGTAGACGCGCTCGGCCAGATCCCACAGGCGGTCCGGGCCACGCCGGCCGGCCGCCGCCACCTCGCCGCGCTGGACCAGGAAGCCGAGCAGCTTCGTGACGTTGCGGTTGTCCGTCCAGCCCGAGGAACGCCACGGGATCTCGCAGGTGTCCGGCAGCTCGCGGGTGGTCAGCGGGCCGTCGGCACGCAGCCGGTGCAGGATGTCGAGCCGGCAGCCGTTGTTGGCGTCGACCCACTCGCGCAGGTCCTCCTGCCACTCGCGCAGTGGTGGCCGCCCGGGCCACTCGGCCATCTCGGCCCGGTACAGCGCGATGTCCTCCGGCGGGCGGACCATGCCGTGCAGCTCCAGCAGGGCCTGCTCGTCGAGGGCGTCGCGCAGCTGCCCGGGCCGGTACGCCGAGCCGAGCCGGCTCCACAGCACCAGGTCGGCGCTGGGCGCGACGGCGGTGGCCGGGTCGTTCTGCAGCAGCGTCAGGCGCCGCACGACGTCGAACAGATCGGTCGGTGAGCGCGCGTCCAGCAGCTGGGCGCGCACGGCGATGCCGCGCGCATCGGCCCGCGACAGTTTGTGCACGGTCATCGCCCGACTCTAGGTGCGGGGTACGACAAAGGGCCCGGAACCGCCGCAGCGGTCCCGGGCCCCTTGGTGCCGAGGATCAGCCCTTGACACTGCCCGCGAGCAGGCCGCGGACGAAGTACCGCTGGAGCAGCAGGAAGATCGTCACCGGCACCAGGATCGACACGAAGGCGCCCGCCGACAGCAGGTGCCAGGCCGTGCCGCGGGTGCCGCTGAGGTTGGCCAGCGCCACGGTGATCGGGGCGACCGCGTCGCCGCCGCCCGCGAAGGTGAGGGCGACCAGCAGGTCGTTCCACACCCAGAGGAACTGGAAGATGCCGAACGCGGCCAGGGCCGGTCGCAGCAGCGGCAGCAGCACCCGGAAGAAGATCGACACGTGTCCCGCGCCGTCCACCCGGGCCGCTTCCAGCAGGGTGGCCGGTATCTCCCGCATGAAGTTGTGCAGCAGGTAGATCGCCAGCGGCAGGCCGAAGATGGCGTGCGAGATCCAGATCGTCCAGAAGGTGTTCGCCAGGCCCGCGTCCACGTACAGGGTGAGCAGCGGGATCAGCGTCACCTGCAGGGGCACGATCTGCAGCGCGAAGATCGCCAGGAACAGGATGTTGCGCCCGGGGAACTTGATCCAGGCGAACGCGTACGCGGCCAGGCAGGCGAGACTCATCGGGATGATCACCGAGGGGATGGTGATCACCAGTGAGTTCACGAAGAACGAGCCGAGCCCGGCGCCGCTCTCCGCGTCGAGCACGGCCTTGTAGTTGTCCATGGTGAACTTCGGGTCGGAGAAGAAGGTCCACCACCCGGTCGTCTTGATCGCCCGCTCGGGGCGGAACGACGACACCAGCAATCCGAACGTCGGCAGCGTCCAGAGCACCGCGATGATGAGCGCCGCGAGCGAGGCCCACGGCGAGGTGAGCTTCTTCTTCGCGACCGCCGCCGCGTTCGGCTTGTCCGGGGTCAGCGGTGGCGTCGTGGTGACCGGCGTGACGGTGGTCATAGCGCCTCCGAACTGCGGATCTGCCGGATGTTGTAGGCGACGATCGGGATGACCAGCAGGAACAGCAGCACCGCCAGGGCCGAGCCGAGGCCCTGGTTGTCGCTGCGGAAGCTCTGGCTGTAGAACTCGTTGGCGATGACGCTGGTGTTGAACTGGCCGCCGGTCATCGTGCGCACGATGTCGAAAACCTTCAGCGTGCCGATGCCGATGGTGGTCAGCACGACCACCACCGCCGGGCGGATGGCCGGCAGGGTCACGAAGCGGAACATGCCCCACGGGCCGACGCCGTCGAGGCGGGCGGCCTCGATGATGTCGTCCGGGATGGCCTTGATGGCCGCGGACAGCACGGTCATCGCGAAGCCGGCCTGGATCCAGATCATGACCACGATCAGCAGGAACGTGTTCAGCGGCGAGTCCACCAGCCACTGCTGCGGGCTGCCGCCGAGCCAGACCAGGACCTGGTTGAGCAGCCCGATCTGCTTGACGTTGCCCTGATCGGGGCGGAACTCGTAGACGAACTTCCAGATGATCGACGCGCCCACGAACGAGATGGCCATGGGCAGGAAGATCAGCGCCTTGGCGAAGGACTCCATCTTCGCCTTGTCGACCAGGATGGCGTAGAGCAGGCCGATCGCGGTGGCCACGAACGGCGTGACCACGACCCAGAAGACGGTGTTGCGCAGCACGGTCAGCTGGTCGTTGTCGGTGAAGATCGTCTTGTAGTTGTCCAGGCCGATGAAGGCGCTGCCGGCCGCGTTGAAGAACGACTGGTAGATGGTGCGGACACCCGGGTAGACGAGCCCGACGAGCAGCATGATCAGCGTCGGGGCGAGATAGGAATAGGCGACGATTTTGTCACCGCGGCGGCCGCCGAAGCGCCCCGCGATGAACAGGATGATGCCCACGACCGCGGCGAAGAGAAGGATCGCAGCGAACATCTGCGTGAACTTCTCGGCGGTGGTGTCGGCGGTGTCGAACACGCGACCCGTACCTCCTCTGGAGAGCGGCGGGGCCGGTCGCCTTTCGGCGACCGGCCCCGGGTGAAGATTCAGATCACTTGGGCCAGGCCTTCTCGATGTTGTCCACCGTCACCTTGGTGTCCTGTCCGGTGATCCAGCTCGTCGTCTGCTTCCAGTAGGCGTTGGAGCCCACGGCGGCCGGCATCTGGTCCGAGCCGTCGAAGCGGAACTGCGTGTTCGGGTCGAGCAGGATCGTCGCGGCCAGCTTGTCGATCGGGTTGCTCAGGTTGTTCGGGTCGAGCTTCTTGTTGGCGCTGACCCAGCCCTGGGAGGCCTTGGCCTTGATGTTCGCCCAGGTGTCGGTCGACAGGTACGTCTGGAAGGCCTTGACCTCCGGACGGTCCGCGAACGCCACGTTGAACTCACCGCCGCCGAGGACCGGCTTCTCCGTGGCGGTCTTGCCCGGCAGGTAGAACGCGAAGACGTCGCCGTCCTCGGCCACCTTGGTCTCCTTGGGGAAGTTCGCCGCGTAGAAGCTCGCCTGGCGGTGCAGCGAGCAGGTGCCGTCCAGGATCGGCAGACCGGCGTCCTGGAAGGTGGTCGTGGCGATGCTCTTGACGTCGCCCAGGCCGCCGTTGACGTACGCCGGGTTCTTCAGGTACGCGCCGACCGCGTCCAGCGCCGCCGTGGACTCGGGACCGTTGAACGGGATCTCGTGCTTGACCCACTTGTCGAAGGTCTCCGGGCCGCTGAGGCGCAGCATCATGTCCTCGTGCCAGTCGGTGAGCGGCCAGCCGGTCGCCTCACCGCTGCTGATGCCCGCGCACCACGGCTTCTTCTTGTCCGCGACCATCTTGTCGGTCAGCGTCTTGAGCTCGTCGAGCGTCGTCGGCACCGTGTAGCCGGCGTCCTTGAACTCGCTCGGCGAGTACCAGACCAGCGACTTGACGCTGGCCCCGGAAGGCGCGCCGTAGAACTTGCCGTTGACGGTCGCGTACTCCTTCCAGTTCTTGTCCCAGAACTTGTCCACGTTCGCCGCGGCCTCGGCCGGCGCCTCGACGGCCTTGCCGGTGGCCACGAGCTGCTGGAGCAGGCCGGGCTGCGGCACGATCGCGACGTCCGGCGGGTTGCCCGCCTTGGCGCGCACCAGGATCTGGGTCTCGAAGGACTTGTCGCCCTCGTACTTGATCGTCACACCGGTGCACTGCTCGAAAGGCTTGTACGAGTCCTTGTACGCCTTGTCCTCGGGCGTCACGATGCTCGCGAAGACCGAGACCGTCTTGCCCTTGAGGTCTCCGAACGAGCTGAACTGCGCGCAGTCGATCGTCTGCGCGGCCGTGTTGGAATCGTCGTCCGAGTCGTCACTGCCGCCGCAAGCGGCCAGGCCGAACACCAGGCCGATGCCCAGCGTGCCGGCGAGCGCGCTCCTGAAGCGCGGGCTATTGGATTGACCGAACATACCTCTCCCTATCTCACATCACGCCGGGGCGTGACATCACCGTCACCGTCTCCGGTTCCCCCGGTTGCCAGTCAAGAGGTGGAAACGGTGTTTCGCAATGTTTCCGCTTGATCAACCGAGTAACGATTCGGCACCGGGCCAGCGGAGACCTTAAACGGTTAAGAAACCTAACCGTAAACGAGCGCACCGGTGTCACCCCGGACGTGCACCCGCACCGCTACCGCGTACCGGTGTAGTAAGTGGGCGCGGCGTGGCCGTGCCGAGCCCGAACGCCCGCAGGAGGATCGCGATGCCACCCGAGCGGTCCGGCTCGTCGCCCCGTACGGTCGCGACCGACCCGGTGGTGCTCGCCCTGGCCGGGGTGTCCGTGGCGGCGATCGGCTGGCTGCTCTGGGGACCCGGCGGCATCGCGTCGCACGTGCTGCTGCGCGCGTGGCTGGGCCCGGCGCTCAATCTGGTCCTGCTGGCCGGCGCGGTACGGCTGGCCCGCCGGTCCGGGCGCGACGCCGCCGACCGCCGGTTCTGGCGAGCGATGACCGCCATGGGCGCCCTGCTGCTGACCGGTCACCTCGGCCGGCTCGCCGGCGCGCTGCGGAGCCCCGACGCCGGTGCGGTGCCGACCGGCCAGTTCCAGAGCGTCTGCGTGCTGGCGGGCGTCACCGTGCTGGTGGTCGCCGCGCTCACCCACCCGCGCCCGCCGGCGCCCAGCCGGGTCCGGCTGCGCTACCTGCTCGACACCACCGCGGTCGGAACCGCCGCCGTCGTGGCCATCTGGTTCATGGCCGACCGCTCGGCCGCCCTGGGCGTCGGCTCGGCCGCGTCCATGGCCGCGGTCGCCATCGCCCTGGTGACCACCTTCGCCGTCATCCGGCTCGTCATGGGCGGGCACAGCCCGATCAGCTCGGCCACGGCCGCTCCGCTCGTCGCCGCCGCGGTGGTCCAGTGCGTCAACGGCGGCGTGCTGCCGGGCAGCGCCGGGTGGCGCGTGCAGCTGGCCCTGCAGATCACCGCCGTGGCCCTGGTCAGCGTGGCCCCGAGGGTGCAGGAACTCGCCGACCGGGCGGCCGCAGGCCGGCCGGCGCGGCGCCGCCGGACCTACAGCGTGCTGCCGTACGCCATGCTCGGCCTCGTCTTCGCCGTCCTGCCCGCCGTCCTGCCGTCCGGGCTGGGCGCCACCGCCCATGTCGCGCTCGGCGGCCTGCTGGTGATCACCGCCGTCGTGGTGGCCCGGCAGCTGCTCACCTTCGCCGAGAACGAGTCGCTGGTCCGGCGCTCCGACGCCGGCCTGGAGACGCTGCGCCGGCAGGAGGAGCGGGTCCGGCTGCTGCTGGAGTACTCGACCGACATCACCTCGCTGATCGACCACACCGGCGCGATGGTCTACCTGACCCCGGCCACCCGGATGCTCGGCTACGAACCGGGCGAGATGCTCGGCGTCCGGGTGATCACGCTGATCCACCCCGACGACCTGCCCGCGCTGCTGGGCGACCTGCAGCAGCTGATGGCCACGCCCGGCGCGACCTTCACGTACCAGGCGCGCTACCGGCACAAGGAGGGCTCCTGGCGCTGGCTGGAGGTCACCAGCCGCAACCTCACCCACGAGCCCAGCGTGGCCGCTGTGGTGAGCAACGCCCGCGACGTCACCGACGCCCGCGAACTGCAGGACCGGCTGCGGCACGAGGCCACCCACGACGCGCTCACCGGGCTGGCCAACCGGGTGCTCTTCGGCCGCCGGCTGGCCGCGGCGGTCGGCGGCGGGGTCGCGCTGCTGCACATCGACCTGGACGGGTTCAAACCCATCAACGACACGTACGGCCACCACGCCGGGGATGCCGTGCTGGTGCGGGTGGCCGAGTGCCTGCGCGCGGCTCTGCCGGACACGGCGGTCGCGGCCCGCCTGGGCGGCGACGAGTTCGCGGTGCTGCTGCCCGGGGCCGACACGGACACCGCCGGCCCGGTCGCCGAGCGGTTCCGGGCCGCGCTGGCCGAGCCCGTCGAGGTGGACGGGCACCGCCTGACCATCGGCGCCAGCGTCGGCGTGGTGGCCGGCACCGGGGTCGACCCGGAGGCCCTGCTGCGCCGGGCCGACGAGGCCATGTACCGCATCAAGCACGCCACCCGGCGCTGACCGGCGCGCGGTCTCAGGGCAGCCGGGCGCGCAACGCGTACCCGAAGCCGCGGTGCGTCGCGATCAGCGGCGGGCCGAGTCGCTCCAGCTTGCCGCGCAGCGACGCGACATGGGCCTTGACCAGCTCGTGCCCGCTGCCCGGGACGTCCGGCCACACCCCGGCCCGGATCTCGTCGTGCGACAGCACCCGGCCCGGATCGCGCAGCAGCAGGCGCAGCAGCTCCCGCTCGGACGGTGACAGCGCGACCGGCTCCCCGGCCCGGCGCACCTCGCCGGTGTCCTGGTCCAGCTCCACGTCGGCGTAGCGCAGGACCCGGTTGCCCGGCGCGCCGGCCCGGCGCCGCAGCGCGGCGTGCACCCGGGCCAGCAACACCTCGACGTCGAACGGCTTGGTGATCCAGTCCTCGTCGCCGTAGGCCAGCTCGGCGACCAGGTCGTCGCGGGTGTCGCGGGCGGACAGGAACACCACCCCGGTCTCCGCGCCCTCGGCCCGCAGCCGCCGGCGCACGTCGATGCCGTCGCCGTCGGGCAGCGACACGTCGAGCAGGACCAGGTCAGGTCGCTGCTCCACGGCCTTCTCCACGGCCTGCGCCGCCGTCCCGGCGGTGTCGACCGCGAAGCCATGGCCGGTCAGCACCGTGGACAGCAGGTCCACGATGGTCGGCTGGTCGTCGACGACCAGGATCCGTGCGTTTCCCGTCATGTCGCCCCCATGAGACACAGCGTGAGCACCCGGCGGGTACACCCCCGACAGTCCTCCCGGTCGGGACATGGAGGAAAGACCCTGCCCACATGGCAGGAAGCCGGCAGCGGCGGATCACGCTCTCCCAGCCGTGCCGCGCCGGCGAATGACGCCCAGCCGCCGGGTCAACTCCACCGGACCACCTTCCCGGCGAGCTGAACGCCCGGCGGCGGGGCAGTCACAGCTCGGTCCAGCCGGCGACCGTCCGCAGGGCCTGCTCCCAGCGCTGGTACCCCGGGTCGGTGAGGCCCAGGGTGCGGCGCAGGGCCAGCATCTGCCGGCACTTGGCCAGCATGGCCGCCTGCCGCCGGGGCCAGGGCGGGCGGCTGCCGTATCCGGCGAACAGCTCGGTCAGCGCGCCGGCCTTGCCCGGATGATGGGTACGCACGATCCACTCGCACCAGGCCAGGTCTTCCACCGGGTCGGCGCCGGGCCGGGCCCATTCCCAGTCCAGGATCCCGGTGATCTCGTGGGTGCCGGGGTCCAGCAGAACGTTGTTGGGGCCGTAGTCACCGTGCGTCACGTCGGCCGCGACCAGCCGGCGCACCATCGCGCCGCACGAGTGCAGCACCGGCCCGGCGTGCCCGGCGTCGATCAGCTCCTGACCGTGCACCCCGCGCAGGTGGGTCAGGTGCAGCTCCCCGGTCGGTGCGGACAGCAGCACCGGCACCGGCAGCCGCCCGGCCAGCAGCTGGAGCATGTCGCGTTCGGTGGCCCAGCGGGTGCGGTCGTCCGGTCCGGTGAAGCGCTTGACCACAACGGCGCCGTCACCCCGGGTGTCGTTGGTGTACCCGTGCCGCAGAGGCTGCATCCGTCCCGCCGTTGCTGGAGCGTATGAGGGGTGAGGATAACCGTCCACGCGCCGGAAACACACCGCGCGTACCGTAACGTTCCAGGTCAAGCAGGGTGCGTCGAAACAGGGGGACCGCACGTGGATCTGCACACGGTCGTCGAGGTGGTCAGTCCGGCCGCGGTGGGGCAGTGGCGGCCGGGGGACGCCTGGCTGGCCGGCGGGACGGCGTTGTTCGCCGAGCCGCAGACCGACGTGACCCGGCTGCTCGACCTGGTGGCCGCGGGCTGGACCCCGATCACCGTGCCCGGGCACGGCCTGGAGATCGCCGCCACCTGCACGGTCGCCGACCTCGCCGGGTACGCGGGCGCCGAGCACTTCACCGCCTTCCACGAGCTGGCCACCGCCTGCTGCCGGGCCTTCCTGGCCTCCTTCAAGATCTGGAACGTGGCCACCGTCGGCGGCAACCTGTGCGCCGCCCTGCCCGCCGGGCCGATGATCGCGCTGACCGCGGCGCTGGACGGCGAATGCCTGATCCTCGGCCCGGACGGCGAGCGACGGCTGAGCGTGGTCCGGTTCGTCACCGGCGACGGCTCGACCGCCCTGGCCCCCGGTGAGCTGCTGCGCTCGATCACCCTGCCGGCCGCCGCGCTGACCGGCCGGACGGCGTTCCGCCAGGGCTCGTTGTTCGCCCACGGCCGGTCCGCCGTGCTGCTGATCGGCCGCCGCGCCGGCGCCGGGCTGGTCCTGACCGTGACCGCTGCGACCGTGCGCCCGTTCCAGCTGCGCTTCGCCGAGGTCCCGGACGCCGGCGAGCTGGCGGCCGCCGTACGGGAGACCATTCCGGACGACGCCTATGTGGACGACGTGCACGGCCTGCCCGCCTGGCGCCGCCACCTGACCGGCCGGTACGCCGAGGAGATCCGCGCGGAGCTGGCGGGATGAGCGTGCGGATCAACGGCACCGACCACGAGCAGCCGCCGCGGCCCGGGCAGTGCCTGCGCACGTACCTGCGCCAGGAGGGCTGCTTCGGCGTCAAGAAGGGCTGCGACACCGGCGACTGCGGCGCGTGCACCGTGCACGTCGACGGCCGCCCGGTGCACAGCTGCGTCTATCCGGCGTTCCGGGCCCAGGGCCGCCAGGTCACCACCATCGAGGGCCTCGCCCCGCCGGACGGTCTGCACCCGGTGCAGCAGCGCTTCCTGGACGCGCAGGGCTTCCAGTGTGGTTTCTGCACCGCCGGCATGATCATGACGACGGCCGCGCTGGACGAGACCAAGCTCGCCGACCTGCCGCGCACGCTCAAGGGCAATCTGTGCCGCTGCACCGGATACCGGGCCGTCGCCGACGCGATCAACGGCGTCCGCACGGTCGAGGAGCCCGGCGCCGGGGCGGCGATCGGCGCCGGCCTCGGCGCGCCCGCCGGCCCGCAGATCGTCACCGGTACGGCCCGCTACACCTTCGACGTCGACGTGCCCGGCCTGACCCACCTCAAAGTGCTGCGCTCGCCGCACGCGCACGCCCGGATCACCGCCGTCGACACCGCCGAGGCCCTAGCGGTGCCGGGAGTGCTGGCCGTGCTGACCCACGAGGACGCCCCGCGGCGGTACTTCTCCACCGCCCGCCACGAGCACCCGACCGAGGACCCGGCCGACACCCGGGTGCTCGACGACGTCGTGCGGCACGTCGGCCAGCGGGTCGCCGCCGTGGTCGCGGAGACCGAGGCCGCCGCGGAGGAGGGGTGCCGGCGGTTGCGGGTCGCGTACGAGATCCGGCCGGCCGTCCTCGACCCGGAGGCCGCGATGCGGCCCGGTGCCCCCGCCGTGCACGGCGACAAGGTCACCGGGCACCGCATCGCCCGCGCGGCCGACAACGTGGTGGGGGAGCTGCACGCCGAGCTGGGCGATGTCGAGGAGGGGTTCGCCGGCGCCGACGTCGTCTACGAGCAGACCTTCCGCACGCCCCGGGTGCAGCACGCCGCGCTGGAGACGCACGGCGCGATCGGCTGGCTCGACGACGCCGGGCGGCTCACGCTGCGCACCAGCTCGCAGACCCCGTTCCTGACCCGGCGGGCCCTGGCCGAGCTGTTCGAGCTCGATCCCGACCAGGTGCGGGTGCTGACCGGCCGGGTCGGCGGCGGCTTCGGCGGCAAGCAGGAGATGCTGGTCGAGGACCTGGTGGCGCTGGCCGTGCGGCGCACCGGCCGGCCGGTGAAGCTGGAGTACACCCGCGCCGAGCAGTTCACCTCGGCGACCACCAGGCACCCCTTCACCGTACGGATGAAGGCCGGGGCCCGCCGCGACGGCACCCTGACCGCGCTGTCCCTGCGGGTCGTCTCGGACACCGGCGCGTACGGCAACCACGGCCCGGCGGTGATGTACCACGCCTGCCACGAGTCGATCGCCGTCTACCGCTGCGCGAACAAGAAGGTCGACGCGTACGCGGTCTACACCAACACCGTCCCCTCCGGAGCGTTCCGCGGCTACGGCCTGGGCCAGGTGTCGTTCGCCGTCGAGTCGGTGCTCGACGAGCTGGCCCGGCGGCTCGGGATCGATCCGGTACTGCTGCGGGAACGCAACATCGTGCGTCCCGGGGAACCGCTGGCCGCGCCCGGCGACCACGCCGACGACCTGATCATCGCCAGCTACGGTCTGGACCAGTGCCTGGACGCCGTACGGTCGGCGGCTGCCGAGCCGATCACTCAGCCGGTGCCGGACGGCTGGCAGGTCGGGGAAGGCATGGCCCTGGCCATGATCGCCGCCGGCCCTCCGGGCGGGCACTTCGCCGACGCCGCGATCACCCTGCTGCCCGACGGCCGCTACGAGATCGCCGTCGGCACGACCGAGTTCGGCAACGGCAGCACCACCGTGCACACCCAGCTGGCCGCGGACACGCTCGGTACGACCCCGGACCGGATCCTGGTGCGCCAGTCCGACACCGACGTGGTCGCCCACGACACCGGCGCGTTCGCCTCGACCGGCGTGGTCGTGGCCGGTCAGGCCGTCCTGCACGCGGCCCGGGCCCTGCGCGAGCGGCTGCTGGTGCTGGCCGGGCCGGGCGCGCTCCGGCTGGGCGTGGACGCCGTGACCCTGCAGCACGGTCAGGTCAGCCTCAAGGACCTGGCCGCGTCAACCGCCGCACCGGTACGGGCCGAGGGCCACTGGACCGGCACCCCGCGCTCGGTGGCGTTCAACGTGCAGTGGTTCCGCGTCGCCGTCGACCCGGGCACCGGTGAGCTGCGGATCCTGCGCAGTGTGCACAGCGCCGACGCGGGCACCGTGCTCAACCCGCTGCAGACCCGCGGCCAGATCGAGGGTGGCGTCGCCCAGGCGCTGGGCGCCACGCTGGCCGAACACGTGGACATCGACGCCGAGGGCCGGGTCACCACGGCCGGGTTCCGGCAGTACCACCTGCCGACCCTGGCCGACGTGCCGCCGACCGAGGTGGTGTTCGCCCGGACCGAGGACGCGATCGGCCCGCTCGGCGCCAAGTCGATGAGCGAGAGCCCGTTCAACCCGGTGGCGCCGGCCCTGGCCAACGCCCTGCGCGACGCCACCGGGGTGCGCTTCACCGAGCTGCCGTTCACCCGCGACCGGATCTGGCGGCGCCTGGAAGCCGGCTGAGCCCGGCTCAGCTGCGCAGGAAGAGCAGCACGGCCAGGACCCGGCGGCTCTCGCTGCCGGTGGCGGGCAGGCCGAGCTTGCCGAAGATGCTGGACACGTACTTCTCCACCGCGCGCAGGGTGATCACCAGGCGGTCGGCGATCGCTACCCGCACGGCAGGTCCGCCCGTACCCGGGTGCCGCCGCCGCTGGGCGTCCACACCCGCAGCAACCCGTCGAGAGCCTCCACCCGGTCGGCGAGGCCGCGCAGGCCGGTGCCACGTTCGGTGTCGGCCCCGCCGACGCCGTCGTCGACGACCTCACGGCCTGGCCGTGGCGGTGGAGTCGCTGGCGGCCCGGGCCCCGGTGCCGGTGCGGCTGACCGTCGACCTGCCCGGCCGCGTCGGTGAGGCGATCGAGGTGGCCGCGTACTACGTCGTGTGCGAGAGCCTGGCCAACATCGGCAAGCACGCGCGGGCCACCGCGGCGACGGTCGAGGTGTCCCGGACCGGCGACGACCTGGTGACCGGGGGCCGGTTCTCTGGTTGATCCGTCCCCGGCCGGGCTCAGAAGCGCGACGGCCGGTACGGCGCCAGCACCGCCTGCGGGGTGCCGAGCAGCTCGGCGGCGGCCAGCCGGCCGAGCAGGGCGCCGAGCGTCATCCCGCTGTGCGTGACGATCAGGTAGGCGTTGTCCGGTGCGGACAGCCGGCCGATGATCGGCTTGCCGTCCATCGGCAGCGGACGGACGCAGACCCGGCCGGTGACTTCGGATCGCGGGTCCAGCGCCGGCAGGATCGCCGCGGCCCGGGCGAGCAGTTCGGGCAGCAGCCGATCGAGGTCCCGCGGGTCGGTGTGGACATCGACGCCGGCGTTGAGGTCGCCGGCTTCCAGGTAGAGCCCGGACGGGAGCAGCGGCCGTATCGACAGCTCCGGGGACTGGACCACCCGGTGGATCGTCGCTGAACCGGTCGCGGCGTGGCCGACCAGGCACGGCGCCGGGGACCGCGGCGCGTCGCCGGGTTCGAGGGCGACGGTGACCCCGATCCCGGCCAGCAGAGCCGGGGCGGCGGCGCCGGCGCAGAAGACGTACGCGTCGGCGGTGACCCGGCGGCCGTCGACCAGCTCCAAGCCGGTCACCGCTGTGCCGTCGGACTCGACGGTTCGCACGGGGGAGCCGGTCAGGGTGATGGCACCACGGCTGCGCGCCCGGGTCACCAGTGCCCGTACCGCGGCCTCGCCGTGCAGGAACCCTTCCGCGGGGAAGAACGCCGTGTCGGCATCGGCCGGCAGCCGTAGCCCGGGCTCGAGGTCGGCCACCTGCGCCGAGGTGAGGAAAGTTGCCGGGTAACCCCAGTCCCGTAGCCGGGCCACGCGACCGGTCAGCTCCTCGCGGCCGTCGTCGGTGCCGCTCCAGGCGATGCTGCCGGTGGGCACGTGCCAGGACGGGTCACCGAACTCGGCGGCGAGCGTGCGCCAGGCGTCGATGCCCTGCACGGAGAGGTCGTGGTAATCGCGGGGGTGTTTGTTTCCCGAGTTGAGCCAGGCCAGGCTGGTGCCGCTGGCGCCGCTGCCGGGTTGCCGCGCCTCGACGAGGGTGACCCGGGCACCGGCCCGGCAGAGCTGGTCGGCGGTGGCGGCACCGATGATCCCGGCGCCGACGACGGCGAGGTGGGGCATCGGCGGGCTCCGGGCGGACGGGTACGGCGGTGCCCCGACCGTACTACGGGACACCGCCGGCCGCAGTGGGCTGTGCACGTGGGCGGCTCGGGTCAGCGGCGGGCCTCGTACACGTTGTTGAAGGGGGTTTCGCTCGCCCGGCGGAAGCGGGTGAAGCCCGCGTCGGTCACCAGTTGCCGCACGGCCGCCTCGCCCGCCTGCGCTCCCAGCGCATATCCACCCGGCTGGGACATCGCGCTCGGTACGCACAGGAACGTGGAGAACCCGTAGTAGACCCGCCCGACCGGGTTCATGTTGTCCGCGACCGTGTCACCCGCGGCCGGTTCCACGATCATCCAGGTGCCCTCCGGGGCCAGTGCGTCGCGGATGTGGCGGGCCGCGCCCAGCGGGTCGCCCATGTCGTGCAGGCAGTCGAAGGTGGTCACCAGGTCGTAGTGGTCGCCGCTGAACTGCTGGGCGCCGGCCGCCTCGAAGCTGACCCGGTCCGCGACGCCGGCATCCGCCGCGCGTTTGTGGGCCAGGTCGATCGAGCCCTGGTGGTAGTCGGAGGCGTGCACGGTCGAGCGCGGGTACGCCGTGGCCATCAGCACCGACGACGCGCCGAGGCCGCAGCCGACGTCGGCGATCCGGGCGCCGGAGCGCAGCCTGGCCTCGACGCCGTCCAGCGCCGGGATCCAGCTCGGTACCAGGTTGGCGATGTAGCCGGGGCGGAAGAACTGCTCGCAGCCGACGAACACGTCCGCGTCCTGTTCGTTCCAGCCCAGGCCGGCGCCGCTGCGGAAGGCCTCGGTGATCCGCGGCTCGGCGCGCAGGGCACCGAGGGCGAGCAGGAACGCGCCGGGTGCGTACAGCGGGCCGTCCGGGTTGGCCAGCGCGAACGCCTGCTCCTCGCTCAGGACGTACCGGTCGTCGCCGTCACGGTCGACGTAGCCGCCCGCCGCCTGGCCGCGCAGCCATTCGGTGACGTACCGCGGGTCGGTCTCGGTACGCTCGGCCAGCTCCGCGGGCGTGAGCGGACCGCCGGTCAGCGCCTTGTAGAGGCCGAGGCGGTGCCCGATGACCACGTTGCCGGCCGCGACGGTGGCGCCCAGGTCGCCGACGAAACGGCCGATGAACTCGTTCAGCTTGTTCTCGTTGATTGCCATGCCGCCACGGTGCTGCGGGGCGTTGCGCCGCCGTTGCAACCGGGCTGCAATGGCGGGGGAGAGGGTGGCGCGATGAGGGCACGGGAACCCGACGCCGAGGGCTGGGTCGACCACGACGGCGTCAAGGTGGGCTACGCGGTGTACGGCAGCGGCGACCGGACGGTCCTGCTCGCGCCGAGCTGGCTGGTGGTCGACTCGCGGATCTGGAAGTTGCAGGTGGCGTACCTGGCCCGTTACTTCCGGGTGATCACGGTGGATCCGCGGGGCAACGGGCGCTCCGACCGGCCGGCCGATCCCGCGGCGTACACGGACCGGGCGTACGCGGAGGATCTCGTCGCGGTGCTGGACGCGGCCGGGGTGGACCGCGCGACGGTGGTCGGGCTCAGCCGGGGTGCGTGGCGGGCGGCGCTGGCCGTGTCCGAGCATCCGGAGCGGTTCACCGGCCTGGTCGCGATCGCGCCGCGGGTGGCCGGTCTGGCCCCGCCGCTGCCGGAACGCGCGGTGTTCGACTTCGAGGCCGACCGCGAGCACTACGCGGGCTGGCAGAAGTACAACCGGCACTCGTGGCGCCGCGACTACCGGGGCTTCGTCGAGTGGTTCTTCGCCACGCTGCTGCCCGAGCCGCACTCCACCAAGCAGATCGAGGACTGCGTCTCGTGGGCGCTGGAGACCGGGCCGGAGGCGCTGATCGCCGGCGAGGACGCGCCCGAGTCGGTGTCCGGTCTGCCCGCGGTCGAGGCGGTTCTGCGCGGCCTGGACTGCCCGGTGCTGGTCATCCACGGCGAGGACGACCGGTGCGTACCCGTCGGCGTGGGGGAGCGCTTCGCCGAGCTGTCCGGTGGCCGCCTGATCCGGATGGCCGGGGCGGGCCACCTGCCGCCGGCGCGGCATCCGGTGCCGGTCAACCGGTGGCTGCGTGACTTCGTGACCGGCTCGAGCCCGGCGCCGCGGCGGTGGACGCGCGCCCTGGACCGACCGCGCCGGGTCCTCTACCTGTCGTCGCCGATCGGGCTCGGGCACGCCCGCCGCGACCTGGCCATCGTGGCCGAGCTACGCCGGCTGCGGCCCGGCGTCCAGGTCGACTGGCTGGCCCAGCATCCGGTGACCGCGCTGTTGAGCGCCCGCGGCGAACACGTCCATCCGGCCTCGCGGTGGCTGGCGTCCGAGTCGCGGCACATGGAGGCCGAGGCCCACGGGCACGACCTGCCCGCGTTCGCGGCGATCCGGCGGATGGACGAGATCCTCGCGGCCAACTTCATGGTCTTCGCCGACCTGGCCGAGGAACGACGGTACGACCTGTGGGTCGGCGACGAGGCCTGGGACGTCGACCACTTCCTGCACGAGAATCCCGAGCTGAAGACCGCGGCGTACGCCTGGCTGACCGATTTTGTCGGCTGGCTGCCGACCGCCGCCGGCGGGCCGGCCGAGGCCGCCCTGACCGCCGACCACAACGCAGAGATGATCGAGCACATCGAGCGCTTTCCCCGGGTACGCGACCGCGCGCTGTTCGTCGGCGACCCTGAGGACATCGTCGCGGGCGTGTTCGGCCCCGGCCTGCCCGCCATCGCCGGCTGGACCGAGCGGCACTACGACTTCACCGGCTACGTCACCGGTTTCCCGCCGGCGGACATCGCCGACCGGCCGGCGATACGGGCCGAGCTCGGCTGGGGACCACACGATCGGGTGTGTGTCGTCGCCGTGGGCGGCACGGCTGTCGGCGTGCACCTGTTGCGGCGGGCGCTGGCGGCGTACCCGTCGGCGGCCCGGCAGGTCCCCGGCCTGCGCATGGTCGTGGTCGCCGGCCCGCGGCTCGACCCCGCCGAGCTGGCCGTCCCGCCCGGCGTCGAGGTGCACGGCTACCTGCCCGACCTGCACCGCCACCTGGCCGCCGCCGACCTCGCGGTGGTGCAGGGCGGACTGAGCACCACCATGGAGCTGACCGCCGCCGGCCGGCCGTTCCTCTACGTGCCGCTGGAGAACCACTTCGAGCAGCAGTCCCACGTCCCGCACCGGCTCGCCCGCTACGGCGCCGGACGCCGGATCGCCTTCGCCGACACCGGCCCCGAGCAGATCGCCCGGGCCATCGCCGAGGAGATCGGCCGGACGGTGCACTACCGGCCGGTCGCCACCGACGGCGCCGCCCGTGCTGCCCGGCGGCTCGCCGATCTGTTCTAACCCAGCAGGTGGGCCAGCCCGTAGCGGTGGGCCAGCTCCTCGGCCCGGGCCAGCTGCGGCGCGGACTCCGCCCCGGCGGCGGCTGCCGCCTCGGCGTCGAGCAGCAGCGTGGAGACCTGCACGGACCGCCAGGGCACGCGGTCGGCGGCGGCCAGCAGCGGAGCGATCACGGTACGGGCCCGAGCCGCCTCGCCCCGGCCCAGCCAGCCCCGCCCCACCGACAGGTAGGCGTCCGCCCCGAACAACCACGCGGTGCCCGGGGGCGTCTCGATGGCGGCGACCAGCGCGTCCGCCTCTTCAAGCAGGGTCAGGGAACCGGTCGTCGCGGCCAGCGGACCGAGGCACCGCACCAGGTAGGCCTCGCCGCCCTCGCCGCGCCCGCGCTCACAGCCCTCCTCCAGCAGCGCCACCGCTTCCGCCTGCGCGCCCGTGGCGAGCAGTGTCCCGGCCAGCTGTGCGCAGGCGGCCACCCGCCACCACGGGTGGTCGGTGTCGCTGGTCAGCGCGTACGCCTGGCGCCCGTACCCGATGGCCCGCCGGTAATCACCGCGGAGCTGGTGCACCCAGCCCAGGTTGCCGGCGAACCAGCCGGCGTACGCGCCGTAGCCGCTGCGCCGGTTGGCCTCCCGCGCCGCCTCGATCCGGTCCAGGGCCTCGCCCCACCGGCCCGCGGCGATCGCCGGGAAGGCGCCCTCGAACAGTGTCCACTGCAGACGCCACAGGTCGTTCTGCTTGTGCAGCAACGGTTCCAGCTCGTCGAGCACCGGCACCAGCCGGCCGATCTCGCCCAGGTAGGCCCAGCTGGTCTTCAGCCCGTCCAGGGCCACCGCCAGGGCCCGCTCGTCATGGCCGGGGCGGGTGGTCCGCACGGCCCGCTCGGCGTAGGCCAGCGACTCGGCCAGCTTGAGCCGGTTGCTGGAGACCACCGCGAGCCGGCTCAGCAGGTCGGCCTCCATCGTGCGGTCGGCCAGTGACTCGGCGATGGCCAGGCCGTCGCGCAGGTGCCGCACGCACCGCACGATCGACTGCCCGAGCGCGATCGGCACATCGCCGCCCAGCTCGCGCAGCCCGATCATCTCCAGCCGCCGGTCGCCGACGCGCCGGGCGGTGCGCACCGCCGCGTGGAAGTCGGCCATCGCCGCCGGGTACGCCGCCAGCACCTCCCGCACCCGCCCCCGGGCCTGGTACGCCCGCCCGCTCACCTCCAGCGCGCCGGCCCGCTCCGCCGCGTCCAGCGCACTGGTCAGCAGCGCCTCGGCGTCCGCGGCGGCGAACCGGTGACCGGCCTGCTCGCCGGCCACCAGGTACGCCCGGGCGGCCCGGTCCCAGTCCCCGGCGGCGTGCGCGTGCGCGGCCACCTGCTCGGGATGGTCGCTCAGCAGCTCGCCGGCCCGCCGGTGGTACGCGACCCGGGCCGGGGCCGGCGTCGTCGTGTAGAGCACCTCACGGATCAGGTCGTTGGCGAACTCGTAGGCCCGCCCGGCGACCACCAGCAGCCGTGCGGCGAGCGCCTGTTCGCAGCGCCGTACGGCTTCAGCGGCCGGCACCGCGAGCAGGTCGGCCAGCAGATCGGGCTCCATCGTGGCGTCCAGGATCGCCGCCGCCCGCAGCAGCTCCTCGACCGCCGTACCCGTGCGCGCCACCCGGGCGAGCACCGCCGCCTGCAGCGATTCCGGGATCCCGTCGTCGCCGGCGGCCAGGGCCCGCAGCGTCTCGACGACGAACAGTGCGTGCCCGCCGGTGCGGTGCAGGATCCGCGGGGCCAGCCGGGCCTGCCCGGCGCTGGTGGCCAGGCTGGTCACCGCGTCGGCCGGGAGCGGGCCCAGCTCCAGCGGGGTGGCGACCTCGGCCAGGGCGCGCAGGGCCGCGGCGCCCTCTTCCGCCCGGACCGTGGCCAGGACGAGCAGCCGTCCCCGGGCGTGCCGGGCGAGGTAGTGCAGCAGTTCCACGGTGGCCAGCCCGGCGTTGTGCAGGTCGTCGAGCAGCAGCAGGGCCGGCTGCCGGGTGGCGATCCCGGTCAGGTACCGGGTGACGGCCTGGTAGGCGCGGGCCCGGGCGAGATCGGGGGCGAGCGCCGCCCCCGGTGCGTCGCCGAGGAGCGCACCGATCTGCGGGACCAGCTCGGCCAGGGCGGGGGAGGCCAGCGACCGCACCAGCGCGGCGGACGAGCGGGCGGCGTGCGCGCCCAGCGCGTCGACGAAGGGCTGCAGGAACAGCGAGCTCTCCGCGGCGTAGCAGCGCACCGACAGCACGACCCCACCGGTACGCCCGGCCAGCTCGACGATCTCGCCGGCCAGGGTGGTCTTGCCGATCCCGGCCTCGCCGCTGATCAGCACCAGTGCGGGCCGGCCGGTCGCCGCCTCCCGCCAGGCCCGGGCCAGCCGGGTGGTCTCGTCCGCGCGGCCGGTCAGCGTCGACTCCGCCGCGGCCGGCTCGGCGGGGGTGACGGCGGCCGGTCGTTCCTCCCGCAGGACGCTCAGGTGGACCGCGCGGGTCTCGGCGGCCGGATCGGTGCCGAAGTCCTCGGCCAGCGCCCGGCGCAGCCGTTCATAGGCCGACAGTGCCCGGGCCGGCTGGGCCAGCGCGGCCTCCGCGCGCATCAGCAGCCGGTACGCGGCCTCGTCGTAGCCGTCCGCCGTGATCGCCGCCGTCGCCAGCTCGCGTGCCACTGCCGCCTCGCCGGTGGCCAGGGCGGCCTCCGCGGCCAGCTGCCGGGCCCGGCGCAGCAGCTCAGCCGCCTCCGTACGGGCGGGCCTGGCCCACTCGGCGTCCCGGTCCTCGGGCAGCGCCGGCCCGGCACCGAGCAGGTCGAGCACCCGTCCCGCCACCGCGGCCGCCAGCCCGGGCTCGCCGGCCGCAGCACGCCGGGCCGCGTCGGCGAGGTCGACCGCGGCCAGATCCAGGTCGACGAGCACCGCGGGCGGGCGGCCCAGCCGGTAGCCGTCGCGCGTGCCGGTGACGAGCTCCGGGCCGAACCGGGACCGCAGCCGGCTGACCAGCGTGGCGACGTTGTCGGCGGCCCGGCGGGGCGGCGTGTCGCCCCAGAGCACGTCGACGATGCGGTCCATCGGCACCGGCCCGGCGCGCTCGACGGCGAGCAGCTTGAGCAGCGTGCGGGCCTTGCGGCTGCCGGTCACGGGCACGTCGGTGGCAGCACCGCTCCAGCGGATCGCGAACGCTCCGGCCAGGCGCAGGCAGACCGCGCCGGCCGCCTCGGTGGCCACGCCGCCAGCGTACGAGCGTCGCCACCGGCCGGAACCCCCCGCGCGGGGCAAGATTCCCGACAGGTTGACGCAACCAGTGGATTGCTATACCTTCAGTGGCAACTAACTGGTTGCTATATGGGAGCAGACATGACATTCCCCGACCGGATCGAACGCACCCTCCAGCTCGGCCAGCCGCCTGAGCGCGTCTGGGCCGCCCTGACAACCGCCGAAGGGCTGGGCACCTGGTTCGGCAACCGCGCCGAGGTCGACCTGCGCGTCGGTGGCCGGGCCACGCTCACCTGGGACAGCGGCGACACCGCCGTGCTCACCATCGAGCGTCTGGAGCCCCCGCGCGTCTTCGGCTACACCTGGCCGGTCAACGGCCTGCCCGCCGACGACCCGCGCCGCACCTACGTCGAGTTCACGCTGGAGCCGCACGGCGACGGCACCACCCTCACGATGGTCGAGAGCGGCTTCGCGCAGCTGCCGGACGACGGCGAGCACAAGAAGGCCTACTCGGGCAACACCGAGGGCTGGACGAACGAGCTGGGCGAGCTGGTCGCGTACCTCGATGCCCGGTCCTGAGCCCGCGGACCTGGAGCTGGTGGCGCAGGAGGTCTTCACCGCGCTGGCCGATCCCAGCCGGCGGGTGATCCTGGCCGCGCTCGCCACCGGCGGGCCGGCCACCGCCACCGACCTGGCCGCCCAGCTGCCGATCACCCGCCAGGCCATCGCCAAGCACCTCGGACTGCTGGCCGAGGCGGGTCTGGTGGTGGCCGAGCGCGGTGAGCGGCGCCGGGTCCGCTACCGGGTGGACTCCGCGCCGATGAAGGTGGCCCAGCAGTTCCTGGGCGCCCTCGCCCGCGACTGGGACGGCCCGCTGGCCGCCCTGCGGGACCACATGAAGTGACCTGACCGCACTCTGACAGGAGTCCCCGATGTTGCTACCCACCTGCCTCACCCCCTCGGCGCGGGCGTCATGAGCGCGCCGGCCGGGAACCTGCCCGAGGTGGTGTCCCGCGAGCAGTGGCTCGCCGCCCGCCGGGAGCTGCTCGCGCAGGAGAAGGAGCTCACCCGGGCCCGGGACAGGGTCAACGCCGCCCGCCGCCGGCTGCCGATGGTCCGCGTCGACCAGCCGTACACCTTCGAGGGCCCGGCCGGGACGGTCAGCCTGCTCGACCTCTTCGAGGGCCGGCCGCAGCTGGTGCTGCGCCACTTCATGTTCGCCCCGGAATGGGACCAGGCCTGCGCGAGCTGCTCCTCCGCCGCCGACGGGATCGGCCGGCTGCGGCAGCTGCACGTGCGCAACACCACGCTCGTGGCGGTGTCCCGCGCCCCCTATCCCAAGCTCGCCGCCTTCCGCGAGCGGATGGGGTGGGAGTTCCCGTGGTACTCGTCGTACGGCACCAGCTTCAATTTCGACTTCCACGCCACCCTGGACGACCGGGTCGCGCCGGTGCTGCTGCACTTCCGCACCGAGGACGAGCTGGCCGACGCCGGCACCCCATGGACGAGCGGACCGTGGACGCCGGACATGCGCGGCTCGGAGCTGCCCGGGATCAGCGCCTTCCTGCGGGTCGGCGACGAGGTCTTCCACACCTGGTCCACGTACGGCCGGGGGATCGAGGAATTCCACAACGGCTACCACTACCTCGACCTCACCGCGCTCGGCCGGCAGGAGGCCTGGGAGGAGCCGAAGGGCCGGGCGACCCCGCTCGGCCTGCACGTCGGCGGTCCCGCGATGCGCGTGCCGGACGAGTACGAGACCTGACGCGCGGGCGGGACCCGGCAACCGAACGGCGACGCAGGGGCATCCGTCCTGCGATCAAAGCCCCCGGAGCAGGGCCGAAGGGAACGGTGAACCTGGCGATCGGCCAGGCGCCGTACTCCGAGAGGAACCTCCTTGCGCTCGCTTCTTCGCCGTTTCGCCCTGGCCGCCCTCATCGCCCCCGCCGCCGTCGGCGTCTCGATGTTCGCGTCACCGGCCGAAGCCGCCCCGGCGAGCGTGCAGGCCCAGACCCCCCAGGCCCAGACCGTGCAGGCCGACGTCGTGCGCCTCACCAACGCCCGGCGCACCGCGTCCGGCTGCTCCGCCGTCACGGTCAACGCGCAGCTCACCGCCGCCGCCGTCGGCCACAGCACGTGGATGGCCCGGACCGGCACCTTCTCGCACACCGGCAGCGCCGGCTCCACCTTCGTCGTCCGGGCCAAGGCCGCCGGCTTCGCCCGCCCGTCCAGCGAGAACATCGCCTGGGGCTACCGTTCCGCCACCGACCTCGTCAACGCCTGGATGAAGAGCCCCGGCCACCGCGCCAACATCCTCAACTGCAAGTCGCGGACCGTCGGCGTGGGCGTCGCGTACACCGCCAACGGCACCCCGTACTACACCCAGGACTTCGGCTACTGAACCTTCACGTGGTTGCGTTCCGCGCGCCGGGGAATGACGTGCGGCACGGGTACCGGGTGATGGGCAGGGGACATGGGTGGATCGCGGCTGCGGGTGCTGGTGACCAACGATGACGGCGTACAGGCTCCCGGGATCCACCGGCTCGCGCGGGCGGCGCACGACGCCGGCCACGACGTCACCGTCGCGGCACCGCGCGAAGAGGCCAGCGGGATGGGCGCGGCGCTGACCGCCGTCACCGACGAGGGCCGGGTCAAGTTCTCCCGGGTGTCGTTGACCGGGCTCGACGGCATCCCGACGTTCGCGGTCGCGGCCTCGCCCGCCTACATCGCCCTGCTCGCCGGCCTCGGCGTGTTCGGACCGGCGCCGGACCTGGTGCTGTCCGGGATCAACCGGGGCGCCAACGCCGGACGGGCGATCCTGCACTCGGGCACCGTCGGCGCGGCCGTGACGGCGGCCGCCGGTGGGGCGCGGGCGCTGGCCGTCTCGCTGGACGTCCTGTCTCCGGCGGACGGCAGCGAAGCCAGTGGCGGCGCCGCGATCGCCGCGCTGGACACGGCCGACGACGAGCAACGGCACTGGAACACCGCCGCCGCGCTGGCCCGGCGCCTGCTGCCGTGGCTGGCCGGCGCCCCGGCCGGTACGGTGCTCAACCTCAACGTCCCCGACCGTCCGGCCGAGCGGGTGGCCGGGTTGCGCCGGGCGACGCTCGCGCCGTTCGGTCAGGTGCAGATGGCCGTCGCGGAGTCCGGTGAGGACTTCGTGCGGATGACCATCGAGCAGGGCGCCGGCCGGGTGCCCGGCAGCGACATCGATCTGCTGACCGAGGGGTACGCGACGCTCACCGCCGTACGGCCCCTGGGGGAGGCCGGCGACCTCGTGCTGCCCGTGGACGCCGGGATCGTGCGGCCCCGTACCCCGGCCGGGGACACCGCCCGGCGGCCGTGACCGTCAGGCGTCGGCCGCCTTGCTCAGGTCGTTGCCGTAGTACGCCCCCGCGCCGTGCTTGCGGGTGAAGTGCCGGTCCAGCAGCCACTGCGGGGCCGCGGCGGCCGGGTTGAGGGCGAGGGTCTTGAGCGCCATCTCGGCGACGGCCTCGCAGACGATGGCGTGCTCGACGGACTTGCCGGCGTCCTTGCCCCAGGTGAACGGGCCGTGATTCGCCGCCAGGGCCGCCGGGGTGGCCGTGGCCGCGTCGTCGTCACCGATCAGCTCGATGACCGCCCGCGCGGTGTTGAACTCGTACTCCTCGGCGCACTCCTGCGGGGTCAGATCGCGGGTCACCCGGATCGGGCCGCCGAAGGTGTCGGCGTGCGTCGTGCCGAGCACCGGTACGTCGCGACCGGCCTGCGCGAACGCGACGGCGTGGGTGGAGTGGGTATGGGTGATCCCGCCGATCGACGGCCACCGCAGGTAGAACGCCCGGTGGGTCTCGCTGTCCACCGACGGCTTGAGCCGCCCGGAGACGACCCGGCCGGTCTCCAGGTCGACCGGCACCAGCAGGTCGGCGGTCAGGTCGTCGTAGGCGACGCCGGAGGGCTTGATCAGGTAGATGCCCGCGGCGCGGTCCACTCCACTGACGTTTCCCCAGGTCAGTGCGGCCAGGCCGGCCTTCGGGATGAGCCGGTTGGCCTGCAGCACGGCCTCACGCAGGTCCTGGTCCTTCGTCATGCGGGTCTTCCTCCACGTCCGGGGCGGTCAACCGCAGATGTTAACGTTCACAAGCTGTCCCCGTCGACCGGGACGGCCATTTCGGCCGGGCTCAGCCGGTGGCGACGATCATCTCGATCTCGACGCAGATGTCGAACGGCAGCTCGGCCACGCCGATCGCCGAGCGGGCGTGCGCCCCGATCTCCCGGCCGAAGACGCGCACCAGCAGGTCGGAGCACCCGTCGATGACCGCCGGGGTCGCGGTGAACCCGGGCGCGCAGTTGACCATGCCGAACACCTTGAGCACCGACGTGACCCGGTCCAGCGAGCCGAGCTCGGCCCGCAGCGCCGCCAGCAGGAACAGCCCGGTCAGCCGGGCCGCCTCGCGCGCCTGCTCAACCGTCACGTCCGCGCCGACCTTGCCGCTGACCAGGCTGCCGGCGATCGCCTCCGGCGGGATCTCGCGATCGGTGCGCCCGGGCAGCCGGCCCTGGTCGTCCACCCGCAGCGGGCCGTGCCCGGAGACGTACAGCAGGTCGTGGTGCCGTTTGACGCCGAGATAGTTACCGGCGGCGGGGAACACCCCCGGAAGCTCGATGCCCATCGCGGCGAGCCGCTCCTCGGCGGACTCCCGCTCCTCGATCCCGGTCACGGCCCCACTCCCGTCTCAGCCCACCGTCTCTGCCGCCCCAGGCTGCCACGAACGGCGCGTCCTCGCCGACCCCGGCCGGAGATCCTTCAGATCCGCCCGGCCGGGGTCGATAGGGGAGAGGGAACCGGCGAGGGGACGTTCGATGAGGGCAGTGCGGCGCTGGACCGTCCGCAAGCGGCTCTTCGCCATCGCGGCCATCGGCGCCCTGCTCGCAGCCTTCGTCGGGATGGTCGGACTGTCCGGGTACGCGCGCCTCACCGCGGCCAGTCGCGCCGAGTCCCGCCTCGGCACGATCCAGGCCCTCACCCTGACCGCCCAGTCGCTGCAGCACCAGGTACGCGCGCAGGCCTGGTTCGCGATCGCGGTCAGCGAAGGCGGCACCGGGCGGTCGACGGCCGAGGTACGCACCGAGTTCGACGCCGCCCGCACAGCGCTGCACACGGGCAACACCACCCTGTCCGCCCTGGCCGACGGCACCCGCTACGAGGCGGAGCTGCGGGACATCGGCAACGCCCACGACGGCCTGGTCAACCGGGTCGACTCGATCATCTATCTCAGCGCCACCGACCGTCCCGCCGCCCTCGACCGCATCGGCACCCTCGAGGACGACGCCGATGCCCTCGACGTGCACATCTCGGACCTGATCGCGAGGCTCTCCGCCGACCGGGCCGCGCACCTCGCCGCCGCGGACCGGATCAAGCAGGAGGACAGCGGGCGGCTGCTCGCGGCGGCGCTGCTGGCCGCGGTGCTGGTGCTCGGCCTGTCGGCCCGGCTCACCCGGTCGATCCTGCGTGACCTGCGGGCCGTCGACGACGTCGCGCACCGCGTCGGCGCCGGTGACCTGGAGGCCCGCGTCGAGCAACCCCGCGACGACGAGATCGGCGCCCTGGCCCGGTCGTTCAACGACACCGCGGACCGGCTGCGCGAAACGGTACGGCAGCTCACCGCCGACGCCCGGCGCGAGAAGCTCGGCAGTCAGCTGGCCGACGCCTTCGACATGGCCGAGACCGAGCACGACGCGTACGGGGTCATCACGAACAGCCTGACCGTCCTGGACCCGGACCGGCCCGCCGAGCTGCTGCTGGCCGACAACTCGGAGGCCCGGCTCACCAGCCGCGCCACCGGGGGTGCCGGTGAGCCGCCGTGCTGCCCGGTCACGTCACCGTTCCACTGCGTCGCGGTCCGCCGCGGCCACCTGATCTCCTTCGACGACAGCGAGGCGCTCGACGCCTGCCCCAAGCTGAGGAACCGCCCGCAGGGCCGGGTCTCGGCGGTCTGCGTGCCGGTCACCTTCATGGGCCGCTCGCTGGGCGTCCTGCACACCACGGGTGCCGCGGGCCGGACGCCGGCCGCCGAGACACTGTCCGGGCTGGCCCTGCTCGGCGCGCAGGCCGGCAACCGGATCGGCACGCTGCGCTCGTTCGAGCTGGCCCAGATGCAGGCCAGCACCGACGCGCTGACCGGGCTGCCGAACCGCCGCGCGTTCGAGGGCGCGGTCCGCGAACGGCTGCGCGACGGCGGCCGGTTCGCGTTCGTGATGGCCGACCTGGACAAGTTCAAGGTGCTCAACGACACCCACGGCCACGAGGCGGGGGACCGGGCGCTGCGCCTGTTCGGGCAGGTCCTGCGGGCCGGGCTGGGCAAGGACGACCTGGTCGGCCGGCTCGGCGGGGAGGAGTTCGGCATCCTGCTCGACGGCGTGACGCTGGAGCGGGCGGTGCTGGTCCTGGACCGGCTGCGGGCGGCGCTGAGCGAGGCGATCGACGGCGGTACGCCCCGGTTCACCGCCAGCTTCGGCGTGTGCGTCAGCGTCGGGCACGCCGGCTTCGACGATCTGCTCCGGATCGCCGACAAGGCCCTCTACCGGGCCAAGCACGAGGGACGGGACCGGGTGGTCGCGGCCGGCGCCCCGGAACGCAGCCGCCAGTCCCCGGCCACGGCCATGTCACCCGCCGGCTGACCCCGGCCGCGCCGGCCAGCCGCCGTTTCGACGGGCCGGCCGAAGCCCGGCCGCCCTTCCCGCGACGGGCCGGCCGAAGCCCGGCCGCCCTTCCCGCGACGGGCCGGCCGAAGCCTGGCCGCCCTTCCCGCGACACGCCGGCCGAAGCCCCGGCCGCCCTTCCCGCGACATGCCGGCCGAAGCCCCGGCCGTCAGAACGGGCGTTGCCGGCGGGTGCGCAGCGTCGCCCAGACCATCTTGCCGTCGCTGGTGGCCATCGCGCCCCAGGCCGTGGACTTGCCGTCCACGGTGTGCAGCCCGTGGCCGGGCGCGCCGGCCTGGCGGTGCAGCAGCTTCGGCAGCCGCGGGTCGCGGTCGCGTACCGAGAGGTGCAGCCCGGCCCCGCGCCGCCACACCGCCGCGCCGATGTCCGTGCCGGCGTGCTCGACGGCGTTGCCCACGAGGGCCGACATGATCGCGCGGCTGGGCGCCATCAGCTCCGGCATGCGCCACGAGTCGCAGGCGATGTCGACGAGCTCGCTCGCCACCTCGACCGACGATGCCTCCGGCGGCAGGTGGCTCAGGCACAGGCGTTCCGTCAGCGGCGCCGTACCGGCCAGTGCGGCCCGCGCCTGGCCGAGGCCGGGATAGACGGGGAAGAAGTGCGCGGCGCCGAGCCGCCGCAACCGGCCCGCCAGCGGTGCCACCGGCGACATGACCAGGGCCAGCTGCACCGGTGGGTACATGGTCGCGGCGGTTCGGTTGACCGACAGCCACATTGCCGCGCTGACGGCGTACGGGTCGTCGAACTCGGCCAGGTCGGCGATGATCGCCGTGGGATGCTCGGCCAGGCACTTCCGCAGCCCGCCGTAGAGCTCCATGCTCAGGCGCAGGCTGAATCGGCCGCGGACCGCGATCTCCAGCAGGCCGCTCTCCGCGTCGCAGGTGACCGAGAAGCACGCGCCGCGATCGTCGCCGCCGAACAGGTAGGGAGGACCGGCCTCCGTCATGGAATCACTCCCGATAAAGGCCGCCCTCGTTGCACGGCCACCTGGGAGTCTGTCCCCGTCGTCACGGACGGTCAACGGCGGGCGGGGGTCACCACCCTAACGAGCGACCCGGCGCACACCAGCGATGCGGTAAGCATGATGCATTTCGATGCCGGACCGGTCAGCCGCCCAGCGCGGCCAGCAGCCGGTCCACTTCGCCGGCGGTGTTGTAGTGGTAGATGCTGGCCCGCACGGCGCCGCCGCTCTCGCGCAGTCCCGCCGCGGTGAAGTACTCGTACGCGTAGTAGTCGCCGGCGAAGACACAGATCCCCTGCTCGCCCAGCAGCCCGGCGGTCTCGGCGGGGGACTGCCCGCGGACCCGGAACGACACCGTCGGGCACCGCTGCGCCGGGGCCGGGAGTACCGTCACCGCCGGATTCGCCGCCAGTCCGGTCAGCAGCCGCTCCAGCAGCTCCGCCTCGTACGCGGCAGCCACCGTCAGCCCGGCCACCACGCGGTCCCGGCGCGTCGTTCCCGGGCCCCCCGGGCCGCCACCGGACAGCGCGGGCAGCGCCGCCAGGTGCTCGACCGCGGCGGTGACCCCGGCGAGCAGCTCGAAGCTCGGCGTGCCGAACTCGAAGCGCTCCGGCACCGCGTCGGACGACGGGATCAGCTTGGCCGGCCGCAGCCGTTCCCACCGGGCCGGCTCGGCGATCACGGCGGCGAGATGCGGACCGGACCACTTGTACGCGCTGGTCACGTAGAAGTCGGCGGCGAGCTCCCGGACATCGGTCGGCACATGCGCGGTGGCGTGCACGCCGTCGACGTAGACCAGCGCGCCGGCCGCGTGGGCCAGGTCGGCGATCTCCCGGACCCGGGGCATCGCGCCGGTCACGTTGCTGGCCGCGGTCACCGCCACCACCCGGGTACGCGGACCGACCAGGTCGGCGTACTGCTTCGCGGGCAGCTCCCCGCTGTCGGCGTCGAACTCCGCCCAGCGCACGGTCGCCCCGGCAGCCTCGGCCGCCTGGACCCACGGCCGCACGTTGGCGTCATGGTCGAGCCGCGACACGACCACCTCGTCACCGGGCTGCCACGACTGCGCCAGCGTGCGCGCCACCACGTACGTCAATGCGGTCGCGCTGGGCCCGAAGACCACCCCGCCCGGGTCGCCGCCGACCAGGTCGGCGACCGCCGCGCGGGCGGCGGCGACGATCTCCCCGGCCCGGCGGCCCGGCTCGAAGGCCACGCTGCGGTTGGACACCGCCCGGCGCAGGGTGCCGGCCACGGCGTCGACGACCGGCCCGGCGGCCTGGGTGCCGGCCGCTCCGTCCAGGTGGGCGAAGCCTTCGGCCAGGGCGGGGTAGGTGGCCCGGACGCGGGCGACGTCGTACGTCATTCGCCGACCTTAACGCAGCCTCAGGCGAGGCCGGCACGCCCCGCCGCACCGGTCCGAGGGTTGATGATGGGGCCATGACTTCTCCCACCGGAGCCGCGCCGTTCGACCCTCGCGCGCTGCTCGCCGAGAGCCGGCTCGGCATCCTCGCGACGATCAAGGCGGACGGCCGTCCCCAGTTGTCCCCGGTGACCCCCTTCTACGATCCGGGGACGGGCCTGATCCACGTCTCGATGACCGAGGGCCGGGCCAAGACCGCGAACCTGCGGCGCGACCCGCGCGCCACGCTGGAGGTCACCCGCGCGGACGGCTGGGCCTGGGCGACCGCCGAGGGCGTGGCCACCCTCGTCGGCCCGGGCTCGGACCCCGAGGGCCCGGAGGTGGAGGCCCTGGTGGACTACTACCGCCGCGCCGCCGGCGAGCATCCGGACTGGGCCGAGTACCGGTCCGTCATGGTGGCCGACCGCCGGGTCCTGATGACCATGACGGTCGACCACGTGTACGGCGCCAGGATCCGCTGATCCCGTCCAGGATCAGCGGAACAGGCCCAGGTCGATCGCCTCGGCCATGGCCCGCTGCCCGGCGATGTTCGGATGCAGCGGGTCGGCCTGGTACGCCGGCAGCACCCGGGCCGGCTCCTGCGGATCCCGGATGGCGGCGTCGAAGTCGGCCACCCCGTCGAACACGGCGCTCGTCCGGACCCACGCGTTGACCTGCTGGCGGGTGGCTTCCTGCTCGGGGCCGAAACAGCCCGACTCGCAGCCGTACGGGGTGATCGTGGCCCCGATGACCTTGATCCCGGCCCGGCGGGCCCGGCCGGCGATGGTCGTCATCCCGGCGATCAGGCTCGCGGCGTCCGCGTGGTAGCCGATGTCGTTGATGCCCTCGGCGAGGATCAGGTAGCGGGCGCGCGTCTGCAGCCGGACGTCCTGCCGTTCCCGCTTCAGCGCCGAGACGCTCGTGCCAGCGCCGCAGCAGTCCGTGCGGTCGGTCAGGATCTGGTTGCCGCCGATGCCCTGGTTGAGCACCCCGAACTGCCGGCGCGGCGGGAGCGCCTGCAGCCGGGCGGCGAGGACGTCGGTCCAGCGGTCGTTGCCGTTCCAGGTCGTGTACGCGCCGTCGGTGATCGAGTCGCCGAGCGCCACGATGCTGCCGGGCACCGCGCGGGCCGCCCGTACGTCGACCCCGTTCAGCCAGAACCACGAGTTCACGGTGCCGGTGAACGACGCGCCCGGGCCGCCGGCGTGGTTGCCGGCCGCCACGAACTGGGTGCCCTGGGCGGCGTCGTGCCCAGTGATCCCGGCCGCGTCGCCGCCGGCGGTCACGTAGAGGTCGACCGCGAGGTCCTGGCCGTACGCGACGCCGAGGGGGACCGGATCGCTGAAGACATGGGTGCCGGTCCGCACGGTGACCGAGCCGCGGCCACGGAAGGTGACCGGCCGGCTGGTGCCGCTGACCAGGTCCGGCGCGCCGGAGGCCACCGCGCGGGCCACGCTCACCTTGCCGAACGTGACGTCCTCGTCGCCGTACTCGTTGCTCAGCCGGATCCGCACCGCCGAGCCGCCGAGGGTCGGATGCACCAGCATGCGCAGGGTCTGCTCGGCGAACGCCGGGCCGCTCTCGCGCTGCGGGCTGGTCGCCCAGGCGCCGGTCCACGGTGCCGGGGCCGCGGCCGCCGGACTGGCGACGAACAGCGAGGCCAGCACCAGCGATGCCAGCACCACCGCGGCGAGCGGGGTTCGGCGAACGGTAACATCTATGATGCTCGATATCTTGGGCATGCCGTCGATGCTCGGCGAAGACGTGCGGAAAGGCAACCTCAGCGGTCTTGTCGGACCCTCGTGCGATGCTCCGGGACGTGAAAGTCGAATTCGCGGCCGAGCTGTGGAACTGGGATGCCCGCCGGCTCGACAGCTGGACCTTTGTCAGCCTGCCGGTCGAGGCGTCCGAGGAGATCCGCGAGCTGTCCGCCGGGCAGGCGCGCGGCTTCGGGTCGGTGCGCGTCCGGGTCACGGTCGGCGGCAGCGTCTGGACCACGTCGATCTTCCCGGACAGCAAACGCGACGCGTACGTGCTGCCGGTCAAGCGGGCCGTCCGCAAGGCCGAGGGCCTCGACGAGGGCGACACCGCGCAGGTGTGCGTCGAGCTGCTCGACTTCTAGTGGCGGCGCAGCACCAGGGTCGCGAAGCCGAGCACCTTGCGGTAGCCGCGCAGCCACTGCTCGCGGTGCTCCCGGGCCAGGGCGAGGGCGGCCGGCGCGTCGGGGTGGCCGGGGTTGTCGAGCGCCCACTCGGTGAGCGAGCCGGTCCACGACCACTCGTAGTCGTCCCACTCGGCGGTGTCGCTGATGTGGGCGTACACGGGTGCCCAGCCCGCCTGCTCGGCGGTGTCGACCAGGCCGGCCAGGTCGGTGTAGTCCTCGGCTTTGACGCCGAGCGCGGCCGGCGTCCCGGGCGGCGGCGGCGCCTCCCAGAAGCACTCGCCGACCAGCAGCACGCCGTCGGGGTGCACGTGCCGCCCGGCCAGCTCGAGCGTTTCGGCGAAGCCCCCGAAGGCGTGGGTCGACCCGACGCACAGCACCAGGTCGTAGTCGCCGTCGGGCACGTAGCCGCGGGCGTCGCGTTCGTGCAGGGTCAGGCGGTCGGCGAGGCCACGGTCGGCTGCGGCGGTGGCGGCGCGCTCCAGGGCGTACCGGTCGATGTCGACGCCGTCCGCGTGACCGTCCGGGTAGTGGGCCAGGGCCTGCAGGGCCCACGCGCCCTCACCGCAGCCGAGATCGAGGATCCGGGCCGCCGGCTGCCGGCCGGCCCGGCGCAGCAGCCGGTTGACGTTGACCCCGAGGATCGGGGCCGCGATCGGATGATGTGAATGCGCGATGCTGCTGAGTCGGCGATCCATGCTGCCGAGTCAACACCAGTGCTCCCGCAGCCAGGGCACCAGGAGGGGCAGCACCCGATCCGCCTGCATGGCGCTCACGTGATCGGCGCCGGGCGGCAACTCCACGGTCCAGCCACGCTTGACCAGTTCATCGCGGTGCTCCCGCACGGCATCCGCGATCGCCACGTACGCGTTGTCCCACCGCGGCCCGTAGCGGATGTTGTCCTCGGCGCCGGCGAAAACCAGCCGGGGCATGCCGAGCCGGTCGAGTGCGGCCTGCTCGTCGAAGCCGCGCAGGGACTCGTAGAGGGTGACGTACTGCTGGGTCTGCTCGGGGGACTGGGTGCTCTCGGCCGCGTCCCAGTCGCCCGGCTGCACCTCGACGGCGCGCGGCGGCTTTCCTTGTCGGGCGAGAGCCTCGCGATGAGCGGCGTGGGTGACGGTGAGCATCGGACCGTAGGGGCCGCCGAGAGGGGGAAACCCGCCCATGGCCAGCGCCGCGACCCGGTCCGTGCGGGTGGCGAGCTGCAGACCGGCGAGCGCGAGCCAGGAATAGCCGTAATAGGCGAACCGGTCGGCCCCGGCCGCATCGGCCACGGCGAGCAGGTCGGCCGCGACGGCCGGGGCGGTGAGGGTACGGGGTTTCGGACGCTCGGCGAGATGACCCTCGTAGTCGGCGGTGATCACCCGGAAGCCGGCGTCGGCGAGCCCGGTGGCGAGCCGGTGACCCAGATGCGGATCGGCGCCCCAGGCCCGCATCTGATCGGCGGTCTGGCCTTCGATGAGGGTGGTGCTGACGGGCAGGAGAACGGCGGGCCCGTCGCCGCGGACCGACACGTCGAGCAGGGATTCGTCATGCAGCTGCGCGGTGACCATGAAAACACTATACGCTGTAAGGACTATGAATGTGAACTCCCATGTCCGCCGGCTCTGGCGGCACCACGGCACCACCCTGCCGACCCCGCGCCGAGGCCCCCGCCAGCAACTCGACCTGGACGACATCGTGGCGACCGGCATCACGATCGCCGACACCGACGGACTGGCGGCGGTGTCCACCCGTGCGGTCGCGGCCCGATTCGGCAAAACCGCCATGGCGCTCTACCCGTACGTGGGCTCCAAGGAAGACCTGCTGGCGCTGATGCAGGACCAGGCCTCGGCGATGCCGCAATGGACAGGCCCGGGCACAACCCTCACCGACGACCTCCAGGCTTGGGCCACGGCACTCTCCGACGTGTACGTCGCGCACCCGTGGCTGACCGAACGGCCGTGGTCCCAGGCCACCCAAGGACCGCACGAGCAGAACTGGCTGGAACGCCTGCTGCGGATCCTTGACGATTGGGCAGTCCCGCCAGCTGCACGTCCCACGGCGGTAACGATGCTGTATGCGACCGTGCGCGCAACTGCGGGAACGACTGCGGCGTACCGGCGAATGAACCAGGAGGGCGTCACGGCCTGGCTGGAGCTGGCCGAGGCAACCAGGCGGGAGATCCCCGATCTGGGAAGCCGGTATCCGTTGTCCACGACGCTCGAGCCACTGACGCCGAACTGGCAGGACAATCCCCGGGCCGCCCTGACCGCAGCAGTGCAACTCCTGGCCCGCGCACTAATGGCCGGCTGAGCCGCTCACACGTGCCGGCGACCCGGCCGGCCGCGGGCGGTCACCGAACAGGCTGGACGATCTCCGTCTCCCACGTCGCCGGATCCGGACGTTCGCCCGGATCGGTCAGATACGTCTCCCAGGGCGCTCCGGCCGCGGACAGTCCCTGCTCACGCATCCACCTCTCGATCTGCTCGTAGGACTCGGACAGGCTGTCGTAAGGCCCGCGATGAACGGTCACCACCGCCCGACCCGCTGGAATGACAAGCGCCTCGATCCCCTCATCGAGCGCCGCTGACGAGGGCGCGGCAATCGTTATGCCACCCTCGATCACGAGCGACCCCATCCCCACTTCCGGATAGCGAGCGAACGGCGGCCCGGCGATCGCCAGCCCATGCCGCTGGGCGTAGTCGAAAACCTTCGGCAGACTCTCGCCGAGCGCAGCCGCGATCTCATCACGCGTCACCCGACGACGTATCACAAGGGCGTGGACGGCAGGCAGGTCACGAACCGAGATATCAAGGGCCACAACGGTTTTCCTCTCGATGGTGCTCATGCGATAGAGGCTGATGCAGGGCGCCGCCGAACGCACCGTCGACGCATGCACAACGGCGACGTGCCGGCCGCGCACATGTAGCCCACGGGCCCGGTAGCTCCGCGGACTACGCCCCAGGTGGCGGGTGAAAGTCCGCGTGAAGACCTCATGACTGCCGAACCCGTAATCGAACGCGATCGCCGACACCCGACGATCGCCGGCCACCAGATCACCAGCAGCGCGAGCCAGCCGGACCCGCGTCGTGTAGGCCTTCGGCGTCTGACCCGTCAGCCGCCGAAGCCGACGATGCAAGTCAAAACGCGACCGATGCGCCCACTCCGCCAGCACCGGCAACGAAACGTCCTCATTCAACCGCGAATTGACAACAGCAAGAAGCCGAAGCAACTCCCGCGTACGCAACGACACGACCGAACGCTACAACCACCCACCCCCAAAACCTTGACGATTCTTGCGCCACCCCGCCGCCCCGCCGCCCGCCGCCCGCCGTCCCCCACGTTTCTGACCGCAACCCCCGCTGACCGCAACCGGCGAGGTGCGTCCGCAAGACCCACCACCCACGCCGGCCTGCCCGACAAAATCCCCTACAAAGACCACAGCGCGGCAGCCAGACCACCAACCGCAAGGGGATCACCCACGAAGCGCCGCAACCAGCAGCGAGCAACCAAAACCGAAGCCGGAACAGGAAACCATGCAAGGTTGGGGGGGGGGGGGGGGGAGGGGGGGGGGGGGGGGGGGTGGGGGAGGGGGGGGGGGGGGGGGGGCCGACCCGACCCCCACCAGCAAAGAGACAGACAT
>NZ_JBVJIR010000014.1:159865-307394 GCF_055586185.1 Actinoplanes sp. NPDC051405
GGGTTGGGCGGTTTTCCTTTACACCCGAGGAGAGAGATATAGGCCCGCGTTTTACCCCCCCCCCCCCCCCCCCCCCCCCCCCCCCCCCCCCCCCCCCCCCCCCCCCCCCCCCCCCCCCAACCGTCCACCCGCAAGCGAACCGATGAATCCGCTGGCCGCCAAGGAGAAGGATGCGGTAAGCACATCAAATGACGACACCAAAACCATTGACCGTGGTCCACCCAGGAGCCGGCCGCAAAGGCGAACTAGGCGACATCGGCGTGCATTTCAAGCTCTGGGGCGAGGACACCGGCGGCGCCCTGGCGATCGTCGAGCACCCGTTCCCGGTAGGCGCGCTGGTTGCACCCCACATGCACACCCGCGAGGACGAATACTCGATCGTCACCGAGGGCGAGATCGGCTTCCGCTCAGGCGACCGCGAGGTGGTACTCGGCCCCGGCGGCTACATCACCAAACCTCGAGGCGAACTGCACGCGATGTGGAACGCCGGCACGGTCCCGGCCCGGATGATCGAGATCATCACCCCGGCCGGCTTCGAGCACTTCTTCCGCGAGGTGGCCGAGCTGATCGCGGCCGGACCCGCCGCGGCCGAGGAGGGCGGCGACCTCGCGGAGCGCTACGGCCTGCAGTTCGGCGACCCGGAGTGGCTGCCGGAGATCGTCGAACGCTTCGGCCTGACCACCTAGACGTGCACAGAGTCAGCCCCGAGGGCGTTGAAGGTCGCCTCCGAACCGTCCCGGCCTGCCGACAGCTCCCAGGCGGTGTCGGCGATCGTGTCCGGGTCGAGCGTGGGCAAACCGGCGGCTACGGCCGGCCCGACCGCGGCGACGGCGTGCCGGTGGATGTCGCCACGCTCGACGAGCCCGCCGATGACCAGCGCCCCCGCGTAGACACCGGTGCCGACCAGGGCGGCGTTCACGCTCAGGGCGTACGTACGCAGCGCCGCCGACGCGACCGCGAGGGCGCCCATGCCGGGCAGCGGAACGACGGCACCCAGGCCCGCGACATACAGCAGCGTGCCGCTGCGACGTTCGAGCATGCCGGGCAGCACCAGCGCGGTGAGGTCAACGGCGGGACGGACGAAGGTGTGCACCGCCGCCGACACGTCATCCGGCGCCGCCTGCAGGATCGGCGCCGGTCGCGCGGTCGGGTCAGCGGCGCCCGGTCCGTAGTACACGGCACCGATCGGGCCGAGCTGCTCGCTCGTGGCGGTGACGGCGGCGCGTACCTGGTCGGGCTGGGTGATGTCGGCAGCAACGGCGATCGCGGTGATGCCGTCCTGACGCAGCGAGGCCAGGTAGGACTCGTGCCGGTCCGGGTGGCGTGACAGCAGGGCGACCGGATGTCCCTCACGGCCGAACCGCCGGGCGACGGCAAGACCGAGCCCCGGCCCCACGCCGGCGATGAGCATGCTGGGAATGTGTGCTGTGGGCACGTACGCCTCCTCTGTCATGGTGGACAGGTGTCACTGTCGCGGCTCTGTGATCCGTACGAAAGAAGGCACTTGAATGTCTGGTGGGAACACCGCTGTTCCTTCGCTGGTCGAGACGCCCCTGGCCAAGCAGGTGCCGGTCGCGGAATACGTGGCGTGCCCGGTCACCGGGCTCTTCCACCGCCTCGGCGACAAGTGGTCGCTGCTGACCCTGGTGCTCCTCGGCGAGCGACCGCACCGCTTCAACGAACTGCACCAGCGGATAGAGGGCGTCAGCCAGCGAATGCTGACCCGAACATTGCGGGCGCTGGAGTCCGACGGGCTCGTGCTCCGCACGGTCCACCCGACCGTGCCGCCCTCTGTGGAGTACGCCTTGACTACGTCGGGGCAGGCGTTGCTCGGCCCACTCTCACAGGTCGCGAACTGGGCGGTCGAGCATCAGGCCACCGTGACGACCCTTGTTCGTTGATTGCGCCGGTCCGCTTTCACGGCACAGCGTCGCTTCGCGAGGGGTGGCAGGATGCGCCCGTGTCGATCTCCGCGGAAGAATCGCCCAAGGCTCGCGTCGTCGCAGCGTTGCTGCTGGACGGCAGCCGGGTCCTGCTTTGTCACCGATCTCCCCACCGCCGTTGGTATCCCGACGTCTGGGATCTGCCCGGCGGCCACGTGGAGCCTGGAGAACTGCCTGGCACGGCACTGGCCCGAGAGCTCCGAGAGGAACTGGGCATCGACATCGCGACGCCGTCGGGGCCGCCCGCGCACGAAGTTCATGCCGACACGGCTGACATGCAGATCTGGGTGATCGAAGCGTGGACAGGGTCTCCGGTCAACGCGGCGCCGGACGAGCATGATGCCATCGAGTGGTTCACGGAAGACGCACTCGTAGGTTTGGCATTGGCTCATGACAGCTACCTCGCGATGTTCAGCCGGATCCTTGCCGACCGCCGGGCGTGAACATCCTCGCGGACAATTCACATGCGAGCCGCGATGAGTAGCAGTGACGACCGCATCGGCGTCACTTCACGGAGAGATGCCAGATGGACGTGGTCCAAGGTGAGCACGCTCCATGACATTCGTCCAGGACGAGGTGCCACATGTCAGGGTGAGATCCGTTCCTACACCTACCGCTACTACCCACCCTCCGACAGGCTTTACGAGCGCTGCGTCAGCCTGGCCTGGTGTTCCATCTGTCGCGAGTACTCGGGCGCGATGGCGCATGTGCCCCGGACCGAACACCTCACGGATGTTCTGGCCGAGCTACCGGTACCGGAGCGTGAACGCCTGGGGCGCAGCGAGGTGAAGCTGCTCGACTACCTGGACCGCCTCGCCCGGCGAGGAGCGCGGCCGGCTTCCCAGCCGTAGATACGCTCACTCGACCGATTTCACCGCTGGTCACACTCTCGCGAGCCAGCCCAGCTTTGTTGGCAGTACGGCCCACTCGACGGCAGCCGTACCGTCGCCAGGTTCGGTTCCCGGTTGCTTGACTTCGGCCCGGGCGAACTGGCGCCGGGTGCCAGCTACCGCTGGCGGCCCCGGGTTCGACGACCCGGCCGAGGAGGAAGAGGACTGGTCACCCTGGTGTGAATTCACGGTGTCCGCGAACGCGGTGGATTACCGCGGGCTGGGCGACGTCAGCCTGGAGACGTTGAACGAGCTCGGGCTGCGTCCCGACCGTGGTTACGCGGTCACCTTGACCCGCCGCCAGCAGCGCCTGCTGCGCGCCGGCACGAACGTGGCCCGGACCAACGCCCGGATGACGCTGACCGGGCCGCGCTGGACGGATCTTCTGCTCCAGCTGTCCGGATCAGCCTTCCTCGCGGACGAGGCCGCGATTGACGGCGACGACGCCGATCGGTCGCCGCCGGAAAGCGCGGCCCACCGTGCGCTGGTCGACACCATCTCCGTCGAACTGGGCGGCCCCCGGCATCCCGACTTCGGGTTCTCCTAGCGCGCCGGACGCGGCGATTCATGGTTGCCGCTGACCAGGAGGCCCGCAGTCAGCAGGACCAGAGCCGCCGTTCCGGCGTAGAGCCCCCAGCCGGGTCCTTGCCGGGACAGGACCGAAGCATCGTCCCGGTACAGCCGGTCCGGGTCGATCCCCGGATGGGTGAACGCCTCCCCGGGCCGGGCCACAGCGTCGACCGAGAGCTCCGCTCGCGGTGTCGGCGGCAGGGGCGGCAACGGCGGGATGGCCTGCCATTCAAGCACGGTCAGCACGGTCGGAGCCACGCTGACCAGGATCAGGACTCCGCGCAGCCAATCGGGTACGCCACCGGCGAGCACCCGCCATCCGGTCCAGACGACGGCGACGGCCAGCGCGAGACCTACCGCCGATGTCCACCGCTCGGGCCCTTGCCAGGCCGATACCGCGTCGAGCTGACTGCCGTGGTCATCGGCGAGCCGGCCGCCCGCCGCCAGCTCGAGCACCCACCATGGTCCGAAGCTGCTGGCCAGGATCAGTGCGCCGGCTACCGGAATCCACCAGGACCGCCATAGCGAATGGCTCATGGTCCGACGCTAACGGTGCAGCTGCACGGAGAGCGGCGGTTCGGCCAGGCGCCGTCCGACACCGACGAGGACGCGTTTGCCGCGCTCCAGGCCGGGGCGAGCGGCTTCCTGCGGCGCGACCGCGTGCAGGCCGTCGTCTTCGCGTACGAGTCAGGGCTGGTGCGGCCCGGCAGCGATCCCGGGTCCGTGGTCAGTCCGCCGCAGCAGGAGGCGCGAGGTGACGCTGGAGGGTCTCCATGATCTCGGCCAACGCTTCCAGCTGCGGCACGGTCAGCACGTCGGCGAAATGCTCCCGGACTGCCCGCGAGTGACCCTTGGCCGCGTTCAGGAAGACCCTGCGACCCTCGTCGGTCAGGTGGACCTCCGCGACGCGGTTGTCGGCGTGGTGACGGACGCGCCGGATCAGGCCGCGGCGTTCCATCCGGGCCAGATGGTGCGACAGCCGGGACTGCTCCCAGCCGATCAGGTCGGCCAGCTCGGTCGAACGACACGGCCGGTCACCGCGCTCGTGCAGGGTCACCAGCACGGGATAGTCGCTGCCGGTGAGCCCGGAGTCCGCCATCAGCAGCTGGTCGAGACGCCGCCGCAGCAGGGGCGTGGTCTCGATGAGCCCGCGCCAGGCCCTCAGCTCGACCGGGTCCAGGCTCCCGGTTCCCGCCGCCTCGTCCACCACCGCACGAACCTACCGCAGCCACCCTACCGATTGCATGACGCGTCATATATCGTCGGCACCGGTACGCGCCCGAGCCGGGCGCGCCGGCCGGAGGGAAGTGCACGATGGCGACGATCGAGCAGCTCATGCAGGCGAACCTGCTGGAGGTCTTCAACGAGCGGGACGGCGAACGCCGCCGGGCCGCGATTGCCCGCACGTACGCTCCCGGCGTGCGCTTCGCCGACCCCGAGGAGACGGTGGAGGGCCACGACGCGCTGGACGCGAAGGCGCAGAAGATCCTGGACGACGCGCCGGGCTTCGTCTTCGTGGCCGACGGCCCGGTGCGCGTCACCCAGGACCTCGGCTACCTCGCGTGGAGCTTCGGCCCCGAGCGCGCCGCACCCGTGGTCCGCGGCGCCGACATCGCGCTGGTCGCCGACGGCCTGATCACCTCGGTCCACACCCTGCTGCTCACCGACTGAGGTCGCCCGCCGGCGGTCCGGCGGTTCAGGACCAGGCGATCTCACCGGTACGGTCGACGAAACGCCCGGAACCGTGGCCCGGCCCCTCAGTGGCGAGGCCGACGACGGCGTCGGTGCCCTCGGTGACGGTCTGCGGGCCGCTGTTGCCGTTGAGATCCGTGGCTGTGTAACCCGGGTCGGCGGCGTTGATGCGGATGCCGGTCAGCGACTTGGCGTACTGGGTCGTGAGCATGGTGAGCGCTGCCTTGGACGCCGTGTACGCGGGTGCGATCGCCTGGGACTCGGCGCGCGACGGATCATGCGTGGCGGCCAGCGAGCCCATCGAGCTGCTGACGTTGACGATGACCGGATCGGCCGAGCGTCGCAGCAGCGGCAGGAACGCCGTGGTGGTCCGCACCACGCCGACGACGTTGACGTCGAGCACGTTCAGGATGTCCGTACCCGTAAGGCCGCTCGGGTCACCGTGCGGGCCGGCCACGCCGGCGTTGTTGATCAACACATCGACAGTGCCTTCGTGCTGCTCGATGTCGGCGGCCGCCGCGGCCACCGACTCGTCGTCCGTGACATCGATCTGCACAAAGCGGGCGCCGAGTTTCGCGGCCGCCGCGGTCCCGGCCTTCGCGTCGCGAGCGCCGAGCAGCACAGTGTGGCCGTGGGCGATGAGGCGGCGGGCGGTCTCGTAGCCGAGGCCCTTGTTGGCCCCGGTGATGAAAGTGATCGTCATGCGCCCATGGTTTGCCCGCGCCGCGACGTGCGCCAGGGAAGGCCCGACGGTAGGAAAACGGCTACCACCCCTGGGTGCCGGGCCGCGAGGCACAATCGGTGCCATGACCGCTCACGGGACGGAGTTCGGCGCCACCGTGCGCGCCTGGCGCGACCGGCTCACGCCGTCCGCGGTGGGCCTGCCGAGCGGCCGTTCGCGCCGCGCGAGCGGGCTGCGCCGGGAGGAACTCGCCGAACTCGCCGGAATCTCGGTCGACTACGTCGTGCGGCTGGAACAGGGCCGGTTCACCACACCCTCGGCGCAGGTGGTCGCCGCGCTCGCCCGGGCCCTGCAACTCACGAACGCGCAGCGGGACCATCTGTACCGGCTGGCGGGGCTCGTCCCGCCGGCCGACGGCGAGATCTCCGACCACATTCCGCCGGGCGTCCAGCGCGTCCTGAACCGCCTCGGCGACGCGGCCGTCGGCGTCTTCGCCGCCGACTGGCAGCTGATCTGGTGGAACCGCGGCTGGGCGGCCCTGCTCGGCGACCCGTCGTCGGCACCACGGGAACGTCGCAACTTCGCCCGCGACACCTTCCCGGTCGGCGGCGACCGGCCCCGCTTGTCGCAATGGCCGGTGATCTCGTACGCCCCCGACGCGGTCGACGCCGCCATCGTGTCCGACCTGCGCCGCGCAACCGGCCGCTTCCCGAACGACACCCGGCTGACCACCCTGATCCGCTCACTCACCGAGGGCAACAAACGCTTCGCCGAACTATGGGCCGCCGGCGCAGTCGGCACCCACCGCGAGGACCACAAAGTCGTCCAGCACCCAACGGTCGGCCCGATCGAAGTCGACTGCGACGTCATGACCGACGGCGAGGCCGAGCTCAAAATCGTGATCCTGACCGCAGCCCCCGAAACCACCGACGAGACCAGACTCCGCCTGGCCCTCCTCTCCGGCGTCCATGACCCCGCACCCGACTCCCGCGAACACGCAGACGCAGACGCAGATGCCCAAGCGAGGTCCGCGTCCGGTCAGCGACTGGCCTCGGGCGACGGCAAGGCGGCGAACTCCCACGGCTGAGGCCCGAACAGGTCCGTGCACGCCGCGACAATGCTGAGCCGGGCGTCCTCCAGCTGTCGCAGTTCGGGCGCCATCTCGGCAGCGGTCGCCTCCTGCACGACGAAGAGGTCGAGGGCCTGCTTGCCGATCGGAACCAGCCGCTCACCAGCCTCCTGAAGCGCCGGATCCTCCGACAAGATGGCGCGTTGTGACGCGGCCACGCGGCCGAAAATGATGGTGTGCAGGTCGCCGGCGGCCTGTTCCTCGGTTGCGCCGGCCCGCGCGAGAAGTGCGGATCATGGCAGGAGGCTAGTGCACGCCCCAATTCTGAGCGCGACCACCAGCCTGTCCTCGTCGGCGACCGAGGTCGGCAACAGCCGGCAGCAGGACGACGGGAGCGGGGCCACGTTCGTCCACCCCGGCCCCGTCGCTGTCTGCGTGGACCTCGTCGCCTCCCGGAAACCCAAGACGGCGAAGACCCGGGTGCACGTCGACCTCGCCACCACCTCGGCGGCCCACCAGGCGGAGCTGGTCACGCGCCTGATGGTGCTCGGCGCGACACCGGCCGACATCGGCCAGGGCGACGTTCCCTGGACGGTTCTGGCCGGCCCGGAAGGCAACGAGTTCTGTCTCCTCACCCCCAGCTGAGCGCGAGGCCGAACAGGGGAGTGAGGGCTGTGGCGTCGGTCGACTCGGAGTTGCTGAGCACCACGATCCGGCAGTCCAGCCCGGGCACGCAGGCGTCGAAGGCGCGGAAGCCGGGGTTCTCGCCGGAGTGGTGGAACCATGCGTGGCCGCCCGTCGATCCGACGAACCAGCCGTAACCGTAACCGCGGGCGTCCTCCGCACCGCCCGTCGGAGCCTGCTCGCTGAGCATGGCCGTGCGGTACCGGTCGCCGAGCACCCGCCCCGCGCGCAGGCCGTCGATCCAGGTGAGCAGGTCGGCGGCGGTGGACCAGATGTCGCCGGCACCCATGCCCGTCACGTCCAGCTCCCACGACAGGACCGGGCCGCCGTCCCGGCCGTGCCCGCGGGCGATGTCCGGGCGGTCACCCGGGGCGCCGGCGAACGTGTCGGCCAGGCCGAGCGGGCCGAAGATCTCCTCGGCGAGGAACTTCCGGTACGGGCTTCCGGCGGCCTGCTGCACGACGTGCGCGAGGAGCACGTACGCCGGGCTGCTGTAGTGCCAGCCGGCGCCGGGCCGGAACAGCGGTGGCACGTCGTGGAAGGTCTTGAGCAGTTCGGCCGGCTCCAGCCGCTCGGCCGGGTCGATCATCGGGTGGTCCGGCCAGTGGCCCAGCCCGGAGGTGTGGGTCAGCAGGTGGTGCAGCGTGATGTCCTGCCACGACGATGGGCAGCCGCCGAGCCGGCGCCCGATGGGGTCGTCCAGGCCGAGCATGCCGCGCTCGGCCAGCAGCAGGACCGCCGCGGCGGTGAACTGCTTGCTCACCGACGCGATCTGGAACCGGGTGCGGGCGGTGCAACCCTCGCTGACGGTTTCGGCGACCGTGTCGCCGCCGCGGCGGATCAGGACGGAGCCGGGGATCGGCGGCACGGTGGGCATCCGCCGACCCTAGCGGCCCCGATGCCCGCCGAGCTGCCCCGCGACGTGCTTCTCGATGGCCGCGAGGGCGTTGTCGTCGAGCTGATGGTCGGTGCGCATCCGGTCGGCCAGGATCCGGATGGGGTCGTGCCGGGGACTGTCGGCCAGGACGTACGTGCGCAGGTGCAGCAGCCGCGGGCCTGCTCCGGCCCGTACCGGATGCACCGCCGTCAGGGCCGCCCGGGTGACCGCCTCGATGTCCGCGCCGTCCACCGTGCCGGCCGGCAGGCCGCCGGGGCCGTCCGGATCGGCCCCGTGCCGGCCGGCGCAGCAGAACAGCACGGGCAGCCGGTCGTCGATCGCCTGGCCCAGGCTGGTGGCCAGCCCGGGCGCCGTCTCGTCGCCGACGAAGCACACCGTCACCGCCGGCCGGTGCCGCCGGACGTCGTCGTGCGCGAGCTCCACGGCCAGGACCGGGCCGTCGGCCACGGTGTCACCCGGGCCGAGCGCGGACCGCAGGCCCACCGTGATCGCCTCCTCGCCGCGGTGAGCGGCGTCCTGGTCGCCGCCGCGCAGCAGCAGCATCCGGTGCAGGAGGTCGGTGCGTTGGGCCGCTGTCGCCGGATGTCTTCCGGTCATCGTGGACACCTCCGTCGGTGCGTCCCCCTGAGTGTCGTCGTCCGGCCGGGCGCGGAACAGGGGCGGAAGGCCCGCGAAATGCACGGAGCCGGGCCCCGCCGGGGAGACCGCCGGACCCGGCCGCTGGTCACGGCGTCACGGGCCGGCCGCCGAGGGTCACCGCGAGGCGCCCGTCGGCGGCGAAGGACCAGGCCAGCGCGCCGCTGAGCGCGGCGCACCGGGATCCGTCGGTGCCCGACCAGAACTGGTTCGAGCTGTCGGCGTCGCCGATGATCCGGTCGTTGGTGCCGCTGCCGCTGCGGCAGGAGACGTTGTTGCGGAACACCGAGGTGCCCGCGTCGAAGTTGAAGTTGCGCTCGGTGTTGTCGATGCTGATGTTGTTGCTGATCGTCATCGCACCCGGGTTGCTGTTGTACGTGAACCCGTGCTTGCCGTTGCGGAACGCGATGCTGCGCCGCACGATGTGGTTGACCTTGATGTCCTCGCCGCCCAGCTTGTAGCCGTTGCGGTCGCCGTTGCCGGCCTGGCCGCCGTTGCTCAGCGTGCCGTTGCTGTAGGCCAGGGAGTCCTCGATGGTGACCACGCCGATCGGCCCGGTGTCGGTCTTGGTGTAGAGGTCCCAGCCATCGTCGATGTTGTTGTGCGACACGGCGTAGCGGAAGACGTTGCCCGAGCCGACCGTGAGCTTCGCGGCGAAACCGTCGGCGTCCTCACCGTCGGAGTCCGCGTTGTCGTGCGACTCCGCGCTCAGGATCAGGTTGTTGGCCGGCCACTGGCTGTTCGGGGTGTCCGAGGCGATCCGGGACAGCTGCAGCCCGGTGTCACGGTTGAACCGGGTGATCGTGCGTTCGAGGATGTTGTTGCTGCCCCCGACGAAGATGCCGTTGTCGCCGGCCCGCTCCACGATGATGCCCGACACGTGCCAGAACGAGCCGTTGACGGCCAGCCCACGGTTCGCCGGATCCTCGGCCATGGCCGCGAAGTTCAGCACCGGCGTCTCACCCGGGTACGCCGACAGCTTCTTGCGGGCGCCGGCGGTGCCGTTGTTGCCCGGCGCGATGGTGACCGTCTGCGAGAAGGCGTAGGTGCCGCCGCGCAGGTAGATCGTCCCACCGGCCGCGACCCGGGTGATCGCCGAGACCAGGCTGGTCGGGCTCACCTGGGTGCCGGCCGCGCTCGCGCTGCCGTTGGGTGCCACGTAGAGCACGTCGCTCGTGGTGGGCGGCGGGGTGGTGGGCGGCGGGGTGGTCGGCGTCGGACTCGACGGCGGCGGAGTGGCCGGGCCGGTCGGTGACGGCGTGCCGCCGCCTCCGGTGGTGACCGTGACGTCGTCGAAGGTCACAAATGGACACCGCCGGCAAGTGCGCAGGGCGTGGCAAACGGGCCGTCGATCTGCCACGGGAAACGGCATGAGTATGGTGCGTCACCGCAGCGTGCGACACATCCTCAGGAGTGCTCCGGCGGTCTCCGGGGACGGTTGTTTCCGTGAGGGAATCCTCACCCGCCAATATATGAGAGTCAATAAATATGATGTGCAGGTTTGTTGCACAGCGGTCCGGCCGAATGGCTTTTCAGTCCCCGATGAGGACCTCCTCGAGGGGCCGGCGACGGCTCGGGCTGCCGGGCCGGCCGTAGCCGATCCGCAGAGCCATCTGCGGCATCCCGGCGCGGCCGAGTGACCGGCGCAGCTGATCGCGGGCAGCCGGCACCTCGATCGGCTGCGAGATCATCGAGCAGGCCAGGCCCGCGTCGGTGACCGTCAGCAGCACCCGCTGCAACGCCTGGCCGGCGATGAGCTGATCGTGCGGGCGGTCGCCCGCCGTGCCCAGGATCGCTACCAGCGGCTCCGGCTCGAAGTCACGGCCGGGTGCCCGCCGGCGGTCGGAGAAGGCACGCTGGGGCAGCAGATCCTGCGGCTCCGGCACCGGGGCGCCGGCCGGTACGGCGACACCGTCGGGTGCCTCGTCGGCATGCGTCCAGGTCGACATCTCGGCCTGGTAGGTCAGGTCGCGCCGCAGCACCCGGTCGGCGCTCTGCGCGATCTCGGCGAAGCCGCTCAGCGCGGTCATCCCGACCAGCAGGTCCAGCCAGCCGGACTCCTCGCGGGCGGCGTCCACCAGCCGCTGCCGCACGTCGGGCGGCACGGGGTCGGGCCAGAACGGCCGGCGGTTGCTGTACCGGCGGGGGACGGCCGCGGCGAGGTCGGTCTCGGTGTACGTGGCCGGTCGGCGGGGACCGGGCGTGAGCCGGGCGAGCAGCTCCGGCGCGGTGCGGTCGGGGCAGAGCACGACCTCGGCCGGAGTGCCCGCGACGGCCAGCGCCAGCCGGGCGTTGGTGACGGCGGCACCGCAGGCGATCCGTACGGCCCAGCCGGTGCTGTCCGCCACCGCGAGTTGCCGTTGCTGGTCCGCCAGCACCTCGATGGCACCGGCCCGCAGCCGGAAGCGCCAGGGCTGGCTGTTGTGCAGCGAGGGCGCCCGGACCGCCGCGGCGGCGGCGCGCCGCAGGTCGGCGTGGTCGTAGGTCATCACGGCAGGTCCCTTTCCGGACGGTCGGGTCGCTTACTGCTCGATGCGGATGATCTCCGCCGGGGAGCGGCGGGCCTGCGGCGGCAGCGGTTCGCGGTCGATCGGGTAGCCGAGCCGGACGGCGATGTAGGGCTCGCCGAGGTCCGACAGCAGGCTGGTGAGCAGATGCCGCGTCCAGGCGACCTCGACCGCCTCGCTCAGCGGCGCGGTGGCCAGCCCGTCTGCCGTGGCCAGCAGCAGCAGCGCGGACAGGGCCTCACCGCCGCGCAGCAGGTCGGCGGGCCGGTCCGTCATCCCGAAGACGATCACGTAGGCGGCGCCCTTGTCGATGCCCGCGCCGGCGCTCAGGCCCGGGTTGCCCGCGGGGGCGAAATCGCGCACCGGCACCCGCCGCAGAGCCGGCTCCACCGCCGTCTCGGGCGACACGCCGTCGCCGCGCCACTGCGGCCGGTTCGTCCAGCGGTCCAGCTCCTCGCGGTAGGCCGGATCGTCCTGCTCGGCGCCGGCCGCCCGCTCGGTCGAGACGGCCAGCACCGGCACCTGATCGGCCGGCACGACGTGCAGGTAGGCGCCTTCGGCCTCGACGAACCGGCGCAGCTTGGTCAGCGTCTGCTCGGACACCGGCTGGTCACCGAAGGGGCGCCGGTCGGTGCGGCGGCGGCTGACGGCCGCCGCCATCCGCTGGGCCTCCGGGTCGGCCGGGACGGCGTGCCCCAGCCGTACGCGGGCCAGCAACGTCGGCTGCGCGGGATCGGGCAACCGGTCCACCGTGCTGGTCCAGCCGGCCGCCGCCAGGGCCGTACGGGCGTGGTGCAACGCGGTGCCGCAGCTGAGCAGCAGCAGCCGTCCGTCGGGGTCGGTGGCGTCGAGCTGCCGGTCCGGGTCCGCGTGGAGCTCCATGCTGTCGCCGGCGATCCGCCACTGCCACGGCTGGGTGTTGAACACCGAGGGAGCGTGCCGGGACGCCTCGACGGCCGAAGCGAGCTGCCGGGTGGCCTGGGACAAGTGCGCGGTCATGGTGACCTCCTGGTCGGTTCCCCTCCACGATCGCGCCCGCCGGCCCGCCCCGATCAGGGCCGAAAGACCCGAACCACCCGGACTTCCGATCCCCCGGGGCGAGGCTCAGCCGCCGAGCGGGACCCGCCAGGTCACCACCGTGCCGCCCTCGTCGGCCGGGGTCACGGTGCAGCTGCCGCCCAGGTCGCCGGCGCGTTCGCTCATGTTGACCAGACCGCCGCGGGCCAGCGCCGGGTCCGTGCCGACGCCGTTGTCCTCGATCTGGAGGATCACCTCGCCGTCGGCCGCGCGTACCGAGACCCGGGCCGTGCCGGCCTGCGCGTGCCGGGCCACGTTCGACAGAGCCTCGCGCAGCACGGCCAGCAGCTCCGGCACCACGTCATCGGGCACCGCGCTGTCCACCGGCCCCGACACGTCCAGCGTCGGCCGGAAGCCCAGGGCCACGGTGGCCGCCTCGACCGCGTCGCGCAGCTCCGTGCGCAGCGAGCTGCCCACCGGGGCGCGCAGTTCGAAGATCGACCGGCGGATGTCGCGGATGGTGGCGTCCAGGTCGTCGACCGCCGCGTTGATCCGTTTGGCCGCCTCCGGGCGCAGCGCGTGCGGGGCGACACCCTGCAACTGCATTCCGGTGGCGAACAGCCGCTGGATCACGACGTCGTGCAGGTCCCGGGCGATGCGCTCACGGTCCTCCAGCACGACCAGCAGCTCGCGTTCCTCCTGCGCCCGGGCCCGTTCCAGGGCCAGGGCGGCCTGGCCCGCGAAGCTGGCCAGCAGCGTGGCGTCGTCCTCGCCGCCGGCGGCGGCGCCGGCGACGATCAGCACACCCTGCGGCATGTCGGCGCCGGCCAACGGCGCGGCCAGCACCGGACCCGACGGTACGGGCCCCGGCCAGTCAGCGACGCCGCCCAGCTCGGCATCGTCGGCATGCAACGCGTCCACGTCCACCGACAGCACCTTGCCGACCATCTCGTCCGCGCCGTCGGCGACCTCGATGGTGTAGCGGGACTCGTCCTCGCCGGCCAGCAGCACCAGCACGAGCCCGGCCTCGGTGATCTCGCGGGCGCGGCGGGCGATGAGCCGCAGCGCCTCGGTACGCCGGACCGTGCCGAGCAGCACCCCGGTGATCTCGGCGGCGGCCGACAGCCAGCGCTCGCGCCGCTGGGCCAGCGTGAACAGCCGCGCGTTGTCGATGGCGACCCCGGCCGCGGCCGCAAGGGCGACCATGATCTCCTCGTCGTCCTCGGTGAACTCGTCGGCGCCCTGCTTCTCGGCCAGATACAGGTTGCCGAAGATCTGGTCACGGGTGCGGACGGGGACGCCGAGGAAGCTGTGCATCGGCGGGTGGTTGGGCGGGAAGCCGTACGAGCGCGGGTGTTTCGTGATGTCGGGCAGGCGGACCGGCTGGGGGTCGGTGATCAGCAGGCCGAGGACGCCGCGGCCGTGCGGGAGGTCGCCGATCCTGGCGTGCGCGGCCGGGTCGATGCCGTGGGTGATGAAGTCGGAGAGCTGCCGGTCCGTGCCGATGATGCCCAGCGCGCCGTAGCGGGCGCCGGCCAGCGCGCAGGCCGACTCGACGATGCGCTGCAGGGTGCTGCGCAGGTCCAGGTCGGTGCCGATGCCGACCACGGCGTCCAGCAGAGCGCGCAGCCGTTCCCGGCTGGTGACCACCTCGCCGACCCGGACCAGCATCTCCTGCAGCAGCTCGTCGAGCCGGACCCGGGACAGCGGGGTCAGTCCCAGCGACGGCTGCTCGTTACCCTTGGGCGCGACCATTCGCTGATGCTATCGAGGCGACGGCGGCCGGCGGCGTTACCAGCACCGGGCAACCGGCGTGGTGCAGCAGATGCAGGCCGGTCGATCCGATCAGGGTGTTGACCATCGCGCTGTGGGTGGGTCGCCCGAGGACCACCAGGCGGGCGTTGTGCGACACCGCGACCAGCACGGCGCCGGCGTCGTCCGGCGACACCACCGCCTCCGCGTCCACCTGCGGATATTCGGCGCGCCAGGGGGCCAGCTGGTGCTCGAGGCGCTCGCGGGCGGCCGCGTCGAGGGTGACGATGCCGTCCTCGGCGACCGGGATGTCACCCACCCACAGCGGGGTCGGCGGGGCGTAGGTGCGCAGCACGGCGAGTGGGGCTCCGTGCCGGGCCGCCGTCGCGAAGGCTTCGTCCAGAACCGCGTCGTCGGTCGCCGAGCCGCAGACCCCGGCCACGATCGGCCCGCGGGCCGCGTCGGCCCGGCCGCGGACGACCACCACGGGCGCCCGCGCAAGGGTGGCGACCTGCTGACCGACGGAACCGAGCAGCAGGCTGGTGAAGCCGCCGCGGCCCCGGTGCCCGAGCACGACGAGGTCCACGTCCTCGAGGCCCAGCAGCGCCGGCACCGGTTCGCCGCGCAACGCCTCGGCGCCGATGACGACACCGGCCGCGGCGGACTGGGCGTGGCGGACGGCGGCGTCGAGCACCGCACCGGCCAGCAGCCGTTCGGCGGTCTCCCCGCTCTGGCCGTACGCGTACACGATGCGCAGGGGCACGCCCCGGCTCGCGGCCTCCACGGCGGCCCACCGTACGGCTGCCTCGCTGGTGGAGGTGCCGTCGGTGCCGACGGCGATTGACGATGTCGTCATGGCGGGTCTCCCTTCACCCGCCCTGATCGTGCGCGCGGCGGGCACCGGGCCGGCAGGGCGTGAGGTCCCGTCTCAGGCGGGACCTTCGGCCCCGGTGCGGCGACGGCGGGCAGTATGCTGTCGGCGGCGACTCCGTGCGCCGTACCCCCTTGCCGTCGACTCGCGCTCGCCGGGACCGCGGGCGAGTCGTACACGACGGCGCGCAGGCACGTCCTGGCCAAGGCCGGGCAAGGCAGCGAGCCGGCGCCCGGGGCACTGCCGGGCTATCCGGGGTTCGGCGGCGGCCAGCACCGCGAGAGCACCTGCTGGCCCAGGCCGGCCACATCGCGCCGCACACCGGAGCTCCCTACCCGGAGACCACGCTGGGCGGGCTGGCCGGCGGCATCGGCTTCCTGTACGCCGTGTTCGAGTACCGCGGTCTGCCACCGATCGTCACGATCGTGGCGCAGCACCATCCCGAGCCCTGGGCCCAAGCGGCGCTGGGCCGGCTGGACCTGCCGTTCGAGGTGCGCCACAGCGCCGGCGCCGAGGCGGCCGAGGAGGATCTGCGGGCGCTGCTGGCGGCGGGCCGGCCGGTGCACTGCGTGGTCGAGCGCGGCCGCCTGCCCGACCTCGCCGGGGCGATGCGCGCGGCGATCGCCACCACGGTGGCCCACCTGACCGGACCGGTGCTCGGCAACGCCTTCGACGTCAACATGGGCTTCTCCGGCATGGCGAAACCGGCGGCGCAGCTGCGCGACGAACGCACCAACAAGGCCTGGGCCCGCCGCTTCAGCGCGCCGGGAGCACTGGCTCTGGGCCTGCGCCGGCTCTACGAGTGCCTCGAGCTGGAGTACACCGCCCCGGGCGCCACCCGTCCGCTCTACGCGGACTTCCTCGACGAGGCGGCGACCGTGCTCGGCGAGCCGCGGCTGACCCGGGCGGCGGCGTTGTTCCGGGAGGCCGCCCAGCAGTGGTCCGCGGTGGCCGACCGGGCCGTCCGGGCCGCCGGACCGGTCGCCGACCTGCTCGAACAGCAGCTGTTCGGGCAGTTCACCGGGGCCGGCCCGGAGGCGCTGCGCGAGATCGCGGAACGGATCGCGGCGGTCGGTGTGGCCGATCCGAGAGCCGGGGAACCGGCGCTGCTCGCCGGCCTGGCCGACGGGGTGCAGGCGGCGTGCGCGGCCGAGACGGCGGCGGTGGAGCTCATGCGGTTGTGACGTTCGCCGTGTCGCCGGGCCCGGAAAGTTTGTGCGGCTAGACTCCCGGGCAGGTGCGCCGGGAAGTCTGGTCGGCAACGTCCGACCCGACCCCGGAAACAGGAGCGCCCATGACGCAGGAACCGCGCCGCGGCCCGCATCTTCTCGGCCGGGGATCCTGGCCCGAGGCCCGCCGCATCGCCGACATCCTGCGCAAGGAGACCATCGGCGGGATGCTGCTGCTGGCCGGGGCCGTGGCCGCGCTGATCTGGGCGAACTCCCCGTGGGGCGCCGGCTACGAAGCCCTGCGCGCTTTCACGGTAGGCCCCGAGGTGCTGCACCTCGACCTGTCGATGGCGACGTGGGCCGCCGACGGCCTGCTGGCGATCTTCTTCTTCGTCGCCGGTCTGGAGCTCAAGCGCGAGTTCGTCGCCGGCGACCTGCGCGACCCCCGGCGCGCGGCGGTGCCGATCGCCGCCGCCGTCGGTGGGGTGGTCGTGCCCGCGGTCATCTACGCCCTGGTCAACCTCTCGTCGGGTCAGGGCAGGGGCTGGGCGATCCCGACCGCGACCGACATCGCCTTCGCCCTCGCCGTGCTGGCGGTGATCGGCCGCTGCCTGCCGCAGGCGATGCGGACGTTCCTGCTGACCCTGGCGGTGGTCGACGACCTGCTCGCCATCGTCATCATCGCCGTCTTCTACACCTCGGACCTGGCCGTGCTGCCGCTGCTCGCCATGCTGGTGCCGCTGGCCGCGTTCACCGTGCTGGTGCAGCGGCGGGTGCGCTCGTGGTGGCTGCTGCTGCCGCTGGCCTTCGCCACGTGGACGCTGATGCACGCCTCCGGGGTGCACGCCACGGTCGCGGGGGTACTGCTCGGGTTCGCCGTACCGGTGCTGCGCAGCCGCCAGGCCGGCGGTCCCGAGGCCGGGCCGGGCCTGGCCGAGCACTTCGAGCACCGGTTCCGGCCGCTGTCCGCGGGCATCGCCGTACCGATCTTCGCGCTCATGTCGGCCGGCGTCGCGGTCGGCGGGCTCAGCGGCCTGGGGGCGGCCCTCAGCGATCCCGTCGCCGTGGGCATCGTGGCCGGGCTGGTGCTGGGCAAGCCGCTGGGCATCACCGGGGCGACCTGGGTGGTCACCCGGTTCACCCGGGCCCGGCTGGATGCCAGTTTCGCCTGGGTGGACGTGGTGGGGCTGGCCGTGCTCGGCGGTATCGGCTTCACCGTGTCGCTGCTCATCGGGGAACTGGCCTTCGGCCTCGGCAGCGACCTCGACGACCACGTCAAGGTGGCCGTGCTGACCGGCTCACTGGCCGCCGCAATGTTCGCCACGGTCATCCTGCGGGTGCGCAACCGCACCTACCGGCGCATCTACGAGGAGGAGAACGTCGACGCCGACCGTGACGACATCCCCGACGTGTACCAGCGCGACGAGGACGCGACCCCGGCATGACACACTCCTGCGGTTGTGGATCTGATCGAACGGCGGCTTCCGGGTGCGTGAGGTCGTCACCGGCTTCGCCGTCGTCTGGGCGCTCGTCCTCGTCGGCTACCTGATCGGCCGGTTCGGGGTGCTCGGCGCGGCCGGGCTGGAGACGCTGACCCGGCTCGCGTTCTTCGTCACCGCGCCGGCGTTGCTGTTCGTCACCCTGGCCACGTCCACGATCGGCCGGATCTTCACCGGGGCGCTCGCCGCGTTCGTGCTCAGCACCCTGATCGTCGCCGCGCTGTACGTCACGCTCGCCCGGCTGCTGTGGCGGCGCAGCGTCGCCGAGCTGACCGTCGGCGCACTCGCCGCCAGCTACGTCAACGCGGGCAACCTGGGGATCCCGATCGCCGCCTACGTGCTCGGTGACGTGGCGTTCATCGCGCCCGTGCTGATGTTCCAGGTGCTGCTGGCCAGCCCGGCGGCGCTGGCCGTGCTGGAGGTGGCGACCGGGGAGGAACGGCCGTCGCTGGGCCGGCTCGCGGCGATGCCGGCCCGCAACCCGCTGATGATCGCGTCCGCGGCCGGCATCGCGGTGGCCGTGTCGGGCTGGGACATGCCGGAACCGTTGCTGCAGCCGTTCGTGCTGCTGGGCGGGGCTGCCGTGCCGATGACGCTGCTGGCGCTGGGCATGTCGCTGCGCGGGAGCCGGCCGCTGCGCCCGGGACCGGACGCGCCGGACCGGCTGGCGGCGGTCGTGCTCAAGGCGCTGGTTCATCCGCTGCTGGCGTACGTGATCGGGCACTATGCCCTGGGATTGACCGGCCCGGCGCTGCTCGCGGCCGTGGTGACCGCGGCCCTGCCGACCGCGCAGAACATCTTCGTCTTCGCCAGCCGCTACGGCCGCGGTGAGGGTTTCGCCCGGGACACCATCGTGCTGTCGACGGCGGCCGCGGCGGTGACGCTCATCGCGGTGGTCGCCTGGCTGGGCTGAGATTCGGTCAGCCGCGGGGTGGACGGACCAGGAATGCGCTGTCGGCGCGGGAGCCCGCGCTGCCGTCGAGCTGGTCGACCCAGAGCTCGTCGCCCACGTGGCGCAGGAACCAGCCGGGGTAGTTGGCGGACTCCAGCGCCACCGAACCGGCGGCCAGGCCGGGCCGCGGGCAGAACGTGGCGTCGCCGTGGAACAGCGCGGTGCCGTCGTCGAAGCCGGCCACCAGCCGCCAGGACGCATGACGCAGGTGCATTCCGTCGGCTGTGCGCAGCGAGAAACAGCCCCGGCCGGCGAGGCCGGGGACGACCTCCAGGGTGGCCCCGGCCGGCGTGAGCACGCCCCGGCCGGCGGACAGCCCGACGAACTGCCCCTGGGCGTTGGCTGATTCCAGCGACACCTTCCCGATCGTCAGCAGCGGCGCCGGGGACGGCACGGGTGGCGGGGAGCCGGCGAGGACCGCGCGGGCCACCGGGGGCAGGCTCGACCAGCCGGCCATGGTGACGACCAGGCCGGCGGCCAGCGCGCCGGCGGTCAGGGCCGCGCCGACCGGATGAGCCCGCAGCGCCGCACCCCAGCGGCCGATCAGGGAGGCCCGGGTGAACGCCTCGACCGGCACGTGCTCACTGGTGAGCGTCGGGGGAACGGGCAGCAGGGCGAATCCGGCGAGCAGCCGTTCGGTGGGCAGCAGGCCGTCGCGGGCGGGCTCGCAGGTGGGACAGGAACGGAGGTGCCGCTCGATGCGCTTGCGCCAGAACGGGCTCGGCACCCCGTCCCAGCCGGCCACGACGGTACTGAGCCGGCCGCAGCCGGGCACGGCGTCGAGTGCGGCGACGATCGAGCGGGCCGTCTCGAGGTGGTCGCGCATCCGCTGCAGCCGTACGCCGGCATGCGCGATCTTGACGCCCAGCGCCACCGCCACGTCGGCCCGGGTCAGCTCACCCACCGTCTCCAGCCACCACAGCGCGAGCACCGTCCGTTCCTCGGCGGACAGCCACCGCCCGGCGTGCATCACCTGCCGCCGCTGCACCGACAGCTCCACCCGCAGCAGCGTGGCCCCTTCGGGCTCCGCGCCGGCGTCCGGCAGCCCGGCCAGCTCGTCCAGGTCCGCGGTGCGGGCCGCGGCGACCCGGCCACGGGCCAGCTGGGTGCCGATCTGGTGCACCGTGATGGCCGTCAGCCAGGGCCGGAAACTCTTGGCGGAGCGCAGCCCCGGCAGCTGCCGCACCATGCGCAGCATGACCTCCTGCACGACGTCGTCGACGTCGGGATGCCCGCCCAGCGCCTGCCGGGTGAGGTTGTACACCAGCGGCAGGTGGGCCCGGACGAGCTCGTCCAGGGCGCCACGATCACCCGCGCGCGCCGCGAGGACCAGCGCCGTGTCGTTCGTGCGGGACAGCCGGGTCTGCATCGCTCCCTCCCTGGCGGCGGAGTCCCAGCATCTGGCCGCGATCGCGGCAAGTCAATGTCCGCTGCGGCCGGTGACGGCTCAGGCACGCAGAAAGGTCAGCACGGCCAGGACGCGCCGGTGCTCGCGATCGGCGGGGATCAGGCCGAGCTTGGTGAAGATGGCGGTGACGTGGGCCTCGACCGTCTTGATCGCCAGGTGCAGGTCTGCGGCCACGGCGGCGTTCGACAGCCCCTGGGCCATCAACGCCAGCACGGCGCGTTCGCGGTCGGTCAGGGCCTCCAGCGGGTCCCGTTCGCGGCGGCGGGCGACCAGGCGGGTCACCAGCTCCGGGTCGATGACAGTCTCACCGCGGGCCACCTTGCGCACATCGGTGCCGAACGCGCCGAGATCGGAGACCCGGTCCTTGAGCAGGTAGCCGACGCCGCCGTCGAAGTCGGTCATCAGCCGGAGCGCGTGGTGCACCTCGACGTACTGCGAGAGCAGCATCAGGCCGACCCGGGGCGCCGTGGCCCGTACGGCGGCGGCCGTGTCGATGCCCTCGGCGGCGTACCCGGGCGGCATCCGCAGGTCGATCACCGCGACGTCCGGTGGGTCGGCCCGGACCAGGTCGAGCAGCCCCGCGCCGTCGCCGGCCTGACCGGTGACGGTGAAACCGACGTCGGTCAGGATCCGGGCCAGACCTTCGCGGAACAGCACCGCGTCGTCGGCGAGCATCACCCGCACGGGATCACCGTCGCCAGCCGCGTGCCCACCGGCCCGCTGTCGACCGTCAGCCGGGCGCCGAGGGTGGCGAGCCGGTCCGCGAGCCCTTCCAGGCCGCTGCCCGGGACCATCGTGGCGCCACCGACGCCGTCGTCGACGACTTCGACGACGAGCCCGGCCCCGGCGAGCTCGGCCCGCACCGAGGCCAGTGCCGCGCCGGAATGCTTGGCGGTGTTGGTCAGGCCCTCGCTGACCATGAAATACGCGGTCGCCTCCACCTCCGGGCGCAGCCGGCGGTCGACCGTCACACCCAGCCGCACCGGCACCGCGGACCGGTCGGCCAGGAACCCCAGCGCCGCCTCCAGACCGTCCTGGGTGAGCACGGCCGGGTGCAGGCCCCGGGCCAGATCGCGCAGCTCCGCGGTGGTCTCCAGCAGCTGGGCCCGGACCGCGGCGGCCCGCTCGGCGACGTCGGCGGACCCGGCGTCCGAGGCCAGCCGCACAACGGTGCCCAGCTCCATCGCCACGGTGACCAGCCGCTGCTGCACCCCGTCGTGCAGGTCCCGTTCGAGCCGGCGGCGGGCGGCGTCCCCGGCCGTGACCAGGCGCTGGGCCGTCGCGCGCAGCTCCAGCACCAGCCCGGCCTGCGCGGCCAGGTCGCCGATCAACTGCTTCTCCGCAGGTGACAGGGCATCACCCTTGTGCACCGTGATCGCGCCGCGGAAGCGCCCGTCGTGCATGACCGGCACCGCCGCCTTCGCCTCGGGGAGCCCGGTCAACGTCCGTACCCCGGGTGGCAGCGGCGCTGTGTCCGGCCAGACGGACATCGCCCGCAGCTCGTCGGGCGGGCCGGTGTAGAGCACGACCTGCCGCGCCCCGACGCCGTCGGCGACGGTCCGGCAGATGCCGTCGAGCAACCCACCGGCCGGTGCGGCCAGGTGGGCGGAGAGCCGGGCGAGCGACTCGTACGGGCCGAGCCGGTGCCCGTGCACGAGCCGGTCGGCGAGCCGCTGGACCCGCCGGCGCAACGGCTCGAAGGCCACGGCGACCACCGCCGTGGCCACCAGGGACAGGACCGTACGGTTGCCGTCGACGAGCCGCCCGACGCCGGTCACCACGGCCACGTAGCCGAGGGTGACGATCGTGGCCATCGCACCGAACACCAGCGACTTGTTGATCACCGGGTCGATGTCGTAGAGCCGGTACTTGAGGATCGCCGCCCCGGCCGCGACGGCGACCACCGGCATCGTCAGCGTGCCGGGCACGGGGGAATGCCACACCGCCAGCCCCAGCACCATGACCGCGGCGGAGACCGTGACGGCGTACGCGAACCAGCGCAGCTGCCGGGCCTCGTCGCCGCGCGCCTGCCGCAGCCGGACCACCACGCAGACCACCCAGGTCAGCTGGAACAGCAGGTAACCGGCGGGCCGGGCGACCCGGTAGAAGGCGTCGGCGGCGGCGAGACCCGGCAGGCTCAGCGGATGGCCGGCGACCAGGGCGGTACGGGCGTACTCGACCGGCCACAATGCCGACACCGCGGCGAGGACGACACCGACGGCGGCCAGGACGGCGGTGACGGTCCGCCACCCGCGCGACGGCAACCGTCCGGTCGGGAAGCTCATGATGGTGACGCCGGCGATGACCAGCACGATCGGCAGCGGCCAGACGCCGAGCCAGCCGGCCCAGGACGCTCCCGGCAGCGGCCCTGGGTGCAGCCCGTACTGCCGTCCCGCGAACATGACGGCGTGGGCGGCGCCGGTCGCGACGAACAGCCGGCCCTCACGGTTACCGGGACGCCGGAGCACCACGAACAGGCCGACGGCGGTGAACGAGGCCGCGATGAGCCCGTTGTGCAGGTTGCCGACGTGGACACCGAGGCCGGAACCACCCGCGACCAGCACGGCCACGATGGCACCGACCGCCGAGCCGAGCGTCGCGGTACGGGTCACCGCCTCATCGTGCCAGCGCGAACCCCCGCCGTGATCAGGGCTGACCCTATGACTTCGCAGGGCCCACCCGGATGCCCCGGCCCGGCGCGCGGACGACGGTGAGGGGTGTCCTGCCGCGCCGAGCTCGAAGGAGCCGCCATGAGGTCCCTGCCCGGATCACCGATCGACCGCCTGCTCACCGCTCTGCTGTTCGTCGGACCGGTGCTCTATCTGGTCGCGGACGCGCTGTACGCGACCCGCGGCTGGGACGACCCGGCCGCCGGCGTCATGCACGTGCTGGGCGCGGCCGGGTACGCGTTCGTGCTGCTGCGCCTGGTGACCTGGAGCGACGGGGTTACGGCGGTGGTGCTGCTGGTCGTGGGGGTGCTCGGGGTGGCGGGGAACGTCGCCTACGGTTTCAACACGATCCACGTGTCGCTGGGCGACACGGACCTGGTCGACGCGACGGGGGCGGCGGCTGGGTTGATCAAGCCGCTCGGGTTGTGCTTCCCGCTGACGCTGCTGGTGGCGGCCTTCGCGCTGCGTCGGGAGCAGCCGGGGTGGGTCGTGGCGGCGCTGGCCGTGGCGGGTGTCGCGTGGCCGGTCGCCCATATCGCGAATGTCGGCCGGCTGGCGGTGCTGGTCAGCGCGGTGCTGGTGGTGACCTTCGGCGCGATGGCCATGACGGCAGGCCGCCGAGCCCAGGCCACCGACCACCCTCTCACCCAGCCGGCCTGACCCTCCCGGCGCCGGTCAGCGCGCGGGGAGCGGGGAGCGGGGAGCGGAGCGGGCCGGCAGCTCGAGGGGGAGCATGCCGGCCCGCTGTCTCACTTCACGTCGACGTAGTCCGCGGAGCTCGACGACGTCCACGACGTCGCGTCGCCGGCGAAGTTGTACCGGTACGAGCCGTCGGATCCCGCCTTCACCGTCGTCTTGAGCTTGCCGCTCGCGTCCGCGGTGACCGTCTTGACCGTCGTCCACGTGGTCGTGTTGGCCTTGCGCCACTGCAGGTTCACCTGCTGCGCCGGGTACGCCCGGAAGGTCCACCCGGCGTAGTAGTCCATCCGGGTCAGCGCTCCCGTCACGGTGATCGTGCGGCCCTTCGTCACCGGCTCAGGGGTGGCGTCCGCCGTCACGCGCGTCGTCCGCTTGATCGTCAGGCTGCCCGCCTTCTTGCGGTCGATGAAGCCCGTGCCGTCCTTCGCCGTCGCCCACACCTCGGCGTTCCAGACCCCGGCCAGCCCGTTGATGCCCAGCGAGTACCGCACGTCGTAGAGGTACGCCAGGGCCGTGCAGTTGGCCGTGGTCGCGTTCACCGGGGTGCACTCGGTGCTCGTCGGCACCAGCCCGTCCGGCGTGTGGTAGCCGCCGTGCCAGAAGTAGAGGCCGGCTTGCCCGATGCCCGACGGGTCGGTCGCGGTGAAGGTCGAGACGATCTCGATCGGACCGGCATCCGGGTCGGGCAGCAGCGCCCTGCCCCCATTGACAGTCAGGTTCGAGATCGTGGTCGTGCCGGCGGACTCGTCGCCCGCGGTGGCCGGCCCGGCCACCGCCCGCAGGATGGTGCGGCGCAGCACCCCGCCGTCCTCGTTGCCCGCGGTCACCCGCAGGGATGCGAACGCGGCCGTGGCCGGCAGCTCCGGTGTCACCTCGACGGTCCCGTCGCCGGACGCGGTGAGCGGCAGCTCGCTCCAGGTGGCGCCGTCGTCGAGCGACCACTCGACCTTGTCGACGGTGCTCTCCGCCGAGCTCTCGCGGGTCGACGGCTTGATGGTCAGCGGCACCGGCCCGGCCGCGGCCCGGTTGCGCTGGTCGAGCCCGGCGGCGGACAGGTCCAGGTCGATCAGCGCGAGGGGGGTCGGGACCGGGCTCCACGCCGATGTGAAGGTCCACTCGCTGCGGATCCTGGTGAACAGCTGGGACCACGGCACCCGGCGCGTCATCGTGTGGTCCAGCCGGTACGTCTGCTCGCCCTGCGGCACGGTCACGGTCATGCTCGCCGTCTCCGCCGTCTTCAGCACCTCGCCGCCGCTGCTCAACGTCAGCGAGTCGGTGCCGGCGCTGTCGGCGCCCTGGTTGCCCGCCGTGTCACCGAGGGTCATGTTCTCGAGGATCGACAGCCGGCTGCCCTCGCGCCGGGAGTCGTCGTTCCCCGGCCGGCGGGTCGGGGCGAGCGGGCCGGCACCCACCGTGGCGCCGGGTGACGTGCCCGCCGGCAGCGTGCGGTAGCCCAGGTTGAGCGACTGGCCGGAGCCGTAGTCGACCAGGCGGCCCATGTTGACCCCAGGCGTCACGTACTCGGTGATGCTCGCCGGCAGCCGCATCGACGTCGGCACGTACGCGCCGGTCCACTCGCCGGTCATCGGGACCGTCGCGTACGACCCGTCGGTGTTGGTGCCCTGCCCCCGGATCGTGAGGCTCGTCCTGGCCAGCGAAGCCGTGCGGACGGTGCTGATCGGCGACGCGGGAAACGGGTGCGGCCAGTAGCGCACCAGGTCGTACCGGTAGGGGCTCGGCTTGAGCGCGGTGGAGCCGGCCTTGGTCAGCACGTCGTGCACCCGCAGCGTCGTGCCGGGCGGGGACGACGTGGTGACGTAGTTGCGGGTCTTCGGCCCGCCGGCGAAACCGATGAGGTCACCGTTCGGCAGCGAGATCCACACCGTGCTCGACTCCGACTGCGCGGTGGTGTCGTCGACGGAGAAGCCCACCCGCTTGGCCGATTTCTCGTCGAGCCGGACGGTCTGGGCCGCGTTGGTGACGGTGAAGGACTTGGTCAGCAGGTAGCTGTCCACGTTGTAGATGCCGTACATCATGGTGACGAAGTAGTTGCCCGGGGGCAGGCTGGCCGTCGCGCTCAGCGAGCTCTGCGGGTTCGTCACCGGCATCCAGGTCCAGGTGTCGCGGTTCCACAGGCTGATGAATTTGTTCCAGGCTGTCCAGTTCTGCGAGTCCACCGTCAGGGTGGTCTTGTAGGTGCCGGCGGCCGCGGCCGCCTGGGCCGAGCGCTGCGGGGCGCCGGTCCTGGCCTGAGCGGCCGGGGTGACGCTGCCGCCGAGCTGCTGAGCCCGCACGGTGCCGCCGGTGGAGACGAACGCGTACGGCGCCCGGACGTCGCCGGAGCCGGGCTCGAACTGGAACGCCGAGCGGCCCTTCGCGCCCGGCACCATCGTGATCCGGTCGGGCTCCGCCGCGGGTGCCAGAGCGGTCGCCGGCCGGGCCGGTGGCTCCTCGGCCTGCGAGACCGCCGGGATGACCAGCAGCGAGCCGCCGAGCAAGGCCACCGCCGCGATGCCGTAATTGCGCAGCCTCGACCGAGACCACCGTGCCATGTTGAGGTCCTCCCACCGACACGACCGCGTCCGGCGCGGCCGAGGGAGCCACACCATACGGTGTGATCATGAGCCGCCGCGACCCCGGTTCCGCGCCCTGTGGACAACCCCGGGGGAGCGGGCTCAGCCGTCTCCCGCGACGGCCCTGGCGATGAGGTCAGCCCGCTGCTCCGGCGGCCCGGCCGGCGCGTCGACCAGCTCGAAGCCGTGCTCACGGTAGGCCTGCTCGTGGAAACGCTCGAACCGTACCGAATCCGCATAGCTGATCCGGCGGGCCGCCGTCGGGGTGATGAAACCGAGCAGCCGGACGAAGAAGACCCGCGGCCGGTAGATGCCCTCGGCCACGACGCGGGCGACCTCGCTCGCCAGCGACGGCGGCACCGGCCGATCGCTGTAGCGGGCGAGCGCGACTGTGCACAGCGGCGACCGGTCGAAGAACTGCACCGTGGTGCCGGCGGGCGGCGGGAGCTCCTGGCGTTCGTGCTGGAGCCGGGCCACCTCGGCGATGAAGCTCTCCTCGCGCCACGGCTCGGCGTTGCCCCGGGCCTGCTCGCGGGCGATGACGTCAGTGGCCGCCTCGTCGACCACGGCGTACCCGTGCCGGCGCAAAAGCTGAAGGAGGGTCGATTTGCCGGCCCCCGGGGCGCCGGTGATCACGTACCGCCGCGGGCTCGAGGACGACGGCATGGACCGGACGGTACAACACCGTCAGTAGCGGAAGACGGCGACCATCGTGTTCAGCCGGCCGGAGATGTCGGCGAGCTCGGCCGCCGTCGTCTCGGTGGCCTGGTCGGCGTCGCGGGTCGCCGTGGTCACCTGGACCACCTCGGCGAGCTGCCCGCTGATCTCCGCCGTGCCGCCGGCGGCACGGTTGAGGTCGCCGGTCATGCCGTTGGTCGTGGCGCTCTGCTCCTCCACGGCCGAGGCGATGGTGTTCTGGTAGTCGTTGATCTTCTCGATCACGTCGCCGATGCCGGCGATCGCCTCGACCGCGGCGCGGGTGTCGGCCTGGATGACCTCGGTCCGCCGGCTGATCTCCTCGGTGGCCTTCGCCGTCTCCTGGGCCAGATCCTTGACCTCCCCGGCCACCACCGCGAACCCCTTGCCGGTCTCCCCGGCCCGGGCGGCCTCGATGGTGGCGTTGAGGGCGAGCAGGTTGGTCTGCTCGGCGATCGCGGTGATCGCCTTGACCACGCTGTCGATCTCGGCCGACGAGGCGTCCAGCTTGGACATGAGCTGCTGGGCGTGCGAGGCCGTGGCCACCGCGCCGGCCGCCACCTGGGCCGCGTCGGTGGCACTCATGGCGATCTCGCGGATGGCGGCGCCCATCTCCTCGGCGCCGCTCGCCACGGCCTGCACGCCGGCGCTGACCTCGCCGGCCGCCGTGTCGATCGCGCCGACCCGTACGGACGCCTGGTCGGTGCTGCCGCTGAGGCTGCGGCTGGCCTGTTGCAGCTCGGTGGAACGCTCGGACAGGCCGGAGCTCATGCCCGCGAGCGTCTGCATCGTGACCCGTAGCTGACCGGCCGCGCGGTGCACCGCGCGGGACATCTGGCCGATCTCGTTGGCGCCGGTGTCCGGCTGCCGTTCCGTGAGGTCGCCGTCCGCCATCGCCGTCACCACCTCGCGCAGCGCGTGCAGGCGCCGGTTGAGGGCCCGGGCCACGAGCAGCGCGAACGCCGCCGCGATGAGGACTCCGACGGCGAGCACGACGCTGATGGTCAGGCGGGCCTGGTCAGCCGCGGACCGGGCGGCCGCGGCGCTCGCGGTGGCCTCCCGCTGGGAGATGGCCACCAGGGCGTCGAGGTCCTTGAGCGCCTGGGCGGTGGCGGGGTTCAACGTGGTGCTGCGGAACTGCTCCCACTCCTGGACCTTGCCGGCGTTCTTCAGGGCGCTGGACTGCTTGCGCAGGTCGAGGTAGTTCGTCCAGGTGGCCTGGAAGGTCGCCATCGCGGCGCGTTCCTCGGCCGAGACGGTCAGGCCTTCGTACTCCTGGAGTCTGGTGGTGACCAGGTCGTAATAGGTCGTGGCCTCCTGCCCGTACGCGGTGGCCTTGGTGCGGTCCGTGGCCGTCAGGTTCGACAGGCTCGCCCACCGCGCGTGCCAGATGATCTGCTGGATGTCCTTGACCGTGGCCAGCGGCACCAGGGCCTCGGTGTAGATGGCCTCGGCCCGCCCGGCGGTGGTGTTGGTGCGCAGGATCCCGACGGCACCGACGACCAGGGCCACCAGCAGGGCGACGGCCGCGGCGGCCAGCAGGCTGGTCCGCATGCTCAGAGAACGCACGTCTTTCTCCTCGATCAGTAACGGAAGCGCGCCACCAGGTCCTGCAGTTGCCGGGACATCACGGCCAGCTCGGTGGCGGCCTGGCTGGTCTCGCCGATGGTGTCGGTGGTACGCCGGGTGGCGTCCGAGACCCCGGCGATGGTCGCCGCGATGTTCCCGGCGCCGTCGGCCGCCTCCGAGAGGGTCCGGTTCATCTCCTGGGTGGTGGCCGTCTGTTCCTCGACGGCGGACGCGATGGTCACCTGGATGCCGTTGATCTGCTCGATGATCGCGCTGATCTCGCCGATCGCCGCCACCGCGCCGGAGGTGTCCGACTGGATCGTCTCCACCCGGCGCACGATGTCCTCGGTGGCCTTGGCGGTCTCCTGGGCCAGGTCCTTGACCTCGCTCGCGACCACCGCGAAGCCCTTGCCGGCGTCGCCCGCGCGGGCGGCCTCGATCGTCGCGTTCAACGCCAGCAGGTTGGTCTGCTCGGCGATCGCGGTGATGACCTTGACGACGGTGGCGATCTCGGTGGACGACTCGCCCAGGCGCGCGACGGTGGCGTTGGTGGCGGCGGCGACCTCCACGGCCTTGGCCGCCACGCCGGTCGCCTCCGAGGTCGACGCGCTGATCTCCCGGATCGAGGCGCCCACGTCGTGCGAGCCGGTGGAGACGATCTGCAGGTTGTTCGAGACCACGTCCGCCGCGGCGGCGACCGAGCCGGCCTGCACGGACGCCTCGGTGGCGGCCGAGCTCACCGCGCCGGAGACCGCGGTCAGCTGCTCGGCCGAGTTCTGCAGGGTGGTCGCGTTCCCGGCCAGCTGGACGACGTCCTGGCGCAGCCGGCCGATGCCGCGGTCCAGCAGGGCGGCCATCCGGCCGACCTCGTCGCGCTCCCGCACGTCACAGGTACGGGTCAGGTCACCGTCGGCCAGCCCCTCCGCGGCGTGCGAGACACCGGCGACCGCGCGGCGCACCCGGCCGGCCACCCGCATGCCGAGATACAGGCTGATCACCACGCCCACCACGAGCAGGATCACGACCGTGCGTACCGCATCGCTCTTGCGCTGCTCGGCCGCCGCGATCTGGGCGGACACCCGGTCGGAGACGTACTTCTCCACCTGCGCCTGGTCGGCCAGCAGCGCGTCGTGCAGCTCGGTGAACTTGGCCAGCCCGGCGGCCTGCTCGGCCGGCGTGGAGACGCTGGAGACGCCGGTGATGAAGGTCTTGAAGGTGTCCCAGTCGGTCTGCATGCGGGTGACCACGGCCCGGCCGGGCGCGTCACTGAGATTGGCCGCCAGCACCTGCAACCCGGAGTCGATGGCCTGCTGCTGCTCGGCCATCCCCTTACCGATCTCGGCCGCGATCGCCGGGTACGCCTTCATCGCGCTGGTCGACCCGACGAAGCTCTCCAGGTTCTGCCCTACGGACGAGGACGCCTTCAGCACAGTGAGGTCCTCGCGCTGCGCGGCGATCGAGGTGTCGCTCATCTGGTAGAGCGTCTGCAGCGAGATCGCCGCGATCATCACGCCCATGGCCGTCGCGACCAGCACGGCCGCCCCGATCTTGGTCCGCAGCGAACGATTGTCGAACGCCGAGCCCCACCCGCCGCCACGCGCCACGTTCACTCCTCGGTCGGCTGCCGCATTGTCCGGTCACTCTCAGCTTCGGCCAACCTCCGGCGAGCCGTGGCGTTATCGCCGATTCGGCCGGGTGCCGGGCCCACGGGAGCAATCTCGTCGAGTCCCGGACCGGCACGCGGGCGAGCGGTAATGTCGCTCTCGTCGTTCGGCGGTTCCGGTGCCGCCGTCGTGGGCCGGGAAGTCGCGGGCCGGGAAGTCGAGGCAGCGGTGCCCCGGATGCTGACGAAGAGCCCGATGCCGCTGCGGTCGTACCTCGGCGCGCTGCTGGCGCTGTTCGTGCTGGCCGCCACCGTCGCCCTGGGTTTCGGCTGGGAGAGTGCCGAACGCGACGGCCTGTCCGCCGCCCGGGCCGACGCCGAGTTCGGGGCGCGCAAGGCCGCCGAGCAGCTCGGGCGCAACCTGGCCGGCGTCCGCTCGAGCGTCGACGCGGTCGCCACCAGTCCGGGCGCCGCCTCCGTGTTCGACGAGCCCGAGGCCTGCCGCCTCGCGTTCTCGCTGGGCGGGCCACAGGACGGCCATCTCGACGTGCTGCGCAGCGACGGCTCGGTGGTGTGCTCCTCGCAACCGCCGGGGGAGGACGAGGCGGTCGCGTACCGGGGTGCCTCGTGGGTCGCCGCCGCGGCCCGGACGCCCGGCACCGTCGGTCCGGTGACCGACGACCGCACCGGCCGGCCGGCGGTCCTGCTGTCCGCGCCCATCGCCGGACGCGGCCTGGTGGTCGCCTTCGTCGACCTGATCGGGCTGGCCGCCGCGGCCGGCGGTACCTTCGGCGGGGCCCGCGGCCTGGAGTTCCTGCTCACCTCCGGTGACGGCGCCACCATCGTCACCCGGTGGCCCGACGCCGGCCGGTGGGCCGGCACCGCCGTGCGGGCCAGCCGCTTCACCGGCGGATCCGGCGCCGGCACCGACGTGGCCGGGCTGCGCCGGGTGTACGGGTCCAGCACCGTCCCCGGCCCCGGCTGGCGGGTGTACGCGGGCGCCGACCGGTCCGCCGCCCTGGCCGCCGCGCACCGGCTCGCCCGCCGCCAGGCCGGGATCACCGCCCTGGGGCTGCTCGCCGGCCTGCTGGCGACGCTGCTGGTGTACCGCCGGATCACCAGGCCCATCGGCCGGCTGCGCACCGCCGTCCGGGCCGCCGCCACCAGCGGTCACCTGGAGCCGGCGGTGACTGTCGCCGGCCCGCGGGAGGTCAGTGATCTCGGCGCCGAGTTCGCCGGCCTGCTCGCCGCGGTCGACCGGGAACTGGGGGAGCGGCGCCGGGCCGAGGAGCTGGCCCGCGAGCACGAGCGCAACTACCGGCAGCTGTTCGACGCCAACCCCTACCCGATCTACCTGTTCGACGTCGAGACGCTGGCCGTGGTGGCGGTCAACGACGCCGCCGTGCACTACTTCGGCCTGGACCGGGAAGCCCTGCTCAGCGCCGTGGTCACCGACCTGTGCCCGGCTGATGACGCTGCCGCCGTACGGGAAGAACTGGCCGCGGCCGCGCCGGTCGAACGCTGCCGGGCCCGCCGGCACCGCAAGCACGACGGCCGGGTGACCGAGGTCGAGGTGACCTCCCACCTGACCACCTTCGCCGGGCGCTCGGTGCGGTGCGCCGTCGTCGACGACGTGACCGAGCGCCACCACCTGCGCCAGCGGCTGCGCCAGTCGGAACGGCTGGAGAGCCTCGGGCAGCTGGCCGGCGGCATCGCGCACGACTTCAACAACCTGCTGGGCATCATCAACGGCTACGCGGGCATGTCCGCCGCCGACGTCGAGGAACTGGCGGCCCGCGACCCCACGTGGGCCCGGCTGCACGACGACCTGCTGCAGATCGTCGCGGCGGGCGACCGGGCCGCCGGCCTCACCCGCCAGCTGCTGGCGTTCGCCCGGGCCGACACGGTCGCCGAGCTGACCGCGCTGGACCTCAACGGTGTGGTGGCGGACGTGGAGAAGCTGCTGCGCCGCACGCTCGGCGAGGACATCACGCTGATCACCCGGCTGACCGAGGATTCGGCGCCGGTGCTGGCCGACGTCGGCCGGCTGGAACAGGTGCTGGTCAACGTGGCCGTCAACGCCCGCGACGCGATGCCCAACGGTGGCACCCTGACCATCGACACCGACGCCGTCACGGTCGACGAGCACTACGCGGCGCAGCACCCGGGCGTCCGCACCGGGCAGTACATGCGGCTGGCGGTCAGCGACACCGGCACCGGCATGGACCAGGAGACGCTGGAACGGGCCTTCGAACCGTTCTTCACCACCAAACCGAAGGGCCAGGGCACCGGGCTGGGCCTGGCCACGATCTACGGCATCATCGCCCAGGCCGGCGGGCACGCCCAGCTCTACTCGGAGCTGGGCCACGGCACGACGATCGCCGCGCTGCTCCCGGTCACCGAGCAGAACGCGGGCCCGGCGGCCCGCACGTCGACGCGGGCGCGGCCGGGCGCCGGCGAGACGATCCTGCTGGTCGAGGACGACGAGGGGCTGCGCGCCCTGACCGAGCGCGTCCTGGACCGCAACGGGTACCGGGTCCGGTCGGCGCGTACCGCCGCCGAAGCGCTGACCCTGGCCGCTACTTCCGACGTCCTGGACCTGCTGCTGACCGATGTGGTGCTGCCCGACATGCACGGGCCGGACATGGTCACCGCGGTGCACCGGGAACTGCCGGGGCTGCGGGTGGTGTACATGTCGGGCTACGCGGAGAGCATCCTGGCGGCGCGCGGCACCCTGCCGACCGGCGCGATCCTGCTGCAGAAGCCGGTCAGCGCCCAGCACCTGCTGACGGTCATCGCCCGCGAACTGAGGACCGGCCGGGCCGCGCCGTCCGCGGTGGCTGACGGGCGCTAGCCGGCGAGCCGTGCCAGCAGCAGCTCCGACTGATGAATCTCGTCCTGCATGCCTGTCCTGGCCGCCAGGCTCCGCGCCTCGATCACCGCCGTGTGTGCATCCTCGGGGCGGTCCTGATCGATCCGGACCAGCGCCAGGCGGATCAGCAGGGTCGCCAGGTCGGAGACGCTGCCGTGTTGCCTGGTGAAGCGAAGGGCCCGGTCGAGCATCTCCGCCGCCGCGGACAGATTTCCCCGGTGATGCTCCACGACGGCACGGTTGCCGAGCAGGCCGAGCGCCCGTTCCAGGTCGTACGTCGGCCGTCGTCCGCTGGTTATCGTCTCTTGTTGCTCGTCGAAGTCGAACACCTTGCTCGCCTCGGCGAACCACCGGTCGGCCTCGTCCCAGTCACCGCCGTCCCGGGCGACCTTTCCCAGCTCGAAGAGGATGTTCCCGCGGTAGGCGGGCGCCAACGACGGCTCGACCCCAGGCAACGCCTCCAGGGCTGCCGTGATGTGCCGGTGTGCCTCGTCGAGCCGGCCGGCCCGGCGACTGGTCTGCGAGTAGCCGACCAGGTAATTGATCTGGTGGACCGCGGTGACGGTCAGGTTCTTGGCCCGCTCGAGGCTGGCCCAGGCCGACTCCAGATCGCCGCGCTGACCGTGCACCCAGTTCAGGTACCAGACGGCGTCGGAGATGGCGTCGACATCGGACAAGGCGCGACCGTAGGCCTCCAGTTCGGTGGCGATGCGGACCAGGTCGTCCCAGCGGCCCACCACGTCGTAGAAGGCGACGAGGGCTTTGGCGACGTCGGTCAGCGCCTCCGTACGGCCGTGCTCGTGAGCCATCGCGTAGACGGCTTCGAAGTGGGGTCCTACCGTACGAAGGCGGGCCCGATCGCGCCACATGAGGTCCGGCCCGCGGTAGTCAGCGGCGATCCGCATCAACGCCTGGAACCAGTTGTCCTCAGCGGCCAGTCTCGTCGGCGGCCGCTCGGCGAGGAAAGCGCGCGTGTACGTGCGTGTCAACGGCAAGAGGCTGAACGACTCCGCCTTGTGGTTGATCAGCGACAACTGAATCAGCATCTGCAGCGCGTCGTCCCGTCCGACCTGGTCGACGCCCAGTCCGGCAGCCTGGCCGAGCAGCTGACGATCGACCGGGGCCTCGAACAGTGCGGCGGCGGCGAGCACTCGCAGGGCGTCGCCGTCACCCAGGGCCTCGACACTGCGGGCGAAACAGAAGGCGGCGATGTCGCCGCTGCCCGACCCGAGCCGACGCAGCACCGACTCGATGCTGTGCCCGAGGCTCATCAGCCCCAGGCTCCAGACGATGGCCAGGGGTACGCCCCCACTCTTGCGGGCGAGGGCGATCACTTCGGCGTCGGACAGAACGACCGAGCGGGTGCCTGCCTCGGACCGGATCAGGTCGGCGGAATCCGCCCGGTCGAGGCCTTCGAGCCGGATCGAGAACGCCACGTCGATGCGGTGGCGGGAGGTGACGATGGCCTTCGCGGGCTGGGGCAGGTCATGGAGGAACGCGGTGACCGTCTCGTCGTCGACCGTCTCCATGTTGTCCAGCACCAGCAGCACCCGACGCGGACCGCCCAGCAGGGTGCGCACCAGGATGCGCTGCTGGTTCTCCGGCAGTTGCGGCAGGTCGGGCCGGCCGCACACCGCGCCGATGGCCTCGAAGATGTCGCGCAGCGCCACGAAGTCCGCCGGCCGGGTCAGGATGCCCTGCGCCGTCAGCGTGTCCCGTTTCGCCGACACCCAGACCACGGAGTCGAAACGGGCCGGACCCGGTTCGCCGGAGAGCCGGTACGCGGCCTCCAGCGCCAGGCTCGTCTTGCCGACCCCGCCGATGCCGTCGACCACCACCACCCACGCCCGGTCATCCGGGCGCATCCTTGTCATGATCGTCGCAAGCTCGGCCGTCCGTCCGACGAATCGCTCGTAACCGCGTTGTGGCAGGTTGCCCGAGGTGGTGGGAGTGAGTGAGTCAGGCCGAGGCGCCAGCCTGGCCAGCAGCTCGGTCTGTTGTTGTTGGTACATCAGCTCGAACAGCGGGCGCACCTCGGGCAGGTGCTGAAGCTCGTCACGCAGGCAGGTGACGAGGACGTCGACGGTCCGGCCGAGTTGCTCCGGCGGCACCGTGGGCAGGAAACGGGTGATCGCATCCGCGAACTGCACGTGAGCCTGACCGCCTGCGCGAGCCGGCAGCAGCACCAGGTCACGGACGGCAGCTTGAACCGTGGGCAGATCGAGGACCGGTGCGTCGTCCAACAGCAACGACACCACGGCCGGGTCCGTGGTGGACGCCTGCGCCCGGAATCGTGATACCGCGCGAGCCACTGCCGCGTTGAACCTGCGATGGAAGTCGGCCTTCTTGATCTGTTTCTTGATGAGCGGCTCGATCGCCTTGAAGAGTAGGTTCGCGAGCGCCATCATGGGCCTCACCGTAGCTGTCACGGATGGGCGTCAGGACGTACGAGTCGGCAGGCTGACCGTCACGCTCAGGCCGCCGCCGGGCCGGGCCCCGGCCACCGCCTCGCCGCCGTGTGCTCCCGCGATCGACGCCACGATCGCCAGCCCCAGCCCGAATCCGCCGTCCCCGGTCCGCTCCCGCAGCCGCCGGAACGGTTCGAACAGCGTCTCGACCGCCTCCGGGGCGATCACCGGCCCGGTGTTGTCCACTGTCAGCACCACCCGGCCGCCGGTGCTGGCCGTGCTCACCCACACCGCGCCGCCGGGGACGTTGTAGCGCATCGCGTTGTCGACCAGGTTCGCCGCGAGGTGTTCGAGCAGGATCGGGTCGCCGTTGGTCGGGGCCGGGGCCAGGGAGGTGTGCAGGCGGGCCGTGCCGGGTGGGGGTGCCGCGGCGTCGATCGCGTCCTCGGTGACCGTGGCCAGGTCGACCGGCTCCCGGCCGATCTGGCCGCGGTCGGTGCGGGCCAGGGTGAGCAGCGCGTCGATCAGGGCCTGGGCGTGCGTGACGGCGGTCCGGACGTCGCGGCCCATGCCGATCAGTTCGTCGCGGGTCGGTTCCGGTTTGGCCAGCACCACGTCGACGGCGGTCCGCATGACGGTCAGCGGTGTCCGCAGCTCGTGGCCGGCGTTGGCGATGAAGCGGCGCTGGCCCTCGAACGCTGTCTGCAGCCGGTCCAGCATGGCGTCGAACGTGTCGGCCAGTTCGCGTAGCTCGTCGTGCGGGCCGGTCAGCGCGACCCGGGCCGCGAGGTGGTCCTCGGAGGCGTCGCGGGCCGCCGCGGTGATCCGGTGCACCGGGCGCAGCACCCGGCCGGCGACGACCCAGCCGGCCACCGCCGCCAGCAGCGTGACCGCCGCCAGCGTGCCCAGGGAATACCGCAGCAGCTGGTCCAGGGTCGCCTGGCGCTGTGTCTCGGCCCCCGCGACGATGCCCTCCTGGTAGGCCGCTTTGCATTTCATCAGCAGCTCCGGCTCGGCACCGGGTTCGGATGTCGCCTTGGCGCACGCCGCTGCGAACTCGACCGGCATGACCTGCTTCGCGTCGACCGGGCTGGTGCGGTTCTTGGCCGGCTCCGGCCCGGGCAGGTTGCCGGCGAGCAGTCCGTAGGTGATCGCCACCAGGATCAACCCGCAGGCGGCGAAGAGCCCGGTGTACAGCAGGGTGAGCCGGACCCGGACGGTCAGCCGGGGCCGCATCGCACGCCAGGTGGCTGTCACAGGCGGTAGCCCCGGCCGACCACGGTCTCGATCAGCGGCGGGGCGCCGAGCTTGCGCCGCAGCCGGGCCAGGGTCACCGACACGACGTTGCTGAACGGGTCCGCGTGGGCGTCCCAGACGTGTTCCAGCAGGTCCTCGGCGCTGACCACCGAACCGTCGGCGGCGGCCAGCATCTCCAGCACGCCGAACTCCTTGCGGGTCAGCGGCAGGGCCCGCCCGGCCCGGTCGGCCCGGTGCCGGGCCCGGTCCACGGTCAGATCGCCCCGGCGGACCAGCGGCGGCGCCGAGGGGGTACGGCGGGCCAGCGCCCGGACCCGGGCGACGAGCTCGGGAAAGGCGAACGGCTTGCCGAGGTAGTCGTCGGCGCCCAGCTCCAGACCGTCGACCCGGTCGCCGACCGTGGTGGCCGCCGTCAGCAGGAGGATCCGGGCGCCGCCGCCGGTGGCCAGCGACCGGCACACCTGGTCGCCGTGCACCACGGGCAGGTCCCGGTCCAGCACGATCACGTCGTAGTCCGTGCCGGCGGCACCGCCGAGCGCCGCGGCACCGTCGTGCACCACGTCGACCGCCATCCCCGCGTCCCGCAGCCCCTCGCCGATCCGGGCGGCCAGCGTGACGTGGTCCTCGACCACCAGCACGCGCATGCCGACATTGTGCCTCCCGGGACATGACATCGGTCCGACAGAGCGCGTAGCGCTGGTGTCATCACCGGGGCGGTAGACCTGTCGGCGTCCTGCGGAACCGACGAACGGGGTTTGTGATGAAGCGCTACCGGGTGGCCGCCGCGGTCAGTGCCGCGCTGGTCTGTCTCGGCACGGCCGGCGCGTGCAGCGACGAGCCGGCCACGCCCACCGTGCCTCGGCTGAATGTCAGCGGCAGTGCCGGCACCGGTGAGGGAACGGGTGACCAGGAGAATCCCAACGCGATCGGCGGTGACAGCAGCGCCGGGCGCCGGGCCAGGTTGCACGCCGCGGCGCAGTGCATCCGGGAGCACGGCGTGCCGGGATATCCCGATCCGCTGCTGACCGCGGCCGGCTACGTCTACACCGACGAGGTCAGCCTGCGTGAACTCGAAGAGGCGGAGATGACGGCCATCGACACCGCCTGCGGCGAGCTCATGCAGGCGGCGCAGTTCTCGATGAAGGGCCAGGGCCCGCCACCGCCGAAGGTGGTCCAGGCGGGCGTCAAGTCGGCCCAGTGCATGCGGGCGAACGGGCTGCCGAACTACAAGGACCCGACGGTGGACAGCCCGTTCGTCCCGGGCAAGGGTTTCGGCCTGGACTCGTCCTCGATCCCGGCCGCTGGCAAGGCCGACCCGGCCGTGCGGCGGGCCCTGGACGCCTGCCGGGCCGTGCTGGACGCGGAGGCCGCCTTGTCGAGCCTGGGAAACCTCGGCAATGCGTAGGCGGGCGGTGCTGACCGGGGCTGCGCTCGCGGTCGCCGGGACCGCGGGAGCCGGCTGGTGGCTGCGCGACGCGCCGGTGGCGCCGGCCGCGGCCGGGGTGCCGACCGGCACGGCGACCGTGACCCGGACGGATCTGCGGACGACCACGCGGGTGCCGGGCACTCTGGGCTACACGGGTACGTACACCGTCTACTGGCAGGGGTCCGGCGCTCCCGGCACCGTCACGTGGCTGCCCCGGCCGGGTCAGGTGATCTCGCGGGGCGGGCGGGTCCTCGCCGTCGACAACCGGCCGGTCCGGCTCTTCTACGGCGACCGGCCGGCCTGGCGTCCGCTGGCTCTGGGGGTCACCGGGGGTCCGGACGTGCGTGCGCTGGAGCGCAACCTCGTGGCGCTCGGGCACGCCACCGCGGCTCGGCTGACCGTCGACGGCAAGTTCACCGCGGCGACCGCGGCCGCGCTGCGCCGCTGGCAGCGGGCGACACACCAGCCGGTCACCGGCCGGCTGGCGCTGGGCGCGGTCACCTTCCAGCCCGGACGGCTGCGGGTCACGACCGTCACCGCTCAGGTCGGCGGGCCGGCCGCGGGAGAGACCGGGGCCGCGGTGCTGTCCGGTACGTCCCCGACGGTGGCGGTGACCCTGGCGGTGCCGGTGACCGACAGCCATCTCGTCCGTCTGCGCGATGCCGTTACCGTGACCCTCCCCGACGGCGACACGGTGCCCGGCCGGGTCAGCGAGCTGTCCACTGTGGCATCGGGGCCGAGTGAGCAGGAGTTCGGCCGCGGCAACGAGATGCCGTCGGTGGCGGCCACGGTCACCCTCGGCCGCGAGGTGGCCGGGGCGCGGTTCGACCAGGCGCCGGTCGAGGTCGCCGTGGTCACCGACTCCGTCGAGGGGGTGCTGGCCGTACCGGTCACCGCGCTGGTCGCGCTGGCCGGCGGCGGGTACGGCGTCTATCTGCTCGACGGCGGCGCCCGGCAGCTGACCGGGGTCACCCCGGGCCTGTTCTCCGCCACCCTGGTCCAGGTCGAGGGCGCCGGCCTGCGCGAGGGCGCCAAAGTGGAGGTGCCGGCGACATGACCGCCGCCCTGGAGCTCTCCGCGGTGAGCAAGGTCTATCCGCCACCGTCCACCGTCACCGCCCTCGCCGACATCAGCCTGGTGATCGGCGCGGGCGAGACGGTGGCCATCACCGGCGCCTCCGGTGCCGGCAAGTCGACGCTGCTGAGCATCCTCGGCACCCTGGAACGCCCCACCAGCGGTACGGTCCGCATCGCCGGCACCGACACCTCGGCGCTGTCCGACCCGAGGCTGTCCGAGGTCCGCGCCACCAGCCTCGGCTTCGTCTTTCAGCAGTTCTTCCTCCTGGAGCACCTCAGTGTGCTCGACAACGTGGCGACCGGGCTGCTGTACCGCGGCATGCCGGCCGCCGCCCGCCGGGCGCACGCCGCCGAGGCGCTGGCCCAGGTCGGTCTCGCCGGCCGGATCCGGCACCGCGCCGGGCAGCTCTCCGGCGGCGAACGGCAACGGGTCGCGATCGCCCGCGCCGTCGTGGGCCGGCCGGCCGTGCTGCTGGCCGACGAACCGACCGGCAACCTCGACTCGGTCACCGGCGCGGGCATCACCGAGCTGCTGGCCGGGCTCGCCGGCGACGCCACCACCGTCGTCCTGATCACCCACAACGCCGACGTCGCCGCGGCCATGCGCCGGCAGGTGCAGCTGCGCGACGGCCGGATCGTCGCCGACAGCGGGCTCCGGCCGGCGACCGGAGAGGACTCCTGATGGCCTCCCGCCTGCGGCTACCCGACGCGATCACCCTGGCCACCGTCGGACTGCGGGCCCGGCGGGTGCGCTCGGCGCTGTCCGCCGTCGGCATCGCCATCGCGATCGCCGCGGTGGTCGCCGTGCTCGGCATCGCCGAGTCGGCCAAGGCCGACCTGATCACCCAGCTCGGCGAGCAGGGCAACCTGCTGACCGTGGCGTCCGGACAGTCGGTCAACGGCCGCGAGGTGCCGCTGCCGGTCACCGCCGAGCCGATGATCGCGCGCATCCCGCCGGTCCGGACGGTCACGGCCGTGGGCGGCGTCCGCAATGTGACCGTACGGCGCAGCGCGGCGATCCCGGCGGCGCAGACCGGCGGCATGAACGTGCTCGCGGCCCAGCCCTCACTTCCGGCCGCCGTCTCGGCGCGACTGCTGCTCGGCCGGTACCTCGATCCGGCGGCGGACCGCTATCCGCTGACCGTGCTCGGCCACGAGGCGGCCCGGATCCTGGGCATCGGCTCGCTGGCCACGCCGACGCAGGTCTACCTCGGCGAGCACTACTTCACCGTGGTCGGGGTGCTCGCGCCGGTCGCGGTCGCCCCGGAGCTCGATGTCGCGGCGCTGATCAGTTTCCGCAACGCCGAGGAGATGTTCGGGCGTACCGGCGGGCCGAGCCGCATCTACCTGCGCGCCGACCCGGACCAGGTGGCCGAGGTGGCATCCGTGCTCACCGCCACCACGGCCCCGGACGGTGAGCAGGACGTGCAGGTGCTCCGCCCGTCGGACCTGCTGGTCGCCCGGATCGCGGCCAAGGGCACCTTCGTCGGGCTGTTCCTCGGGCTGGGCAGCATCGCCCTGCTGATCGCCGGGGTCGGCATCGCCAACATCATGGTGATCTCGGTGCTGGAACGCCGGGGCGAGATCGGTCTGCGCCGCGCGCTGGGCGCCCGCCGCCGGCACGTCGCCGCCCAGTTCCTGCTGGAGTCGACGCTGCTGGCGGCCATCGGCGGAGTGCTGGGGATCGCGCTGGGCGTGCTGGCGACCGCGGTGGCCGCGCGCCTCGGCGGTGATCCGGTCGCGATACCGCCGGCCGGGCTGGCGGCCGGCCTCGGGGCGGCGCTGCTGGTCGGAGCGCTCGCCGGGCTCTACCCGGCGACCCGGGCGGCCCGCCTGTCCCCGGCGGAGGCTTTGCGCACCCTGTGAGCCTCAGGGCTTGCGGCCGACCCCGCACACCACGTCGAGCGGCTGGGCGTCGCCGGAATCCGGCCGCCACAACGGCGCGGAGGTCACTCCCGGCTCGATCAGCTCCAGCCCGGCGAAGAACCGGGCGAACTGGTCCGGGCCGCGCAGCACGTACGGCGGGTTGGCCTGCTCGTTCCAGATCTTCTCGGCCGTGCCGTGCCGCTCGCTGCGGGATCCGTCGAGGGCGATGAAGTAGCTGCCCGGGGCCAGGGCGGCGAGGTAGGCGCCGACCATGGTGACCGCCTCGTCGTCGACGACGATGTGGCCCAGGATGCCCGACATGATCAGCGCCACGGGCCGGTCCAGGTCCACTGTGCGGGCGGCCTCGGCCAGCACCTGGGCGGAGTGCCGGGCGTCGGCGTGGAGGTATCGGGTGGCGCCCTGCGGGGTGCTCGTCAGCAGCGCCCGGGCGTGCTCCTGCACCAGCGGGTCGACGTCGACGTAGACGACCCGGGACTCCGGCGCGAGCCGCTGCGCCACCTGGTGGACGTTGTCGGCGGCCGGCAGCCCGGAGCCGACGTCGAGGAACTGCCGGATCCCCGCCTGCGTGGTCACGTGGCTGACCGCGCGCACCAGGAAGGCCCGCGACGCGCGGGCGTTCTCGACGATCTGCGGGAACGCCTGCCGGATCTGGTCGCCCACCTGCCGGTCGACGGCGAAGTTCTGCGGCCGGCACCGGGCGCGGATAACCCCGCGCCGGGGCCGTGTTCCAACCGCTTTTGTGGGGTTCCCACAAAACAGCGGCTCCGGCATGCGTGATCCCGGCATTGTTGTACCCGCCGGTAATCAAGGAGGGTGGAGATCAGGTGGAGGCGGCGCTCCGGGACCCGGACGTCGCCTTCTGTGCGTTGCGCTTGGGAGGCTCAGCCGGTGTTCAGTCGTGTCGCCATCGTCAACCGTGGAGAAGCCGCGATGCGGCTCATCCACGCTGTCCGGGATCTTTCGGCGGAAACCGGGACGCGGATCGAGACGATCGCCCTCTACACCGATTCCGATCGCACCGCGACCTTCGTCCGCGAGGCCGACCACGCGTACCTGCTGGGCCCGGCCGCCGCGCGCCCCTACCTCGACCTGGCCGTGCTGGAGCGGGCGCTGGTGGAGACCCGGGCCGACGCGGCGTGGGTCGGCTGGGGCTTCGTGGCCGAGGACCCGGCGTTCGCCGAGCTCTGCGAGAAGGTCGGGGTCACCTTCGTCGGGCCCAGCGCGGACGCGATGCGCAAGCTCGGCGACAAGATCGGCGCCAAGCTCATCGCCGAGGAGGTCGGCGTCCCGGTCGCTCCGTGGAGCCGCGGCGAGGTCGCCACGCTCTCCGACGCCCTGGCCGCGGGTGACCGGATCGGTTACCCGCTGATGCTCAAGGCCACCGCGGGCGGCGGCGGGCGCGGCATCCGGATGGTCGCCTCGGGTGCGGACCTGGCCGACGCGTACGAGCGCACCAGCCAGGAGGCGCTGCGCGCGTTCGGCTCCGGTGTCGTCTTCCTGGAGCGCCTGGTCACCGGCGCCCGCCACGTCGAGGTGCAGGTCATCGCCGACGGGCAGGGCACCGCGTGGGCGCTGGGGGTGCGTGACTGCTCGGTGCAGCGGCGCAACCAGAAGGTCATCGAGGAGTCGGCCTCCCCGGTGCTCTCGCCGGAGCAGACCGCCGAGCTCAAGGCGTCGGCCGAGCGGCTCGCCGTGGCCGTCGGTTACCGCGGCGCCTGCACCGTCGAGTTCCTGTACCACCCGGGCGAGAAGCTGTTCGCCTTCCTGGAGGTCAACACCCGGCTCCAGGTCGAGCACCCGATCACCGAGATCACCACCGGCACCGACCTGGTCCGGCTCCAGCTGCACGTGGCCGGGGGCGGGCGGCTGACCGGCCCGCAGCCGGCCGAGTCCGGCCATGCCGTCGAGGCCCGGCTGAACGCCGAGGACCCGGACCGCGACTTCGCCCCGTCACCCGGGCGCATCACCCGGCTGGTGCTGCCGGCCGGGCCCGGCATCCGGGTGGACACCGGGGTCAGCGAGGGCGACACCATCCCGGCCGACTTCGACTCGATGATTGCCAAGATCATCGCGTACGGCCGGGACCGGGACGAGGCGCTGGGCCGGCTGCGCCGCGCGATGGCCGAGACCACCGTGATCATCGAGGGCGGCACCACCAACAAGAGCTTCGTGCTCGACCTGCTCGACCAGCCCGAGGTCATCGACGCCAGCGCCGACACCGGCTGGATCGACCGGGTCCGCGCGCAGGGCCGCCTGGTCAGCCACCGGCACTCGGCGATCGCCCTGGCCGTGGCCGCGATCGAGGCCTACCAGGACGAGGAGGAGGTCAGCCGGCAGCGCCTGCTGGCCACCGCGCACGGCGGCCGGCCCCAGGTGCAGCACGAGATCGCCCGCCCGCTCGACCTCAAGCTGCGCGGCGCCTCCTACCGGGTGAGCGTCGCCCGGGTCGGCCGGCAGCGTTTCCGGGTCGGCATCTCCGGCGGCGGCGACATGCACCCGGCCGACGTCGAGGTGGAACGCTTCGACGCGCACAGCGGCCGGGTCGTGGTCAACGGCCACCGGTTCCGGCTGGTGTCGGCCACCCACGGCCCGATCCACCTGGTCGAGGTCGACGGGGTCACCCACCGGGTCAGCCGCGACGAGGGCGGCGTCGTGCGTTCGCCCGCGCCCGCACTGGTGGTGGCCACGCCGCTGGCCGTCGGGGACGAGGTCGAGGCCGGCGCGCCGATCCTGGTGCTGGAGAGCATGAAGATGGAGACGGTGCTGCGGGCGCCGTTCCGGGCCCGGGTGCGCGAGTGCCCGGTGTCGGTGGGCAGCCAGGTCGAGACCGGTACGCCGCTGATGCGCCTGGAGCCGCTCGCCGAGGAGGGCGCCGAGGTGCAGGCCGCGGGGGCCGGCGAGACCGTCGAGGTGGACCTGCCCGGCGAGCCCGCTGACGTGTCCGCCGCCGACCGCGTCGAGCGTGGCCTGCAGGACCTGCGCAGCCTGCTGCTGGGCTTCGACGCCGACCCGCGCGACCGCAAGCGCCTGCTGACCGGCTATCTGGCCGCCCGGGCCGAGCTCGGCGGCCAGCCGCTGGCCGGTGAGCTGACCGTGCTGACCGTCTTCGCCGATCTGTCGGAGCTGAGCCGCAACAAGCCGGCCGGTGACGTGGAGGTCGAGCCGGGCAGCCCGGTGCACAGCCCCCGCGAGTACTTCCACAGCTACCTGCAGAGCCTCGACGTCGAGCGGGCCGGGGTCACCGAGGCGTTCCAGGTCAAGCTCCGGCAGATGCTGGCCCACTACGGCGTCAACGACCTGGACCGGACGCCGGAGCTCGAGGCCGCGGTCTTCCGGATCTTCCTGGCCCAGCAGCGCATGTCCACCGACGTCGCCGTGGTCTCGGAGCTGCTGCGGCAGTGGCTGGCCGGGCCGCCGCCGGCCGAGTCGCTGAGCGAGCGGGCCGGGCTCACCCTGGAACACCTGGTGGAGGCCACCCAGGTGCGCTTCCCCGCGGTGGCCGACCTGGCCCGCGGGGTGGTGTTCCGCTGGTTCGTCCAGCCGCTGCTGCGCCGCAACCGCGCCAAGGTCTACGCCGCGGTCCGCGAGGAACTCCGCTACCTGGACAACAATCCGGACGCCGCCGACCGCGCGGAGCGCATCCAGGCCATGGTGGCCAGCGCCGAACCGCTGGTGCGGCTGATCGGGCAGCGGATGGGCCGGCCCGGCCGCGACCACGCCGCCCTGCTGGAGGTGCTGACCCGCCGCTACTACGGCAACCGCGGGCTGTCCGAGGTGAGCGCACGCGACCTCGCGGGCTGCCGGTTCGTCACCGCCGTGCACACCGGCTCGGAGCGGGTGACCCGCGTGGTCACCACCGCCGTGGACATCGCCGCCCTGCCGGACGCCCTCGACGCGGTCGGCACGCTGGCCGCCGAGGTCACCGAGCGCGGCCTGGTCGCCGACCTCTACGTCACCTGGGAGGACCAGCCCGACGCCGACGCGATGGCGGTCCGGCTCGGTGAGCTGCTCGCCGTGTGCAGCCTGCCCGCCGGTGTCCGCCGGATCACCACGACCGTCGCCGGCACCAGCGGCGCGGTCATGCACCACCACTTCACGTTCCGGCCCGACGGCACGGGCTTCGCCGAGGACAGGCTGATCCGGGGCCTGCACCCGCAGATCGCGCGGCGCCTGCAGCTGCAGCGGCTGCGCGAGTTCGATCTCACCCGGCTGCCGTCGGCGGACGAGGAGATCTACCTGTTCAAGGCGGTGGCCAAGAGCAACCCGGCCGACGAGCGGCTGTTCGCGATGGGTCAGGTCCGTGACCTGACGCCGCTGCGCGAGGCCGACGGCCGGCTGGTCGCGCTGCCCGCAGTGGAGGACGCGATCACGGCCGGCCTGGACGCGATCCGCAACATCCAGGCCCAGCGCCCACCGAACAAGCGGTTCGACACCAACCGGATCATGATGTACGTCTGGCCGGCCACCGAGCTCACCAGCGACGAGCTGAACGCCCTGGTCCAGCGCATCCTGCCGACCTCGGCCGGGGCCGGGCTGGAGGAGGTCCAGTTCGTGGCCCGCCAGCGCAACGCCGCGGGCGAGCTGACCGAGGTGGCCGTCCGCATCATCCTGGATCCGGGCAACGGCGCGCAGCTGCACGTGGACAAGCCGTCGACCGAGCCGGTGCAGCCGCTGGACGACTACCGGCAGAAGGTGCTGCGCGCGGCCCGGCGCGGCAACATCTACCCGTACGAGCTGACCGGGCTGCTCGCCGGGCCCCAGGGCAGTTTCGTCGAGCACGACCTCGACGAGAACGGCGTGCTCGTGCCGGTGGACCGGCCCAGGGGCCGCAACTCCGCGGCGATCGTGGCGGGCGTCGTCACCACCCCGACCGAGCGGTACGCCGAGGGCGTCACCCGGGTCGTGCTGCTCGGCGACCCGACCAAGGCCCTGGGCGCGCTGTCCGAGCCGGAGTGCTCGCGGGTGATCGCCGCGCTGGACCTGGCCGAGCGGATGCGGGTGCCGCTGGAGTGGTTCGCGCTGTCGGCGGGCGCGCGCATCTCGATGACCTCGGGCACCGAGAACATGGACTGGGTCGCGGCCGCGCTCAAGCGGATCGTCACGTTCACCCAGCAGGGCGGCGAGATCAACATCGTCGTCGCGGGCATCAACGTGGGCGCCCAGCCGTACTGGAACGCCGAGGCGACGATGCTCATGCACACCAAGGGCATCCTGGTGATGACGCCGGACTCGGCGATGGTGCTCACCGGCAAGCAGTCGCTGGACTTCTCCGGCGGCGTGTCGGCCGAGGACAACTTCGGCATCGGCGGCTACGACCGGGTGATGGGCCCGAACGGCCAGGCGCAGTACTGGGCGCCGAGCCTGCCGGCGGCCCGCGACGTGCTGATGGCGCACTACGACCACACGTACGTCCTGCCCGGCGAGAGCGGGCCGCGCCAGGCGCGCACGGACGACCCGGTGGACCGTGACGTGTCGTCGTTCCCGCACACCTTCCCGGGCAGTGACTTCGCCACCGTCGGGCAGATCTTCTCCACCGAGCACAATCCGGACCGCAAGAAGCCGTTCGACATCCGTACGGTGATGCGCGCCCTGGCCGACCAGGACCACCCGGTGCTGGAACGCTGGGCGGGCATGGCCGACGCGGAGACCTCCGCGGTGCAGGACGTGCACCTCGGCGGCTGGCCGGTCTGCCTGATCGGGATCGAGTCGCGGTCGGTGCCGCGGCGCGGTTTCCCGCCCACCGACGGCCCGGACACCTACACGGCGGGCACGCTGTTCCCGCGCTCGTCGAAGAAGACCGCCCGGGCGATCAACGCGGCGTCCGGCAACCGGCCGGTGGTGGTGCTGGCCAACCTGTCCGGCTTCGACGGCTCCCCGGAGTCGATGCGCAAGCTCCAGCTGGAGTACGGCGCCGAGATCGGCCGGGCGATCGTCAACTTCGAGGGCCCGATCGTGTTCTGCGTGATCTCCCGCTACCACGGCGGCGCGTTCGTGGTGTTCTCCAAGGCGCTGAACCCGACCATGACCGTGCTGGCGCTGGAGGGCTCGTTCGCCTCGGTGCTCGGCGGTGCCCCGGCGGCGGCCGTGGTGTTCTCCGGTGAGGTGAACACCCGTACGGCGAACGACCCGCGGGTGACCGAGCTGCAGACGCGGATCGCGGCGGCCACCGGCGCCGAGCGGGCGGCGCTGAACGCGCAGCTGGGCGAGGTGCAGTCGGCGGTGCGCGCGGAGAAGCTCGGCCAGGTGGCGGCGGAGTTCGACCGGGTGCACAGCATCCAGCGCGCGGTCGAGGTCGGCTCGGTGGACGCGATCATCAAGGCGGCCGAGCTGCGGCCCCGCATCATCGAGGCGATCGAGCACGGTCTGAAGCGCTGAGGCGTACGGCCGGCCGCGGCGCCCCCGAACCGCGGCCGGCCTGTCAGGTGCCGAAGGTGTCCAGCACGGTGGTGAGCCGGCCGGCTCCCTGCGCGTCGGCGTTCGCCGCCTCGCCGGCCGAGACGGTCAGCGCCTCGCCCAGCTCGGCCGTGGAGTCCACCGTCTCCCGCATGCGCTGCTCCCAGACCGTGCGGCAGTTGGTCAGTGACGCCGCGGCCAGCCAGCCGGGGTTGGCCTGGGCCGCGACGTCGCTGAGGTGGAACAGCGAGCGCAGCTTCTGCTTGGCCTCGTCGGCCAGCGCCCGCAGGTCGTCACCGGCCGTCGCGACCTGAGCCGGTCGCATATTGATGCTCATCCCGGCCTACCAGGTCTGCTGCGGCCGGACGATGACCACGCGCTGATCACCCTCGACCACCTCGTTGGTCGGCAGCCGCCCGTCCAGGCTGGCGTCGAGGCGGGAGGCGGTGTGCTGGGTGTAGTGCACGTCGCCGTCCGGGGTCACCGACGTGACGACCGCGGCGTGGTGCACGCCGCCCTCGGCGATGGGGCCGCCGGGCGCTGCCTGCTCCCAGTAGATGACGTCGCCGGGCTGGGCGCCGGACAGCGGGATCTCGCTGCCGCCGTTGTCCAGGAAGAAGTCGCGCTGCCGGTCCGACACCGTCCAGGCCGGGGTGTGGGTGTAGTCCCGGGCGTCGAGCCAGTCCCACCCGGTCTGCGCGCCCTGGCTCCAGCCGTCCTGGTACGCGCCGCCGAAGTCGTCCAGCTTCGGCGCCAGCCCGGCGTTGGACAGCGCGTACGAGACGAAGTTGGCGCAGTTGTTGTCGAAGATGTCGATGTCGCGGTTGAACGCGTTCTGCTGCGCCCAGCGCACCGCCTCGACCCGGTTGTAGCCGCCGTCGCCCTCCAGCCGACTTTTGACGTCCTCCGGCAGGCCCGGCAGGTCGTAGAGCTCGACCGGGACGGCCCGCTCGAACGCGGCCCGGTCCTGCGGTGGCAGGGCGTTCCACCAGGCGGCCACGGTCGCCGGGTCCTGGCCGATCGGCAGGGCCTCGGCCAGTAGCTCCACCTGGGAGCGGGAGGCGTTGCCCTGGACGTGGTCGACGGCCCAGTCCCGGTCGGTGTTGAACACCGCGGCGGCGAGCTCGTCGAGCTGGTTGCGGGCCTCCACGTCGATCCGGGTCGCCGAGTCGAGCGCCTCCCGGATCAGCGCGTCGGCTTCGCGCAATGCCTCGGGCGGCGCCGTGCTGCCCGCCGGGGCGGTGACCCGCCCGTCGGCGTCGACGGTGAAGCCGTTGCGGCGCGCGTAGTCCACGGCGGACTCCAGCGACCGGCGGATCGGACCGATCGAGTCATCCAGGCCGTAGAGGATCGACACCACGCCGTGCATCGTCCCGGCGGCGGTCAGGTACGAGTTGGCCAGGGCGTCGAGCTCGGCGCCGGCCTCGGCGCCCACCTGGTCGGTCCAGTTCTCGGCGACCTTGGCCGAGCCCCGCTCGAAGATGCCGTTCGCGGCGTCCTCGGACTCGCGGGCGAGGGCGGCCCAGGTGTCGGCGGCCCGGCCCCACTCGTCCGGCCGGGCGGCGAGGAGATTCTCGAAACTCACCATGACGGCACCGTAGGCCGGGCGGGACCACGGATCCGGGCCGTGGCAGCAAGCGGCCAGCCGGCCTGTCCGGCGGATCGCGCCGGACAGGCCTGCCGGATCGCTCAGCGCTTGAGCGTGAACGTGAAGTCGCCCGAAAGCCTGCCGGTCAGGCGGACCGCTGAGACGAGGCATCCCTCGGCCAGCAGTCTCGCGACCTCGGCCCGGGAGAAGCCGAAGCCGTCGGCGATCAGGCGCACCGGCCGTACCGGGATCGGCGCCGCGAAACGTACCGACACCTCGATCGCCTCGCCGTCCGGCTGGTCCGGTTCACCGGTGTCGAGGCGCCAGGCGCCGTCCCAGTCGAGGGCGATGCGGTTGCGGCGCCACACGAGCGGATCCTGGAGCAGCTCGGCGGTCAGGCCGAGGTCGTTGTCATGCAGCCGGTCCAGGATCTCCGGCCGGACGGAACGCACCGTCACGCGTTCGAAGAGGGTGAGTTTGGTGGTCTCCCCGCAGCCGGTGCACAGCGCGAGCAGCCAGGCGTCGATGAGCTTGTGGTTGGCGTTGACCCGGAATTTGCCGCTGGCCCGGAAGCGCTGCGAGGCGCACCCGTGGCAGCGGCGGATGACGAGGGGCAGGCGGGTGGGCACGACCACCCAGTTTCTGGACATGGAGATACACCGGTCCCAGTGAGAAGTCCGCAGCGAAAAGGCGCCCGTCGCACAGCGGCGACGCGCGATGAATCAGCGCTCAGGAGGTCTCACAGGACGTACAACGGCATGTCCTCACCGAGGAGACAGGGCGCGAGCACGGTAACGGCGTACGGAACCGCGAAGCCACCGGTTTTCCGGCGGCCGCTCTAGTACGCCGCTGGCAGGGTGACCGTCACGACCAGGCCGCCCTCGTCGCGTGGCACGGCGTGCACGTCACCGTCGTGGGCCCGGGCCACCGCGCGCACGATCGACAGGCCCAGCCCGACGCCGGGCCCGGCCAGCCGGTCGGTGCCGAGCCGGCGGAACGGCTCGAACAGGCCCTCCACCTCGTACCGCGGCACCACCGGCCCGGTGTTGCTCACCTCCAGCGTGGCCAGCCCGTCCTTGGCGTACGTGGCCACCCGCACCCAGCCGCCGGGCACGTTGTGCCGCACCCCGTTCTCGACGAGGTTCTGCACCAGCCGTTCCAGCAGCACCGGGTCGCCGACCGTGGCCGCCTCCGCGAGCTCGACCTGGATGTCGGTCCCGCTGACGTGCGAGGCGATGTCCGCCAGGTCCACGTATGCGCGCTCGGTCAGCTCACGCTCCGAGCGGGCCAGCAGCAGCAGCCCGTCGATGAGCCGGCCGTGCCGGTCGTTGATCGCCAGCAGGGTCGTGCCGAGCTGGCGTACCTCCGGTGACGCCTGCTCCTCGTGCAGGGCCACCTCGAGCAGGGTCCGGTTGAGGGTCAGCGGGGTGCGCAGCTCGTGCGACGCGTTGGCGATGAACCGGCGCTGGCCGTCGAACGAGCGGTCCAGCCGGGTCAGCATCAGGTCGAAGGTGTCCGCCAGCTGCTTGATCTCGTCGTCCGGGCCGGCCAGCGCGATGCGCTCGTGCAGGCCGCGGTCGGCCGCCGGGGACTCGGCGATGCGCCGGGCGGCGTCGGTGATCCGGTGCAGCGGTTGCAGCATCCGTCCGGCGATCAGCCAGCCCAGCGCGATCGCGGCGGCCCCGACCACCAGCAGCGCGATGCCGCCCTGGGTGATCAGCGCGGACAACGCGTCGTCGCGGGTGTCCTCGATGACCCGCTGGAAGATGACATCGGGTCTCGCCGCGTCCGGCGGTGGCTGTCCGGCCATGCTGCCGCCGGTGATGAGGGCTTTGGCCGGCAGCTGCTGCTTCACCAGGACGTAGGTGAAGCCCAGCAGGACGACGCCGGCGGCCAGGAACAGGCCGCCGTACACCAGGGTCAGCCGGCCCCGCACGGTGAGCTTCATCCGATCCGATACCCCACTCCTGGCTCGGTGAGCAGCACCGGCGGGTTGCCGAGCTTGCGGCGCAACTTCAGGATCGTCATCCGTACGGCGTGGGTGAACGGATCCGCGTTCTCGTCCCAGGCCTTCTCCAGCAGCTGCTCGGCCGAGACCGCCGTACCGTCGGCGCGCAGCAGCTCGGCCAGCACGGCGAACTCCTTGCGGGACAGCGGCACGTACCGTCCGTCGCGGAAGACCTCGCGCCGGTGCGGATCCAGGCTGATCCCGGCCCGGCGCAGCACCGGGGGTGCGGCCGGCCGCGACCGGCGGCCCAGCGCGGCGACCCGGGCGGCCAGCTCGCGGAAGGCGAACGGCTTGGGCAGGTAGTCGTCGGCGCCCAGGGCCAGCCCCTCGACCCGGTCGTCGATGTCCGCCGCCGCGGTCAGCATGATGATCCGGGCGGTGGTGTCGCGCCCGGCGAGCTGCCGGCACACCTCGTCGCCGTGCACGCCGGGCAGGTCCCGGTCCAGGATCACCACGTCGTAGTCGTTGACCTCGGCCCGTTCCAGCGCGGCGGCGCCGTCGTAGACCACGTCCACCGCGTGGGTGTCGTGGCGCAGACCCGCCGCGACGGTGTCGGCCAGCAGCGGCTCGTCCTCGACCACCAGGATGCGCATGCCTCCATGGTGACCCAAGGTCACGTCACCTGGGCGTCACGGTTCGGCGTGACGGCCGGGAAACCCGCCGGGGACTTCACTGCTTCCCGTGGCGGCCGCCCGGCCGCCGACGAGGAGACGACGATGCGGACCACCAGGATCTTGGCGCTCGGCCTGCTGCTGACCATGGCGGCGGCCGGGTGCGGGAAGGCGGCGGAGGGCGACCAGGTCGCCTCGGCGGGCGGTGCACCCACGGCGAGCACCAGCGCCGCGGCCGCCCGGGACGACGACGCGCCCCTGAAGTTCTCCCAGTGCATGCGCGAGCAGGGCATGAGCTGGTTCCCCGACCCCCAGCCGGGCGGCGGGCTGCAGATCAAGGTTCCCCAGGGTACGGACAAGGCGAAGTTCGAGGCGGCGATGGCGGCCTGCAAAGAGTGGGCGCCCGACGGTGGCGACCGGGGCCCGGCCGACCCGCAGCAGCTCGAACAGGGCCGGCAGATGGCCCAGTGCATGCGCGACAACGGGGTGCCGGACTTCCCCGACCCGCAGGCCGACGGCAGCATCCGGCTCGACGGGGACAAGATCGGGAAAGGTCCCGGCGACCCCGCCTTCGACAAGGCCGAGCAGGCCTGCTCGAAGTTCCGCCCGGGCGGTCCCGACGCCCCCAGGAGCCAGGAAAAGAGGGAGGGATGAGCCGGCGGACGGTCTACGCCGCGGCGGCTGTGGCGCTGACGGCGGGTGCCGCGGCCGCGGTCGTGGTCGCCCTGCCGGACGCGCAGGAGCAGGCGCAGGCGTCCGCTCCGACGGCCACGGCGGTGGTGAAGAAGGAGACGCTGGTCGACACCGAGACCACCGACGGCGAGCTGGGGTACGGCGACCCGACCGCCCACGCCTCCCGGCTCGCGGGCACCGTCACCGCACTCGCCGCCGAGGGCTCGACGGTGACCCGGGGCCAGGCCCTGTACCGGATCGACGATGACCCGGTCGTGCTGCTGTACGGCTCCCTGCCCGCGTACCGGACGTTGTCATCGGGGGACACGGGCAGGGACGTCAAGCAGTTCGAGCGGAACCTGTGGGCGCTGGGCTACCGGGGCTTCACCGTGGACCGGACGTACTCGTCGGCGACCGCCTCGGCCGTTCGGGACTGGCAGGACGACCTCGGGCTGGCCGAGACCGGGACGGTCGACCCGGCCCGGATCGTCTATGCGAGCGGCGCGGTCCGGGTCGACAGCCGCGCGGCGGAGCCGGGTGATGTCGTGCAGCCCGGCACCGACCTGCTGGAGACGACCGGCACCGGCCGGGTCGCCACCGTGCAGCTCGACATCTCGGATCAGCGGCTCGCCCGCAAGGGCGCGGCCGTGCGGGTGACCCTGCCCGACGGCAAGGCGGTCGCCGGGACGATCAAGGGCGTCGAGACCGTGGTCACGCCGGCGGAGGGCCAGCAGGAGGCGTCGACCAGCCTGTCGGTGACCATCGGCTTCGCCCAGGCGCCGGCCGGCCTGGACCAGGCCTCGGTCAGCGTCGAGTTCACCGCGGCGAAGCGGCCCGGCGTGCTGACGGTCCCGGTCGCGGCGCTGCTCGCGCTGGCCGAGGGCGGGTACGGCCTGGAGGTCGTCGACGGCGGCCGCAGCAGCATCACCGCGGTGGAGACCGGCCTGTTCGCCGACGGCCGGGTCGAGGTCTCCGGCAACGGGATCGCGGCCGGCACGACGGTGGGCGTGCCGTCATGACGGTGATCGAACTGGCCGGCGCGACGAAGTCCTACCCCGGCGGCGTCACCGCGCTCGACGGGGTGGACCTGAGCGTCGAGTACGGCGAACTGGCCGCGGTCGTCGGCCCGTCCGGCTCCGGCAAGTCGACGATGCTGCACCTCATCGGCACGCTCGACCGGCCGTCGGCGGGCACGGTCCGGATCGACGGGCACGACGTGTCCCGGCTCTCCGACCGGCAACTGTCGGCGTTGCGGGCGCGCCGGATCGGCTTCGTGTTCCAGCAGTTCCACCTGGCTCCCGGCCGTACCGCGGTGGCGAACGTGGCCGACGGCCTGCTGTATGCGGGCGTACCCCGCAAGGAGCGGGAGCGGCGCGCCGAGGCCGCGCTGCACCGGGTCGGTCTCGGGGCCCGGCTCGGGCACCGCCCGCACCAGCTCTCCGGCGGGGAACGCCAGCGGGTCGCGATCGCCCGCGCGGTCGCCGGGGATCCGGCCCTGCTGCTGGCCGACGAGCCGACCGGCAACCTGGACTCGGTCGCCGGGGCCGGGGTGGTGGAGCTGCTGCGGGAGCTGCACGCCGCCGGTACGACCGTCGTGGTGATCACCCACGACCGCGAGCTGGCGGCCGACCTGCCTCGGCAGATCTCGATGCGCGACGGGCGGGTGAGCTGACCGTGACCGTCCTGACACCGGCCCGGTTGCGGGTCGCCGACCTGATGCGGGTCGGCCTGTCGGGCCTGCGGGCCCGGCCGTTGCGTGCGGTGCTGTCGTCCCTGGGCATCGCGATCGGCATCGCGGCGATGACGGCGGTGGTGGGCATCTCGTCGTCCAGCCGGGCCGACCTGGACCGGGCCCTGGCGGCGCTGGGCACCAACCTGCTCACGGTCGGCCCGGGCAACACCATGTTCGGCGACGACGCGACGCTGCCGGACGAGTCCGTGTCGATGATCGAGCGGATCGGGCCGGTGCGCGCGGTGGCCGCGACCGGCACGGTCCCGGACACGGCGGTGTACCGGACCGACCGGATCCCGCAAGCGCAGACGGGCGGCATCTCGGTGGCCGCGGCCCAGCTGGACCTGCCGTCCACGGTGGGCGCCACGGTCACGTCCGGGTCGTGGCTCAACGCGGCGACCGCGCGGTATCCGGCGGTCGTGCTGGGCGCCACGGCGGCGCGGCGGCTGGGGTCCGTGCCGGCGGTCTACCTGGGCGGGCGGTGGTTCACGGTCACCGGGGTGCTGGCGCCGGTGCCGCTGGCGCCGGAACTCGACTCGGCGGTCCTGGTCGGCTGGCCCGCGGCGGCGTCGTATCTGGGCTTCGACGGGCACCCGACCACGGTCTACACCCGGTCCGACGACGCCCAGGTCACGGCGGTCCGCGACGTGCTCGCGGCGACGGCGAACCCGGAGAACCCGGACGAGGTCAAGGTCTCCCGGCCCTCCGACGCGCTGCAGGCCCGGCAGGCCACCAACCGCACCTTCACCCAGCTGCTGCTCGGGCTCGGGGCGGTGGCGCTGCTGGTCGGCGGGATCGGGGTGGCCAACACGATGGTGATCTCGGTGCTGGAACGCCGGGCGGAGATCGGCCTGCGCCGCTCGCTCGGGGCCACCCGGGGCCAGATCCGGGTGCAGTTCGTGGCCGAGTCGCTGCTGTTGTCGCTGGCCGGCGGGGCCGGGGGAGTGCTGCTGGGATTCGCGGTGACGGCACTCTACGCGACGACGCAGGCGTGGCCCACGGTGGTTCCGCTGTGGGTGCTGCTGGGCGGCGTGGCCGCGACGGTGGTGATCGGGGCGGTGGCGGGTCTGTATCCCGCGATCCGGGCGGCCCGGCTGGCGCCGACGGAGGCATTGGCCGCCGCCTGAGCTCAGCTGCCCGCCGGCCGCGGACGCCGCGAGCGTTCGTAGTGCCGGCGGGCCTTCATCTTGTTGCCGCAGGTGGCCATCGAGCACCAGCGGGCGTTGTTGGCCTTGCTCCGGTCGATGAGGAACAGCGCGCACTCGTCGTTAGTGCACGGCCGCAGCCGCCCCGGACTGGTCCTGACCAGCGCATCCCAGGCCAGGACGGCGCGCACCACGACGGCCCGCCCGCCGTCGATGTCCAGCGCCCAGCTGAGGCCGCTGCCGGAGATCTCCGGCCGGGGCCGTACGCCGTCCAGCAACGGGGTCAGGGACTCGGGCGGCCGCTCACCGCGGACGACGGCCCGGAGCGCATCGCGAGCCGCACGCAGGAGCTGTCGATCGGTCACCGGCACGTCCGGGGCGTACTCCCGGAGCCAGGTGCGGGCGGACTCGTCGTCGCCGAGCGCGTCCTGAACGCTGCCGTCGACCACCGGAGCGCTGTTGAGCAGGGCCAACAGGGCCGCGTCGTCGGCACCGGTACCGAGCTCGATCATGCCTAACCTCCATACGTCTCTTGACAGGTTATAGCATCGCCTGCTTGTGTCTAACCATCAAAAGTCCTCATGGAGGTTAGTCATGACCGCGATCCACCACCGCTACGCGACCGTCGACGGGCACCGGCTCTTCTACCGGGAGGCCGGAACCCCCGGAAAGCCGGTGCTCGTGCTGCTGCACGGCTTCCCGACCAGCTCGTTCATGTTCCGCAACCTCATCCCGCTGCTGGCCGAGGATCACCACCTCATCGCCCCGGACCACCTCGGGTACGGCCTGTCCGACGCGCCCCCGGCCGACGAGTTCGGCTACACCTTCGACGCGTTGACCGACCTCACGACCGGCCTGCTGCAGCAGCTCGGCATCACCCGGTACGCGATCTACGTGCAGGACTACGGCGCCCCGATCGGCTGGCGGCTGGCCCTGCGCGACCCGGCCGCGATCACCGCGATCATCACCCAGAACGGCAACGGCTACGAGGCCGGCTTCGTCGAGAGCTTCTGGACGACCGTGTGGGACTTCCACCGGGAACGGACACCGCAGACCGAGGCCGCCGTCCGTGAGGCGCTGACGTGCGAGGCGATCCGCTGGCAGTACCTCACCGGCGTCGCCGACCCCACCCTCGTCGACCCGGAGACCTGGTTGCACGACTTCGCCCTAGTGTCGCGTCCGGGCAACGACGCCGTCCAGGTGAGCCTGTTCGCCGACTACGCCACCAATCCGCCGCTGTATCCGCGCCTGCACGAGTACCTGCGGACCAGCCAGGTGCCGCTGCTGGCGGTGTGGGGTCGCGGTGACGAGATCTTCGGCCCGGCCGGTGCCCGGGCGTTCGCCACCGACCTGCCGGACGCTCAGATCCACCTGCTCGACGGCGGCCACTTCCTGCTGGAGTCCGCCGTGGACGAGGTGGCCGGGCTCATCCGTCCGTTCCTGGCGAAGCTGTAGCCCCGGACGGGTGACGTCGGACGGAGCGGCTGTGGTGACGGGTGCTCGTCCGGGGGATAGTCACCGGTATGGATGCAGACTCCGGGCAGGAGGCGGCCCGTGCCGCGCACCTCGACGACCGTGAGCGCCGGCTGGACCGCCTCGAGGAGCAACGCAACGGGAGCCACGGGGCCCGGGATCGCGCCGCCGACGCGCGTGAGCTCGCCGCCGACGAGCGGGAACAGCGGGCGGACCTGCGGGAGGTGTTGGCCATGGAGAAGCTCCTGCAGTCCGGGGCCGGGGAGGCGCCGCCCCGTACCGACCCCGGCGACTGACCCCGGGCTCACTCCTGATCGAGGAAGGCCAGGGTGACCGCGGCGAACAGCGGTGACAGGAACAGGTTGTAGTGGGTGAGGCCGGGCAGGACGGCCAGCGCGTGCCCGCCCTTGGGGCGGGACTCGCCCATCCAGCCGCCGTCGCGCAGACCGCCGTCGAGCAGGCCGAAGACCTCGACGTAGTGGCTCGGCGGGGCCATGTCGGCGTCGGCGGCCACCACCAGCGTCGGCACCCGCAGGCCGCGGACCTCCTCGGTGAAGTCGAAGTCCTGGGCCATCGCCACGCCGATCTTGTCGAGCAGCCGCGGGAAGTCCTCCGGGCGCGGGGCCACCCGCTGGTAGAGCTCGTACATCGGGGTCTCCTTCATGAACTCCACCGCCGCGGCGCTCACCTGCCCCTGCTGCTGCAGGATCTCCGGGTAGGTCGCGTCCCGGCGGATGCTCGCCGACGCCGCGACCAGGCGGCCGACCTTCTCCGGGAACTGGAACGCCACCTGGAAGGCCACCCCGCCGCCGAGCGAGTAGCCGACCACGTCGGGCCGGTCCAGCCCGAGGTGGTCGATCAGGGTGGCGACGTCGCCGGCCATCAGGCGTACGTCCAGCGGCCGGTCGATGTCGGCGGTCCGGCCGTGGCCCTGCAGGTCGACGGTGATGACCCGGTGGTGGTCGGCGAGCACGGGCAGGATCGGCCCGAACATCTCACCGGAGCCGAGGCCACCGTGCAGCAGGATCAACGGCGCGCCGGTCCCGTGCGACTCGTAGTAGAGGTTGATGCCGTTGACGTCGGCGTACTGGCCGGTGCCGGTCATGATGACTCCCTGGTGTCCGGGGTTGAGGTGACGGGGGGTAGACCGGGCGGGCGGCGCGAACTAATCGGTCGCCGGGCCGCTACGTTGAGCCGGTGGAGGATGTGGCGATCGAGCAGCGGCTGGAGGCCTACCGGCCCGAGCTGACCGGCTACTGCTACCGGATGCTCGGGTCCGCGTTCGAGGCCGAGGACGCCGTGCAGGACACGCTGATCCGGGCCTGGCGCGGCTACGACCGGTTCGAGGGCCGCGCGGCGCTGCGGTCCTGGCTGTACCGGATCGCGACGAACGTCTGCCTGACGATGCTGGACAGCGCCCAGCGCCGGGTGCGCCCGATGGATCTCGGCCCGGCCGGGTCGGGCCGGGCCACCGATGCCGGCGAGCCGCGCCCGGACGAGATCTGGGTCGGGCCGGTGCCGGACAGCCGGTTGCTGCCCGAGGGCGCCGACCCGGCCGCCGTGGTCGCCGAGCGCGAGTCGGTCCGGCTGGCGTTCATCGCCGCGTTGCAGCACCTCCCGCCGCGGCAGCGGGCCGTGCTGATCCTGCGTGAGGTGCTGGCCTGGTCGGCGCAGGAGGTGGCCGAGCTGCTCGACACGTCGGTGGCCGGTGTCACCAGCGCGCTGCAACGGGCCCGGGCCACCATCGCGGCCGCGGACACCACCGCCGACCCGCGCACCCCGCTCGACGACGAGCAGAAGGCGCTGCTCGCGCGGTACGTGAGCGCGTTCGAGGCGTACGACCTGACGGCGCTGACGGCTCTGCTGCACGACGACGCGACTCTGTCCATGCCGCCGCTGCCGCTGTGGTTCCGCGGCACCGGCGACATCGTGGCCTGGATGGCCGGCACGGGCAGCGGTTGCCGCGGCTCCCGGCTGGTGCCCGTGACGGCCAACGGCATGCCCGCTTTCGGTCAGTACCGCCGCAGCGCGGGCGGCACGGGCCACGACCCCTGGGCGCTGATCGTGCTGGAGATCTCAGCCGGGCGGATCACGGCCGTCACCAACTTCCTCGACACCGCCCACCTGTTCCCGCTGTTCGGCCTCCCGCCCCACCTGGGGCAGGACGTCGGTCAGGCCGACCAGTCGCAGCAGCCGGGACAGCTCAGCGCCGGCGCCACCGAGGACGAGCTCGCAGCCGTGCCGCCGGGCGGTCAGGCGTAGCCGGGCCAGCGCGTCGACCGTCACCACGTCGGGCCGCACCACGCCGGCCACGTCGCAGATCACGACGCTGCCGGTACGCCCCCGCAGCAGGTCGGCGAGGCCGGCGCACAGGACGGGCACGTCCGCGCGGGTGACCGTCGTGCCGACGGAGAAATGGGCGGCCATGGTGATGAGACCGGCGCCGGCCCGGGAACTCATCGCTGCCCGGGCCTGGACCGCACGCCGTGCCGCACCATGGGTGGGTGGAATTCGCCTGGCCGGCCTTGCGCCGTGAGATCACCGTCGAGGGCCCGCGCGCCACCGACGACGTCTGGGACCGCTATGTGCGCCCGCAACGGTGGCCGGAGTGGTCACCCCAGATCCGTTCGGTCGACTACCCGGTTGCGCTGCTGGCGCCCGGCACCACCGGCGTCGTGCGCGGGCCTGCCGGTCTGCCGGTGCCCTTCCAGGTCATCGGCGTGGACGCCGCGGGACCGGTGCGGACCTGGTCGTGGACGGCGTCGGCGGCCGGGGTGAAGCTCACCCTGCTGCACACCGTCGAGGCCACCGCCACGGGTACGCGGACCGGCCTCACTGTCGTCGGCTTCGCGCCCGCAGTCGCGGGTTATCTGCCGATGGCTTGGTGGGCGCTGCGCCGTCTGGTGCACTGACCGCTGGGCGCCGGCCGGCGCGTCTATGCTCCGTGCCGTGACCACCAGCGAGACGAGCGGTATGGATCTCACCGAGGTACTGCTCGCCGTCGAGAAGGCGGCTCCGGTGGACGCCGTCCGGGCGGTGACCCGCAAGATCGGGCTGCGCCTCGACGCGGTGTGGGTGTCGTTCCTCGTGGCCGACATGAGCGGCCGCGCCCTGGTGCGCCTGGTCCACCTGCCGGTCGGTGCCGTGTCGGGCGAGCGCTGCCAGGACGAGGACGTCGCACTGGTCCTGCCGTTCGACGGTGGCCCGCAGGAGCAGGCACTGCGCGCTCAGCGGGCGCTCGTCGAGCAGTCCGGCAACGAGTTCGTGGTACGGGCACCCGTCACCCAGCGTGGGGAGGCGATCGGCCTGCTGGAGATCGCCCTGTCCACCGCGCCGTCGGAGGAGATCGTGCGGCGGGTGTCGCGGGCCGCGCACACCCTGGCCTTCGTGGTGATCGCCAATCGCCGGCACACCGACCTGTTCGAATGGGGCCAGCGCACGACACCGTTCACCCTGGCCGCGGAGATCCAGCGGCGCCTGCTGCCGTCCTCGTTCACCTGTGAGGCCGACTCGTTCACCCTGGCGGCCTGGCTGGAGCCGGCCGCGAGCATCGGCGGGGACACGTTCGACTACAGCCTGGCCCGCGACCTGCTGCACCTGAGCATCACCGACGCCGTGGGGCACGGCGTGCACAGCGCACTGACGGCCACCCTCTGTGTGGGCGGGCTGCGTAACGCCCGCCGCCGCGGCAGCACCCTGCTCGAGCAGGCCGAGGCCGCGAACGAGGCGCTGGTCGGGAACGCCTCCGACCGGTCGCTCTTCGTCACCGGCATTCTCGGCCGGCTGGACCTGCGGACCGGATCCCTCGCTGTCGTGAACGCCGGACACCCGGCTCCGCTCCTGGTCCGCGACGGTGTCGTGCAGGCTGTCGCGTTGCCGGTCAACCGGCCGTTCGGCGTGCGGGGCCGGCGGCCCTTCGAGGCCACTCAGCTCGACTTGCAACCCGGAGACCGCCTGGTCCTGCTCACCGACGGCATGCTGGAACGCGGCGCCGCGGCGCTGGACCTGCCCGGGCGGTTGCACGACCTCTGCGACCTGCACCCCAGGGAGCTGGTTCGAGTGCTGGGCGACCTGGTCCTCGCGGTCGCCGGCCCCTCCGGCACCCTGCCCGACGACGCCTGCATGCTGATCCTCGACTGGCACGGCGGCCACGGCGACACCCGCAGCACCGATGCCGGCGCCGACCCGCGGCGCGCCAGCAGCCCCGCGTCCGAGGACTCATCCTCGGGTGATGCACGAGGAAATCTAGGTGCGGCCACCTAGACTTTCTCGGAGTCTTCAGCTAACGTTTCTCTGGTCAACAGCGAGGAACGACGAAGACGCAGACGACAAAGACGCGAACGCCCCGGCCCGCCGGCACCGCCGGCAGCTGGTGTTCTGATCCGTAGCCCCCGGGCCCCGGTGCTTGAGTGCCGGGGCCCCCGTCATCGCCGCGACGAAAGCCGGGCCCGGCAGGCCCGGATCAGGCGGGCAGGGTGACCGCGAAGCGGACGACGGTCGTGGCGTCGCGCCGGACGACGGTGAGCGCGTCGCACAGCTGCTGGGCGATCCACAATCCCCGGCCACCGGCCAGGTCATGCGCGGGCGGGCGGTAGCCGATCAGTGGATCCGCGACCCCGGCGCCCTCGTCGCTGACCTCGCAGGTGACGGTGCCGCCGTGCGTCCACACCCGCAGCTCCCGCCGGCCCCGGCCGTGCCGGATGCTGTTGGTGACGATCTCGCACATCGCCAGGATCAGATCGTCGCCGCGGTCGAGGTCCGCCCAGCCGGCCGCCGTGAGCAGAGCCGACACGGCGTGCCGGGCGGCCGCCACACCCTCGTCCACGTCCAGGCTCAGCGCCGGCGGCCCGGTGGTCGGCGGCACCGGCTCGGCGACACTACGCAGGAACTGCTCGGGCTCCAGGTAGTGCTCGCTGGGGCAGCGCCGCGGGTGGAAGGTCGCCGGGTGGGTGCGACGGGCGTCGTCCAGCAGCGCCGGCGGGAGCGCCCGGGTGTCGTACGGGCACACGATCCACGCCGGCGCCTGCGCGAACACGTCGTTGAGAGCCGCCTCGTACCGCGTCCAGGTGGGGTGCGCAGGGCGGGGGCCGAAGGCGACCTCGCCGATCAGGCGCATGCTCTTGTGCCCGCGGGTGAGGGCGTCGTTGAGCAGCCGCTGCCAGCCGGCCACCGTGGTCGCGGGCCGCCTGTACCACTCGTTGCGATCGATGAACGTCACCGCGGCGGCGTCGGTGCCGAGCGCGTCCCGCAGGAGGACGATGTTGGCCGGTGTCACGGCCGCGACCAGCGCCTCGTCGTGCTCCAGCCCTTCGCGGGCGAACGGGACGAGCGCCGAGACGAACTCGTCGTCGCTGCCGTACAGCATGGCGTCATGGGTCAGCGTGGCGGAGAGGGGCATCGGTCACTTCACCATGATCAAGAGGGCAGGTCGGCCGCGGGGTGGTTCCCGGTCGCAACGGTACACCCGCACGTGAAGAGTTCTCCGGCCGTCCGCCGGCCGTGTCGGGTGTGCGTCACCGCGGTGTCATGTGCGGCGGCTGGTAACAGTCTGGACAACACCTGGGAGATCACTGATTGGGCGGAACGGCGCCGGGTACCCCGGCCTCGCCGCCACCTGGCGGCCCGACATATGACCCCCTGGAGTGATATTCATGGCTACCACGACACACGCGCACGACGGTCTCGACGTCAAGCACACCCGGATCCGCGGCGAGGAGACCAAGCCGTCGTACAAGACCACCGAGCTGTTCGTCTATCTCGCCGCCGTCGCCGGCGTCCTGATCGCCTCGTACACCGTGGGCGACGGGGCGGCCAACGACGGCAGCGACTACTTCGCCGCCGACAAGGCGTGGTGGTACATCACCCTGCTCACCATCGGATACCTCGTGAGCCGGGGCCTGGCCAAGGCCGGCAGCCGCAGCAACGACGGTGACCCGCGCACCCACTGATCCGACGGACATCTGCGGGCGGTGGGCGTGATTGTCGCGCCCACCGCCGCGGTGTTTCCCGGCCGGCGCTCGCTCCCTGATCGAGCGGGCACCGTGCTCGGAGGCGCAGCGGTGCGTAATCAAGGACACTTCGTTGCCCGGGGCCGGTGCCGGGTCCAGGCTGGTCACGGGCCGGACTCCGGACGGTCGCGGTGCCGCCCGACGGGGCCGGCCGCCGCTCGGCCACCCGCTGTGAGTGCCCGCGTCATCCCACGCCTGCTGCCTTCCGAGGGGACACCCATGTCTGTCGACAACCACAAATCCACGCCGCAGGTCCACGCGCCCCGTACCGCCGAGCAGCTCGTCGCCGGCGCGACCTCCGGGCACGGTCTCGGCTACGGACGCCGTTCCGCGCGCGGCCACGGTTACGAGTTACGCGGCCTGTCCTACGTCCCGGTGTCCCGGCTGCACGAGGGCAGATTCGGGCGGATGTTCCGGTTGCCGCCGTTCGTGCCGGGCGACGAGCGGATCGCCCAGATCGCCGGGCTGATGACCGGGCCGGACTCCGACTCCGACAACCCCGACATCCCGGCCGGCTACACCTACCTGGGCCAGTTCATCGACCACGACCTCACCTTCGACCCGGTGTCCAGCCTGGACCGGCAGAACGACCCGGACGCGCTGACCAACTTCCGCAGCCCCCGCTTCGACCTCGACTGTGTCTACGGGCGCGGGCCGGTCGACGACCCGTTCCTCTACGACAAGGACTCCGGCGGCGAGAAGCTGTTGATCGGTCACCACGACGACGAGGACGACCTGCCCCGCAACCCGCAGGAGACCGCCCTGCTCGGCGATCCCCGCAACGACGAGAACATCTTCGTCAGCCAGTTGCAGCTCACCATGCTCAAGTTCCACAACGCGGTGGTCGACCGGGTGCACGACGACCCGGCTCTGCGGCGGGGCAGCGAGACCGCGTTCGAGGCGGCCCAGCGGATCGTGCGGTGGCACTACCAGTGGATGGTGGTGCACGACTTCCTGCGGCGCTCGGTCGGTGCCAGGATGCTCGGCAGCGTGCTCGACGAGAGCGGCCGGTATCCGCGGGTCGACCGGCAGTTCTACCTGTGGCAGCAGGACCCCTACATGCCGGTCGAGTTCTCCGTGGCGGCGTACCGGTTCGGCCACTCCATGATCCGTGGCGGGTACAAGCTCAACACCCTGGTCGGTCCGCTGCCGACGTTCACCGCCAAGCCGATCGCCGAGGAGAACCCGCTCGGGCACTACGGCGGCTTCCGCATCCTGCCCCGGTTCTGGACCATCGAATGGGCCCGCTTCTTCGAGGTCGACGGGGCCGGTAAGGAGGCGCTGCAGCAGTCCCGGCTGATCGACACCAAACTCGCCGACCCGCTGGCGGCGCTCCCGCCGGAGATCGCCGCGAACCGGCCGTCGCTGATCGACCGCAACCTGACCCGCGGCGCCCGCCTGCTGCTGCCGTCCGGGCAGGACGTGGCCCACCACATGGCGGCCGACGTGCTGTCCGAGGGCGACCTTGCGCTGCCCGGCGGCGGCCCGGCCCCGCTGTGGTACTACATCCTGCGCGAGGCCCAGGTGCAGGCCGATGGCCGGCATCTCGGGCAGGTCGGCGGCCGCATCGTCGCCGAGGTGTTCCTCGGGCTGCTGGCCAAGGACGCCTCCTCCTACCTGCGCAACCAGCCCGACTGGAAGCCGTTCCTGCCGTCGGCGACCCCCGGCGACTTCACCATGCCCGACCTGATCACCTTCGCCGGGCACGGCCTGGCGGAGACGAACCTCCCGGCCTGACCGGAACGCCACCGGGTGCCGCGGTCCGGCCGCGGCACCCGTCCGGCTCGCGCGGGGCGGCGTTGACAGCGGTGCGGCGCCGCTTCTACGGTCGACATCCATCGACAAAGGGGAATGGATGAAGCGCCGCGCGTTCGTCACTCTGCCGACGCTGGCCCTGGCGTCGGGCCGGCTGCCGGCCCCGGATCTCGCGGCAGCGGCCGGCGCGGCCGGGTTCGCCGCCCCGGAATTCGAGGGGCCTGCGGTGGTCGACGGCGGGCTGCCCGTCTTCGCCGAGCAGCTCAAGGCCGAGCTGGACTTCCCGCTGGCCTGGAGCCGCAATCGCCGGCTCGGCTTCCGGACCTGGCAGCGGCGGGCCCGTGCCAAGGTCGAGGAGCTGCTGTGGCAGCCCGAGGACGGCTCGCCCTTCGACGTCGAGATCGCCGACGAGCAGGCTCACGACGGCTACCGGCGGCGCCTGGTGCTCTTCAACGTCACCCGGCACAGCCGGGTCCGGGCGTCGATGCTGATCCCGGACGGGCCGGGGCCGTTCCCGGCGGCGTTGCTGTTGCACGACCACGGCGCGAAGTTCGACATCGGCAAGGAGAAGCTGATCGAACCCTGGTACGACGACACCCGCCGGGCGTCGGCGCAGGCCTGGTCGCAGCGGTACTTCTCCGGCCGGTTCGTCGGCGACGAGCTGGCCCGCCGGGGGTACGCGGTCCTGGCCGTCGACGCCCTCGGCTGGGGCGACCGGGGTGGGCTGACCTACGAAGGGCAGCAGGCACTGGCCAGCAACCTCTTCAATCTGGGGTCGTCGCTGTCCGGGCTGATGGCACGGGAGGACGTCCGCGCCGCCGCCATGCTCGCCACGCTGCCCGAGGTCGACCGCCGCCGGATCGCCGCCGTCGGCTTCTCCCTGGGCGGCTACCGGGCGTGGCAGGTCGCGGCCCTCTCCGACGACATCGCGGCCACCGTCTCGGCCTGCTGGATGACCGGGCTCAAGGAGATGATGGTCCCGGGCAACAACACGCTGCGCGGGCAGTCGGCGTTCTTCATGCTGCACCCCGGCCTGCCCCGCTACCTCGACATCCCGGACGTGGCCAGCATTGCCGCACCCCGGCCGATGATGCTGCTCGACGGGGAGAGCGATCCGCTCTTCACCGCGGCGGGCGTCGAGGTCGCGTACGCGAAAATGCAGGCCGTGTGGGCCTCCCAACGGGCGCGGCACCGCCTGAGCACCAAGGTGTGGCCGGGTCTCGGCCACGTCTTCGTCCGCGAGATGCAGGACGAGGCCTTCGCCTGGCTGGACCACTGGCTCAAGCGCGGCTGACGCCGCGGGCGTCAGGCCCGGCCGAGGGGGCGTTCGGCCTCGCGTGCCATCGAGCGCAGCACCTGGGCGAAGCCGACCTTGCCGACGGCGGACAGCAGGGGAGCGGTCAGCCGGGTCAGCCGGTGCGGGCTGACCGTGATGTCCTCGCTCCACACCACCCGGCTGCGGCCGCCCGGCAGCGGGGTGACTACGAACCAGGCCCGGCCGTGCACGACCCGGCCGTGCTTCTCCACGTCGCAGCGGCCGGGTGCGTCGTCCGGGGCGTCGCCGGCGGGCGGCTCCCAGCGCACCACGGTCATCGGGTCGTCGAAGCCGAGCGGGCCGATCCCGGTGCGGGCCACGAATACGGCGCCCACCCCGTCGGGGCGGGCGCTGGTGATGCGCACGCTCGTCAGTGGCGCCCAGTCGGCGTGCTTGCGCCAGTCCACCAGCTCCGCCCACACGCGGGAGGCTGGAGCGCGCACGTCGAGGGACACGTCGAAGCGGGCCATCAGGGGAGACCTCTCTGCGTCGCCGGCCGGGCCGTCGCACGCTCTTTCACGGTACGCCGGGCCGTGGCCGTGCCTCACGGATTCATGAGGCATGATGTACGGACTAGTTCGTATACAAGGAGCGTGATGAGCCGGGGAGCGGCACCAGAACCCGAGGCCGACCGCCGGCGCGACGCCGGGCGTACCCGTACGGACATCCTCGACGTGGCCACCCGGGAGTTCGCCGACCAGGGCTACAGCGGTGCCCGTGTGGACGAGATCGCGGCGCGGACGCGCACCACCAAACGGATGATCTACTACTACTTCGGCGGCAAGGAGCAGCTCTACCTGGCGGTGCTGGAGCGAGCGTACGCGGAGATCCGGGCGGCCGAACGCACCGTCGACGTCGAGCACCTGGCGCCGGTGGCCGCCATCCGCCGCATCGCGGAGGTCACCTTCGACCACCTCGAGGCGCACCCCACGTTCATCAAGCTGGTCGGGGTGGAGAACTCCCAGCAGGCGAGGAACATGTCCAAGGTCGCCCGGCTGGTCGACCTCAACAGCTCGGCGATCGGCGTCCTGCAGGACGCGCTGTCCCGGGGCCAGCGCGACGGCACCTTCCGCGCGGACGTGGACGCGCTGGACGTGCACATGATGATCAGCGCGTTCTGCTTCTTCCGGGTGGCCAACCGGCACACCTTCGGCGCCCTGTTCGGCCGCGACCTGCTCGACCCGTCCGCCCGCGCCCGCTACCGGACCATGCTGGCCGACATGGTTGTGGGCTACCTCGGCCGGTCCGGGAGCTGAGGCCGATGACCGCGGGCCGCCTGCGCCGCTCGATCGCGACGGTGTGTGTCTCCGGGACGCTCGACGACAAGATCGCCGCGGCCGCCGCGGCCGGCTTCGACGGCATCGAGCTGTTCGAGAACGACCTGGTGGTGGCCCCCTGGTCGCCGGCCGAGGTGCGGGCCCGGTGCGCCGACCTCGGGCTGGGCATCGAGCTGTACCAGCCGTTGCGCGACTTCGAGGCGGTCCCCGCGCCGCTGCTGGCGGCCAATCTGGCCCGCGCGGAGCACAAGTTCGACGTCATGGCCGAGCTGGGCGCCGACACCGTCCTGGTCTGCTCGTCGGTCTCCCCGGCCGCGATCGACGACGACGCTCTCGCCGCCGAGCAGCTCGCCCTGCTGGCCGACCGGGCCCAGGCCCGGGGGATGCGCATCGCCTACGAGGCGCTGGCCTGGGGACGGCACGTGTCCACCTGGGACCGCTCGTGGCGGATCGTGCGGCAGGCCGATCACCCCGCGCTCGGCCTGTGCCTGGATTCCTTCCACGTGCTGTCGCGTCAGGCCGGCACCGACGACATCGCGCGGATCACGCCGGGCAAGATCTTCTTTCTCCAGCTGGCCGACGCGCCGCACCTGCGCATGGACGTCCTGCAGTGGAGCCGGCACCACCGGCTCTTCCCGGGCCAGGGCACGTTCGACCTCACCGGCTTCGTCCAGCGGGTGCTCGCCGCCGGCTACACCGGGCCGCTGTCGCTGGAGGTGTTCAACGACGTCTTCCGGCAGGCCGACCCCCGGCGTACGGCCGTCGACGCGATGCGCTCGCTGATCAGCCTGGAGGACGGTCTTCCGGCGCAGTCACCGGCGATCGAGGTACGCCGCCTGCCGGCCGCGCCACCGCTGTCGGTGCACGCGTTCAGTGAGTTCACGGTGGACGGCCGTTCCGGACCCGTGCTGCAGGAGGCGTTGCGGGGGCTCGGCTTCGCCCACACCGGCCAGCACCGCTCCAAGCCGGTCGAGCTGTGGGAGCAGGGAGCGTGCCGCGTCATCCTCAACAGCGCGGTCACCCGCCCGCAGAGTCCGGGCACCGCCGCCCTCAGCGCCTTCGCACTCACCAGCGCCGACCCGCAACGGTCCCGGGCGCGCGCCGAGGCCCTGCTCGCCCCGGCCCTGCCCCGGGCCCGGGGGGTGCGGGAGGCGGACCTGGCCGCGGTGGCCGCCCCGGACGGGACCTCGGTGTTCTTCAGTGCCGACGACAACGACTGGCGGGCCGACTTCCTGGCCACCGGGGAGCAGCCCACCGTGGACGCCGGGCTGCGGGGCACCGATCATCTCGGGCTGGCCCAGCCCTTCGACCACTTCGACGAGGCGGGGCTGTTCTACCACTCGGTGCTCGGGCTGACCCAGCTGACCACCGAGGAGTACGCGGCGCCGTTCGGGCTCATGCGCTCGCGGGCGTTCAGCACCGCGCACCGGACGATCCGGCTGGCGCTGACCGTGGCCCTGCTGCGCCGCGGCGAGTGGGCGCCGGCCGTGGTGGATCCGCAGCACGTCGCCTTCGCCACCGCCGACATCTTCGCCACCGCCGCGGCCGTCGACCGGCTGGGCGGCCCGGCGATGCCGGTGCCGGACAACTACTACGCCGACCTGGTCGCGCGCTTCGCCCTGCCCGGCGATCTCGTCGCGCGGCTACGCCGCCACGGCATCCTCTACGACCGGGACTCCGCCGGCGGTGAGCTGTTCCACCTGTACACCCCGGTCTACGGCGGGCGGGTCTTCTTCGAGATCCTCCAGCGCCGGGGCGGTTACGACGGCTTCGGCGAAGCCAACGCACCCGTACGGATGGCCGCCCACCGCCACCTGCGGCTGTCGGCGAGCTGATCGGGGTCCTCAGAGTTTCTGCAGCTGGGTCACCACCATCGCCACGGCGAAGAAGCCGTAGAAGCCGATCGCCACCAGCAGCCCACCCAGCCGCCAGCCGCCGATCCGGATGGCCGCGGGCAGGTCCCTGCGGTTGAGCCGTACGAGCAGCACCGAGTACAGCAGGGTCACCACCGAGGCGGCGCAGGTCGACACGATCAGCAGGCCGAGCGGCTGGGTGAAGCCGGCCAGCAGGATCAGCGAGCCCAGGACGATCTCGCCCCAGACCACGGCCAGGTAGAGCCGGGCCTCGGTCCAGCGGGCCGAGCCGGCCAGGTGGTTGCGGCGGACGAAGTCGCTGGCCACCCGGCCGATGACGTCGAGCAGCCCCATCGCGGCGGCCCACAGCGAGACGGCGGCGATCGCGAAGAACAGCAGCTTCAGCCAGCCGCCGACCTCCGTGGCCAGCACGTCACCCTCGATCCGCAGGAACGACGGGTCGGACTTGAGGTCGTCGCGGCCGAACAGGGTCTCGTAGGCCAGCAGGCTCATGATCGTGATGGTCAGGAAGCAGACCAGCAGGAACGCGAAGAAGTGTTCGATGTTGGCGCGCTTCCACCAGACCCGCCAGCGAGCCAGGTTCTCGTCGTCCTGGGGGAAGGTGTACCGGTCGCTGCCGGCGGCCTCCTCCTGGCCGGTGATGGGGGAGATGAGCCGGGGGACGTGCGCGCCCATGCCGTACCGCTTGTCGCGGATCCAGTTGCTGAGCACCAGGTTGTGCACGCCGCCGGCGCCCGCGGCACCGATCGCGCTGAGCAGCAGGGTGAAGGTGATGCCCTCGGGGATCTGCCCGAAGCCGGTGACGGTCTCCCGCGCGCCCTCACCCCAGGTGGGCAGGGAGATGACGAAGACCACGACCACGGCCAGGAAGAACAGCGTCAGGCCGACCTTGACGACCTCGACCCGCTCGACGGTCTTGTAGATGACCTTCGACAGCGACAGCAGGACACCGATGGCAGCCAGCACGCCCACGGTGATCCAGACCGGATCGCCCCCGCCGGCCAGGTAGGTGAACACCGTGGAGCCGCTGGTGGCCCAGCCCGGCCACACGTACTGGAAGGCGCCGGCCAGGCAGATGATGATGCCCCAGCCCTTCCACCAGCGGGAGAAGCCGGCGACGGCGGTCTGCCCGGTGGCCAGGGTGTAGCGCTCGATCTCCATGTTGATGACGAACTGCACGGCCAGGGTGGCGAAGGCCAGCCAGAGCAGGCCCAGCCCGCCGATCGCGGTGAGGTACGGCCACAGGATGATCTCCCCGGCCGCCATGCCGATGCCGACCGCCACGACGCCCGGGCCGACCATGCGGCGCAACGACATCGGCTCGGGAAGGTTCCGGCTGGTGGGGTGCCCGTCGGGAGGCACGGTCCGGTCTGCGCGTTGCGTCGGTCGGCTCATCGGTCACTCCAACGGTGTGGGGGCGGGGCGGGGGACGGGTCAGGCGTGGATGTGGCGCCCGCTGCCTTGCAGCAGCAGGTTGAGGTGGGCGAGCATCCGCCCGGTGTCGGGGGTGCACCCGGTGAAGAGCTCGAACGCGGCGGCGGCCTGGAACACGCACATGGCGGCGCCTCCGATGGCCCGCAGGCCCTCGGCCCGGGCGGCGCGCAGCAGCCGGGTCTCCACCGGCAGATAGATGATGTCGACCACCCACAGGCCCGGGTGCAGCAGCGTGACCGGCAACGGCAGCCCGGGGCTGGCCTCCATGCCGACCGGGCTCGCGTTGACCAGGCCGTCGGCCGCGGCCAGCACCGCGGCCAGCTCGTCGGGCGCCGCCACCGCGATGCGCTCGACCTCGAAGCGCAGGCTCAGCGCCTCGGCCAGCAGGCCCCGCTGATCGGCGTCCGGATCGACCACGGTCAGCTGCTCGACGCCCCCGCTGAGCTGGGCGAACGCGCAGGCCGCGCCGGCGCCGCCGGCACCGAGCTGCACCACCCGGCCGACCGCCGCGCCCGGCAGCCCCCGGCGGAACGACTCGGCGAAGCCGTACGCGTCGGTGTTGTGACCCAGCCGCCGGCCGTGCCGGAAGACGACCGTATTGACCGCGCCGATGTCGCGCGCCTGCGGGGAGAGCTCGTCGAGCAGGCCGACGACCCGCTGCTTGAACGGGTGGGTGATGTTGACGCCGGCGAACCCGTCGGACTGCGCCCCGGCGAGCAGGTGGCCCAGGTCGTCCGGCGTACCCGGCTCGGCGATGTCGATCAGCTCGTACGACAGGTCCAGCCCGTGGTGCCGGCCCTCGGTCTCGTGCAGCGACGGTGACAGCGAGGCGCCGATGCCCGCACCGATGAGGCCGTACCGGCAAGGTTTCATGGGCATGAAGCTCCCGTCGTGGCTGGGGACGCTGATCAACGGCACTCGATGTACGAACTGGTACGTTAGTAAGCGACGAGGGTGCGGGCCTGTCAAGGGAGCTGCGATGGAACGTGCCGCTGAGCGGAACATCCCCGACGTGGCCGTGGCCCGGGTGTCGGCGGTGCTCGGCGCGTTCGACCCGGAACACCGCGAACTGCGGCTCAGCGAGATCAGCCGGCGCTGCGGCCTGCCCAAGTCGACGACCTCCCGGCTGGTGACCGAGCTGGTGACGTACGGCTTCCTGGAACGCCGCGGCGCCCACCTGCACCTGGGACTGCGACTGGCCGAGCTCGGCAGGCTGACCCTGCGCCGCCGGGACCTGCGGGCGGTCGCGTTGCCGTACCTGGTGGACCTGCGGGAGGCGACGCGGCAGTCGGTGCAGCTGGCGGTTCTGGACGGGGCTGACGTCGTACACCTCGAGATCTTGCGCGGCCGGGACACCCCGGAGCCGCCGGCGTCCGGTGGCCGGCTGCCGGCGCACGCCTGTGCGGCCGGCAAGGCGCTGCTGGCCTGCAGCGACGAGGCGGCCGTCAACCTGGTCTGCGCCCGCCCGCTGGCGGCGCTCGGGCCGCGCACAGTGCTGACGCCGGCGTCCCTGCGACGGCAGCTGAGCCAGGTACGCGAGTCAGGACTGGCCTACGAGAGCGAGGAATCCGGCCCGGGAGTCGGCGGCGTCGCCTGCGCGATCCTGCACGCCGACGGGCACCCGGTGGCCGCCGTCGCGGTCTCGGGCTGGTCGGGCCGGCTCAATCCCCACGCGATCGGCCCGGCCGTCCGCACGGTGGCGCTGGCCGTCGGCCGCGAGTTCTGCCCGTCGGCGAGCGCCCACTGCCGCCAGTGCCGGTGATCAGTGCGGTACCGTGCCGCCATGGCTCTGACCGCCGACGACCGGTTCGCCATCACCGACCTGATCAACCTGCACGGCCACCTGATCGACCGCGGCGACTTCGCCGGGCTGGCCGCCGTGTTCACCGAGGACGCCGCGTACGACGTGACCGCCCTCGGCGGCGGCGTGCTGGTGGGATGGGCGGCGACCCGCGAGGCTGCTCTGGCTCTGGGCGACGGCAACCCGGTGGCGCACCACGTGACCAACATCGTCCTGCACGAGGTGAGCGACGGGACCGTGCACGCCACGTCCAAGGGACTCGGCATCAGGGCGGACGGCTCAGCGGGCAGCGTCACCTACGACGACACCGTCGAACGCACGACCGCCGGCTGGCGCATCACCCACCGGGTGGTCCGGCCCCGCCGCAGGCCCCTGCAGCCCTGAGCGCCGGCAGATTCGCTACCGGCTCAGCAGTAGCCCCAGCCAGAACATCGCCCACAGCCGGCGAGCCGCCAGAAAGCGCCGCTCGTCGACGGGGATCATCGTCAGCAGCGGTCCACAATCGGTGTCGCGCCAGGACACGTGCTCCACGAGGATCGCCAGACGACCACGGCTTGACGCCCGCGAGGCCGGCACTGGGCACGTCCCAGAGCGCTGTGATCGCCGCGGCGAGTTCGGCGCTCTGACTCCGGGTGATGTCCCTCGGCCGCGGCACCAGGTACGGAAGGTGGTGATGCACCCGCTGCGACACCGACCACTCGCGCACGTGCTCGCCGCGCTCCCACGAGGTGTAGCGCTTCACCAGCCGGCGGCCGGTGTAGACCAGCTCATGGGTGTGAGCCATCGCCGGCAGCATACGGCGGATAATCGGTTGGCGGCCGGGGCCAGGGCCGTTAACTTGCCGCCATGTCCCTTCGCCGTGAGCAGGCGCGTGACCACGCCGCGGTGGCCGCCGCCCATCGCAGTGGGTTCGGCCCCGGGCACGGCGACACGGTCGCCCAGCTGGTCGACGCCCTGCGTCGCGACGACCCGTCCGCACTCTCCCTGGTGGCCGAGGAGGGCGGCGAGGTCGTCGGGCATGTCATGGTCAGCCGGGCCTGGGTCGACGCCCCGCAGCGGCTGGTCGAGGTGAAGACGTTGAGCCCGCTCGCGGTCTCGCCGCCCTGGCAACGCCGTGGGATCGGCTCGGCCCTCGTCCGCGCCGCGCTGCGGCACCTCGACGAGCGTGGCGTTCCGCTGGTCTTCCTCGAAGGCGATCCGCGTTACTACTCCCGTCACGGGTTCGTCCCCGCTGGGGAGCTCAGCTTCGGCAAGCCCTCGTTGCGCGTTCCGGACGCCGGCTTCCAGGTCGTGCGGTTGTCCGCCTACGAGCCCTGGATGACCGGCACGTTCGTCTACCCGTCCACGTTCTGGGAGTACGACTGCGTCGGCCTGCGCGACGAGGTGCCGGCCGCCTCAGAGCTCGGGTAGCCGTTCACGGGTTTCCCGCAGGCGGGCGTGGAGATCGGGAGTGGCCCGGAAAGCCGGTGCCGCCAGACGCTCGTCGATCGCGGCCATGGTCTCCCGCGGAGCCGCGAACCGGGCGCGCGACAACGCGTTCAGCAGGCTCAGGCAGTCCTCCGGCGACATCTGGCCGACCAGCGCCGCCAGGCCGGACAGCTGACTGCCGATCACCGCCGCCCGCCCCTCGTCGAGCGGCGCTGGATCCGCCAGCAGGCTTTCCACCAGCGGCAGCAGATGCACGGTGTCGTCGAACCACTCGCTCGACCGGATCCGCAGGGCCAGCCGCACGACGTGGGCGGAGGGCAGCCGGTGCGCATCCGTGGCGAGGCAGTGCAACACCATGGTGATGGTCAGACCGGGCGAGCCGTTCGACATGTCGGCCGGTCCCCAGCCCTGGCCTGCCAGTGCGGTGACCACCCGGTAGTAGGCGGGCAGCAGCCGGGCCGGTTCGTCGCCCAGGGCGGAGCCGAGCCACAGGCGGACCAGCATGCGGGCGAAGGACTCCGTGTCATCGTGCCCGTGCACGGCGAAGGTCACCACCGCCTCTGGCAGACGGTCGAGCAAGGGCTCGAGGGCGTGCCGCATCACGTCATCGCTGAGCGCGCCGCTCAGCTGCATCGACGTCAACGCGGGGCGCAGCTGGAAATTGTTGCTGAAGCCGCTGCCGGGGTCCGCGTCCCGGAACTCCCAGTCCGGGCCGAAACCGTGGGACCAGAACGGGTCGACGGCGTCGAGGCCGGTGCCGGGGGAGTGCTCGAGGATCAGGTCGCGGCGGCCGTCGCCGGCCCAGGTCCGGGTGACTGCGATCGGCTCGAGCGACTCGAGGAACATGCTCCCGGGAACGGCCGCCCGCCATTGCAGGGCCGTGTCGCGCAGCCAGCCGGCCGGGTCCCTGGCCGCGCGGAACAGCTCCGACGCCCGCAGCGGTCCGCCGCAGGCCAGGGTGAGCAGCATCAGGTTGAACGAGTAGGTCGCCATCCAGTGGTCGATGCGCTTGTCGACCGGCTGATATCCCCGCGGGACATACTGCGGCCGGGTGACCGCCGTACGCAGCCGCTCCACCAGCCACTCCCGGACCTCCGCCGTGTCCGGGCCGCGCAGCAGAGCGGTGGCGAACGGCAGGACCGTGGTGCGGGCACTCAGCGGCGTGAAGCCCAGCAGCGACTGCAGCAGGTCGTCCTCCTCGGCCCGGCCGAGCCGCAGGGTACGGGCCCGGGCCCGCGCGGCCGCGTCCCGCAACGCCTGCACGACCAACCGGGCCACGAGGTATTCGCCGAACGTGGCGTGCAGGAACTCGTACGTCTGCCGGGTCCGGTCGTCCTGGTGGGCCTGGGCCCGCTGGATGAAGAAGAACCGCCCGACCATCTCCTGCCCGGCCGTGATCGGCGCCCGGAAGCCCTCGCTGCCCGCCTCCCGCGACGCCCGCAGGCCCAGCCCGGCCAGGTCGGCGTCGAGCTCCTCGGTGGTGGCCCAGAGCCGCAGGCGGTGGAACATCGCGAACGCGACGACGGACAGCCGCAGCAGCTCCGCCTCGATCAGCTCGGGCATCGCCGACTCGGGGCGGCCGGCGTGCACCCGGCGTACCTCCCGGTCGGCGAACTCGCTGAGCAGCCGCTCGTAGAGCTGGCCGATGTCGAAGGTCTCGTCGTCGCTCTGCAGGCCGTTGCCCGTGGCGTCGTAGAGCGCCAGCATCAGCAGCAGCAGCGGCTGCTCGGCCAGGTCGTGGAAGCGCCGCAACACCGCCGACGACAGCGGGCGCCGTCCGGCCGCGGCCAGCCGTTCGGCGTTCGTGCCGTTCCAGACCTCCAGCCACCGTTCGAGCTGCTCGTCGGCGAACGGCTCCAGCCGTACGACCAGGCCCCCGGCCGGCAGGCGGGCCCGGTCGGCGACCGCCTCGCGGGTCGTCACCAGCACCGCCACCGGCCGGCCGAGCACCGCCTCACGCTGCTGGAACGCCGCCACCCGCTGCAGGTAGTCGGACTGGTGGATGCCGGTGGCCTGGAGCAGCTCGTCGAAGCCGTCGAGCAGGATGACCGGCATCGCCCCGCCGGCCGACCGGGCCAGCTCCGCCCAGGCCACGGTCTCGCCGACGGTGTCGCGCAGCGCCTGCTCCACCTGGTCCTGGATCTCCGCCTCGGCGCGCACGTCGCGCAGGGCGACCCGGACGACCAGGAAATCCGCGGCCGGCAGCCGGGCAGCCAGGATCCGGGTCAGCGAGGACTTACCGGCGCCGGGCTGGCCCAGCAGCAGCACCGGGACGTCCGCCGCCTGCGGGGTGGTCACGTAGGTGGCCAGGAAGCCGGCCAGGTCGTCGCGCGGCTCCGCCTGCCACCAGTCCTGCTCGGCCGGCCGGGACCCGGCTCCGGCCACCTGCACCCGGAAACGCGGATCGATGTAGGCCGCGCCGAGGGCCGGCATGATCAGGTCACCGGCGTCGCCGCCGAGGATGGGACGGTCCAGCTCCGACCGGTACGCGGCGGCGATGGCGGCGCGCAGCCGTACCGGATCGCGGCCGGAGGTGGCCCGCAACAGCGCCTCCTCCAGGGCCTGCAGGCCGCGCATCGCCGCCCGGTCCTCGAGCCGGCGCATCCAGATCGCGAACTCGGGCAGCTCGGCGGACAGCCGGCGGGCCGCCTCCTCGTAGCGCTCGACGGCCCGGTCCGGCAGCACGGTGCGCAGCAGGCTGTCGACCAGGCGCTGGGTGCGCACGTCGGAGCTGTCCCAGACGTCGAGGCCGCCGAGGTGGTCGACGGTCTTCGCCGCCAGCGCTGCGAACCATTGCCGCAGGTCGCCCAGCAGGTCGTCGTAGCCGCGGTCCGGTGCCGGGACCGGAATGGGCGCGGCGAGCAGCCGGGCGGGCCAGTCACCGGCCACTTCGGTGGCGGCGGCCAGGGTGAGCTGCTCGTCGCGGGTGAAGCCGGGCGAGGCCATGCCGGCTGTGCCGAGGCAGTCGTCGAGAGCTTCGAAGTACGCGGTCACGACCAGGACCCCGTGTGCTGCTTGCAGCCGCGTGCTGCGGTCGTAGCGGCTCAGTCCGCGTACCGTCCCGGCCAGACCGGCCACCAGGTGGCCGAGCCGGATCGCCTCGGCCTTGGCGTCGAAGAGGCTGAGCGCGACCTCGCTGCCGCCGGCCGTGGCGAGGCTCAGCGCCCCACCCAGCAGGTTGTCCGCGACCGTGACCAGCGGGCTCGACCCGCCGAGCAGTTTGACCGCGCTGGCGTACGTCAGACCCTGCGGCATCCGAACACTATGGACCATCGCGCAGGGCCGCGGCCAGTTCCCGGCGGGAGCCGAGACCGAGCTTGCCGAAGACCTTGCGCAGGTGCCACTCGACGGTGCGCGGGCTGAGGAACAGGACGGTGCCGATCTCCGGGTTGGTGCGTCCGGCCGCGGCCAGGCGGGCGATCTGCGCCTCCTGCGCGGTCAGCTCGGCGCGGACGCCGGGGACCCGCTTGTGGACGGTCTCGCCGGTGGCGACCAGCTCACGCCCGGCCCGGTCGGCGAAGCCCTCCGCCCCCATCGCGGTGAACGCCTCGTGGGCCGTGCGCAACTGCGCGCGGGCGTCGGTGCGCCTGTTCTCCCGGCGCAGCCATTCGCCGTAGAGCAGGCGGGCCCGGGCCACCTGCACCTCCTGCCGGGTGGTGGCGGTCAGGCGGTCGATCGCCTCGCGATAGCGGTCCTCGGCCTTGGTCGCCGGTCCCGCGAGCGCGTCGGCGACGGCCTGGGTGCCGGACGCCCAGTCCGTACCGGCGGCGCTGGTCCGCTCCGCGAGGCGCTCGCGTGCTTCCGCGGCGACCGCGGGCTCCCCGGCGCGTGTCGCGGCCTCGACCAGCTCGGCCAGAGCGCAGGCGTACACGCCGGGATCCTCGTACTCGACCACCCGGCGGGCGGCCCGCGTCGCGTCCTGGTACCGGCCGAGCCCGTTGCACAGCACCGCTTCGGCCAGACCGGCCAGGCCGTGCAACGCGCCCTCACCGCGCGCGTCTGCGTCCCGGGCAGTGGCGTTGATCAGCTCCAGGGCGCGGGCCTCGTGGCCGCGGTGGGCTGCCAGGGTGAGCGCGGCCGAGGGTGGTGTCGGCAGCCCGGTGGCCTGCCCGATGGCGGCAGCCTCGTCGAGCACGTCCGACGCGTCGGTGAACCGGCCCGCCGGCAGCAGCGCGCCGGCCCGGAAGACCAGCGCGGTGGGCAGCAGCGACATCGCGCCGGTGGCGCGGGCGACGCGGACCGCCTGCTCGGTGAGGCGGTGCCAGGCCGCGTCGTCCCAGAGCAACTGCGCGACGGGTACGGCGAGCCACAGCAGACCGAGGTCCTCATCGGCGGTCAGCGTCCCCAGGGCCTGGCGCAATTGCGGTGCGGCGGACGCGTACCCGTCCAATGCCCAGGTCGTGAGGCCGGTCAGCAGCAGGCCGGCAGCGTCCGCCCCAGGGGGCACCGCACGGGCGGCCTCAGCCGCGTGGCGCAGATCGTCGCCTCCGAGTCGTCCCGCGTGCACGGCCGCCCCCAGCGCCGACAGATACGTCTCACGAGCCGCGGCCAGGTCCAGCTCCTCCAGGCGGCGCGCGGCGGCCAGCAACGGCGGCCCGGCCGCCCGCCCCCGGTTCAGGGCGAACGCGACCTGGGCCCGCAAGCGCTCCACTTGGGCCCGCTGCAGCGGACCGAGCGGACCCAGCTCGGCGGCGGCCAGCAGGCCGGGCACCCGGGCCGGAGCCCCGGCAGCGAACCGGGCCTGCGCCGCGGCGAGTGCCCGCGCGGCGCGGGGCTTCGGGTCCGGGCTCAGCTCCACCGCGCGTTCGAGGAACGTCGCCGCCGCGGAGCGACCGCCGCGGGACAACGCCCGGTCGGCCGACCGTTCCAGCTCGCCCGCGACCTGCTCGTCCGGTCCCACAGCGGCATGGGCGCGGTGCCAGGCCCGGCGGTCGGGCTCCTGCGCCGGGTCGGTCACCTCGGCCAGGGCCCGGTGCACGTCCCGCAGCTCGGCGGCGTCGGCCGACCGCCAGCAGGCGGAGCGCACCAGCGGGTGCCGGAAACGCGTACGGGCGGCGAACTCGACCAGCCCGGCGGCCTCGGCCGGGGCCGCAGCCTCCGGGCCGACGCCCAGCCGCTTGAGCGCGCGCCACAACAGCGTCACGTCACCGACCGGCTCGACGGCGGCGGTGAGCAGCAGCCGGCGGGTGTCCGGCGGCAACGCTGCGATGCGCCGCTGGAAGCCTTCCTCCACCCGGCTCGGCAACGGCATCGCCGTCTGCGCGCCGAACCCGAACGCCAGCTCCGCCGGGGTGAGGTCGCGCGGCAGTTCGAGCAGGGCGAGCGGGTTGCCGCGCGTCTCGGCGACGATCCGTTCGCGGACCCGGGCGTCGACCGGGCCCGGCAGCACCGAGTCCAGCAGGTCGTGGGCGTCCGCGTCGGGCAGCCCGGCGACCCTCAGCTCCGGCAGGCCGGGAAGGAGCTGCTCGTCGCCGGGACTGCGGGCAGCGAAGATCAGCGCGACGGACTCGGCCTCCAGCCGGCGGGCGACGAAGGTGAGCACCACCTCGGACATCCGGTCCAGCCACTGCACGTCGTCCACCACGCAGACGAGCGGCTGGTCGGCGGCGGCCTCGGCGAACAGCCCCAGCACGGCCAGCCCGACGAGCAGGGCCTGCGGCGGGCTGCCGGAGCTGAGCCCGAAGGCGGTGGCCAGCGCGGCCCGCTGCGGCTCGGCGAGCCGGTCGAGATGGTCCAGCAGGGGAGCGCACAGCTGTTGGAGCGCGGAGTACGCGATCTCCGACTCGGGCTCGACCCCGGCCGCGCGGACGACCCGGCTGCCGGGGGAGTGCCCGCTCAGGTGGTCCAGCAGCGCGGTCTTCCCGGCTCCGGCCTCCCCGCGCAGCACCAGGACCCGGCTGTGCCCGGCCCGGACGTCGCGCAGCAGCCCGTCGAGCAGGTCCCGCTCACGTTGGCGCCCCCGTAGCGTGGGGCTCTCGGCGTTCCTCGGCACGTTGTCCTCCCCGGCCGGAGGCTACACCGGGCCGGATCACCAACTCGGTTTGGATTCTTTCCCTTGCGTGTCGCCCGCCGATGCTCGGTCCGGCGTCTAGGGGGACAGCGGGCGATCAGGAATGGGCGCGCCGCGGAAACAGCGGTCGCGGCCTGCGCGCGACCGCTGATCGTCATGCTCAATCACGGGGATCGAGTGCATACGTGGAAACCGTAGTTGCTGATCGGGCCGGGCCGCGCCCGTCGAGGTCCCGCACCCGGCGGGGCCTGATCGAGGCGGCCTGGGTGCTGCTCGTCGTCGTGATCGCCAGTCTGCTTTTCCTGGCCCGCTACGAAGATCCCAGGCGCGTCGCCTCCGGGGACAGCTTCTGGTACATGCGCCAGGCGCTGATCTTCACCGGTACGGATCCCGAGGTGGCCCGCATCGAGGCGGGCTCGCAGGTGTGCCGGGATCTGAACCGCTCGTCGCGGGCGCGCGGCGAGAAGCCGACCTGCACGAATTACGTGACCGCCGGTTTCTCGCCCCGATACGCCGCGATCTTCCACAGCCGGCCCGGTTATCCGCTGTTCGCCGCGCCATTCGTGGCGACGCTGGGATCGTGGACCGGCATGATGGCGGCGACGTTGATATTGGCGCTGCTCGCGGCCGTACTGGCGTATCTGGCGGTCTGGCTGGCCAGCGGTCTGCGGCTGGCCGGGGTGCTGGCCGCGACCGTTCTTTTCGTCCTGCCGACGGGTTTCGCCATGACCCGCATGCTCACCGAGAGCGGCGTCTTCGCCGGATACCTCGCGGTCCTGCTCGGTGCCACCCTGGTGGTGCGCGGCCGCCGGGCCGGGCTGTTCCTCGTGGTCGCGGCGCTGGCCTGGCTGTTCGCGGTCCGCTCGGCCAGCGGGATGGCGATGGCCCTGACCTTGCTCGCCGCCGGCGCCCTCACGGCACTCGGCCGGCGGCACCGGTGGCCCGGGGCGATGCTCGGCGCGACCGGCCTGCTCGCCGCGCTGGGCTGGCAGCTGCTCAGCCGGGTGCTGCACCTGCCGGGCCTGAACGACACGATCCAGGACTTCGCGACCCGCCATTTCAAGGCCCGTCCCGACGTGGCCGACCCGATCGGCTGGCTGATCGAGCGCAACCTGAGTTTCTGGCCGGACCAGCTCGCCCTGGAACTGGCCGTGCCCGGCACCCTGGCCGCATTCCTGTTCACGGTCGTCGTGCTCGTGCTCCGGATGCGCGCCGTCGCGGCACTGTGGATCTTCACCGGCCTGACCGGGGTGCTGATGCTCCTGGCCCACCCGGTCGACACCGAGTACCACCGGCTGATGGCGCCGATCTGGTTGCCGGTCGCCTGCGCCTTCGGCTATGCGGCGGCCCTCGCGATCGGGCACCGTCGACAGCAGCCGGCCACGCCGCAGCCCGCCGGCCTGCCGCCGGGCGGGCCGGAGTCGGCCGGATCAGAGCCGGGCGGGCCGGAGCCGGCCGGCGAATCGCCCGCGCTGATCCCCCGGCAGCGTGAATCGGCGGCCGGCCCGCGGCAGACGACCGCTGACCGGGTCGCGGTGCCCGCCGGCGGATGACGGCGCGGGACGGCGATTGTCGCGGCCCCGACAGAACTACCGGCGGGCGGCGGGTCACTACGGGTGGCGTACACCAGAGAGGATGCCTATGTGCACACCCGCGAGATACCTGAGCACATTCTCGATCAGCTGCTGGTCAGCGTCGTGTTCTACGAGGCCGAGCTGACCTTGGAGCACTCGGAGCCGGGCACCACGGCAGTGCTCGGCGACTCGTTCGGTTCGGTGTTCACCTGGCTGTGGCGGGAGAACCCGGCCAAGGCCACGGTGCTGATGGCCGACTTCGTGGCTGAGCTGCGGTTCTACCACCACAACGCGAACCGGGCACTCGGCCTGGAGGAGGTGCTGCGCGGCCTGCCGGCCTGCCTGCGCGGCGTCTCGGCCGACGAGGTACGGGCGATGCAGGAGCAGCTGCGCAACGACGTGCCCCAGTACGTCAGCCTCGACGAGACCGAACCGCGGCCCAGGTAGCCCGGACCCGGCGGAAATGCGCCGCCGATAAAGATGACCTAGGCAGGACTGCGAACAAAAGCCGGCGCGGACGTGACTGACTGAGTGACCGATCCTCAAGTCGATGAAAGAGAGAGCAGAAATGCGTCACTCCACGTTCCGTCGTGCGGCTGTCGGTACGATCGCCGCGATCGCCACCGTCACGCTGGCCGCCTGTGGCGACTCCTCGGTGTCACCGCGGCCCGCGCAGGCTGCCGCGAACCAGGCGTCCGCCGCCCCGGTCCGGATCCCGAGTACGGCGCCCCATGCGCCGGCTCGGGCCGAGAGCCCCGAGCTCGGTCTCGCGAGACAGCCGGCCGGGCAGAGACCGGTGCAGACCAGGACCGCCGGACCGGCCCACTCATCCGAACCGATCTCCACCGGTCCGACCTCCACCTGCTACGGCGCCGTCCGGCATGACCTGGACCTGCACAACACCGTGCTGGACCTGATCAAGTCCATGTGTTTCCACACCGGTGGCGTCCTGCGTCTGCAGGGAATCGGGCCGGGTCTCGTGACCGCGGCTCCCCGTTCGCTGGTGTCCCAGAACTATGAGGCCGGCGTGGTCGACCTGCGGTTCGTCCGACCCGGAACGGTCACCGTGCACATCCCCCAGGATGAGCAGACCTACACCATCACGGTTGTGGTCGTCAGCTAGCGGCGAGGCGGCGGCGGTTCGGCCGGCGCGCCGGACCGCCAGGCAGATACCCGAGCTGAGGCACGCGCGGCCGCGTCGATGGCGCGTAGGTCGGCCGCGGATCAGTTCGCCAGTGCGTCGGCGGGCCGGCGCCCACCGGGCGTGCTGCCAGAACCTCGGCAGTCCCACAGGGGCCCCTCCAAGGCGTGAACAGCGACGATCGGTCCGGGACCGCACGGGCTCTCGGAGCGGCAGTACGCCGCCGAGCGCGTGGCGGGGACGCCGTTCGACCCGGCCGACTGCGTCCGCGAGCCGATCCATCCTTGGGCGGGGTGCAGTCGTCCGGCAGGTCTGCGAGTTCGAGCCTTCGGCCGGCGGCGACCACGCCTCCTTCTCGCTCGTCCACGCCCGGAGCCGTCAGGCGTTGGTGCGGCTGCAGCGGGCCGGCTCCGTACGAGCGGCGTGCCGGGCCGCCGTCGCGGAGGTGCGCGCGATCACCGGCTACGAGCGGGTCGTGGCGTACCGGTTCGAGTCGCCCGACGGGCCCGGCGAGGTCATCGCCGAGGATCCCGCCGCAGGCCCGTCGCCTGTACGAGAAGAACTGGATCCGGGTCATCGCCGACGTCGAGGACCGGGCCGCGCTGCTCATCCCGGCGACCCTGCGCGGCCTGCGAGTTGTTCGCGGTGGCCCTCTCCCTGCACATCGCCGGGTTACGCGCGCGGGACGAGGCCGCGGGGCGCGACCGGGCCCGGGAGGTGATCACGGGGCTGCGGGAGACGATCGCGCCGGACCTGTCCTCCGGGTGGGCGGACGGCCCGGCCGGGCTCGACGAGGTCGTCGCGTCGAGCGCTGTCGCCGTGCGGATCGGTGATCGGGTGACGGTGCACGGCATGGATCCCGGTGCGGCGGCGGTGGACGAGTTGTTCGCTGTGATGCCGCCGCTGCGGCCGGGCGAGCCGTGGCACTCGGACTGCCTCGGTGCGCATTCGCCGGTGCTGGCGAAGTACGCCGCGTCCTTGGCCGGGGCGATGGTGCTGCCGCTGGGCCGGGCCGGTGACTGCACCGCCTGGCTACGGCCCGGGCGGACGGTGCAGCGGCGGTGGGCGATCGATCCGGCGGAGCCCGTCCGGACGCCGGCGCCGCCATGGACGCGCTGTCGTCGCGGCGGCTGGAGACCATCCAACGGCTGGCCGTCCGGATGGACGAACTGCTGAACTCGCTGCTCCACTACTCCCGGCTCGGGCGTGGTGACCTGCGAACCGAGGAGGTCGACGTGCACGACGCGACGGTCCGGGCACTGGAAGTCGCCGGCCCGCGGCTGGCCGAGGCCGAGGTGCGGGTGTCGATGCCGGCCCCGGCGCCGTCATCTGCCGGGCGGCACGGCGGTCAGGCCTGGGCGGAGTCGTCCGCGACCGGCGGCACCACCGTCTGGCTGACGTTCCCTCCCGGCTCGGCCGGGACGTCCGGCCCGGCCCACCGCGATCGCCAATAGTCGATGGTGCCTCGCAGCACGGTCTGGAACAGGGCGAAGTTGATCGGCTTGTAGATGTAGCTGTCCGCGCCGGCGGCGTAGCAGGCCTCAGCCTCGGCCTGCTCGGCCGACGACGTGAACACCACGACGATGACCTCTTCGAGGGCGAGCACCGCCCGGATGTTCGTCAGGACGGTGAGACCGTTGTCTCCCGGCATGTTCAGGTCCAGCAGGACCAGGACGGGTAGTGCCGCGAGCGGATCCGTGAGCCGGGGCAGCACGGCTGAGCCGTGGCGGATGAATTCGAGGCGGATGTCGGGGTGGGAACGGTGGATCGCGCGGTGGATGGCTTCGACGTCGGAGTCGGCGTCCTCGACCACCAGAATCAGCTGGTCACTCATCGCTGCTGCTCGGTCCGTTCGATCGGAGGGTGGGCCGCAACCCCAGGACGGCGATGTCGTCGGTGCCGACTTGGCCGAAGTCGGCGGCCAGCCCGGCCAGCTTCTTCACCAGCACAGCCACCGAGGTGGTCTGCATTCCCTCGAGGGAGGGGCGCAGGGCGGCGTCCTCGAACATCGTCCCGTGCGCGTCGCGGGCCTCGGTCAGCCCGTCGGTGAACATCAGCAGCGTGTCGCCCGGCGCCAAGCGCAACCGGGAGCTGCCGATCCGGGCCGGCTCGGCGACTCCGAGCAGAACTCCGCCGCCCTGGGCCGACAAGACCTGGCCGGATGCCCGCAGCACCAGGGGCGCGGGGTGCCCGGCCGACGCCAGCCGTACGGCGAGGCCACCGTCGGATTGCCGGCGGAAGGTGGCGACGGCGCCGGTGACGAAACGCCAGGATCCGTCGTGGCGCAGCACCGCGTTGAGCCGTGACAGCGCGCGTTCGCCGGACATTCCCTCGTGCAGCAGCGTGCTGAGGGTGTGCCGCGCCATACCGGTCAACGCGGCGGCGCTGACGCCCCGGCCACACACGTCGCCGATCAACGCTGCGCCACCGTTGGTCTGCGGCACCACGTCGTAGAAGTCCCCGCCGACTTCGAGCGTCTCGTCGGCGACCGCGTAGGTGGCGGCCGTCTGCACCCCGGCGATGAGCTGCAACTCGGCCGGCAGGAGATGATGCTGCAACGTGATGACGTCACGCCGGCGCTGCTCGTACAACTGGGCGTTGTCGATCGCCAGCGCCGCCCGCCGGGCGAGGTCGCGCAGGAACGACGGGTCGGGGAGGCGGTCGGCGGCTCGGTCGAAGAGGAAGACCACCGCGCCGAGCAGGCGACCACGGGCCCGCAGGGTCGCGATCGCCAGCGACCGTGCCCCGAGCGCCGCGGCAGCCTCGGGCGACAGCAGCTGCGTCTCACCCTCCGGCACAACCGGGTCCGCTGTCGTCCGCGTGATCAGGTCGTTCAACCAGTGCAGGTGAAGCTCGGTGACATCGCGCGGCCACCGCCGCCGGGCGTCGACGTGGACGCCGGCCGTCAGCACCACAGTGTTGCCGGCGGCGAGGTGGACCAGACATCCCTCGGCAACCGCCGGGACGGCCATCCGGGCCACTCGTTTCGCGGTCTGGGCAACGTCCAGAACCGCGTCCATCTGCAAAGACGCCTCGGCCAGCAGTGCGTCACGGCTCGCCACCTCCTCGAGCAGGGACCGCCGGTCGAGACGATCCAGCGCCCGGCGGCCGACCTCGACGACCTGGAGGAAATAAGCGACCGGCGGCGGCTTCGCGGCTGCGCCGAACACCACACACAGGTCGGCGGACGCGCCGGACGACGCGGTGAAGCCGGCAACGACCAGAGTGTTCGCGCCGGCGGCCGGCGCCACGACCAGCACCGGCTCCTGCCGGCGGCTCACGAGCCGCTCGAGTTCGGCTGCCAGCTCACCGGAGACGGGAGCATGGCCGTGGGGAGTGGCCCACCGGGCCCGTTCCGTACGGCCGTCAAGGTCCCGGTCGACGTAGCCGGCGGCGACCGCACCCGGCAGGCCCAGCACGACGTCCAGTACCTCGGATCCCAGCTCGAGGCGACCCCGCGCAGTCATCGCCACCCTCCACAGGCGGTGCAGCGTGCTCGATGGACCATCGATGGGAGGACTGCTCATCGGGTGCCCTCTCCGGGCCGTCGGCAGAGATTCAGCGCAACGGCTCGGAACATAGGGCCAGGGCGGGTCGTAGAGGTACGTCTCAGCCTCTCACAAGTGAGGTCCCACACCGCGGATGAGTGACCTGTTCTTCGGCCGATCTCGGCGGCCTCCGGACGGGGAACGCCGCCGCCCGGTCGCGGCCCAGCCGCACCAGCGCCCGTACGGCAAGCACAGCCGAGACCACCACCGCCAGGGTGGCACCGAGTTCCGGGTCGCGGACGAGGTCGCCGGTCAGGGCCTCGCCGGTGGCGCCCGATCATCGTGACCAACGGCGGCAAGATGACTGCGCCGACGCTCACCGCCACCAGCCGGGTCCGGCGCGCCGGGGTCGGCCGTGGCCCGGATCAGGTCCACGGCCGCCTGCCGGCGCTCGTGCCATACGTCACGCCTGGGTGGCACCGCGGCGAGCAGCCGGGCCACCGCCCGGTCGGCCTCCCGGTCGGAGCCCTCGACCAGCCATAACGCGGCGGCGCGCCGCCGGGCCGTCAGCCCCGAGGTGACCCCGGTGAGGGCCGGCTGCGCGGCCTCGGCGGTGATCCGGTCCGGCGTGGCCGGGCTGCGGCGGACCCGTCCGATGAGTACGGCCAGCGCCGCGAAGGCGAGGCAGATGAGGCCGGCGGCCGGCCGGTAGAAGTAGTCGGTCGGTTCGGTGACGAACGTGCCGACCTCGATGAACAGCCCGAAGCCGGCGCCGCCCAGCACGGCCGCGCCCAGCTGGGCCGCCCGCCCGGTCAGGGCCAGTGCGGCGCCGAGGCCGGCCAGCATGAGCAGGCCGCCCCAGAGCACGTGCGCGATGTGCAGGCCGCCGCCGCCCAGCGCGGGATAGCCGGTGGCCGCGAGGAAGCCTCAGAAGGGTGCGGGCCCGCGACCGACCAGTGACATCAGCACCTGGGTGGCCAGCAGCTTGCGGACGCCGGTCACGGCGACCTCACCGATCTGGTCGTAGGGCAGCTCCAGCTGCAGTCCCTCGGTCGCGTTGCGGATGTCCGTGCTGACCTCGTTGGGCCGGAACGTGCCGCTCCAGCCGTTGAGATTCCCCCGGTTGTTGGTGCCGAGCGAAGCCATGCCGGTGACGCGTGCGCCGTCGACGAGGATCAGCGTTGCCGGACCCGAGTAGGTCGTCATGTCGTAAACCGTAGCGGCTCGCCGCATTTCCGGTACCCACGGGTTGGTCCTGAACGAGCGTTAGAGGTGGACCAGGGCGGTGTCGGTGGTGTTGAGCCGCCGTACGCCGTCCGTGGTGCAGACGACGATGTCCTCGATCCGGGCCCCGTGCGCGCCGGCCCGGTAGATGCCCGGCTCGACGGAGAACGCCATGCCCGCCACCAGGGGATCAGTGTTGCCCGCGACGATGTACGGGTCCTCGTGCGTCTCCAGCCCGATCCCGTGACCGGTGCGGTGCAGGAACAGCGCCCCGTAGCCGGCCTGCTCGATGGGGATGCGCGCGGCGGCGTCCACTGCCTCGGCGCTCACCTCGGGCCGGACGGCGGCCACTGCGGCCCGCTGGGCGGCCTGGAGCACGGCGTAGTAGTCGGTGAAGTCCGCGGGTGCCGACGGCCCGATGATGTACGTGCGGGTGCAGTCGGAGCAGTAGCCGCTCGGCATCGTGCCGCCGATGTCGACGACCACCGGGTCGCCGCGTTCGATGATCCGCCGCCCGCTGCTGTGGTGCGGGCTGGCGGCGTTCGGGCCGGCCGCGACGATGACGAAGTCCGTGCGGGCGTGCCCGGCGTCGCGGATGGCCACGTCGATGTCGGCGGCGACCTCGGCCTCGGTGCGGCCCGGGCGCAGCCAGCGGTGCATCCGGCGGTGCACGTCGTCGATGGCGGCCCCGGCCTCGGCCAGCGCGGCGATCTCCGCCGGTGACTTCGCCGCCCGCAGCGCTCCGGTCGCCCGGCCGGCTTCCGCCCAGCGCAGGCCGGGCAGCAAGCGTTGCAGGGGGAGCAGGTGGGCGGCGGGCATGGCGTCCACGACGCCGACCACCCCGGTTGTGTCCGGCAGCGTGCCGGCCAGCAGCCCCGCGGCGTCACCGCCGTCGGGATGATCGGCCAGCCGGAGCCGCAGGTCACCGAGCGCGGCCTCGGCGGCGGCCCGTTCCAGCCGGGGGACGATCAGGGTCGCCTCGCCGGCGGCCGGCAGCACCAGGCAGGTGAGCCGTTCCAGCGGCATCGCCTCGTAACCGGTCAGATGGCGCAGGTCGGGGCCGGGCGTGACCAGCAGGGCCGTCCAGCCCTGCCGGGTCACCTCCTGCCGGGCCCGGTCCAGCCGGCGGCGCAGTTCCTCAGCTGTCCACAGCACCCGCCCACGGTAGCCCTGTGGGCCGGAGTTCCGGTGTCAGTGCCTGGTCCGACAGGCTGCCGTCAGCACGGTCGATGAGCTGCGCCGTGCTCCGCGCCCAGGCGGTCAGCGCCGCCACGGGTACGCCGTACGGCGGCGCCGCGGCGTAGTCCTCGATCCGGTCCGCCGCCCGCCGCAGCAGCCGTGCCGCGCCCTCGGTGTTGCCCCGCCGGGCGTGGGTCAGGCCGACCGCGAGCTGGGCCAGGCCCCGCCAGAACTCGCGTTCCGGCTGGTCGGACGCCTTCCAGGCCGCTTCGAGCACCTCGTGGGCGTGGAACGGCCGCCCGCCGTCGAGCAGGCGCTGGGCCTCGCGCAGCGCCTCGACGGGCGGCAGGACCAGATCGTCGGGCGTGGTCGGCACGCCGGGCATCCCCTTGGGCAGCGGCCGGCCCAGCCCGTCGCGGGGCCGGGCGTTGCGGGGCCGCCCGGCGGCGTCTCGATCACGTGCCTGAGGCTCGGTGGCCGGTTCGCTCGATTCCATGCTGCGATTCTTCCCCAGCCGCCGGGCCGGTGTGGCGCTGGTCGAGCCCGGAGAGCCGGTACGCCAGCCGGCGGCGGAACGCCGGAATCCGGGCGAGCGTGGACAGCAGCGCGTTGCGGACCGGACGCAGCGGTGCCGGCACGGTCGCCAAGCGGGTCAGCTGCGAGGCGAAGCCGACCACGGCCTGCGCCACGGGACGGCGCTCGGCCGCGTACCGGTCGAGGGGTGCCTCGGAGCCGGACCGCAACGCCTCGGTGAGGGCGTCGGCCAGCGCGAGGCCGTCCTTGAGGCCGAGGTTCATGCCCTGGCCACCGGCCGGGCTGTGCACGTGGCCGGCGTCGCCGGCCAGCAGGACCGGGCCGGCGCGGAAGGTGTCCGCGACGCGATGGTGGACGCGGAACCGCGAACCCCAGACCACGTCGGCGACCTGGGCGGGGGAGCGGGCGGGTCCGCGGTGGTCCAGCAGGGACTGCACGTACGCGGTGCCGGGATGCTCGGGTGCGTCGTCGACGGCGGCCACGAGGCGGACCGTGCCGTCGGGCAGCGGCGCCCAGACGAGCAGGCCGGCGCCGGAGAAGTACAGCACGACCTCGTCGCGGGGCGGGCCGCCGTCGACCTTCACGTCGGCAAGGGTGAACGACTCGCCGCCGGACGACGGGTCGCCGAAGCCGATGCCGGCCAGCTCGCGGATGGTGCTGCGCATGCCGTCGGCGGCGACCACGTAGCGGGCGGTGACGCTCTCGCCGTTGGCGAAGGTCACCGTGCCGCCGGACAGGCCGACGGCCTCGTAGCCGCGCAGCACCCGGCCGCCGGCGGCCACCAGCCGGTCGTGCAGCACGGCCTCGGTGGTCGACTGCGGCACCATCAGCGCGTACGGGAAACGGGTGGGCAGGCCGGCGAACGAGATCGGGACCAGGGTGCGGTCGCGGTCGCGGATGGTGAAGCGCGGCGCCGGGATGCCGGCCGCGGCCAGCGGATCGGCCGCGCCGATCCGGTCGAGCACCTCGAGCGTGTGTGCGTGCACCACGGCGGCCCGGCTGGTGTGCGCGGCGGTCGCGGCGCGGTCGACGACCGTGACGTCGACCCCGGCCCCGGTGAGGGCGGCGGCCGTGGCCAGGCCCACGGGACCAGCGCCGACGATCAGGACATCGGTGGTTGCGGGGAGCATTCGAGTCACCTGCCAACGTTTGTTTGCCAACATCTGTTGACACGAAGGTAACCCTCCTCGGCGCGCGGGTCAACATGTGTTGGCATACACTTGTTGGCATGAGCGAAGAACGACCACGGCGATCCGACGGCACCCGGGCGGCGATCCTGCGCGCGGCCCGGGAAAGGTTCGCCGCCGACGGGTACGAGCGGGCCACCATCCGGGCCATCGCGGCGGACGCGGCCATCGACCCGTCGATGGTGATGCGCTACTACGGCAACAAGGAACGCCTGTTCGCCGCGGCGGCCGAGTTCGACCTGCGGTTGCCGGAGCTGTCCGGCGTACCGGTGGACGAGATCGCCGCCCTGCTCGTCGGGCACTTCCTGGACCGCTGGGAGGGCGACGACACGCTGATGGCCCTGCTGCGGGCCGGCGTGACGAACCCGGCCGCCGCCGAGCGCATGCGGCAGATCTTCGCGGCCCAGCTGGGCCCGTTGGCCGAGCGGGTGGCCCCGGACCAGCCGCACACCCGGGCCGGGCTGGTGTCCAGCCAGGTGCTCGGGCTGGCGCTGTGCCGGTACGTGCTCAAGCTGCCCCCGGTGGTCGCCATGGAACGGGCCGACCTCATCGCCTGGCTCACCCCGACCGTGCGGCAGTACCTGCTCGGCCCGTCGCCCGGGGGGCCGAAGGTCCCGGAAGGTACGGCAGTGCGGCACTGATCACCGGCGCCGATCGCGGCTGGAATAGGGGTGTACACAACGACCCGGAAGGACGTGGACGCCATGACCGCCGTCCAGCACCCCAAGACCATCACTTCTGAGCGCGACGGCACCGTGGTTTCCATCGGCGCCGCCGGAGCGACCGTCACCGAGACCCGCCGGAGCAAGGCCACCCGTTTCACCCTCGCCGGGTTGCGTCTGGCCCTGGGCTGGGTGTTCCTGTGGGCGTTCATCGACAAGCTGTTCGGCCTCGGTATGGCCACCCCCGACAAGGGTGCGTGGATCAACGGTGGCAGCCCGACCAAGGGTTTCCTGGGCAACGCGGTCGCGGGTCCGTTCGAGGGTGTCTACCACTCCATCGCCGGTGCGGCCTGGGCCGACTGGCTGTTCATGCTCGGCCTGGCCGGTATCGGTATCGCCCTGATCGCCGGGATCGGTATGCGCCTGGCCGCGGCGGCGGGCAGTCTGTTGCTGGTGCTCATGTGGACCGCGGTGCTGCCTCCGGAGAACAACCCGTTCATGGACGACCACCTGATCTACGCCGGTGTCCTGGCCGTGCTCGCCCTGACCGCTGCCGGTGACACCCTCGGCCTGGGCAAGATGTGGGCCCGCCTGCCGCTGGTGCAGCGCCTGCCCTGGCTCAAGTAACCCTCGGACCGCACGACCGGGCGGCACCCACCACGGGTGCCGCCCACTAGGCTGCCGCGGATGGAAGCCCTGACACCACCACCGGCGGAGTCCGGCTGGGTCGAGGATCCCGACGCCGCGCCCCATCTCCTGCTGCGCGGTTCGGCCGACCGGACCTGGTCCGCGACGATGGTGACGGCCGGCGGACGCCCGGTGCTGGCGGTGCCGGCCCCGGGCGACGGTGAGCCCGGCTTCCTCAGGGCGGTCGACCTGGCCACCGGCGCGGTGCTGCCGGACCACTCTGGACTGCGCCGCGAGCAGCACGATGCCCTGACGCTCGGCGCGGGCGGCCTGGTCGCGACTGCGGGCCGGCCCAGCGGAACCGTCGTCGTACGGGACGCGGTGACGGGTTCACCGGTCGGCGTGCCGCTGCCCGTGAAACCCCGCGGCATCTCCCTCACCATGCTCGACGGACGGCCGGTCCTGATCGGCGCCGGATCCGGCCTGGCGGTCCACGATGTACAGACGGGCGCGCGGATCGTTCGGCACGACCGCCGCAACGGCTGGTGTCTCACGGAGTTCCAGGGCCGGCACCTCCTCGTGGCGCAGGAGTCGGCCAGATCCCTGCGGCTGTACGACGCGCTGACCGGAGAGCCGTACGGTGAGCCGTTCAGCTGTGACTTCTCCGGGTCCGTCTTCCGGATGGCGGCGGTGGACCACGACGGCCGGCTGCTGGTCGCCTTCCTCGATCACCACGCCGCCTGCAAGGTCTCGCTGTGGGACGTGACCACCGGCGCCGCGCTGCCGACGGCGCCACCCTTCGACGACGTCCAGGAGATCGATGTCGCGACGGTGCACCGGCGGCCGCTGCTGCTCGCCGCCCGCTCCGGCAAGGCGGCATCGCCGCTGACGCTGTGGGATCTGATCACCGGGCAGCAGGTCTTCCCGGACTCCTTCGCCGGATACGACGGCGAGTGCGCGCGGGTGGCATTGGGCAGTCTCCCCGACGGCTTCTTCGCGGTCACGGTCGACCGGGACGGCTCGTCCGCGCTGTGGGTGCGCTCGTCGCAGGGGACCCGGCGCACGGCGCTGACGGACGGCGGTATGTCACGGGTAGCTCTGGGCGAGGTCGACGGGTGCCCCACTGTTGCCCTGGGCGGCGCCGGGGGAGCACTGCGCTTGTTCGACGCGCGGAGCGGACGGGAGTTCGGCAGCCCGTTCTACGGCGGATCACCGGACGACAGCGTCATCGGTGCCACGGGCGACGCCGGCCGTGCCGTCGTCCTGCAGCGCGGGCAGCCCATGCGCCTGTGGGACCTCGAAGCCGGGCGTCCGGTGGCTCGGCTGGACCTGCCCGCCGATCGGATCGCGGCCGGCGAAGTGGCCGGCCGGAGAGTGTTCGCCCTCGTCACCGGTGGCCGGGACAGCGGCGTCGGCCTCAGCGTCTGGGATCCCGATGCCGGCGCGCTGCTCGCCGAGGTCCCGCTGGCGCACACCACCGCCGACGATCGTCCGGCCGACGTGGTGTTCACCCGGATCGGCGACCGGGCGGCGGTGGCTGTGGCGATCGGCCGTACGGTCCAGTCATGGGACGCCGTCACCGGTGAGTCGTTGGGCCGGCCGTACCGGGGACTCCTCAGCTCCGTGTCGAGGATCGCCGCCGGCCGGATCGGCGACCGGGCGGTGCTCGCCGCCGGCGGCAAGGACAACGCGGTGCACGTGTTCGATCCGGCCACCGGCGCGGCCGTCGCGCCGCCCCTGGCCGGTCACTCCCAGGGTCTGACCGCCCTGGCCTTCGGCACCGTGGCCGGCCGGACCGTGGTGGCTTCGGGAAGCTGGGACAAGACCGTACGCGTGTGGGACGCCGCCACCGGTGCCCGCGTCGGCGGGCCCTGGAGCGGCCACGGCGATCGCATCGTCGCCGTGCACGTGGCCGAGCGCAACGGCGAACCCGTCGTGGTGTCCCACGCGGCGACCGGTGCACCGCGCCTGTGGCGACTGCGCGCACCGGCCGCGAGCAGCGGTCACACCGACGCCCTCCACACCGTCGCCGCCGGCCGGTGGCAGGGCCGGCCGGTGTTCGCCTCCGGTGGCGCCGACCGGACCGTGCGCCTGTGGGACGCGGCCACCGGGCAGGCCCTCGGCCCGGCGCTCACCGGCCACGCCGCGGAGGTCACGCACGTCGCCTTCACCGGCCCGGACGGCGACATCCTGGTCACCGGCGACGGGAGCGGGGCGGTGCTGCGCCGGCAGTTCCACGCCGGCGTCGCTCGCAGTGAGCCGCTGGCCCGGCTGGACGAACGGATCGCCGGGATCAGCCCGGCCGAGGTGGACGGTCGCGCGGTGGTGGGGATCGGCACCGCGGACGGCGTCCTGCGGATCTGGGATGCCGTGACCAGCGAGCCCGTTGCCGAGCTGCGGACCGGCGCAGGCCTGCGGGTGAGCCGCACGGACCTCGGCGTGCTGGACGGGCGGCTCGTCGCTTTGACGATCGGGTACGACAGCTCCGGCGACGACGACAGCCCGACGCTGACCCTGTGGGACGTGACCACCGGCGAACCGCTGTACGAACCCATGGCCGTGCCGGAGGAGTGCGAGGTCGGGGCGCTGGCCATGCTGGACGGAAGGCTCGTGGTGGTCCAGGGGATCGATGCGTTCGCCGGCGGCACGGGATACCACCCGGAGGAGGCTGCCGACGTCCAGGTGATCGACGTCGCCACCCGCACGGTGCTCAGCCGGCACCGGTCGAAGCGGGGATGGAGCCACCGGGCAACGGTCGCCGCGGGCGCCGTCGTGCTGGTCACGGCCGAGGATCGGGTGGTCGGGGTGAACGCGTACGGGGCCGGCGCACCCGGCGAGTTCCGCTACGACGGGCACCGGGACTTCGTGAGCTGCGTGGCCACCGCCGACGTCGCCGGGCGCACGATCGTGGCCACCGGCGACCGCGGCAACGCCCTGCACTTCTGGGACCTGGACACCCGCGAACGCCTCCGCTGAGGCCGCCGCCGGGCCCCTCAGAGCTCGCCGGCCGCCCGGTGGATCAGGCAGAACTCGTTGCCCTCCGGATCGCGCAGCACGACCAGCGAATCGTCGCCCGGATCGTCGAGGTCGTCGGCGGGAGAGGCGCCGAGCTCCACCGCGCGGCGGCGGGCCGCGTCCAGGTCGTGCACGCCGATGTCGAGGTGCAGGCGGACCTTGCCGGCCTTCTTCTCCGGTACGGGCTGGAAGACCAGCTCCGGTGTCCCGGTGGCGGGACGGGTGAGTGCCACGTACCGGCTCTCCCGGGGCCTCACCTGCAATCCGAGCAGATCGGCCCAGAACCGGGCCAGCCGGACCGGATCGGCGCAGTCGATCGTCACGGACGTCACCCAGGCTGCACCGGACATGGTCGGCCTTTCCGCGCGGATTCTCTGCCACTCCCATCTTCGCCCCGGCCCGGCCGTGGTGGCCGACTCGGCTCGGCTCAGGTCGCGTGGTGGCGTTGCGGCCGACCGGTGGTGCTCGTCCGCCGGGCGGCCACAGCCGGACTGACCGCTGCGTCTTCGTCGATACGGGCGGGAGCCCCCAGACTCAGCTTGGTGACCGCGGCACCCAGCATCCCCACCAGATGCCGGTGGCGGTGGGCCGGATCCTCGGCCCGGGCCGACATCAGCGGACGCAGGTCGGCGGGAAGCGACGCAGCGAGCCCGGCCGGGGTGGTACCGCGACAGTAGGCATTGAGCTGTTCGAGGGTCACGCGGGTGTAGAAGGCGGCGTCCGGTTCACTGACGTGCAACTCGTCGGCGACATCACGGATGAGCTGCTGAGCTGAGCCGGTGTGGTGCCGGCGATCGGTGGCGACGAGACCGACCTCGGCCGGCAATTGACCGGCCAGGCTCAGATACGCCGGGTCGGGAAGGACGTTCCGCAGCGCGTGCATGACGGCCCGGACGACCCGTCTGGCGTGGTTACGGCCGTACAGGCGAGCGCGTATCCGGAGCTCGGTCAACAGGTCATCGCGATGCATGATCACCGTCTTTCCGGATTCACCTTGGGGGCAGGCGGTTTACCCCACCAGTGCGGCTTCAAACCGTCAGGCACGCTCTCGACCTCCGGCACCTGGGCGTCTCCGACCGGGCCGCCGATCTGGTGCCGCACCTGACGTACGGAGCCGTCACGTGGAGCGTGCCGGCGGCCCTCCAGGACGATGGAAATTGGCCTGGTAGAGGCGTACGAGGTGGGCGGCTTCGCGGTCGCGGCCGGCCTTGCGCAGCATGATGTGCAGCTCCCGGCAGGCGACCGCCACCGCCGGCGTCACAGCCTGCCGCGCCGCGGGATGCAGCCCAGGCAGCATGTCCAGGCCCTCACGGACCGCGGACACCGCCTCGGTGAGGCCCGGCGCGCCGCGGTCCAGGTTCATGAGGGCGTAGTTGCACAGCAGCTGCACCAGCTGGTGGGCATCCGCCGGTGATCCCTGCCGGGCCGCGGCCACCGCCTCGCGCATGACGGGCAGCGCCGCGCCGTCCCGGCCGAGGGCGATGAGACACACGGCCAGCGCGTTGAGGCAGATGGCCAGCTCGACACTGTGCACGCCGGTTCCCTGAGCCGCGATCCGGCGCCGGATCACCACCGCCCGTTCGAGCAGCGGCCGGCTCTCCTCGTTACGACCGGCTTCCCCGAGGGACGTGCCCATGGTGGTCAGGGCCTCGGCCGTCAGCCGTTCATGAGCTGCCGCGACCTCCGGTGGCAGGTTCCGCAGGATGGCCAGGGCCTCCGTGGCTGCCACCAGCGATTGTTCGAGCATGTCGTTCTCGACGTAGCGCAGCCCCAGGTTGTTGAGCACCTGGGCGAGGTGGGGCAGGTGCGCCTGCGGGCGGCGGGCCGCCAACGAGCGGAAGATCGAGACGGCGTTGCGGCTGTGGCCCAGGGCCTGCGGGTGCCGGCCGAGCTGGGCCAGGCGCATGGCCACGCTGTCGCTGAGGACCGCGTACGGGAACTCGTACGCGTCCGGGTCCCGCGCCGCGAGCTCGCGCAGGTGGCCGACGCCCTCCTCGGCGGCCCGCAACGCGTCGTCGACGCGTCCGAGGTCGGCGAGCACTGCCGCGTAGGTGTTGAGGGTCGCGGCCAGGTCGCCGAGGAAACGTTCCGGGTGCCGGGCGGCGAGATCGCGGTAGAGCGCGACGGCCTTCTCCACGAGCGTCAGGCCTTCGGTGAGCCGGCCGAGGCCGGTCACGGCCGCACCGAGGTTGGCGGCGATCAGGGCCAGGTTGGCCGCACCGCCGTCCGGATTCGCCCGCCACCGCCGTTGGTAGATGTCGTGCGCCTCCACGAGGAAGGCCATCCCGTCGGCATGCCGGCCCTGGTCGCGGTACCGCACGTACAGGTTGTTCAGGGCGGTGGCGAGCTGGCCCTCGTACCGGCCGGGGTTGTCCCGGGCGAGGTCGCGCAGCAGCGCCACCTGCGTTTCACCGGCCACGACGGCCGCCTCGTGGTGACCGAGCTCCGAGAGCGCGACGCCCTGAACGGCGACAGCGGTCACGTAGCCAGGCAGGTAGGTGTCCCGGTCCTGCTCGACCAGGGGCGCGAAGACTGTCACCGCTTCCTCGGCGTCGGCGAGGGCGTCCTCGTGCCGGCCCATGTCCCGCAGGACGGCGGCCCGGCGGGCCAGCGAGTCGCCGAGGGCCGGGCGATGGGCGATCAGGTCCGCCCCGGCCAGCAGCCGCCGGAGCCGGACGGCCTCGCTGACCGCGGCCAACGCCTCCGGGTGCCGTCCGGTGCTCTGCAGATGCTCCGCGACCACCTGCAGCGCGCCGGCGTACTGCGGGATGTGCTCACCCTGGTCGCCGACCAGATCCCGCATCAGCTCCAGGGCCCGCCGGGCGAACGCGACGGCCTCGTCGATCCGGCCGAGGGTGCTGGCGAAGGTGGCCGCGTTGCTGAGCGAGGTGGCCAGCAACGGCTGGAACTTCGGCGAGTTGACCCGGACCAGGTCCTCCCGGATCTCGATCGCCTCCAGCGTGGGGGCGAGCGCTTCGGGGTAGCGGCCGGTGTCGCCGAGGCAGGCGCCGACGTTGTGCAGTGCCAAGGCCAGGACCGGCCGGTGCGCCGCGGGATTGCTCCGGGCCAGCTCCCGCGCGACGGCGAGGGCCTCGTCGGCGGGCTCGTGGGCGGCTGGGCGCCGGCCGGTGCTCCGGCGGGTAGCGGTCAGGTTCACCAGTGCGTTCGCGAGGTCCGCGAGATACCGGTGGCGGTCGTCCTCGACCAGCCCTCGGTACATCGCGGTGGCCTCCTCGGCGGCGCGGGACGCCTCGTCACGACGGCCGACGGCGAGGTACCGGCCACTCAGATTGATGAGACTCCCGGCCAGGTCGGGCAGGTAGCGCTCCGGGTAGGCCCCGGCGACGCGCCGCAGCAGGGCCGCCGCGTCCTCGGTGGGGGCGACCGCCTCCTCGTCCCGTCCCAGGTCGGCCAGAACGGTGCCGATGTTCATCAGCGAGGTCGCCAGGTCCGGCAGATGCCCCACGTGGACCCGGGCGAGACGATGGTGCAGCTGCGCGGCGTCTCGGGCGTCCTTCAGCGCTCGCTGATAGTCACCGGCGAGGGCGAACGACGCGCCCCGGATGCTCAGCGAGTTCGCGTAGTCGCCGAGATGGTCCTCCGGACCGGCGGCGGCCAGCAGCTCGACGGCCCGCGATGCCGTCTCCACCGCCGCCTCGTGGCGGCCCGCGTGGTGCAGCCGGATCGTGTGGTCGATGAGCACCCGCGCGCGTTCCGCCGGATCGGCCGGGCCGGCCAGGCGACCGGCGAGCAGGCGGGTGCTGACGGCCGCGATGCCGTCGTCGAGATCAACGTGGCGACCGCGCGGCAGGACGTCGGCGACTCCCGCCAGCATGGTCAGGTCCACCTCGGCGATCGCGGCCAGCCCCGACAGTGCCTCGCTGCCCGCCTGCACCGCGAGCGCGGGACGGCTCCGCAGCAGCGGGTACAGATGGGCCGGCCCGACGTGCGGCCACCGGGCCGCGGCCGCGATGAGGAAGGTCAACGGTCGCCGTGGGTCGACACCTGTCAGCACCGCGGCCAGCCGCGACCCGGACCAGGGCTGACCCTCGGGGCCGCCGGTCAGGGTGAGCGCGAGGTAGTCCTCGGCGAGCCGGTCCGGCAGCAACGGCTGCAGGACCCGCGACGACGGGTAGCAGACACCGTGGTCGTGCAGGATCCGCTCGATCGGCATCTCCTTCTCGACCTCGGCCAGGAGAGCCTTTCCCTCGTCGTCCGGCAGCGCCCCGGTGAGAGCGGCCGTGAAGACCGTCCGGGCCATGACACTCGGCGGGGTCGCGAAGTCGAGGCCGCGGACGGCGCCCTCGTGGAGCCGGGTCCACTGCAGGTGCTCGCGGTCGAGCAGGTACTGGGTGTGCTTGGCCGGATCGGTCTCCGGTCGCGCGCCGTTGGCCCGCGCGTCCACCTCGACCAGGGCGGCCAGGTGCACGGCCAGCGTCAGCCCGAAGCGGTCACCGTCGAGATCGACGCCGGGGTCCGGTGGGGGAGCGACGTCGTGCACGCGGGCGAAGGCGGTGCGGGCGGCGGCGTACATGGCCGGCCGGTCGGAGACCGGGAGTGCTCCGAGCTCCATGCGGGAGGCGGCGGCCCCGACCGCCGGTCGCTCCAGCTCACCGCGCAGGGCCCGCCAGTTGGTCGCGCCGCGCCCGGCCAGCAGGATCCGGGTACGCACCCCCGGACGGTGCAGCAGCGCGTTGCGGGAGAGCCAGAGCAACGACGTCAGCGGCCAGCGGTCGGCGTAGTCGATCAGCAGGAGGACGCCTTCGGCCTTGTCCGTACGCAGGTCCTGGCTGCCCGGCGACGGCACGAACGCCCCGACGCCCTGGCCGGCGACGACCACCTTCCAGCCCGTGGCCCGGGCCTGCTCGGCGACGTCCTCGATCAGTCTGGTCTTGCCCTGGCCGCCCGGCCCGGACAGCCAGCGCACCGCCAGCCGGCCGGCCGATCCGAGCCACTCGCGCAGGTCGGCCCGCTCGGCCTCCCGTCCGGTGAACGGGACCAGGCCGGAGCGGGCGTCCAGCATGCGGCTGGGCAGCTCGCGCAGCCAGCCCGGGTCCGGCGGTGGCGTCGGCCGGAACTCCTCCAGCAGGTAGAGCGGGGACCCGTCGCCGAAGACGTGCAGGTCCGCGCCGACCACGCCGTACGCGAAGCCGGCCGAGGCGACGACCGTCTGTTCGGGTGCACTCACATCGACCCTCCGGGTCCGGCCACCCGTGACAGTCCCCTATGGGTCTACCGAATCTCTTCCGGCGCCCGCCGGGCAGGATCGTGCCACGGGACACCGGGGACGGGCACGGGATCGATAGGCTGCAGTGACCGCCTGTTGATGTCCGGGCCGGCGACCGGGGAGGTGTTGGGCGATTCTCGACGTGGTTGAGCTGGTGGTCGTGGTGTCCGGTGTGGCCCGTGCCGCGGTCTCGTTCTCCGCCCGCGAGGCCGAGCCCACCGCGGTGATCGCCGACGCGCCGGCCGCCACGGCGCTGGCCCGGACGGTGGCCGGTCTGGCCCAGCCGCTCTCGGGGCGGGTCCTGGTCGGCGACCGCGACGTCACCGAGCTGCCGCCCGGCGGCCGGCAGATCGGGTACGTGCCCCGCGGCGGAGCCCTCCTGCCGCACCTCACCGTCCGGCAGAACATCGAGTATCTGGTCTGGCGGCAGGAGTCGGTGCGCGAGATCGTCCGCGGCTGGGCGTCCACCCTGATATACCAGCTCGAGCTCGGGCCGGTGCTGGAGCAGCGGCCGCACGAGATCACCGCGCAGCAGCGGATGCGCGGCGCCCTGGCCCGGGCGGTGGTCTCGATGCCCGAGGCGCTGGTCCTCGAACGGCCCGATCCCGCCGTCTGCGGCCCGCTGGACGACCTGCTGGCCCGGATCGAGTCGCCGGTCTCCGCCGCCCCGGCCACGGTGGTCTTCGGGGATCGGCAGGCAGCACCCGAGGGTGCCCTGACCGTGGCGGTGACGGCGTGACCAGCCGGCGCACCGTCCTGGGTGGAGCGCTCGGTGCCGTCGTCGCCGGGGCCGGCGGCTGTGGCCGGTCACCGCGGCCGGTGCAGGTCGCCGTGGTCTGGAGCGGCGGGGAGCTGGTCCGGTTCCGCGAGGTCGTCCGGCAGTACCCGCAGCCGGTCGACGTGATCAGCACCCGCAACGACATCGACGCCTTCCTCAGCGCCCGCTACCGGGCCGGCAACCAGCCCGACGTGGCGATCGTGCCGCAGATCAGCCTGATCGCCGACTACGCCCGCCGGGGCTGGCTGCAACCGGTGCCACCGCAGGTGACGCAGCGCTTCGCCGACCAGTGGCGGGCCATGGTCACCGTGGACGGCCGGCAGTACGGCGCCTGGGTGAAGGCCGCGCACAAGTCGCTGGTCTGGTACCACCCCGACCGGCTGCCCGCACCGCCCGCCACCTGGGCCGAGTTCGTGTCGCTGGTCCGCGACCTGGCCGCCGCCGGCCGGCCGGCCCCGCTGGCCCTCGGCGCGGCGGACGGCTGGGTCCTCACCGACTGGCTGGAGAATCTGCTCATCGGTTTCGCCGCGGACGGCGAATACCAGGGCCTCGTGGACGGCACGGTGCCGTGGGACGGCCCGCTGGTGCGTACAGCGCTCACCCAGCTCGCCACCGTCTGGTCGGTCCCGGGCGCGTTCCCGGACGGGATCGGCCGCGCCCTGATCACCCAGAACGAGGAGTCGGTCATCCAGGTGGCCGAGGGCCGCGCCGCGATGATGGTCGAGGGGGACTTCGTCGCCGCCGTCGCGGACAGGTTCCGCCCGGCCGGGGCGCCGGCCCTGGCCGCCGCGCGGTTCCCGGCCGGACCCGAGGCGTTGCCGCTGCTGGTGGCCGGGGACGCCGCGATGGTGTTCGCCGGATCGAGCGCCGGTGGTGACCTGGTGGAGTGGCTGACCCGGCGGGATTCGTTCCGGCCGTGGATAACCGCCGGCGGCTACCTGTCGCCGAACACCCTGATCCTGCCGGACGCGTACGGGCCGGCGGCCGCCCGGGCGGCCGAGCTGCGCGATCCCGCGGGTGCGCTCCAGTTCGACCTGTCCGATCAGCTGCGCGGCTCGCTCGGCGGCCCGGACGGGCTGGGCAGCTGGAAGATCCTGCAGGACTTCCTCACCGAGGTGACCCGGCCCGACGCCGTCGACCGGGCCTGCCGGCGACTGGTCCGGGCGGCCGCGCAGGCCCGGCGGGAGGCCGGCTCGTGACGGAGCCGGCGCGCACCCGGACGGCCCCGCCCCGGCTGCTCGGCGAGACGGTGGTCATCGACGACGTCGGCCCGGGCCGGCGCAGCCGGGCGTACCCGAGCGGCGGATTCGCGTCGATGCTGCTCACCCCGATCGCCCTGCTGCTGGGCGGCATCCTGCTGTGGCCGGTCTCCCGCACGGTGCAGGCGAGCCTGACCGGGCCGGACGGCCAGTGGGTGGGCCTGGAGAACTTCCGCACCGCCCTGGCCGCGGAGGGCGCCTGGGAGGTGCTGGGCCGCACGGTGCTGTGGGCCGCGGTGGTCCCGGTCGTGGTGATCACCCTGGGCTATCTGCTGGCCGCGTCGCGCCGCACCGGCACGTTGCTGCTGCTCGCACCGATGGCGTTGCCGCTGGTCGTCACGGGGGTGATGTTCCGGCTGTTCTACGACCCCGACCCGGCCCGGGGCGCCGGCACCGCGGTCCTGACGTCGCTGGCCGGCCTGTTCGGGGTGCCCGCCGACGAGGCGCCGTCCTGGCTGGGCTCCGGCCTGATCACAGTCGCGCTGATGTCGGCGTTCGTGTGGGCGTGGATCGGCCTGCCCGTGGTGGTGTTCCGGGCGGCGCTGGACGCGCTGCCGGCCGACCTCACCGACGCGGTCCGGGCCGGCGGCGGCGGGCGGCTCGACGTCTTCCGCGACGCCCTGTGGCGGCCGCTGCTGCGGCGCACCGCGGCCATCGTGTTCGCGCTGGTGGCGCTGGGCACGGCCCGGGCGTTCGACCTGATCCTGGTGATGGCGCCGGGCTCCAGCCTGGACGAGGCGGCCAACCTCGCGGTCCGGGTGTGGCAGACCTCGGGCAGTTCCACCACCGGTCCGGCGGCCGCCCTCAACACTCTGTGGCTGGTCGCGCTGGGCATCGGCGTCGTGGCCGCGGCGATCGGCGGGCGGCAGGCGTGGCCACCGCCCACGCTGGAGGACGCTCCGGTCCGTACGGTGGCCGACCGCCCCCGGTCGCCGGTCCGCCGCACCCTGCCGGTCCTCATCGCCCTGCTCTGGGCCGTGCCGGTGCTCGCCCTGGTGGCCACCTCCCTGCACTCACCGCGGGAGGCCGCCACCCGGGGCTGGTCCGCCGCGTCGCTGCGGCTCAGCTCGTACGCCGACGTCCTCACCCAGCCGGAGGTCATCCGCTCGTTCGCCTTCACCGCCCTGCTCGCCGTGTCGGTGACGGTGCTGGTGATCATCGTGGCCCTGCCGGCCGGGTACGCCCTGGCCCGGCTGCGCCCGCCCGGCACGTCCGCCGCCGGGGCTCTGCTGGTCGCCGCGTCGGCGGTGCCGGTGCAGGTAGTGGCCGGTCCGATCAACGAGGTGCTGGAACGCGTCGGGCTGGCCGGCACCGGCGTCGGCCTGGGGCTGGTGCACGTGGCGCTCGGTGCGCCGTTCGCCGTCCTGGTGCTGCGCAACGCGCTGGCCGATGTGCCCGGCGCCCGGATCCGCGCGGCCCGCACCGCCGGCCGGCGCGAGTGGGGCGTGCTGTGGCGCACGGTGCCCGCCGCGGTGCCGGCCATCATCGCGGTGGCCGTGCTGGAGTTCGTCCAGGTGTGGAACGACTTCGTGGTCGGTCTGCTGTTCGGTGGCTCGGGCACGCCGCTCGGGCTGATGCTGTTCGGCCAGACCCGGCAGTTCGTCTCCAACAGCGGCACCCTGGCCGCGTTCGCGCTGCTCGCCTCGGTGCCGCCGCTGGTGGTCATCGTGCTCGCCCGCCGCCAGGTGATCGCCGGCCTGGTGTCCGGGGCGGTGCGATGAGCCCGCGGACCGATGCGCCCCGGCCGACGCGGCCCTGGCAGTGGGTGCTGACCCTGTCCATCGCCGTCGGCTCGGTGGTGGGCGGCATCGCCAGCAACATCCTGGCCGACATGATCGACCCCAACCTGGGCGCGATCACCTGGATCATCGCCGCGGCCGGCGTCCTGATCGCCGGGGTGCTGGCCACGCTGGAGGTGCGCAGCCGCCGTGCGTTGCAGGCCGACGCGGCGGTCGAGCCGGCTCCCGCGGTGCCGGTCCAGGAGGCCGGGGTGCCGACCGACCTGCCCGACACCACCGGGTTCGTCGGCCGGCGGACGGTGGTGGACTGGCTGGCCGGGGCCATCCGCGCCGAGCACGCCGTGGCGCTGCTGGGCCGGCGGGCCGTCGGCACGTCCGCCTGCGTGGTCCAGGCGGCCAACGCGGTCCGCAGCCACTACCCCGACGGACAGCTCTACCTGGACCTCCGAAAGGTCGACCGGCGGGGCCCGGCCCGGGCGCTGCGGCCCCGGGAGGTCGTCGACGCGCTGTGCCGCAAGGCCGGCATCGACGAGACCGCCCTGGGCCAGGCCGCCGACCTCGACGCGGCCGCCACGCTGCTGCGCACCGCGCTCGGCGATCGCAAGATCCTGCTGGTGCTGGACAACGTCGACTCGCCGGAGCAGGTGCGGCCGCTGCTGCCGCCGGCCCGTCGCTGCCGCCTGCTGATCGCCGGCAGTCCCACCCTGAACGGGCTCGAAGGGGTCCGGGTCCGGCGGCTGGCCGAGCCGTCCGCCGACGACGCGGTGGAGCTGTTCGTGGCGGCCGCCCGGGACGCCGGGGCCGTGCGCCGCGGCCTGCCGGCCGAGCCGAGCGTCCGGCACATCGTGGAGCTGGCCGGTCGGCAGCCGCACGCGGTCCGGGTGCTCGGCTCGTGGCTGGCCGCCCAGGGCTGGTCGCCGCAGGATCTGCTGACCGCCCTGCGGCACGGTCTGGACAACGGCCGGGCCGACGCCACGCTGACGCTGCTGGCCAGCCGGGACCGGGCGTACGCCGGGCTCGCCGCCGACGCCCGGCGCCTGGTCCGGCTGCTCGCGCTCGTGCCGCAGCCGGTCAGCCGCAACGCCGTGGCCGCGCTGGCCGGCACCAACCGCGGGCACACCGACCGGATGCTCGACCAGGCGGCCGACGGGGCCTTCGTCACGGTGACCCCGGACGGCCGGTACCGGCTGCGGCCCCTGCTGGTCCCGTACGCCCGGGTGCATCTGTTGTGTGACGAGCCGCCGCGGCGGCGGGTGGCCGCGCAGGCCCGGCTGGTGCGGTATCTGGCCCGGCAGGCCGAGCGTTACGCCGACTCCGTGCTGCCTGACGAGCCGCCGGGCACCGAGCCGGGCAGCGACTGGTTCGGCCGGCACGAGGCGTTGCTGCGGACGCTGATCTGCGAGCCGTGGGGCCGGCCGGGCGCCCTGCCGGCCAACCCGCCGCGCCGGATGCGCCGCTGGTGGCTGCGGCTCGCGGTCGCCCTCTGCACCTGGTACGCGTCCGCGGGCAGGCTCGACGACTGGGCCGCGGTGTGCCGGGCGGTGCTGCACAGCCCGGTGGCCCGCCAATCGGCCGCGGTCGCGGGCTGGGCGCACAACGAGCTCGGCGCGGTCCACCGGTGGCAGGGTGACCCGCACCGGGCCGCCGTCGAGCTGACCGCGGCGGTGGCCCTGCGGCACCGCCGGGGCGCCGCCCAGTCCCGGACCAACCTGGGTCTCGCCCTGCTCGACCAGGGCGACGTCGACGGCGCGGTCGACCAGCTCCAGCGGGCCCGTCAGCAGCGCTCCCCGAGTGATCGGGCCGGCCAGGCGCTCACCGAGCTGGGACTGGGCGTGGCGTTCCTGGCCCGCGAGGAGCCACGGTTCGCCAGCCGTCACCTGATCCGCGCGGCCAACCAGTTCGAGGTCGTCGGCGACCGGCGCGGGTACGCCGCCGCCCTGACCAATCTCGCGCTGGCCCAGTGGTGGCTCGGTGAACGCCTGGACGCCGCCCAGGCCTGGAGCGCGGCGCTGGAGTGCCATCCGGCCGTCAAGGACCGGCAGGGCCAGGCCGCGGCGCTGCTCAACGCCGGGGCCATCGTGGCCGCCGGGGCCGTCAGCACCGGCGCGGCGGAGCCCAGTAGCCGGCGACGGGCCACCCAGGCGCAGCAGCTGCTGCAGGAGAGCCTGCGCATCCGCCAGGCCGACGGCCGGCCGACCGGCCGGACGCGGCTCTACCTCGGGGACGTCGCGCGGATCCTCGACGACCCCGACGACGCCCGGCAGCACTGGGAGGCGGCGGTCGAGGCCTGCGAGAAGGCCGGCGATGCGGACGGCGCCGAAGCCGCCCGGGCCCGGCTGTCGGAGGCCTGAGGCGTTCCTCGGCGATTCTCTTGAACAAATGTCCGGCGGTGGTGTCGGATCGCGGTAGCGGTGTTCGTAGCAGAGGTGAGCGGCCGCCCACGTGAGGCGCCCGGACCACAGGAGATGATCGTCAGATGCAGTACCTGGTTTCCGTGATCGACGACCGGACCGGCTCCGCCACCCCGGAGGAGATGGTCGCCATCGACGCCTTCAACGACCGCCTGCAGGCCGACGGCCACTGGGTCTTCGCCGGCGGCCTGAACGCGCCCAGCACGGCCACCACCATCGACAACCGCGGGGCCGAGCCGGTCTTCACCGACGGGCCCTTCCTGGAGTCCAAGGAACACCTCGCCGGTTTCTGGGTGCTCGAGGCCGCCGACCTCGACGTGGCGCTCAAGCTCGCCGCCGAGGGATCGAAGCACTGCAACCGCAAGGTCGAGGTACGGCCCTTCCTGTGACCCTGCTCGACGCCGGCGAGGCGGTCACCCGGGCCCATCGCGCGGAGTGGGCGCGCGTGGTCGCCGCCCTGACCAGACGATTCGGGGATCTCGACATCGCCGAGGAGGCGGCCGCCGAGGCGTTCGCGACCGCCGTCGAGCGATGGCCGGCCGAGGGCGTACCCCCGAATCCCGGCGCCTGGCTGACCACCACCGCCAACCGCAAGGCCATCGACCGGATCCGGCGCGAGAGCAAGCGCGACGACAAGCACAGAGAGGCGCAGCTGGTGTTCGACGACGAACCGCCGGAGCCTCTCGGTGCCATCGAGGACGAACGGCTCCGGCTGATCTTCACCTGCTGCCACCCGGCGCTCGCGATGGAGACCCGGATGGCGCTCACCCTGCGGATGGTCGGCGGCCTGACCATGCCCGAGATCGCCCGCGCCTTCCTGGTGCAGGAGGCCGCCATGGGCCAGCGGATCACCCGGGCCAAGGCCAAGATCAAGGCGGCCCGGATCCCGTACCGGGTGCCGTCGGCGGAGGATCTCCCGGCCCGCGTGTCCGGCGTGCTCGCGGTGCTCTTCCTGGTCTTCAACGAGGGTTACCTGGCGACCGGGCCCGGCACCGATCCGGTACGGCACGACCTGACCGCCGAGGCGATCCGGCTCACCCGGCTGATCCGGGTGTTGCTGCCGGACGACGGTGAGGTGGCCGGACTGCTGGCGCTGATGCTGCTCACCGAGGCCCGCCGCACCGCCCGGGTCTCGGGCAGCGGTGAGCTGGTGACCCTGAGCGAGCAGGACCGTGGCGCCTGGGACAGGACGCTGATCGCCGAGGGTCACCGGCTGGTCCGCGAGCGCCTGGCCGCCGGGGTGGCCCCGGGCCGCTACCAGATCCTCGCGGCGATCAACGCCGTGCACACCTCGGCCCGCGACGTCCGCGACACCGACTGGTCGCAGGTCGTCGCCCTCTACAACCACCTGGTCCGGCTCGACCCGTCACCGATCGTGGCGCTCAACCGGGCCATCGCGGTCGCCGAGCTGGACGGGCCCGAGGTGGCGCTGGCGGCGATCGACCGGCTGGACGACAAGCTGGCCGGATATCACGCCTTCCACGCGACCCGCGCCGACCTGCTGCGGCGGCTGGGGCGCGGGCCCGAGGCGCGCGAGGCGTACGGGAAAGCGATCGAGCTCGCGGGCAACACGGCCGAGATCGCCTACCTGACCCGCCGCCGCGACCAGCTGGGACAGCGCCGCTGACCTACCGCTGGTCGGCCAGTGTCGCCCGGGTCGCGGGGGACTCCTCGCCGCCGGGACGCCCGGTCAGCACCCGCGGGCCGGCCTCGGTGACGGCCACGGTGTGCTCCGAGTGCGCCGTACGGGATCCGTCCGCCGACCGGATCGTCCAGCCGTCCTCGTCGGTCCGGATCTTGTCGGTGCCGCGGCAGAACCAGGGCTCGATCGCGATGGTCAGGCCGGGCTCCAGCCGCATGCCCCGGCGGGCGCGGCCGCCGTTGGCCACGTGCGGGGCCTCGTGCATGGTGCGCCCGATGCCGTGGCCGCCGAACTCGCCGTTGACGCCGTACCCGTAACGCCCGGCGACCTCGCCGATCGCGGCCGAGACGTCGCCCAGGTGGCCGCCGGGCCGGGCGGCCGCGACCCCGGCGGCCAGCGCGACCTCGGTGCACTCGATCAGCTTCAGGTCGGCCGGGTCGGGGGTGCCGGCGATGACCGACAGCGCGGAGTCGGCGGCCCAGCCGTCGATGGTGACCGCCATGTCGATGCTGAGCAGGTCGCCGTCGCGCAGCACGTAGTCGTGCGGCAGGCCGTGCAGCACCGCGTCGTTGACCGACAGGCACAGCACGTGGCGGAACGGGCCCCGGCCGAACGAGGGCGCGTAGTCCCAGTAGCAGGACGTGGCGCCGCGTTCCTTGATCCGCCGGCGGGCGAGGTGCTCGAGGTCCATCAGGTTGACCCCGACGGCGGTGGCCGCGCCGAGCTCGGCCAGCAACTCGCCGACGAACCGGCCGGTCACGGCCATCTGTTCCACCTCTGCGGGGGATTTGAGCTCGATCACGACAGCCTCCCTCTCCGAATGCGGTATTTTTATACCACGCTCGGCCGGGGGCGCCCCGGGGGACTATCCTGCTGGCATGGTTCGCCAACCGCTCACCGCCGAACAGATCGCCGCCGGCCGGCGACTCGGGGCCGCCCTCCGGGCCGCGCGAACCGGCCGCAGCCTCGTCGAGGTGGCCCTGGCGGCCGGCATCTCACCCGAGACGTTGCGCAAGATCGAGGTGGGCCGGCTCCCGGCACCGGCGTTCGGCACCGTGGTCAGCCTCAGCGAGGTGCTCGACATCCCGCTGAGCGAGCTGGCCGAGGTGTGGCTGGCCGGCACACCCGTCAGCCAGGCGTCCTGACCCGATGAGCTGGCCGGCGCCCGACCGGGCGGTCATCGACTTCCCCGACCTGGCCGCCGTCTCCGCACGGCAGGCGCAGGTCACCACGCTGGTCAAGCGCTGGGTGCAGACCTGACGACGAGCGGACGGGAGCCGGCGTGACGGAGGATCTGCGGGACGCGACGGCCGTCTTCCAGGAGGTGCGGCCACGGCTGTTCGGCATCGCGTACCGGATGCTCAGCAGTGCCACCGAGGCCGAGGATCTGGTGCAGGACGTCTGGCTGCGCTGGCAGACGACCGACCGCAGCGTGGTCGTCAACCCGGGCGCGTTCCTCGCCACGACCGCCACCCGGCTGGCCATCAACGCCCTGCAGTCGGCGCGGGTGCGGCGCGAGACCTACGTGGGGCCGTGGCTGCCCGAGCCCGTCGACACGAGCGCGGACCCGTACCTGGGCGCCGAGCGCGGTGAGGCGCTGCAGCTCGCGACCCTGCTGCTGATGGAGAAGCTCACCCCCAGCGAACGCGCGGCCTATGTGCTGCGCGAGGCCTTCGATTACCCGTACGCGCAGATCGCCGACATCCTCGGGTCGACCGAGCCCGCGGCGCGCCAACTGGTCAGCCGCGCCCGGAAGCACGTGACCGGGGAGCGGCGTACGCCGGTGAGCGGGGACGCGCAGAAGGAGCTGCTGACGACGTTCATCGCGGCCGCCCGTTCCGGAAACCTGAGCGCGCTGGAGAAGCTCCTCGCGGCGGACGTGACCAGCGTGTCCGACGGCAACGGCGCGTACCGGGTCGCCCGCCAGCCCGTGGTGGGTGCGGCGCGGGTGGCGAAGTTCCTCGCGGCGATCTCCACCTGGTTCTGGAACGACATCGACGTGCAGTGGGCGACCGCGAACGGGCAGACCGCCGCGGTGTTCCGCCGCGACGGTGCCGTCTACGGCGTGCTCACCATCAGCGCCTCGGCCGAGGGCATCGACCAGCTCCTGTGGATGGTCAACCCCGACAAGATCGCGGCGGTGTCCTGACCCGCGCCGGGCCCGCACGGTGTTGCCGTACGGGCCCGGCCGGGATCAGCGGGCGAGCCACTCCCGGTACGACGTCTTGGCGATGACGGCGTCCTGCTGGGCGATCAGCGCGTCGCCCGGCGCGGCGGCGAACATGCCGGCGCTGCTGTCGGTGACCACGGTGCGCTGGTCGCCGTGGGCCGCGAGAGTGATCCGGCCCAGCTCGTCGAGGGCGAAGACCTCGGGACCGGCGATGTTGCGGGTGCCGTTCAGCGGCGCGCCGACGGCCACCTCCGCGACGGCCTGAGCGACCTCGGCCGCGGCCATGGGCTGGACGGGCGTGGCCGGCAGCCGGACCGTGTGCTCGTCGGAGGTCCAGGACAGCACCGCGTCGATGAACTCGAAGAACTGCGTGGCGCGGACGATCGAGTACGGCACCGGGCCGGCCTTCAGGATGTCCTCCTGCAGCACCTTCGCGCGGTAGTAGGCCAGGTCCGGCACCTGCTCGGCGCCCACGATGGACAGGATGACCACGTGACCGACCCCGGCGCGCCGGGCCGCGGCGAGCAGGTTGTCCATGGTCGTGCGGAAGAAGGCGGGGGAGGCGTCGTCGAAGGTCGGCGAGTTCGTCAGGTTGACGACGACGTCGGCCCCTCGCAGCGCCTCGTCCAGGCCCTTCCCGCTGAGCAGGTCGAGGCCGGTGGACGGCGAGTGCGGTACCGCCTCGTGCCCGCCCGCGTTCAGCATCCGTACCACCTGCGAGCCGATGAGCCCGGTGCCACCGATGACGGCGATCTTCATGTGCGTGACCCTTCCGGTCGGAGAGTTCGTTCGCCTGCTCAGACCGGACAGCCCTCGCCGTTGTGACAGCCGCGCGGAGATTAGTGCCGCGGTGGCCCGGGCATGGTGGGGTGATGACGACAAGATCTGCGGGGCAGGCCGGCGGGGAACAGAGCCTGCTCGTGCTCGGCGCCAGCGGCGACCTCACGGGCCGGTTGCTGCTGCCCGGACTGGGCGGGCTGCTGGCCGCCGTTCCCGGCCGGCCCCTGTTCCTGCTGGGCAGCGGCATGGACGACTGGGACGAGGAACGCTGGCGCAAGCGCGTCGACGACTCCTTCTCGTCGGTGTCCGCGACCGGCCCCCAGGTGACCGCCACGGTCGAGGGCACCCGCTACCTGCGGGCCGATGTCACCAAGGCGGAGGACCTGCGCCGGTTGCTCGACGCCTGCCGCGGACAGATCGTGATCTTCTTCGCCTTGCCGCCGGCCGTCACCGCGAAGGCCTGCCAGGCCCTGGCCGGCCTCGACCTGCCGGCGGGCACCCGGCTGGTGCTGGAGAAGCCCTTCGGCACCGACACCGCCGGCGCCGAGCGGCTCAACCAGCTGCTGGCCACGCTGGTGCCCGAGGAGCAGATCCACCGGATCGACCACTTCCTGGGCAAGTCCACCGTGCTCAACATCCTGGGCCTGCGGTTCGCCAACCGGCTGTTCGAACCCATGCTGAACGCCCAGCACGTCGCGAGTGTCGACATCGTCTTCGACGAGAGTCTCGCCCTGGAGGGCCGGGCCGGTTACTACGACTCCGCGGGCGCCCTCGTCGACATGGTGCAGAGCCACCTGCTGCAGGTGCTGGCCCTGCTCGCCATGGACGCGCCGCCCACCATCGACGCCCGCGAGGTGCGCGACCGCAAGGCCCAGGTCCTGCGGGCCACCCGGCTGTGGGACGACGACGCCCGGACCTGCACCCGCCGCGCCCGGTACACCGCGGGCGAGATCGACGGGCGGCGGCTGCCCGCGTACGCCGACGAGCCGGGCGTCGACCCGGGCCGGAGCACCGAGACGCTGGCCGAGGTGGTGCTCACGGTGGACACCTGGCGGTGGGCCGGGGTGCCGTTCCGGCTGCGGTCCGGCAAGGCGATGAGCGCCACCCGCAAGGAAGCGGTCATCACGTTCAAGCAGCCGGCCCGGGTGCCCGACGGGCTGACCGGCTACGACCGGCCCGATCGGCTGCGGATCGGCTTCGGCCCGGACCGGCTCGCCGTCGACCTCAACATCAACGGCCCCGGCGACCCGTTCGTGATCGATCCGGTCACCCTCGATGCCGACTTCGGGCCGGGAGAGCTGCCCGCGTACGGCGAAGTGCTGCGCGGTGTCCTGGACGACGACCCGCTGCTGTCGGTACGGGGTGACACCGCCGAGCAGTGCTGGCGGATCGTCGAGCCGGTGCTGAGCGCCTGGCGCGACGGGACGGTCCCGCTGCTGGAGTATCCGGCGGGCAGCGAGGGACCCGAGGACTCCCTGCTGGCGACGGGCTAACGGGCTCCGGCGCGTTCCGGGGCGTACCCCGGGGGCTGGTGGGGCGGCGGGAGCAGCGGTTCCAGGGCAGCGACGGGACGCAGAACGGAACCACCGGCGGTGAGCTCGATCGGCTCCCCGTAGAGCTTGATCGTCAGGCGGGCGTCGGTGCCGTCGCGCAGGCTCACCCGTACCGTCGTGGGGTCGGCCTCGACCAGCAACCGCAGACCGCTGTGCCGCAGCCGGAAGCGCAGCCCGGTGATGCCCTCGGGCAGCCGCGGCGCCAGCGCGAGCACATCGTCGTGCTCGCGCAGGCCGCCGAAGCCCTCGACGATCGCCGACCACGCCCCGGCCAGCGAGGCCAGGTGCAGCCCGTCGCGGGTGTTGGCGTGCAGGTCACGCAGGTCGACCAGGGCGGCCTCCCAGGCGTAGTCGTGGGCCAGCTCCACGTGGCCGACCTCGGCGCACATCACCGCCTGGGTGCACGCCGACAGCGACGAGTCGCGCACGGTGATGCGCTCGTAGTAGTCGACGTTGCGGGCCTTCTGCTCGGGGGTGAAGGCCTCCGGGCACCAGTGCAGCGCCAGCACCAGATCCGCCTGCTTGATCACCTGCCGGCGGTACAGCTGGAAGTACGGCGCGCGCAGCATCAGCGGCTCGCCGGGATGCTCGGGGGCGAAGTCCCACGGGGCATAGCGGGTGAAGCCGGCCGACTGCTCGTGCACGCCGAGCCGTTCGTCGTACGGCACGTGCACCGCGTCGGCGGCCGCCTGCCAGACCCGCGGCTCGTCCGGGCGGACACCGAGCCGCTCGGCGGCCTCGGGACGGCGGGCGCACGCGGCGACGGCGGCGCGCAGATTACGGGCGGCCATCAGGTTGGTGAAGACGTTGTCGTCGGCGACGGCGCTGTACTCGTCCGGGCCCGTGACGCCGTCGACGTGCCAGTGCCCGGCGGCGTCGTGGTGGCCGTGCGAGACCCACAGCCGGGCCGTCTCCACGAGGATCTCCAGGCCGCACTCGGCCTCCAGCGAGTCGTCGCCGGTGACCTGGCGGTAGCGCTCGACGGCGCGGGCGATCACCGCGTTCAGGTGCAGCGCCGCGGTGCCGGCCGGCCAGTACGCCGAGCACTCCTCGCCGTGGATGGTGCGCCACGGGAACGCCGCACCGGCCAGTCCGAGCGTACGGGCGCGCTGCCGGGCCTGGTCGAGGATGCTGTGCCGCCACCGCAGCGCGTCGGCCGTGGCGTGCGGGGCGATGTAGGTCAGCAACGGCAGGACGTAACCCTCGGTGTCCCAGAAGGCGTGCCCGTCGTACCCGGGGCCGGTCAGTCCCTTGGCGCCGATGGCCCGCCGCTCGGCCCGGGCGCCCGCCTGCAGCACGTGGAACAGGCCGAAACGGACGGCCTGCTGCAGCACCGGGTCGCCCTCGACCTCGACGTCGGCGGCGTCCCAGAAGTCGTCGAGGTACGCGCGCTGCTCGGCCGCGAGACCGTCCCAGCCGGCGTACTGAGCCCCGGTCAGGGCCGCGGCCACCTGGTCACGCAACGCCTGCGGCGACCGCTGGCTGCTCCACGCGTACCCGAGGAACTTGGTGATCCGCAGCCGCTCGCCGGGCCGCAGCACGGTGACCACCGTCGTGCGGGCCCAGTCCTCACGGACGTCGGTCTCCTCGTCGTACGCGCCGGGCGCGGTGACGGCGTGGTCCATGCCGGCCGCCATCAGCAGGCCGCTGGTGCGGGTGCGGTGCAGCAGCACCGCGCCGTGCTGCTCGGTGTCCTGGGCCACCGCGACCAGCGGACGGTCCAGCGCGGCGGCGACGCGCGGGTCCTTGGACTTCTGCGGCTGCTCCTCGTTGGCCACCAGCCCCGACTGCAGGGTGATCCGCACCTCGTGGCCGACCGCCTCGACCTCGTAGTCCACGGCGGCGACCGCGCGCTGGGTGAACGAGACCAGCCGGGAGCTGCGGATCCGCACCCGCCGCCCGGCCGGTGACTCCCAGTCGACCTCGCGGCGCAGCACACCGGCCCGCAGGTCCAGGACGCGTTCGTGGGCATGCAGCCGGCCGTGCGCCACGTGGAACGGTTCGTCGTCGACCATCAGCCGGATCAGCTTGCCGTCGGTGACGTTGACGACGGTCTGTCCCTGCTCCGGATAGCCGTAGCCGCCCTCCGGGTACGGCAGCGGCCGCTGCTCGTAGTACGAGTTCAGATAGGTGCCGGCGATGACGTGCGGCTCACCCTCGTCCAGGTTTCCGCGCAGCCCGATGTGGCCGTTCGCCAGGGCCAGCACCGACTCGCTCTGGCCGAGCCGGTCCAGCTCCAGGGCGGCCTCACGGACCTGCCACGCCTCGACCGGGAACCGGGCCTCGCCGATCATGTCGCCTCCGCTGCTGGTCCGGGCCGGGTCGCTCAGCAGTCGCCGAACGCGGCGCCGAGCCCGGTCAGATCGATGGAGCGCCGGGCGTTCTCCGGGACGAGGTCGACCAGCGTGCTCATGCTCTCCAGTGCGGTGAGCACCTGGTGCGCGACCTGGGCGACCGGGCGCATGGCGTCCACGGACACGAGGATCCCGCGGCTGCTGTACCACTCCACGATCGGGTACGTCACCTCGTGGTAGAGGGCCAGCCGCCGCCGGATGATCTCCTCGGTGTCGTCGGAGCGGTGTTCCAGCGCCGCGCGGGCCAGCAGCCGGCGGATCAGTTCGTCGTCGTCGGCTTTGAGGTGCAACGCGACGTTCGCGGTCATCTCGAGGCTTTTTCCGACCTGGTACAGCGCCCGGGCCTGGGCCATGTTGCGGGGCATCCCGTCCAGGACGTATCCGCCCTGGTCCTTGGCCTCCAGGAAGGCGTCGCGGACCATGTCCAGCACGATGTCGTCCGGGACCAGCTCACCGCGGTCCAGGTGGGCCCGGACGGCCAGGCCGAGCGGGGTCTGCCGGGCGACGTGGTCGCGGAGCAGGTCACCGGTGGCGATGTGCGGCACGTTGAAGTGGGTGGCGATCAGCGCGCCCTGGGTCCCTTTTCCCGCTCCGGGAGGGGCGACGAGCAGCACCCGCATGGCTGTCCTCTCACCGGTCGGAGCACGTCCGTCTCACGATCACCTGGCTGTCCCGACGATCGTAGACGCACGCGGGCTCAGGACGTCCGGCGCCGCTCGCAGCGGGTGCAGTGGGTGGCGTGCGGCAGGGCGTGCAGCCGGCCGAGGGGGAGCGGCTTGTGACAGTCCAGGCACAAGCCGTAGGTGCCTTCGGACATCCGCCGGAGTGCCTGGGCCGTCTCGGCGATCCGCTCGCGGGTGGACGCGACGAGTGCCTCGAGGGTGTGAGGGTCGTGACCGGCGTGCCGGGCGTGCACGGTGAGCTGGGTCAGGCGGGCGGTGTGCACGGCGAACTGCTCCTCCAGCATGCCGCGGAGCAGTTCCTGGTGGTCGGCGGACGAACGGGCCGGGCCGTGCAGCGTGGCGGTCATGATGCCTCCGAGATCCTCATGCGGCCCGCCCGCCGGGGACGGAACGGGTCGGCGCTGAACGGATGGGGGCGTTGCGGCCTTCAAGCATTGCTGTGTTCCTTCCCGCCCACCATGGCCGGCGACGGCGACGAATGGACTCGTTGTTTGCCGGGCGTCGGCAACGAAGCAGCCGCGGCGGCCCGGGTGCGCGGGCCCGGCCGACGGCCGGCCCGGGTCGCCGCGACGGTGTCGTCGAGGTCGAACGTGAGCTGGTCGACGACGCCGGTGACGCCGGGGACCGTCGCGGTCAGCCGCGCGGCCGCGACGGCGGTCGTCCTGCGGGCGGTGCGCCCGCTGAGCGTGACGACTCCTTCGTCGACGTCGGCCCGGACCGTCCCGGGGCGGATCATCAGCGTGCGGCGCAGGACCTCCTGCCCGACCTCGTCGCGGATGACAGCGTCCAGCCGGGCGTGCACCTTCAACAGGTCCGACCGGGTGACGATGCCCCGCAGCCCGCCGGCCCGGTCGACGACGAGCAACCGGCCGACGCCGCGGCGGTACATGATCCGGGCGGCGGCCGGCAGCGACGCGCCGGCTCCGATGGTCAGCGCCGGGCCGCTCATCACCTCCACGGCCGTACCCTCGGGCCACCGCAACCGCCGGGGTACCCGGCGGCGCCACCAGCCGGCCGGGGAACTGCCGGCCGCCCCGATGTCGATCTTCCGCCGCAGGTCGGTCCAGGAGACCACGCCGAGCACGACGTCGAAGCGGTCGGTGATCGGCACGGCGGTGATCTGCCGGGCGGTGAGCAGGGCGACCAGGTCCGCGACCGACGCGTCGTCGGGTGCGGTGATCACCTCGGTGGTCATCACGTCCTGGACCCGCCAGGTCGTCATGATGCTCCCTCCCTCGTGCTGACGGTCCCGCTGCGAGGTTCGGCCTGGCGGTGGTACAGGGCCTGGGCGCGGGCGTGGCGGCGCAGCAGGTACAGGCCGGTCAGCACGGCGACGAGGGCGATCAGCAGCAGCGCGTCGAAAAGACCTCGGGTGAGGAACATCGCGACGGCCAGGACGAGGACGCTCGTGACGGCGACCGCGGGCACCACGTGTGAGCTGCGGACTTGCATGTCGTTCTCTCCTTTCCGGGGGCTGGCTCCATCGTCGCCGGGACCGGTGGGCCACCGGCAGGGCCACGGTCTCCAGACAAGGCGGGTCTAGACTGCCGACTGTCGGCAACGAACGGCCGGCGCGGCGCGGGTCTGGAGGCGGCGGTGACCGGCAAAGCTCAGCGGCGCTCGGAGGACGCGTGGCTCGTGGATGTCGCCGAAGGGGCCAGCCGCGACGCCGGCGGCGTACCGGTGGAACTGCTCGGTGACTATCTGCCGCTGCTCGCCGACGCGGCCACCCACGGCCGCCGCGCGAAGCGGCGCGAGCTAGACGCGGTGGGCCTGCTCGGCCGGCGCGCGGCCGAGCAGGGCATCTCCGCCGGACGGGTGGTGCAGCTGTATCTGTCCGCGGCTCGGCGGCTGTGGCAGGACCTGCCGGTGGTGGTGCGTTCGCGCGACCGGGAGGCGGTGCGGGCCGCGGCGACGGCTGTCCTGCAGGTCGTCGACGACGCGGTCGCCACGCTCGCCGAGGGTTACGCGGTCGCCCGCCGTGACCTGGTGCGCCGGGAGGAATCGCTGCGCCGGGAGCTGATCGACGACCTGCTGCGCGGCGACTCCGATCTCGGCACGCTGGTGGAACGGGCCGAACCGTTCGGGCTCGACCTGGCCCGGGTCCACCAGGTGGCGCTGGCCGCACCGAGCCGGCGGCTGCCGGACGCCGACGCCGCCATCAGCGCGCTCGAGGCGGTCATCTTCGACCGGCTCGGTGACCGGGACGTCCTGGTCGCGACCAAGGACGGCCTGCTCGTGGTGCTGGCCCCGGCCGACGCGGGGACGGCGGGCCGGCCCCCGCCGACGCCGGACGCGAGCAACGAGCTGGGCGGGCTGATGCACCGCGAGCTGAGCCGGTTGCGCCGCGGACGCCCCTGGCGGGTCGCCGTCGGAAGACCCCACCCCGGCCTGTACGGCATCGCCCGCTCCTACGAGGAGGCCCGCGAAGCGCTCACCATGGCCGGCCGGCTGCACACCGAGACCCCGGTCATCAACGCTCACGATCTGCTCGTCTACCGGGTGCTGCTGCGCGACCAACCGGCCATCGTGGACCTGGTGCAGGCCGTCCTGAGCCCGCTCACCGCCGCCCGGGGCGGGGCCGGTCCGCTGCTCGACACCCTGCACGCGTACTTCGAGACGGGCGCGGTGGCCACCGAGTCGGCCAAGCGGCTGCACGTGTCGGTCCGTACGGTCACCTACCGCCTGGCCCGGGTCAAGACGCTGACCGGCTACGACGCGGGCGATCCCGCGCACCGCTTCACGTTGCAGGCGGCGGTGCTCGGGGCGAAGGTCCTCAACTGGCCGCAGGAGCCGCTGCCCGCTCCCGCGTGACCCGGCGTCAGGCGTCGGTGAAGGCGTCGGGGATCTGCATCTCGGTGAGCCGGCGCAGGTGGCGTTGACCATGGCGCCGGAGCCGGCGACGGAGAAGTCGTGGTCCCGCCACGGCCCGTGCCGGGAGACGACGTCCGGGATGGCGCCGCGCTCGCCCGGGTAGCCCTGCTCGTCGCTGACCGGCGCTGCGGAACAGGTGGATGAACCGGGTGCGGTTGTAGCGGGTCAGCTCGTCCAGCAGGGCCTTCCATCGGCCTCGACGTGGTGGTCCGGTACCGGGAGGATCGGCGTCGCCGAGGCCCCGGGGAAGCCGTCGCACACGCGGTGCGACCCCCGTGCTGCTACCTACCACTCGCCGCCGGTCCTGTTCGCAGATCCGGGAAACGCCTCGTCACGCCGCTCCTGCTCGTACGTTGTGGGTGACCCCAGGCGTTCGGGAGAGGCACGGTCATGAAGCTCGGTGGAGCGTTCGACAACGGTTCACTGCGTACCAAGATCGGGGCTGTGGTCCTGACGGCGGCCGTCAGCGGCCTGATCGTCGGGGCAGTGGCGATCAACATGGTGCGGGATCTGAACAACGAGGCCGCCGCCGCGCAGCGTCAGACCCTGGCGGTCCAGGCCGCCGCCGGGTCCTACGGCAAGAACATCGAGGCGTTCAGCGGCAACACCTCCTCGCTGCAGCTCTACCCGAGCCTCAAGGACCGCATCAACGAGGCGTTGACCGCCAACAAGCAGGCCATCACCGACGCGCTGAACGTGCTCAGCACGAACCTGTCCCAGCAGGACGGGGGAGCCCAGGTCGTCGCCAAGGCCAAGCAGGACTGGGAGGCCTATCTGGCCTTCAACGGTGGGTCCGCCTCGTCGTCGACGCCGCCCGCGCCGTTGACCGCCGAGCAGCTGGCGGAGGCCGTCAAGCAGTACGACGCCCTCTACAAGGCGCTGGGTGACGACCAGGTGGCGCTGGAGGACCGGGCGAAGGCCATGTCGGCCGCCAACATCGAGAACTCGGCGGCCGAGGCCCGCGAGGCGGTGACGGCGATCGCGGTCGTGCTCGGGGTCGGCCTCCTGCTGAGCATCCTGCTCGCGATCCGCGTGGGCAACCGGCTGCGCCGCGCCATGACAGGGGTCTCGCGTCTCGCCGACGGGCTCGCCGACGGTGATCTCACCCGGGAGTCGGGGGTCGACGGCCAGGACGAGGTCGGCCGGATGGCGGCCTCCCTGGACCGCGCGATCAGCCGGTTGCGGGCGGACGTCGTGCAGCTGGCCGGTAACGCCGGCACCCTGAACGAGGCAGCCCTGCAGCTCACCACCGTGTCCGGCACGGTCGACGCCGCCGCCGCGGACGCCGCCGCCCAGGCCGGCTCGGTCGCATCGGCCGCCGACGTGGTGTCGAACAACCTGCAGGTGGTGTCCTCGGGTTCGCAGGAGATGGGCTCGTCGATCCGCGACATCAGCGTCTCCACCACGGAGGCGTCCGAGGTGGCGGCGCAGGCCGTCGAGGTCGCCACCGCCACCAACGCGATCGTCGCCCGGCTGGGGGAGTCCTCGGCCGAGATCGCCACCGTGATCAAGGTGATCACCTCGATCGCCGAGCAGACCAACCTGCTCGCCCTGAACGCCACCATCGAGGCCGCCCGCGCCGGTGAGCTGGGCAAGGGCTTCGCGGTCGTGGCCGGCGAGGTCAAGGACCTGGCCCAGGAGACGGCCAAGGCCACCGAGGACATCTCCCGGCGGGTCCGCACGATCCAGACCGACACCGACGGCGCGGTCACCGCGATCGGCGAGATCTCGGCGATCATCGAACGGATCAACGGCATCCAGCTCACCATCGCCTCCGCCGTCGAGGAGCAGACCGCGACCACGCAGGAGATGAACCGCACGCTGTCGGACGCGGCAACCGGTGCCAGCAACATCGCCGTGACCATCACCGGGATGTCCGACGCGACCCGGCGTACCACGGACACCGTCTCGGCGACCCGGCACGCCGCCGGCGAGCTCGCCGCGACGGCCGGACAGCTCCAGACCCTGGTGTCCCGCTTCCGGTACTGACCGCTCCGGGGGCGCCGGGCGGTCTGGCCGCCGTCGACGACCATGGCGTGCCCGACGGCGAAGGACGCCTCGTCGGAGCACAGCCACAGCACCGCCGCGGCGATCTCCTCGGGCCGGCCCATCCGGCCGATCGGCTCCTGGTCGAGCACGGCCAGCCGGCCCTCCGGGGTGTCGCCGAAGACCTATTCGATCATGGCGGTGTCGAGGATGCCGGGACAGACGGCGTTGATCCGGATGCCGGCGCCCGCGTAGTCCAGGGCGGCGCACTTGGTGGCGCCGATGACGCCGGACTTCGCCGCGCCGTACGCGGCCCCGCCGCCGAAGCCCCGGACCCCGGCGCCCGAGCGCGGTAGTGCCGCATGCCGCGGACGACGTCGGGGTCGCGATTGACGGCCGTCAGCAGCTCGCCGGAGGCCAGGCCGACCCGGTCCCGCCCGCGCGGCATCTGGACCTGGTAGTACGTGCGACGGCGGCCTTCCTCCGGCACCCGTCCAGGGCGGTCGCCTCCCGCGGAGGAACGGCCGCCTCGACGTGGGGCGCCGCAGTCGCGGTGGAGGGTCGTGACGGCCGGGCCGGCGCGGTACCGGCGTACCGGAATTTCTCAGGCCTGGTGCAGGGGGCTGGGGCAGGCCGGGCTGATCCGGTCGGCCAGCGCGTGCAGCGCACCGGCGGTCCGGATGCGGAATGCCCCCGGCCCTGGCTGGCGCTCCGGGATCACCGGCGCGTCCGGCAGGGCGGACCGGGAAGCCTCGCGCGCCTGCTGTACGCCCAGCCGTCCGACGGCGTAGTAGATGAGCATCGCTCCTCCTCGTGCTACCAGCTAAACTTGCTTTAGTGGAAGCATACCGGAGTTGCTTCCGGCAAAACAGCCTTTGGCAGTAGGTTGATGCGATGAACGACGCGACCCCGACCGGCGGCGTGGCGGACCTGGTCCGCAACGGCGGCACGCTGTGCCTGGACTACATCAACACGGTGGAGCCGCGGACCGGTCCGGTGGACCGCGAGTGGCTGACCGGATATGCCGACCTGGTCGTGTGGGCCCGGCACGGCGACCTCCTCGACGATGCGGCGGCGGACGCGCTCCTGCGCACGGCCGCGGATCGGCCGGCGGAGGCCCAGGCCGCCTTCCGAGCCGCCATCGACCTGCGTGAGGGACTGTTCCGGCTGTTCGCCGCGATCGTCGACAGCACCACGCCGGCCGACGGGGACCTCGAGGTGCTGCGGTGTGCCTACGCGGCCGCGATCCGGCACGGCCGGCTGGTGCCCAGCGGCGGCGGTTTCGGCTGGGCCTGGGACGCCGCGGATTCGCTCGACCGGCCGTGGTGGCCGGTCGCCGTCTCGGCGATGGAGCTGCTCAGTCACGGGCCGCTCGACCGGATCAAGCAGTGCCCCACCGATGAGGGCTGCTCCTGGCTCTTCATCGACGCCACCAAGAACCGCAGCCGGCGCTGGTGCAGCATGGACGACTGCGGCAGCCAGATCAAAGCACGCCGGCAGACCGACCGGCGCCGCGCCGCCCGTCGAGGCTCCGGCGTCAAGAACGCGTCAAGAAACGGCCCTGCGGCGTAGAGAACGTGTGAACACCGATGACACGGGGTTCCCGGGCGAGATGTGCTTCCGGGCGAAGCACATCATCCCCTCGTCAAGGAGTCGTCCCGTGGCTGATCTCGTGTTCGTCGGTCTCACGGTGGTGCTGTTCGCAGCGCTGACCGTGCTGATCCGGGCGGTCGAACGCTGGTGAGCGCCGTCAATCTCGTCGGACTGCTCGCGGCCGTCCTGCTCGGGGGCTTCATGGTGGCCGCCCTGCTCTTCCCGGAGAAGTTCTGATGGCCGGCTGGCTGTTCGTCATCACTCTCGCGGTCGCGCTGGTGGCGGTGTACCGCCCGTTCGGTGACTACATGTACCGGGTGGTGAGCGGAACCCGCAGCAATGTCGTCGAACGCGGCATCTACCGCCTGGTCGGCGTGGACCCGGCCGTCGAGCAGACCTGGGGCGTCTACGCCCGCGGCGTCCTCGCGTTCTCGGCGGTGTCGGTGCTGTTCCTCTATCTGTTCCTGCGGGTGCAGGACAAGCTGTGGCTGTCGCTGGGCCTGCCGGCGGTGACAGATCACGTCGCGTGGAACACCGCCGTCAGCTTCGTGTCCAACACCAACTGGCAGGCGTACGCCGGTGAGTCGACGATGGGCCACCTGGTGCAGATGGCCGGCCTCGCGGTGCAGAACTTCGTGTCCGCGAGCGTGGGTATCGCCGTCGCGGTGGCGTTGATCCGCGGCTTCGCGGCCCGCCGGAACGGCACGCTGGGCAACTTCTGGGTCGACCTGACCCGGATCACGCTGCGGATCCTGCTGCCGATCTGCCTGCTCGCCACCGTCGTGTTCATGGTCGCCGGGATGGTGCAGAACCTGTCCGGCGGCACCGACGTCACCACGCTCACGGGCGCCGCGCAGCACATCCCCGGCGGGCCGGTCGCGAGCCAGGAGGCGATCAAGGGGCTCGGCACCAACGGCGGCGGCTTCTCCAACGTCAACTCGGCGCATCCGTTCGAGAACCCGACGACCTGGACGAACTGGCTGCAGCTCTTCCTGATCTTCCTGATCCCGTTCAGCCTGCCGCGGGTCTTCGGCCGGATCGTCGGTCAGCACCGGCAGGGGTACGCGATCGTCGCGGTCATGGCCGTGCTCGCGGTCGCGAGCATCGCGCTGACCGTGGGCTTCGAGACCCACGGCGGCGGCACCGTGCCACAGGCTGTCGGTGCCGCGATGGAGGGCAAGGAGGTCCGGTTCGGCGTCGCCAACTCGGCCACCTTCGCCGCGGCGACCACGTTGACGTCGACCGGCGCGGTGAACTCGTTCCACGACTCGTACACCCCGTTCGGCGGGATGATGCCGATGGTCAACATGATGCTCGGCGAGGTCGCCCCCGGCGGTGTCGGCTCCGGCCTCTACGGCCTGCTCATCCTGGCGGTGATCACGGTCTTCGTGGCCGGGCTGATGGTCGGGCGCACGCCCGAGTACCTGGGCAAGAAGATCGGCGCCCACCAGATGAAGCTGGCGTCGCTGTACTTCCTCGTCACCCCGACGATCGTGCTGGCCGGCACCGCCGCCGCGTTCGCCACCGGCAACAACGCCACCGCCCTGAACGTCGGCCCGCACGGCCTGTCCGAAGTGCTGTACGCCTTCACCTCGGCCGGGAACAACAACGGCTCGGCCTTTGCCGGCATCACGGTCAACACACCGTGGTGGGACACCGCCCTGAGCCTGGCGATGCTGCTCGGCCGGTTCCTGCCGATGGTGCTCGTGCTGGCGCTGGCCGGCTCGCTCGCTCTGCAGCAGCCCACCCCCTCCTCCGAGGGCACCCTGCCCACCCACCGGCCCCTGTTCGTCGGGATGGTCGTCGGCGTCACCGTCGTGCTGGTCGCGCTCACGTTCCTGCCCGCTCTCGCTCTCGGACCCATCGCGGAGGGCCTGTCATGACCACCCCCACCCTGGAGAAACCCGCCACCGGTCAACCTCCGCGAGGCGGTGACCGTCGCGTCGGGGCCGGCCTGCTCGACCCGGCCCAGCTGAGGCAGGCCCTGCCGGGCGCGCTGGTCAAGCTCGACCCGCGCACGCTGTGGCACAACCCGGTCATGCTCATCGTCGAGGCCGGCGCCGCTTTCACCACCGTGCTGGCGATCGCCGGCCCGAGCGTGCTGGCCTGGGCCGTCACCGGATGCCTATGGCTGACCGTGGTCTTCGCCAACCTGGCCGAGGCGGTCGCGGAGGGGCGCGGCAAGGCCCAGGCGGCCGCGCTGCGCCGGTCGAAGCAGGACCTGGTCGCCCGGCGCCTCGTCGACGGCGTGGAGCGCCGGATCCCGGCGCCCGAGCTCAAGCAGGGCGACATCGTGGTGGTCGAGGCCGGCGAGACGATCCCGGGTGACGGCGACGTCATCGAGGGCATCGCCAGCGTCGACGAGTCCGCCATCACCGGCGAGTCCGCGCCGGTCATCCGCGAATCCGGCGGCGACCGCTCGGCGGTCACCGGCGGCACGAAGGTCCTGTCGGACCGGATCGTCGTGCGGATCACCCAGCGGCCGGGGGAGAGCTTCGTCGATCGGATGATCGCCCTGGTCGAGGGGGCCGAGCGGCAGAAGACCCCGAACGAGATCGCTTTGAACATCCTGCTCGCCGCGCTCACCCTCATCTTCCTGCTCTCGGTGGTCACGCTGCAGCCACTGGCGATCTACTCCAAGGCGTACCAGGCGGCCGCGCCGGACACCGCGGCGATCGACGCCCACGGCGTCACCGGCATCGTGCTGGTCTCGCTCGTCGTCTGCCTCATCCCGACCACCATCGGCGCGCTGCTCTCCGCCATCGGCATCGCCGGCATGGACCGCCTGGTGCAGCGCAACGTGCTGGCCATGAGCGGGCGGGCCGTGGAGGCCGCCGGTGACGTCAACACCCTGCTGCTCGACAAGACCGGGACGATCACCCTGGGCAATCGGCAGGCCGCTGAGTTCGTACCGGTGGACGGGGTCACGGCCGTGGCCCTCGCGGACGCCGCCCAACTGTCCAGCCTGGCCGATGAGACGCCCGAAGGGCGCTCGGTGGTGGTGCTGGCCAAGACCGGTTTCGGGCTGCGGGAACGCGAGCCGGGCCTGATGACGCGGGCGTCGTTCGTGCCGTTCACCGCGCAGACCCGGATGAGCGGCGTCGACCTCGGCGACCGGCAGATCCGCAAGGGCGCGGCGTCCGCGGTCATGAAGTGGGTCCGCCAGAACGGCGGGCAGCCGGCCGATGAGATCGGCGAGATCGTCGACACCATCAGCGGCACCGGCGGCACACCCCTGGTCGTGGCCGAGCGGAGCGCGGGGCAGCCGGCCCGCGCGCTGGGCGTCATCCACCTCAAGGACGTGGTCAAGCCCGGCATGCGCGAACGCTTCGACGAGATGCGCCGGATGGGCATCCGCACGGTGATGATCACCGGCGACAACCCGCGTACGGCCCGGGCGATCGCCGACGAGGCCGGCGTGGACGACTTCCTGGCCGAGGCCACGCCGGAGGACAAGCTCGCCTACATCCGCCGGGAGCAGCAGGGCGGCCGGCTGGTCGCGATGACCGGCGACGGCACCAACGACGCTCCCGCGCTGGCCCAGGCCGACGTCGGCGTGGCGATGAACACGGGAACGTCGGCCGCGAAGGAGGCCGGAAACATGGTCGACCTCGACTCCGACCCGACCAAACTCATCGAGATCGTGGAGATCGGCAAGCAGCTGCTGATCACCCGGGGTGCCCTGACCACCTTCTCGATCACCAACGACATCGCCAAGTACTTCGCGATCATCCCGGCCATGTTCGCCGCCGTCTATCCGGGCCTGGACACCCTGAACGTGATGCGGCTGCACTCGCCCGGCTCGGCGATCCTGTCCGCCGTCGTCTTCAACGCCCTGGTGATCGTGGCGCTGATCCCGCTCGCGCTGCGCGGAATCCGCTACCGGCCGTCCGGCGCCGGCTCACTGCTGCGCCGCAACCTGCTGGTGTACGGCCTGGGCGGCGTGCTCGCCCCGTTCGTCGGCATCAAAGTCATCGACCTGCTCATCCAGTTCATCCCCGGGATCTGATCACTGTGCGACTTCCTTCCTGGCTCGCCCAGCACCTCGCCGCCCTGCGGGCCCTGCTGGTCCTCACGGTCCTGCTCGGCATCGCCTACCCGTTGCTCATGGTCGGCGTCGGCCGGATTCCCGGTCTGTCCGACCGCGCCGACGGCTCCCTCATCACGGTCACCGGCCACCAGGCCGGCAGCCGCCTGATCGGCCAGGCCTTCACCGACGCGGCCGGCCACCCCGACCCGCGCTACTTCCAGAGCCGGCCCTCGGCGGCCGGCGACGGCTACGACCCCACCGCCACGTCGGCCAGCAACCTCGGCCCCGACAGCGTCGTCGACACCCTGGCGGACAACCCGGACGACGCCTCGCCGAGTCTGCTCACCCAGGTCTGCGCGCGCAGCCGGGCCGTCGGCGAGCTGGAGGGCGTCGACGGCCGCCGGCCGTACTGCACCGCCGACGGCGTCGGTGCCGTCCTGGCGGTCTTCCACCGCGACGGCTTCACCGGCCCGGTCATCCGGGTGGTCTCGGTCAACCAGACCGGTACGCCGTTCGTGCCCACCTACCAGGGAGTGACCGTCGAACCGGCCAAGATCGGGGAGGACTACCAGGCCCTCGGCGGCGTCGTCACGCCCGTCCGCGGCAGCGCGCCCGCCCGGCCGGTCGTCCCGGCGGACGCGGTCACCGCCAGTGCCAGCGGCCTGGACCCGGACATCAGCCCCGCCTACGCCACACTGCAGGTGCCACGGATAGCCCGGGAACGCGGCCTGACCGTCGAGGCCGTCCGCGCCCTGGTCCGGGACCACACCACCGATCGTGGTCTGGGCTTCCTCGGTGAGCCGGGCGTCAATGTCCTCGAGCTCAACCTCGCCCTCGACGGCCGGTAGACGAGCCCTCGACGGCCGGTGGACGAGCCCTCGACGGCCGGTGGACGAGTCCTCGACGGCCGGTGGACGAAAGGAGGGGCGGCGCCGACATGGCACGCGGAGAACTGCGCATCTACCTCGGCGCCGCCCCGGGCGTCGGCAAGACGTACACGATGCTGGAGGAGGCCCACCGGCGCGCCGGGCGCGGCACCGACGTGGTGGTCGCCTTCGTCGAGACCCATGGCCGCCGGCACACCGAGGCCATGCTCGCCGACCTCGAAGTGGTGCCCCGCCGGCGGGTCACCTACCGAGGGGCCGAGTTCACCGAGCTGGACCTGGACGCGGTGCTGGCCCGCGGTCCCGAGGTCGCCGTCGTCGACGAGCTGGCCCACACCAACGTGCCCGGCTCGCGCAACGGCAAGCGGTGGCAGGACATCCAGGAGCTGCTCGACGCCGGCATCGGCGTGCTGAGCACCGTCAACGTGCAGCACCTGGAGTCGCTCAACGACGTGGTCGCCCAGATCACCGGCGTCGAGCAGCGCGAGACCGTGCCGGACGCCGTCGTCCGCGCCGCCGAGCAGGTCGAGCTGGTGGACATGACGCCGGAGGCGCTGCGCCGCCGGATGGCCCACGGCAACATCTACCGGCCGGAGAAGATCGACGCCGCGCTCGGCAACTACTTCCGTACCGGCAACCTCACCGGCCTGCGGGAGCTGGCCCTGCTCTGGCTGGCCGACCAGGTCGAGGACCAGCTCGGCAAGTACCGCTCCGACCACAACATCGACACGACCTGGGAGACCCGGGAACGGGTCCTGGTCGGGCTGACCGGCGGCCCCGAGGGCGACACCCTGATCCGGCGGGCGGCGCGGATCGCCACCCGTACCGCGGCACCACGCTCCGGCGGCGCCGACCTGATGGCCGTCCACGTCACCCGCAACGACGGCCTGGCCGGCGCCGACCCGGCCACCCTGGCCCGGCAACGGGTGCTGGTGGAAAGCCTCGGCGGCTCCTTTCACCAGGTCGCCGGGGCCGACGTGCCGGCCGCCCTGCTCGACTTCGCCCGCGCGGTCAACGCCACCCAGGTCGTGCTCGGGGTCAGCAGCCGCGGCCGGCTGGCCCAGCTGCTCTCCGCCGGCGTCGGCGTGACCACCACCGCCCTGTCCGGCACCATCGACGTGCACCTGGTGCCCCACGAGCGCGCCCGGCAGGGCCGGCGCGGACGCCGGATGCCGGCGGCCCTGTCCCGGCGGCGCCGCTTCGGTGGTCTCGTCGCCACGGCGGCCGGCCTGCCGATGCTCACGGCGCTGCTGAAAGCCGGGCCGTCGCTGTCGCTGACCAACGACATCCTGCTGTTCCTGGCCGCTGTCGTCGGCGTCGCCCTGATCGGTGGCCTGTGGCCGGCCCTGCTCGCCGCCGTCGCCGGCTCGCTGCTGCTGAACTGGTTCTTCACCGCGCCGGTCGGCCGGTTCACCATCGCCGAAGGCGACAACCTGCTCGCCCTGGCGATCTTCGTCATCATCGCGATCGCCGTCAGCTGGGTCGTCGACACCGCCGCCCGGCGAACCCGCCAGGCCGCCCGGGCCGGCGCCGACGCGCAGACGCTCGCCACCGTCGCCGGCAGTGTCCTGCGCGGCGAACGCCCCCTGCCCGCGCTGCTGGAGAGGCTGCGGGAGACGTTCGCCCTCGACGCCGTGACGTTGCTGGAGAACGGCGCGGTCGTCGCCGAGTCGGGCAGCCCGGCCTGCACGCACGCCGCCGACGCCGATGCCGAGGTCAAGGTCGACGAGAACGTGACCATGCTGCTCAAAGGCCGGCCGCTGGAGGCCGGCGACCGGCGCATCGTCGAAGCCTTCGCCGCCCAGGCCACGGTCGCGTTGCGCCAGCAACGGCTCAGCGCCGAGGCCGCCACCGCCAGACCCCTGGCCGAGGCCGACCGGATGCGCACCGCGCTGCTCGCCGCGGTCAGCCATGACCTGCGCACCCCGCTCGCCGCGGCCAGGGCCGCCGTCGACAGCCTGCGCAGCGCCGACATCGAGTTCGACGAGCACGACCGCGCCGAGCTGCTCGCCACCGCCGCCGCCGCCCTCGACCGGCTCACCCGCCTGGTCACCAACCTGCTCGACATGAGCCGCCTGCAGGCCGGTGCCCTCGGCATCACCCCGGTCGCCGTCGGGGCCGAGGAAGTCCTCCCGCGCGCCCTGGACGACCTCGGTCCGGCCGGGCGGGACGTCGCCGTCCACATCCCCGGCGATCTGCCGCACCTGCGGGCCGATCCGGGCCTGCTCGAACGGGTCCTGGTCAACCTGATGGCCAACGCGCACAGGTACAGCCCCGACGGCCGCGTACCGGTGGTCACGGTGAGCGCGCACGGTGACGCTGTCGAGATCCGGGTGATCGACCACGGACCCGGCATCCCGGAGGACCGCTGGAACGACGTCTTCCTGCCGTTCCAGCGCCTCGGCGACCGCGACAACCACACCGGCGTCGGCCTCGGCCTGGCCCTGTCCCGCGGCCTCACCGAGGCGATGGGCGGCACGCTGACCCCGGAGGAGACCCCCGGTGGCGGCCTGACCATGATCATTGCGCTGCCCGCGGTCGCCGCCTGACCCGCTTGCGGTCCGGACTGGGAAAAAGCGCCCCTGATCGAGGTGGCCCGGGGAGCCGTCGTAGCGTGGTCCGGGCGGTAAGGCACCGCCGTGCGGGCGCGGGGAGAGAACTGATGGACACCACCGACGACGTGGCGTCATCCGGCGAGCAGGGCCCGGAGGTCCGGTACGCGGTCCCGGCGGTGGTCGACACTCCCACCACGCAGGCAGGCCCCGCCGCCGGACTGCCGCGATGGCTGCTCAAGCACCAGGTGCAACCCGTGGGCCCGGCCGCCGGGGAAGCCCATGCCGAGCAGCACGCCTGGTGGAAGGTGATGTGCCTGACCGGCGTCGACTACTTCTCCAGCCTCGCCTACGTGCCCGCGATCGCCGCGGCCGCCGCCGGAGCGGTGTCACCGCTGGCCACGTTGCTGATCGTGGCGTTGACCCTGCTGGGGATGCTGCCGATGTACCGGCGTGTCGCCCAGGAGAGCCCGCACGGGGCCGGGTCGGTGGCCATGCTCGAGGAGCTGCTGCCGTTCTGGAAAGGCAAGATCTTCGTCCTGGTCCTGCTCGGTTTCGTCGCCACCTCGTGGATCATCACCATCACCCTGTCCGCCGCCGACGCCAGCCTGCACCTGCTGGAGAACCCGCACGCTCCCGGCTTCCTGCACGGCCACGCGGTCGCGGTGACGGTGATCCTGCTGCTGATCCTGGGCGGGGTGTTCCTGCTCGGTTTCAGCGAGGCGGTCAGCGTCGCGATCCCCTTGGTCGCTGTGTTCCTGGGCCTGAACGCGGTGGTCATCGTGGTCGGCCTGATCGAGGTCATCACCACGCCGGGCGCGTTCTCGGCCTGGACGACCGCGCTCACCGCGGACGGCGGCGGGTTCGGCGGCCTCGTCGTCCCCGCGATCGTGGCGTTCCCGCTGCTGGTGCTGGGCCTTTCCGGCTTCGAGACCGGCGTCAGCATGATGCCCCTGGTGGCCACCAGCGGCGCCGACGCGCGGCAGCGGCTCGCCAACCGGATCCGCAACGCCCGCAAGCTGCTCACCGCGGCCGCGGTCATCATGAGCGTCTACCTGCTGGCCAGCAGCTTCGTCACCACCGTGCTCATCCCCGCCGCCGAGTTCGCCGAGGGCGGCGGCGCCAACGGCCGGGCGCTGGCCTGGCTGGCCCACGAGCAGCTGGGCGAGGTCTTCGGCACCGTCTACGACATCAGCACCGTGCTGATCCTGTGGTTCGCCGGCGCGTCGGCGATGGCCGGGCTGATCAACATCGTGCCGCGCTACCTGCCCGGCTACGGCATGGCGCCGGAATGGGGCCGCGCCGTGCGGCCCGTGGTGCTGGTCTACACCGCGATCAGCATCGTCATCACCATCGCGTTCGGCGCCGACGTCGACGCCCAGGCCGGCGCCTACGCCACCGGCATCCTGGCCATGATGGTCTCCGGGGCGTTCGCGGTCACGGTCTCGACCGTACGCCGGCGCCGGCGTCTGCCGGCGGTCGGCTTCGGCCTGTTGACCGCCGTGCTGTTCTACGCCCTGGTCGAGAACGTCATCGACAAACCCGACGGCATCGCCATCTCCGGACTGTTCATCCTCGGCATCATCGCCGTCTCGCTGGTCTCGCGCATCTCGCGCACCACCGAACTGCGCGCCGACCGGATCGAGTTCGACGAGAACGCCCGCCGGTTCATCACCGACACGATCGCCTTCGACGGCCAGATCAACCTCATCGCCAAGCGCCGCCGGCCCGGCGGGGACAGCGACGGAGCGGAGTACGCCGCCAAGGAACGCGAACAACGGGGTGACAACCCCGTGCCCGGCGGTGCCGACGTGATCTTCCTGGAGGTCGACGTGGTCGACCCGTCGGACTTCAGCGAGGTTCTCACGGTGCGGGGCGTCGAGGTCGACGGTCACCGCGTGCTCCGCGCCGAGGCCCCGGCCGCTCCGAACGCCATCGCCGCGATCCTGCTGGCCCTGCGTGACTCGACCGGAGTTCGCCCGCACTGCTACTTCGCCTGGGCCGAGGGCAGCCCGCTGGTGCACATGGTCCGGTACTTCCTGCTGGGCCGCGGCGACACGGCTCCCGTGACCCGCGAGATCATCCGCGAGCACGAGCCCGACCAGCAGCGTCGCCCCGGCATCCACGTCGGCGCCTGAGGCGGCCATCATGGTCTGCGTGACCGATCCGCAGCTTCGCGAGAGTACGACCCAGCGCCTCGTCCTGCGGGTGCCCGAGCCGGACGACCTGGAGCGGCTGTTCGACCTCTACTCCGATCCGCGGGTGTGGGGGCCGGATCCGCTGAGCCGGCACGAGGACCCCGCGCAGACCGAGCGGATGATCGGGAACTGGCGGGCCGCGTGGGAGCGTGACGGCCTGGGCATGTGGACGGCCTGGGACGGCGGCGAGTTCGTCGGCATCGGCGGCTGCTTCGTCCGGTACGGCATCGCCTGGAACCTCGGCTTCCGGCTGAGCCCGCCGTGCTGGGGGCGGGGCTACGCGCAGGAGATCAGCGCGGCGGCGATCGCGGCTGCTCGGGGGCGGCGGCCGGAGCTTCCGGTCACCGCGTACCTGCTGGAAGGCAATGACCAGTCTTTGCGCGCGGTCGAGCGGAGCGGCCTCGGCCGGGTCTGGCGGGGCCCGGACGCCGGCAACCCCGACACGAGTGCGATCCGGTTGCTCTACAGTGACCGGCCGTTGACGCCGGCGGCGCTGAAGGCCCTCACCGAGAACTGATCCGGCGGCTACCGGTCGCCGCGCAGGTAGCGGGTCACCATGTCCACCAGCTCGTTCTCGAACGTCTCGACCGGGATGGTGCGCGGGTCGGCCATGAGCTTGTGGGTGTTCAGCTCCACGGTGAAGATGATGAGCTGGGCCGCGGTGTCGATGTCGCGGACGTGCACGTCCGGGTGCCGGGCCAGCAGGTCGCGCACCTGAGCGCCGCGCTTCCTGCCGTGGCGGTCGATCGTCTCGAGCAGCTCCCGGGACATCGGGGCCTCCTCGATCATGATCCGGAGCAGCTGCGGGTCGTCGCCGTGGTTGTCGATCGCGTCGCGGACCAGGGCCCGTACCGTCGCCTCCAGGGTGCCGGGGGAGAGGTCGAGCTGGTCGGCCTCCGTCCAGGTGCCGCGGTCCAGGTGCCGCATCAACAGCTGGGCCAGGATGGCGTCCTTGTTCGGGAAGTACTGGTACAGCGAGCCGATCGAGATGCGGGCGCGTTCGGCGATGCGGTTGGTGGTGCCGGCGGCGTAGCCGTACTCGGCGAAAACGTGAGCAGCGGCGGTGAGGATCCGCTCCCGGGTGAGCTCGGCGCGGACCTGGCGGGGCGTGCGACGTGGCTGAAGGCGACGGTCGGCCGACGGCATCGGGGGGCCTCCTGGGGGCACGGAAAGCGAGTAGCCAAAGACCTGAGCTATTGTTCACAATAGTGCGGTGAGCTGCAAAAACAAGGCCTACACGTGATCCCCCGAGTTCGGCTGCCCGCGTCCCGCTCGATGATCACCCTGGCGGTGCGTCACCGGGAGTACCTGTCGCCCGGCTTCGCGAACGTCACCCTGGGCGGCCCGGCCGTGCGGGAGCTCGTCGTGGCCGGCAACGACCAGGCCGTACGCCTGTTCTTTCCCCGCGAGGGCCGGACCGGGCTGCGGATGCCGACCCTGTCGAACGAGGCCTGGATCGCCCAGCTGCTGCTGGCGCCGAGAGCGGTGCGCCCGTGGGTCCGGAACCTGACGATCCGGCCGATGCGGACGCCGGCCGGCGTCCGCATCCACTGGCTGAGCCGCGACGACGAAGACCTGCGGCCCGGGACCCTGGCCCTGGCGGCGGTACGCGACGCGCAACTGCCACCAAGCGGGACATCTCCTTCATCGGCTACCGGCGCCTCGGCCGGTCCGCCCCCGGCTGAGAGGAATCCCTTGTGCGGCAGCATGTCCTGACGACGGTGGACGAGATCGAGACAGCCATCGGGCGCCCGGCACCGATGATCATGCTCAAGCAGATCAGCGCCCTCGACGAGGGCTGCCGGACAGTTCTCGCCCGGTGCCCGATCGCGGCGTTCGGCTACCGCGACACCGACGGCACCAGCCGGACGACCTTCATCGGCGGCCCACCGGGATTCACCCGGGTCCACTCACCCACACGGATCTCGTTCTCCCTCGCCGAGCCCGGTGATCCGTACGGTCCGGTCTCGTTGTTCTTCCTCCTGCCGGGCGTCGGCGAGCTGCTGCGCGTCAACGGCACGGTCAGCGCACGCCAGGGCTCCGAGACGACGGTCGAGATCCAGGAGGCGTACGTGCACTGTGCTCAGGCCGTACTCCGGTCCGGTCTTTGGCAGCCACCCGCCCAGCGGCAGCCGACCGCGCAGATCGCGGGGGACGGGCCTCTGAGCCGCCCCGGCGTCGCCGATTTCCTGGCCGGTGCACCGTTTCTCGCGCTGTCCACGTGGGACTCGTCCGGCGGCAGCGACACGAGCCCGCGCGGCGATCAGCAGGCGGTGGCGCGAATTGTGGACAGCCGCACGCTGGTCATCCCGGACCGCCGCGGCAACAAACGCGCCGACACGCTGCACAACCTGCTCCAGGACGACCGGCTCTCGTTCGCCGCGCTGGTTCCGGGCCGCAGCGGCGTGCTGCACGTCCGCGGCCGTGGCGCGATCACCGGCGACCCGGCGCTGCTGGAGACGATGGCGTTGCGCGACACACCCCCGCATGCGGCGCTCTTCATCGACGTCGAGCACGCCGAGGTGACGGGCAACGACGCCGTGTCCCGGTCCCGGCTGTGGTCGCCCGGCGCGCACCTCGACCGCGGCACGGTGCCGGACCTGATGGCGCTGGCCGGGGAGCATCTGGCCGCCAACGCTGACGGTCGTTCGACCACGTACCTGATGAAGGTTGTCGGGGTGATCCCCGGGATGACGCGACTGCTGCGGCTGGTGATGAACCGCGCCTACCGCTTCGGTCTGCGCAAGGAGGGCTACGGGGACATCGCGCCCGCGCCGCGCGGTCGCCGTGAGCATCGGGCCGAGGTGGGCGATCCGCTGCGGGAGGTGCGGATCACGGAGGTACGCCGGGAGACGCCGAGCGCGGTCACACTCGTCCTCGAGGACGCGGGCGACCGCCGCACCACGTTCGACTTCCGGCCCGGGCAGTTCTTCACGCTGGTCGCCGACATCAACGGCCGGCCGGTGCGGCGGGCGTACTCGGCGTCCTCGGTGCCGGGATCGTCCCGGCTGGAGGTCACCGTCAAGCGGGTCGAGCCGGGGCGGTTCTCCACCCACGTGCACGGCGGCCTTCGCGCCGGGGACCGGCTCGCGGTGCTCGGCCCCTCCGGGTCCTTCCACGCCGAGCCGCAGGCTCCGGAGCAGCTCGTGCTCGTCGCGGCGGGCAGCGGCGTGACCCCGATGATGAGCATGATCCGTACGCGGCTCGCGGCTGAATCGGCCGGCGACCGGATCGCGCTGCTCTACAGCAGCCGCGACGCGGACGAGGTGATCTTCGCCGAGGAACTGGCCCGGCTGGCGAAGGACCATCCCGGCCGGCTGTCGGTCACCCACGTGCTGACCCGGCGGGACGGCCGGCTCGACGCGGAGGGCGTGCGGCGGTGGGTCGCCGGTGTGGCCCCGGTTGCGGAGGCTCACTACTACGTGTGCGGTCCGGAGCCGCTGATGGATGTCGTCCAGGGGGTGCTGGCCGGGCTGGGGGTGCCGGACGCGCAGGTGCATCAGGAGCACTACACCAGCGGCGCTGACCCGGGCAACGCGACGACTGTGCCGCAGGAGCTGACCGTCGAGGAGAACGGGCGGCCGGTGGGTTCGGTGGTGGTCGAGCCGGGGCAGACGCTGCTCGATGCGGGGCTGGCCGCGGGGTTGCCGATGCCGTACTCGTGCACGGTGGGCAACTGCGGTGACTGCATGGTCCGGCTGCGCAGCGGCGAGGTGAGCCAGAACGAGCCGAACTGCCTCACGCCCGCGCAGCGGGCGGACAACTTTGTGCTGACCTGCACCGCCTGCCCCCTGTCGAAGGTGACCGTCGACATCGCTTGACGGTTCTCCGTACCGTGTCGACCATGGCTTCCCCGAAAGGACGCGTCCGTAGCGTCCTCCCCGGTCTCCCGCCCCGCGGGCCCGTATCGAGTACGGCTACGCGACCTACTGGGTGCGCCACAACGACGCGACTCGCGACGTCGGCGGTTACAGCGCCGCGGCGCGGGACCGGCTCGCCGCCGCCGGATGGGAAGTGCACGACTTCACGCTCACCGGCCCCGAGAACTACGTCGACGGCGGTCAGGGCACCGGGGCGACGTTCTGGGCGGACCGCTCCGGCCTGGTGCTCGGGTACGACAATTCGCTGCTGACGGGGTTTCCGGCGTACGACTCCGACGGTGGTGTCCAGCTGACGCTGCGCCGCGGCGGTTCGTCCGGGGCGGCGACGGCCGGGTGGGCCGGTGCGGTGCTGGGCGCGCTTCTCGCGTGGTTCCTGGGCGCCTGGGTGAGCCGGACCCTCTCCGGGGTGGCGGGCGGCGCGGCCGTCTCGGGCGTGCTGACCGTCGGCATGCTGGTCATGTCGTTGCCGGCCATGGTGATCAGTACCGCACCGGACCCGCCGGGCGCGACGCCGTGGTGGGGCGGCATCGCCTACCTCGGCCTCTTCACGACCGTGCTGGCCGCCCTCGCGGCCGCGCTGCTGCTGGTTCTCGCCGGGGCCGTGGCCCTGAGCCGGAGCGTGACCTGGCGGCGGGCGCGCGGGTGGGCCGCCGCCGCAGTGCGCCGCCGTCCCCGGGCCGCCCTCGCCGGCCTGGCCGTGGTGGCCGCCGTCCTGGTCACCTCGATCGTCCTGCTGCGGTCGTCACCGGCCGCGTTGCCCGCGGTCAGGGCGGCATGCCGGCCGGCGCCCGGCGTGCCGGCCGAGGCCCCGGCGGAGGAGACCCGGGACAGCCTGCTGGCCCACGTGTACGTCGATCCGGCCTCCACGCCGGACCAGCGCAACCTGATCACCGCGGCGATCCGCCGGAGCTGGGCGGGCGACACCCAGGGGATGATCTGGGAGCCGAACGCCGCCGAGTTCCGCGACACCTACTGCGACGGCGGGCCGGTGCAGGCGGAGGCCGTCCCCGGATTGCCGTACTTCTTCCCCGTCGAACTGGGCGTGGCGAGCGACTTCCCCGCGCTGGTGCAGGAGGTCCAGGGCATGCCGGGCGTCGTCGCCGTCCAGCACAAACCGGCCTGAGCCGGCGGTCAGTCGCGTGTCAGTGGCTGCACCGACGGGAAAGCGGCGCTGAGCATGCCGGCCCTGGTCTGCACCTGGTAGCGGCTGCGCCCCCGCTTGACGATCGTGCCGGCCAGCCCGGCGTACCGTCCCGCGCCGGTCAGCCGGACCCGGTCGCCGACCTTGAGCTCGACGGGCGCCGGCTCGGTCCGGGGTGCGCGCAGGCGAGCGAGCTCGGCCGTGTAGCGGGGATGCATCGCAGCCGCGTTCCCCCGGTAGGTCCAGGTGTAGAGCGCGGCCAGGTCGAAGGTCGCGGAGCACACGGCACACGAACGCACCCGGACCGGCCGGCGATGAGCCGTCGTACGGTGACCCGCCGCGCAGACCCCCTCCCACGCACCGTCCACCTTCGGTGCGTCGGCCGGCATGCACCGCTGCCCCGAACAACCGATCCGCCGCGCCACCGCCCGCCACACCCGGTCATGACCGTGCCGCGGGCCGACGAGGGCATGCGCGATCTCGTGCAGGACGGTCTCCGTGACCTGTTCCGGGGAGTACAGGCTCATCAGGTGTCGCGAGAGGCCGATCACCTTACGGTCCGAGTGGCAGACCCCGGCCCGCGTCCTGGCGTTGTCGAGCACCAGCCGCCAGTTGGTGAGTCCGTGCTGGTGCATCAGCCGGGCGGCGAGCTCCCGTGTCTGCGTGTGGTTCAACCGCGCTCCTCGTCGTGGGTCTTGGCCGCCCGTCGATGGTGCCACGAGCCCACGGTGATCCTCTGACCGGCACCGCTCGTGCTTGTCGCGGCTGGCACGATCTGTATGTGCTGGCCGCCGAGCGGCAGCTGCGCCCGCAACGTCCGGACGGATTGATCAACCTCTTCAGCAAACCCGAAGCGCACCTCCGCACGGTCGAGGACCCGGAAGTGGCACTGGCCGCCCAGGCAGCGGGCGGAGAGCACGGTCAGCTCTGGGCCGACGGCGCGGTCGACACCTACCTGAGCTGGGACGACGGCACACTGGTGTGGACGTTGGACTCTGTCTTCTGCCACCGCGAACCGGTGCCGGAGGCCGACACTTTCCGCGCGTTGCACGCTCGCCTCACCAGCCTGTGGCTCGCTGCCGCCCAACGACTCGGCGCCCACGCCGGCCGCATCCTCGACGAGTGGTCCAGCGATCAGATCCGGCAACTCCGACGTCCCGGCCGGCCACCAGAACTCGGCTGGTGGAACTACCTCGGCCCGGGCCGGCACCTGTCAGCACCATCGCTGCCGGAAATGACGGCCAGGTCGCGTCAGCTGCCGAACGGCGCTCTGCTGATCGGACTCCTCGACGACCCGGCCGCAGTCGACCCGTTGCGCTACGAGGAGATCCACTCCAGGTGGCTCGACGCCGGCTGAAGGCCGGCGTGGAGGCCCTGCGGGCCGATGACGAGGTCGTCGTCTCCGAAGCGCAGCACCAGACCGGCGCAGGCCGGCTCACCGCCCGGGGCGGGGATCACGGCTCCGTCGTTGAGCCGTTTCCCCACAAACCCGGACAGGACACCGTCGCTCACGCCGTCCGAGGGGAAGGGATCATCCCGCACCAGCCGGAGCTGATCGCCCCGGCCGTGCAGCCCGAGCGGCAAGTCACCCGCCAGCAGCAACCACGCGTCGAGCCCGGCGGACTGCCGGGCCTCAGTCGCCGCGTCGAGCCGCAGGCCGATCCTGCTGGTCAGCCACGCGGTGATCATCTGCGGATCGCTGAAACCGGGGTACGGCAACGAGCGGTCAACGCCCAGCGCCTGCCACACTGCGTGGGCCGTCGCCTCGTGGACATCGCCCGCACCGGTGTCCATCTCGGTGGTGAACACCTCGGTCACCGTCACCCGGGCCGGCTGATCCCGCAGAGCGCACCGGGCGCCCAGCTCCGCCTCCCTGCGGTGGTGCTCGTCGACGTCCACGATCACCTCGACCGAAGCCGTATCGGACGGCGCCACCTCGACACTGACCCGGGCGAAGCGCGCCGAGCGCGCGGTCTGGCGCAGCAGCCGGAACGTGGTCATCGGGCTTCCCGGGCCCGCAGCCGCGCCACCGCGGCCAGGACGTCCGCACGGTTGCGGCGCGACTTGAGCCACGCCGGCAACTTCTCGATCAAGGACATCGAGCATCCCCCGTACGGGCCGCGCTCACGCAGGCCGGCGGCGACGAACTCGGCCAGCAGGTCCAGGTGGGGCCGGTTGTACGCCCACAGCCGATGCCCCCGCACGGTCGCCGTGAGCCACAGCGGCTGCCGGAAGAACGGGTCGACGGCCGCGCCCCGGCACGACGAGCGGTTCCGGGGCGACCAGGTCGCCGCGTGCCCGCACGTGCGGCACACCAGCCGCCGAGGCCGGGTCGCCGGCAGTTCGTCGGCGGCCGGGTCCGCGACCACCTGGGCGTGCGCGGCGCAGCGCGGGCACACCACGTCGATCGGGTGCCCGGCCAGGTTGTCCAGGGAGTAGTCCGACGTCGGATCGCGGAAGCGTGACGCCTGGGCGGCCTTCATGTGCTGGACGGTACCGCGTGGACCGGTCCCGGCACCGCCGCATTTCCCGCCCACGCCACCTGCCTGAGACGTCAGGGCCGAAGGACCCGCGTCGGTGCGTGCCTGCGCCTCTGCCGGCTGTCGTGGCAAAGCGGTGTGCTGGAGGTGTCAGCAGAAGGCAGGGCGCCGAAGGAGGAGAGCCATCATGGGGAAGCGCCATTTGATCGCGGCGGGGTACGCCGTCGCATTGCCGGTGACCAGCACGGTTCTCATCCTTCTGGTCGCCGCCGGCGTCGAGGGGGCCGTGGCCGGCGTCCGCCGTCACGTCCGTCGATGACGATGCGTCAGGCCGGGCGCACGGATTCCGCCGCGCCGATGGTCCGGCTGCTCCGGTCGCCGGTGCGTCACGTGCTGCCCCGGTCGCTGATTCTGCTGCGCTACGTCTCGGCGAGCGGTGCCATGGTGATCCTTCCCGTCCAGGCCGCGTACGAGAGCACGCGACTCGTCGTGTTGGTCGGCCGGGCGGACTCGAAGCGCTGGTGGCGCCACTTCCGCCGCGCCGCCGCAGCGGAGGTGTGGTGGGACGGCGGCTGGCGCGCAGCCGTCGGCGAGGTCGTTCCCGCGGACAGCGACGCCGCGGCCGTCTACCGTGGCCGATTTCCTGGGGTGTCGGTGGATGACCATGCGGTTCTGGTCGACCTGCGCTGCGATCCGCCGCTGCCGCTGATCCTGCGGGGCCGGCCACTGCTCCTGCGGTGGCTCCCGACCGTGACGGCGGGCGAGTTCGCTGGATTCGCCGTGCCGGCAGTCACCGGCGCGATGACCGTCCGGGCACCGGTCGCTCTCGCGTCCGTGGCGCTGCTGGCGGCCGGCGCCGTGGAGGGAACGATGCTCGGGCTGGCTCAGGCCACCGTGCTTCGCCATGCGCTGCCGGGTCTGGCGAGGCGCCGCTGGGTGTGGGCGACCGCGGCCGGTGCCGTCGTGGCGTACGCGATCGGTCTGCTGCCCTCCACGCTGGCCGGACGATGGCCTGAGCCACCGGTTGCCGTGCTGGTGGCGGCGGCGTTGGTGCTCGGTACGGCACTGCTGGCCACCATCGGGACGGCTCAGTGGCTGGTCCTGCGCACGGTGGTGCCGCGATCGGCGAGCTGGATCGTGGCCACCGCCGTCGCCTGGCTTGCCGGCCTGGGCATCTTCCTGGGTTTCGCCACGCCGCTGTGGCAGCCCGGGCAGCCGGTCGCTCTGGTCACGGCGATCGGTGTCGCCGGCGGCCTGCTGATGGCCCTCGTCACCTCGGCGGTCACCGGGGTGGCCCTGCGGCGCCTGCTGCGCTGACCCCCGCGCGGCGGTCGGCGCTTGGCGGGAGGGCGTACTCTGCGGCCAGGTGTGCCGGGAAGTCTGGTCGGCGAGTCGTCGACCCCTGGAGGCGTCATGGTTGTCCCGCTCGCGCACCCGGCTCCACCCCTCACCGGCGTGTTCTCCCGCCGCCGCTCATCGATCTCAGTCATCACCGATCGTCCCTCCACACCGGAGTTGACATGACCATGTCGCGGGAATCAGCGATCGCCATCACCGATCTGCACAAGTCCTTCGGGGCCACCAAGGCTCTCGACGGGCTCGACCTGACCGTGGCCACCGGAGAGGTGCACGGCTTCCTCGGGCCCAACGGCAGCGGGAAGACCACCGCGATCCGGGTCGTCCTCGGGCTGCTGCACGCCGATGCGGGCGAGGTACGGCTGCTCGGCGGCGACCCCTGGCGTGACGCCGATCAGCTGCACCGGCGGCTGGCGTACGTGCCCGGGGACGTCACCCTGTGGCCCGGTATCAGCGGCGGCGAGGTCATCGACCTGCTCGGCCGGCTGCGCGGTGGCGTCAACCGGCAGCGCCGCGACGAGTTGCTCGAGCAGTTCGACCTGGATCCGAGGAAGAAGGCGCGCACCTACTCCAAGGGCAACCGGCAGAAGGTCGCGCTCATCGCCGCACTGGCGTCGGACGCCGAGCTGCTTCTGCTGGATGAGCCGACCTCCGGCCTGGACCCGCTGATGGAGTCGGCGTTCCAGCGCTGCATCCAGGACGTCAAGCGACAGGGCCGGACGGTGCTGTTGTCGAGCCACATCCTGGCCGAGGTGGAAGCGCTGTGTGACCGGGTGAGCATCATCCGGCTGGGCCGCACGGTGGAGTCGGGCACGCTGAGCGAGCTGCGGCACCTGACCCGTACGTCGATCGCGGTGGAGACCACGCGGCCGGTCACCGGCATCGCCCGGCTGCCCGGTGTCCATGACGTCGTCGTCGCCGACCATCACGCCCGTTTCGACGTCGACACCGCGCAGCTCGACACGGTGATCCGGGAGCTGGCCCCGCTCGGGGTGCGCAGCATGACCAGCACGCCGCCGACGCTCGAGGAGCTGTTCCTGCGTCACTACGGCGAGGCCTCGTCATGACCGGGACGGTGCCGCTGCTGCGTTTCCTGCTGCGCCGGGAACGGCGGAGCCTGCCCTGGTGGCTGCTGGGGGTCACGCTGCTCGTTCTCGTGCAGTCCACCCAGAGCCAGGAGCTGTACGGCACCGCCGAGGCGCTGCAACGGCTGCGGCAGACCATCGGGGCGAACACCGCCGTGATCGCGATGAGCGGGCCGACCGGTCTGCTGTCCTCGATCGGCGGCGAGGTCGTGTTCGAGATCTTCGCGTTCGCCGCGATCGTGGTCGCGTTGATGAACATGTTCCTGGTCGGCCGGCACACCCGCGCCGACGAGGAGTCCGGGCGCGCGGAGCTGATCCGCTCCGCGCGGGTCGGACGGCGTACGCCGCTGGCGGCCGCCCTGCTCCTCGCCGGTCTGGCCGATGTCGCCGCGGGCCTGCTGGTGTTCGCCGCGGCGGCCGGCACCGGACTGCCCGTCGCCGGCTCCGCCCTGTTCGGCGCGGCGCTGGCCGCGTTCGGTCTCGTCTTCGCCGCGTTGACCGCCGCCACGGCGCAGGTCTTCGAGAGCACCCGGGCGATGTACGGAACGGTCGCGGCCTTTCTCGGTGCCGCCTTCGCGCTGCGGGCCGCCGGCGACGTGGGCGACGGCACGCTGTCCTGGGCCTCACCCATCGGGTGGGGGCAGCGCACCTACCCGTACGCCGGCGACCGCTGGTGGCCGCTGCTGGTGTCGCTGGCCGTCGCCGCGCTGCTGGGGATCGCCGCGGTGGGTCTGCTGACCCACCGCGACTTCGGGGCGGGCCTGGTGGCGCCGCGGCCGGGCCGCGCCCGGGCGTCGGCGCTGCTGCGCGACGCGCATGCGCTGGCCTGGCGCCTGCAGCGCGGCGCTCTGCTGGGCTGGGCCGCCGGACTGCTGCTCCTGGGCATCGCGTACGGGTCGATCGGCGAGAGCATCGAACAGTACGTCCGGGACAACCCGGAGATAGCCCAGTTCCTGACCGGCGGCGCCGACGACATCCTGAACGCCTACCTGGCCGTGACCGCCGGCATGGCCGCCCTACTCGCGGCCGCCTACGGCGTGAGCACTGTCCTGCGGGCCCGGACCGAGGAGACGTCCGGCCGGGCCGAGATCGTGCTGGCCACCCGGACGAGCCGAGGGGTCTGGCTGGCCGGGCAGCTCAGCGTCGCCCTGATCGGCACCTCGGCGGTGCTGGCCGCGTTCGGCCTCGGCGAAGGCCTGGCGTACGGCCTGACCGTCTCCGACCTGGGCCAGATACCGCGCCTGGCCGGTGTCGCGCTCGCCTACGTGCCCGGGGTGTGGCTCGTCGTCGCCGTGACGGTGCTGGCGTTCGGCTGGCTGCCCCGGGCGGCGGCGATCATCGCGTGGGTCGTGGTCGCCTACTGCGCCGTCATCACGATGTTCGCCGACTCGTTCGATCTGCCCGGCTGGTCCCGGCAGGCCTCGCCGTTCTTCCACACGCCGAAGGTGCCGCTCGACGACGTGGCCGTCGCGCCGCTGGCCATGCTGGGTCTGCTGGTCGCAGCCCTGGTGGCCGCCGGGTACGCGGGCCTGCGACGCCGGGACGTCGGCTACTGACCGCGTGCACCCCCGATCACTTTTGGTGACCTCCACTGGACCGGAACGTGACCTTGTGCCATGGTCGACGGGTGTCATTGCTGATGCGCGCTGAGTTGCTCGATCAAACCGTCGTGCTGGCTCTCTCCGGTGCGGTGGTCTATCAGAATCCGGAGCAGATTCCCGGGGCGGTGCGGGCGGCGATCGTCCGGTGGGCGCCGGAGGCGATCCTGCTCGATCTTGCCGACGTCCGCGTGCTCGACGCCGCCGGCATCGCGGCGCTGCTGGACGGCCACCGCGCGGTCAGCTGGGCCGGGATCTCCTTCGCGCTGGTCAACGTCGATGCGTTCGTGATGGGTCAGCTGCGTGACCTCGGCGTGGCCAGTCTCATCCGGGCCCAGCAGCCGGCCGAGGAGGATCGGGCCACCGTCGACGTCTGACCTCGGCCCGCCAGAGCGCCCGGACCAGCCCGGCCACCGCCTTTTCGACCGCGGCCCGGCGGTCCCTGGCCGGTTCCCCGTGCAGCGCCTTCAGTGACCACGAGGCGGTGTCCCAGCTGGTCACCAGCGCGAGGATCATCGCCAGCAGTTCCGCCGCCGGGATGTCGGTGCGGACCTTCCCCGCCTGCTGGGCGGTCTCCAGGGCTTCCACCTTGGCCCGGTACGCCGCGACCTCGGGATCGATCGGCTGAGGTCTTTCCAGCGCAGCCCCTTGCGTCAGCCGCCGCACGTGCGGGCGAGCCTGCAGCAGCGTGAACAACTCACCGGCATAGCCCGCGGCCACGCCGCACCTGCGCCGCCAGGGCGGTGGACGCTACATCCAGATCGCCAGCGCCGGCGGCCAGGTCGCCTTCCCGGCGATGAGCCTCTACCACGCGACGAAGTGGGGCATCGAGGGCTTCTGGGAGTCGTCGGCGCCGGAGCTCGCGCCGTTCGGCATCGGCGTGACGATCGTCGAGCCCGGAGTCTCCCGCACCAACTTCGGCGGCGGCGCGGTGCTGAGCGCGCCGCTGCCCGAGTACGCCGAAGGCCCGTCGGGGCAGTTGCGGCGCATGCTCTCCGGCGAGCTGCCGCCCCTGCCCGCGCCCGGGGACCCCGCGAAGATCGCGGCGGCCATCATCGCCTCCGCCGATCTGCCCGAGGCGCCGCTGCGGCTGACGCTCGGCTCGGACGCGTACGAGGCGGCGACCGAGGCCCTGCGCAACCGCCTCGGGGCCCTCGAAGCAGCCCGGGACCTCGCCCACTCGACCGACGCGGACACCCCTGAGTAGAGGGGAGGGTCAGTCCGAGGGTGGCAGCCGATGGTGCAGGAGGTGGCTGCGGGCGTACGCGATAGCACTGGGCGTGTCCGCGAAGACGCACCCGTCGCGGCGCAGGTGCTCGGCGACGCCGAGTGTGCTCAGCACCTCCTCGTGGCTGGTGGCGATGCCCGAGAGCAGCACGGTGATGCCGCGTCGTTGCAGCCGGGCGATGGCGTCGCCGAGCACATGCGCCCCGGTGGCGTCCACGGTCGACACCCGCGACATGCGCAGGATCACCACCTGGGCGTCGGTGATCTCGGACAGTTGCAGCAGGAACGTGTGGGCCGCGCCGAAGAACAGCGGTCCGTCGAGGCGGTAGGCCACGATGTGCTCGGCCAGCAGGGCGTGTTCCTCGGCGCTGTGATCGCCCTGCTCCAGGGGGATCTGCTCGATGCGGGCGGTGCGGGCCACGGCGCGCAGAGCCAGGACGATCGCGACGGCGATCCCGACCGCCACGGCGGTGACCAGGTCGAACGCGACGGTCACGGTGAAGGTGAGCACCAGCACCAGCGCGTCGCGGCGGGTGGACCGGGCCAGCGCCAGCAGCGACGCCGCCTCCACCATCCGTACGGTGGTGGCCAGCAGCACCCCGGCCAGCGCGGCCAGCGGGACGTGCTCGACCAGCGGGGCCGCCGCGAGCACGATGACGGCCAGGGCCGCGGCGTGGGCCAGCGACGCGAGTTTCGAGCGGGCGCCGGCGCGGACGTTGACCGCGGTGCGGGCGATCGCCGCCGTCGCGGGGATGCCGCCGAACACGGGGGAGACCAGGTTGGCCAGCCCTTGACCGAAGAGTTCGCGGTCGGGGTCGTGGCGTTCGTTGACCGTCATGGCGTCGGCGACCGTGGCCGACAGCAGGCTCTCCAGCGCGGCCAGCGCTGCCACCGCCACCGCGGCGGGCAGCAGCGTCCGCACGGCGCCGATGTCGAGGAAGTCCAGCGACGGAGCCGGTACGCCCGCGGGGAGGCGACCGATGGTGGGCAGTGCGATAGGTGTGACCCCGACCAGGATCGTGGCGGCGGCCACTCCGATGAGGGAGAACGGCACGCCGGGGCGCAAGCGGGCCCCCAGGAGCATCAATGCCGCGACGCCCAGAGCCACCGCGACGGCAGTCGGGTGCGGGTGGCGGGCGAAGCGGGCCACCGCGTCCGCGGCGACCGCCCACGCCTTGTCTCCGTGCGCGCCGGACACGCCGAGGGCCGCCGGCACCTGCTGCAGAGCGATGACCACGGCGATGCCCGCGGTGAAGCCTTCGATCACCGGGGTCGGCAGGTACCGCACGTAGCGGCCGAGCCGCGCCACCGCCAGCCCGACCAGGATCACCCCGGCCATCGCACCGACCATCAGCACTCCGGCCGCGCCGACCTGCGCGACGACCGGCACCAGGACCACCGTCATCGCGCCGGTGGGCCCCGACACCTGCAGGTTCGAGCCGCCGAACACGGCGGCGACCGCACCGGCGACGATCGCGGTGACCAGCCCGGCCTGCGCCCCCAGACCCGACGTGACGCCGAAGGCCAGGGCCAGCGGCAACGCCACCACGGCCACCGTCAGCCCGGCGACCAGGTCGGCGCGCGGCGCGCGGCGCACCGCCGCCCAGTCGGCGCGCTGCGGAAGCAGCCGGACGAAAGGCACGGACCCGCCCACGACACCCTCATCTCACGCCGGCCGATTGCCACGCATCTCGCGACTTGCGAAGATTAGCAATTACGCAAGACGTTGATTGCCGGGACACCGGTGGACCCGCGGTCGCCCGCGCGGTCGCTGTCGTGGAAGCATCAGCACGGCGCAGGCCGCGACCGCGACCCGCCGCCGGCCCGCGGGGGACTGATGACCGAGGTGGTGACGGTGAGCCGACCGCTGTACCAGTTGAAGGCCGAGTTCTTCAAGACGCTCGGTCATCCCGCGCGCATCCGGGTGCTGGAGTTGCTCAGCGAGCGCGAGCGCTGTGTGGCGGAGATGCTCCCCGAGGTGGGCATCGAGCCCGCCCACCTGTCGCAGCAGCTGGCCGTGCTGCGGCGGGCCAACCTGGTCGTCACCCGCCGGGAGGGATCCACCGTGTACTACGCGCTGACCAGCCCGCACGTCGCCGAGCTGCTGGCCGTGGCGCGGCAGATCCTGTCCGGTGTCCTCAGCGGCCAGGCCGAGCTGCTGCGCGACCTGCACGCCGACCCGGCGTAGGCGCCCCGGTCAGAGTTCGAGGGTCCGCTCGATCGACCGCAGCCGGTGCCGGGCCATGGCCAGGTTCGCGCGGTCCCGGTGCAGCGCCAGATACATGAACAGGCCCTTGCCCGACACGCCGGTGACCGGCCGGATCAGGTGGTACTGCGAGCCGAGCGTGACCAGGATGTCGTCGATCTTCTCGTTGAGGCCGAGCAGGTCCATCGTGCGCAGCTTGGCCCGCAGCACCTCGGTGTTGGCCGCCGCGGCGATCGCCACGTCGAAGCTGCGGTCGCCGCCGGCCGTGCCGAGCGCCATGCCGCTGGTGTAGTCGACGATGGCGGCCGCGATCGCGCCGTCCAGTTGCAAGGCGTCCTTGAGAGCCACGTCCATCTCCGCCATGTGTAACCCCTCCCCAATGGTGTGCTGTCCGGATCGAGGATCAGCGACCCGGGCGGGGGACAGTCGGACTGCGTGTCCGCTCGCGCTGTGACACGTCGATGCGAGACTGGGGCACCACAGAGACGACTTGCCAATCTTTGCAACTGGGTAGACCGGCAACTTCGGTAATTGACAAGAGGGGCGCTGGTGTCGGTACCGCTCTATCAGGCGAAGGCGGAGATGTTCCGCGTCCTCGGCCATCCCGTACGGATCCGCACGCTGGAACTGCTCCAGGCGGGCCCGCTCCCGGTGCGGGACCTGCTCGCCGAGATCGACGTCGAGCCGTCCACCCTGTCGCAGCACCTCGCGGTCCTGCGCCGGGCCGGCGTCGTCGCCTCCTTCCGCGACGACGGCCTCGTCCTGTACGCGCTCAGCACGCCCGCCGTCGCGGAGCTGCTCGCCGCCGGCCGGCGCATCCTCGGCGCGGTCCTGGCCGACCGGGACGGCTTGCTGGCCGAGCTGCGGGCCACCGCGTCGCCGGCCGCGGGCGCGGACGCACCGAGGTTCCGATGACCCGGCGGGCAACCTGACACGTTCCTGACTTCGGCTTGCCAGGCTCCTTGCGCCCGGGACCGTCCCGGGCGCGGGAGAGAGAGGCAACCCGATGCGGAGAAGTCACCCGCTGCTGGTGACGGTCGTGGCGCTGGCGGCTTTGTCGGCCTGCGGATCGTCCGAGCCGGCCGCCGACAAGTCGTCCAAGGTGGCCACGCTGGCCAGCCCCGAGGCCGAGGCGTCCGCCTCGGCCAAGCCGGAACGCCCGCGGGAACGGCTCGACGGCACGCCGGAGGAATTCGAGGCCATGCTCGGTCCGTACCAGAAGTGCCTCAAGGAGCACGGCGCGCTGCCCAAGCGGGAGTGGTACAAGGACAACGAGCAGCCGGATCCCAAGACGATCACCAAGCTGGCCGACCAGGCCGAGGCGGCCGACCGGATCTGCAACCCGCTGTACTACCCGCTGCCCCCGTGGGAGAAGGACCCGGCCAACCCGGAGGCGCGGGACTTCGCCCGCGCCGTGGTCAAGTGCCTGAAGGGCAAGGGCGTGAAGTTCGTCGCGACCGGCGACAACGGCATCGACATCGCGCTCGGCGGCGACCAGAACGACAGCCGCTCGATCAGCAAGGGCATGGATCTCATGCCCGGGTGCGAGCGCGAGGCCGCGGCCAAGGCGAAGAAATAGCGCGCCGGGGGGGGGGGGGGGGCGCCCCCCCCCCCCCCCCCCCCCCCCCAGCTGTACGAGCGCTTCTGCGGGGCGACGCCCAACCCACCCCACCACAGAGGAGCACACCCACCCAACCAACAACACAACGCCAC
>NZ_JBVJIR010000015.1:0-280002 GCF_055586185.1 Actinoplanes sp. NPDC051405
CCCCCCCCCCCCCCCCCCCCCCCCCCCCCCCCCCCCCCCCCCCCCCCCCCCCCCCCCCCCCCCCCCCCCCCCCCCCCCCCCCCCCCCCCCCCACGGCACTTATGCTGCTGCGGTGCTCTCCGACGCCGATGTGGCCGCGCTCTACGACCTGCTGAACCCGTGGGACCCGGAGCACCACCCGGCCGACGCGTTCCACCACCGGCTGGTCATGGCGGCCGGCGCGGTGCTCGACGTCGGCTGCGGAACCGGGGCGATGCTGCACCGGGCCCGCGACGCCGGGCATCGTGGTGTGCTGGCCGGGATCGACCCGAACCCGGCGTACCTGGCCCGGGCCCGGCGCCGCGACGACATCGAGTGGGTGCTCGGGGCGGCGGCCACGACGCCGTGGGAGCAGGACTTCGAGCTGGCCGTGATGACCGGGCACGCGTTCCAGTGCCTGGTCGACGACGGTGAGATCCGGGCCGGGCTCGCCGGGGTACGCGCCGCGCTGCGCGAGGGCGGCCGTTTCGCGTTCGAGACCCGGCACCCACAGGCGCACGCCTGGCAGGACTGGACCCCCGCACACGCGAGCGAGGTCGTGGACGCCACCGGCCGGCTCCTGCGGGTGAGTCACGAGGTCGAGTCGGTCGTGGACGATGTCGTCACCTTCACCGAGACCGTCACCGACGCCTCCGGTGCCGCGGTCCACTACGAGCGTCAGGTGCTGCGCTTCCTGGGCCCGGAGGTGCTCAACCGGCTGCTGCGCGAAGCCGGCTTCCGGCTCGACGAGCAGTACGGCGACTGGCACGGCGGACCGCTGACCCCGGGCAGCCGGGAGATCGTGACCGTCGCCCGGCGTCGTTAGGATCTTCCCCATGCCTGGCGATCCTGTGACTGCGGCCGATGTCCGTGAAGCTGTGTATCTGGCGGCCGACACCCTGGCCACCGTGGTGGAGCGGGACTGGCGGGTGCCGGCCGGTGATCTCGACTGGGACTGCTGGGAGACGGTCGAGCACATCGCCGACGACCTTTTCGCGTACGCGTCGCAGCTCGGCCCGCGCCGCCCGTCGGTGACGGAGCCGGTCCCGATCGGCTGGGAGTACCGCCGCCCGGGCGGACCGGCGCTCACCATCTACGCCATACCGGAGGAGGGCGGGCAGGCCGGGCTGTTGCAGGTGCTCGAATCCTGCGGCGCGTTGCTGGCCGCGATGGTCGAGGTCACGCCGCCGACCGTCCGCTCGCAGCACACCTACGGCGCCTCGGACCCGGAGGGCTTCGCGGCGATGGGCGTGGTCGAGACCCTGGTGCACATGCGCGATGTTGCCGCGGGGCTGGAGCTGTCGTGGGAGCCACCGCGGGAGTTGTGTGCCCGCTCCCTGCAGCGGCTGTTCCCGGACGTGCCGGCCGAGGGCGACAGTTGGCAGACGCTCTTGTGGGCCACCGGGCGGATCGCCCTGCCCGGCCGCGAGCGCCGGGCGTCCTGGCGCTGGGACGGCACTCCCCGCTGAGGTCGGCCTTGTCGGCCGGCCATCAATAGTGATGTCGTACCGCGACATCGGTGGTACCGTTGTGTCACGGCGCGACATCACCGTCGCGTGCGTCGGCGAAACCATCAGGGAGACCTGTCCATGACTCCGGTCACGATCGTCCGCCCCGGCGAAGGCGAGCTCATCACCACCCACGGGCCGTCGCAGATCCGCATCCTCGAGGACGGCAGCCACACCGGGCACCGCCTGGGGATCGGCGAGATCACCCTCCAGCCGCACACGCCCGGCCCCATCCAGCACCGCCACGCCCAGCACGACGAAGGCTTCTACGTCCTTTCGGGCACCGTACGGTTCACCGTGGGCCAGGACGACTACGACGCCGGTTCCGGCACCTGGGTCATCGTCCCGCCGGGCGCACCCCACACCTTCGCCAACGTGGGCGACGACCCGGCGGTCATGCTCTCCACCTTCACGCCGGACCTGTACGTGCAGTACTTCCGCGACCTCAAGAAGATGGTCGAGTCCGGACAGCCGATGACGGCCGAGACCATGACTCCGCTCTGGCAGAAGTACGCCACCGAGATCTCCTCCGAATACCGGCCATGACGCAGTAGGGCGCCGCGCACTCCGATCGATTCAGGAACGCTGGGCCGCCGCCACCACCACCCCGCCGATGCCCCAGCGCCCGGCCGGCACCCGATCAGCCGCACCTCGACGATCTCCCGGGCCCGCTCGCCGTAGACCGCGACGACCGCCTCGGTCAACGTCGAGCTCAGCGGCGCCTCCCGCCCGGCGAGCTCGCTCTCAGCACGTGGACAGTCGGATGCGGCATGCCGCCTGTCAACATCTCACCCGGCGGACGAGGCGGTCCGTGAACTCATGCTGGTGATGCCGCGACTGGTCGGCCGGGTCAAACGCATCCCCGTGCCGGAGCAGCTGCGTTCGTTCGACCTCGCACCCCGGCATCTGTCGCTGCTGTCGCTGCTGCTGCTCGACGGGCCGCAGACCGTGTCCGAGCTGGCCGCGCACCTCAGCGTCGCCCCGACCACGGTCAGCCCGATGGTGGGCGATCTGAGCCGTAAGGGCGTGCTCGTGCGGCGGGAGGACGACGCGGACCGCCGCCGGCGCATCGTCGACATCAGCCCGGCGAGCCGGCCGGCGATCTCGCAGTGGCTCTCACCCGGCGCCCAGGCGTGGCGTCAGGCCCTCGCGCCGCTGACCCCGGCGCAGCGCCGTGTCGTCGTCGACACGCTGCTCGCCTACGAGGCTGCCGTCTCCGGTGCGTCGGACGCCCGGGAGCTCAGCCCGCCGACAGGTTGAGCTCGAAGCTGTAGCGGCTGGCCCGGTAGACGTGCGAGCCGTACTCCAGGGCGCGGCCGCCGGCGTCCCACGCCGTACGGGTCATGGTCAGCAGTGAGGCCCCGCGCTTCTCCTGCAGGGTCCGCGCCTCGGCCGCGTTGGCCGAGCGGGCGCCGATCACCTGCGTCGCGATGCGCGGCACGAAGCCCGCCCGGCGCAGCAGTTCGTAGAGCCCGTACGCGGCCAGGTCGGCCGCCTCCAGCCGGATCAGGTCGACCGGGATCGCGTTGTGCATCAGCGCGAGCGGCTCCCCGCCGGCGTAGCGCAGCCGTTCGATCCACGTCACCTCGGCACCGGGGGCCACCTCCAGAGCCTCGGCCACCTCGGCCGGCGCCGCGATCACCCGCAGGTCGAGGACCTCGGTGCGGGGCTTGCGGTCCGCGCTGACCAGGTCGTCGTACAGGCTGGACAGCTCGACCGGGCGGCGCACCTTGGGGTGCACGACCTGGGTACCGACGCCGCGTTTGCGCACGAGCATGCCGCGTTCCACCAGATACTGGATCGCGCGGCGGGTGGTCGGCCGGGACACGCCGAGGCGTTCGGCCAGGTCGACCTCGTTCTCGATGCGGGCGCCGACGCCGATCTCGCCCTGCTCGATCAACTCCTGCAGGCGGCTGGCGACCTGGAAGTAGAGGGGTACGGGGCTGGTCCGGTCGACCTCGACCGGGCGCACCGCACTACGGGCTGGGGAGGGATCGGATGCCATGGAACCCCCTTCGTTTTTCAGTTTGTCATAACAAAGTATTGACGTGGAAGCCTCCACGTTATTACATCGAAACGAGCCGACATACCGGCCCCGAAGACTTTTCATCGCGCCGTAATCCGCACGGCACACCAGGCGCCGGAGTGCGCCTGAAATCTCCCCGTACGGCCCATCCGTCATTCCCAGGGGGACGCATGCCCGCAGACGAGGTACTGACCATGGGGCGGATCGGCGTCGACCTGTATCCACAGCAGATCGGCGTCTCGCTGCGTGAGGTCCGCACCTTCGCCAAGTTCCTCGGTGGCAGCCCCACCAACGTCGCCGTCGCCGCCGCCCGCTACGGCCGGCGCAGCGCGGTGATCAGCCGGACCGGCGCCGACCCGTTCGGCGAGTTCATCCACGACGCGTTGCGCGGCTTCGGGGTCGACGACCGGTTCGTCGCGCCGGTCGCGGCACTGCCCACCCCGGTCACCTTCTGCGAGATCTTCCCGCCGGACGACTTCCCGCTCTACTTCTACCGCTTCCCCAAGGCGCCCGACCTGGAGATAGCCGAGTCCGAGCTGGACCTGGCCGCGATCCGGGCGGCCGACATCTTCTGGGTCACCGGCACCGGCCTGTGCCAGTCGCCGTCGCGCGAGGCCACCCTGGCCGCCCTGCGCGCCCGCGACAAGTCCGGCATCACGGTCCTCGACCTCGACTACCGGCCGATGTTCTGGGAGTCGCGCGAGCAGGCCCGGGAGTGGATCAGCCAGGCCCTGCCGTACGCGACGGTCGCCGTCGGCAACCTCGACGAGTGCGAGACCGCGGTCGGCGTCCGTGAACCGCACGCCGCCGCGCAGGCCCTGCACGACGCGGGTGTCGAGCTCGCCGTCGTCAAGCAGGGACCGCTCGGCGTGCTGGCCTCCAACGGCAAGGAACAGGTGCAGGTGCCGCCGGTGCCGATCGAGGTGGTCAACGGGCTCGGGGCCGGTGACGCCTTCGGGGGCGCGCTGTGCCACGGGCTGCTCTCCGGCTGGGACCTGGAGACCACGATGCGGTTCTGCAACGCCGCCGGTGCCATCGTCACCACCCGCCTGGCCTGCGCCGATGCCATGCCGACCGAGTCCGAGGTCCGGGAGCTGATCGAGGAGGCCGGCCGTGCTTGACGTCCACCAGCTCGTCGCCGCCCGGGCCGACCGGCCGGACGCCATCGCCGTCGCCGCGGCGGCCCGCCGCCGGCCGACCGGCTGGCGCGGGGAGCACGGCCGCATGATGATCATCGCAGCCGATCATCCCGCCCGCGGCGCGCTGCGGGCCGGGCCGGACCCGCTGGCCATGGGCAACCGCGCCGACCTGCTGCGGCGCATCTGCACCGCGCTGGAGCGCCCGGGCGTCAACGGTGTGCTGGGCACCCCGGACATCCTCGAGGACCTGCTGCTGCTCGGCGCGCTCGACGACAAGGTCGTCATCGGTTCGATGAACCGCGGCGGCCTGGCCGGCACCAGCTTCGAGATCGACGACCGCTTCACCGCGTACGACGGGGACAGTCTCGCCGCGGCCGGGTTCGAAGGCGGCAAGATGCTGCTGCGCATCGATCCGGACGACGCCGGCACCGTGACCACATTGGAGAGTTGTGGGCGGGCGGTCGGCGACCTCGCCGCGCACAAACTGATGGCGATGGTCGAGCCGTTCATCTCGCACCGGGTCGACGGCCGGGTGCGCAACGAGCTCAGCGCCGAGGCGATGATCCGGGCGATGACGGTCGCCGCCGGGCTCGGGCCCACGTCGGCGTACACGTGGTTGAAGGTCCCGGTCGTGGCCGACATGGAACGGGTCATGGCGGCGACCACGCTGCCCGCTCTCATCCTGGGCGGCGAGGTCGCCGAGGATGCCGAGGCCGCCTACGCGCGGTGGAGCAAGGCCCTGGCCCAGCCGACCGTGCAGGGACTGGTGATCGGGCGCAGCCTGCTCTACCCGTCCGGTGGGGACGTCGCGGGCGCGGTGGACCGGGCGGTGGGCCTGCTATGACACTGCTGCGCCGCGGCGACGCCCAGAGCAAGCCGTTCGAAACTGTCGTGACCCCGCGGAGCGCCGGCTGGGGCTTCAGCGGCCTGCGGATCGTCGAGCTGGCCGTCGGCGCCCGGGTCAGCTTCGCCACCGGTGACGAGGAGATGATCGTGCTGCCGCTGTCCGGTGGCTGCGACGTCACCTGCGAGGACGAGCGGGTCACCCTGACCGGGCGGCGCTCGGTGTTCTCCCGGGTCACCGACTTCGCCTACCTGCCCCGCGACGCGTCGGTCACCGTCCGGGCGGCCAACGGTGGCCGGTTCGCCCTGCCGGCGGCCCGCGCGGACCGGCGGCTGCCGTTCCGCTACGGACCGGCCGAGGACGTGCCGGTCGAGCTGCGCGGGGCCGGTCAGGCCAGCCGGCAGGTCAACAACTTCTGTACGCCGGACTCGTTCGACGCCGACCGGCTGATCGCGGTGGAGGTGCTCACCCCGGGCGGCAACTGGTCGTCGTACCCGCCGCACAAGCACGACGCGCCGGGGGAGAGCGAGACCGTGCTGGAGGAGATCTACTACTTCGAGGTCGCCGGTTCGCCGTCGGGCGCTGCCGGGGCCGGCTATCAGCGCGTGTACGGCCACCCCGACCGCCCGATCGACATCTGCGCCGAGGTGCGCAGCGGGGACGTCGTGCTGATCCCGTACGGGTGGCACGGCCCGTCGATGGCCGCCCCCGGTTACGACCTCTACTACCTCAACGTCATGGCCGGTCCGGGGGAGCGCAAGTGGCTCTTCTCCGACGACCCGGCCCACGCCTGGGTCCGTGGCACCTGGAACGAGCAGGCGATGGACCCCCGGCTGCCCCTGACGTCCGCAACCGAGAGGAGGCGCTCGTGAGACTCACCGTCGCCCAGGCCGTCGTCACGTTCCTGGCCAACCAGTGGACCGAGCGGGACGGTGTCGAGCAGCGCGCGATCGCCGGCTGTTTCGGCATCTTCGGCCACGGCAACGTCGCCGGGGTCGGTCAGGCCCTGCTGCAGGCGCAGCGGACCGGATCGGCGGACATGCCGTACCACCTGGCCCGCAACGAGCAGGCCATGGTGCACGCGGCCGTCGGCTACGCCCGGATGAAGAACCGGCTGTCCGCGCTGGCCTGCACGGCCTCGATCGGGCCCGGCTCGACCAACATGCTGACCGGCGCGGCGCTGGCCACGGTCAACCGGATCCCGGTGCTGCTGCTGCCCAGCGACGTCTTCGCGACCCGGGTCGCCGCGCCGGTGCTGCAGGAGCTGGAGGACCCGCGGTCCTACGACGTGTCCGTCAACGACGCGTTCCGGCCGCTGTCGCGCTTCTTCGACCGCGTGTGGCGTCCCGAGCAACTGGCGTCGGCGCTGCTGGGTGCGATGCGGGTGCTCACCGATCCGGTGGAGACCGGCGCGGTGACGATCTGCCTGCCGCAGGACGTGCAGGCCGAGGCGTACGACTTCCCGGACGCCCTGTTCGCCAAGCGGGTGTGGCACGTGGCCCGCCCGGTCCCGGAGCCCGCCGCGATCGACCGGGCCGCCGAGGTGATCCGGTCCGCCCGCCGTCCCCTGATCGTCGCCGGCGGCGGCGTCATCTACTCGGAGGCCTCCGCCGAGCTGGACGCCTTCGCCCGCGCCACCGGCATCCCGGTCGCCGACACCCAGGCCGGCAAGGGCGCGCTGAGCTGGGACCACCCGAACTCGGTCGGCGGAGTCGGCTCCACCGGCACGCCTGTCGCCAACAAGCTGGCCCGCGAGGCCGACGTGATCATCGGCATCGGGACGCGGTACAGCGACTTCACGACCGCCTCGCGGACCGCCTTCGCGGCGCCCGGCGTCCGTTTTGTCAATCTCAACGTCGCAACTTTCGACGCGGCGAAACAGTCGGCGGTGACGGTGGTCGCCGACGCGCGCGCCGGACTCGCGGCCCTCAACGCCGCCCTCACGGGCCTGTCCACCGCGACCTCGTCCGCGACCCTCGCCGCACCTTGGCGCAAACCCGACATGTCGTATGCGCGCGAGGTCGAAGCCTGGCAGCGGCGCGTGGACGAGGCCTACCACCTCAACCACGGCCCGCTGCCCGCCCAGAGCGAGGTCATCGGTGCGGTGAACGATGCCTGTGGCGAGCGCGACGTGGTCGTGCAGGCGGCCGGCAGCATGCCCGGTGACCTGCAACTGCTGTGGCGCGCCCGGGACCCGAAGCAGTACCACGTCGAGTACGGCTACTCCTGCATGGGCTTCGAGATCGCCGGCGCCCTCGGCATCAAGATGGCCGATCCCTCCCGCGAGGTGTACGCGCTGGTCGGCGACGGCTCGTACCTGATGATGGCGCAGGAGATCGTCACCGCCGTGGCCGACGGCATCAAGCTGATCGTCGTCCTGGTGCAGAACCACGGGTTCGCCTCGATCGGCGCGCTGTCGGAGTCGCTGGGCTCGCAGCGTTTCGGCACGAGCTACCGCTACCGCGGGGCGGACGACGACTACGACGGCGATCGGCTGCCGGTCGACCTGGCCGCCAACGCCGAGAGCCTGGGCGCGTCGGTCATCCGGTGCCGCGGGATCGCCGAGCTCACCGAAGGCCTCAAGCGGGCCCGCGAGGCCGACCGGCTCACTGTCGTGCACATCGAGACCGACCCGCTGTCCCCGGTGCCGTCCAGCGAGAGCTGGTGGGACGTGCCCGTCTCGGAGGTCTCGGCGCTGGACAGCACCCGGGCGGCCCGGACCGCCTACGAAACGGCCAAGCGCGGCCAGCGGCAGTATCTCTAGAGAGGGCAGTGCCTTGACCACCATCGAACATTGGATCGGCGGCAGCTTCACCAGTGGCGCCGCCACCCGCCGCGCCCCCGTCTACAACCCGGCGACCGGCGCTCAGCAGCACGAGGTGGTGCTGGCCGAGACCGCCGACGTGGACGCGGCCGTGACCGCGGCGCGCACGGCCTTCGAGTCCTGGAGCCAGGCGTCGCTGAGCGCCCGTACGAAGATCATGTTCAACTTCCGCGAGCTGGTCAACGCCAACGTCAAGCCGCTGGCCGAGCTGGTGTCCGACGAGCACGGCAAGGTGCTCAGTGACGCGGCCGGCGAGGTGCAGCGCGGCCTGGAGGTCATCGAGTTCGCCTGCGGCATCCCGCAGCTGCTCAAGGGCGAGTACTCCGACCAGGCCTCGACCGGCGTGGACGTGTTCAGCTTCCGCGAGCCGCTCGGTGTCTGCGCCGGGATCACCCCGTTCAACTTCCCGGTGATGGTCCCGATGTGGATGTACCCGGTTGCCATCGCCTGCGGCAACACGTTCGTGCTCAAGCCCAGCGAGCGCGACCCGTCGGCGTCGAACTACATCGCCGACCTGTGGCGCCAGGCCGGTCTGCCCGACGGTGTCTTCAACGTCGTGCACGGCGACAAGACGGCCGTCGACGCGCTCCTGCGGCATCCCGACGTCGCGGCGGTCTCCTTCGTCGGCTCGACGCCGATCGCCCGCTACATCCACCAGCAGGCCTCCGCGACCGGCAAGCGGGTCCAGGCCCTCGGCGGCGCCAAGAACCACGCCATCATCCTGCCCGACGCCGACCTCGAGTTCGCCGCGAACCACCTGGCCGCGGCGGCGTTCGGCTCGGCCGGCGAGCGGTGCATGGCGATCTCCGCGGCGGTCGCCGTCGGTGCCGCCGGTGACCCGCTGGCCGACATCCTGACCCGCAAGGCCCACGAGGTCGTGGTCGGTTCCGGCCGTGACCCCAGGAGCGAGATGGGCCCGGTGGTCACGGCCGCGGCCCGCGACCGGATCGAGGGCCTGATCGGTACGGGCGAGCAGCAGGGCGCCAAGCTGCTCGCCGACGGCCGCGGCCTCAAAGTGCCCGGCTACGAGGACGGCTTCTTCGTCGGCCCCACCGTCATCGACCAGGTGCGCACCTCGATGGACGTCTACACCGAGGAGATCTTCGGGCCGGTGCTGTCGGTGGTGCGCTCGGACACCGTCGAGGCGGCGATCGACCTGATCAACGCGAACCCGTACGGCAACGGCACCGCCATCTTCACCAGCAGCGGTGAGGCCGCGCGGCGCTTCCAGCGCGGGGTGCGGGTCGGGATGATCGGCATCAACGTGCCCATCCCGGTGCCGATGGCCTACTACTCCTTCGGCGGGTGGAAGGACTCGCTCTTCGGCGACAAGCACATCCACGGTCCCGAGGGCGTCTCGTTCTACACCCGCGGCAAGGTCGTGACCTCCCGATGGCCGCACGTCGAGGCCGCGCACGGCGCCAGCATGCACTTCCCGACGGCGAGCTGAGGCAGCGATGAGACGACTGCGGCTGGGCAGCTGTCCCGACTCGTGGGGCGTGTGGTTCGCCGACGACCCGCGGCAGACACCCTGGCAGCGCTTCCTCGACGAGCTGGCCGGGGCCGGCTACCGCTGGCTGGAGCTGGGCCCGTACGGGTATCTGCCGACCGACCCGGCCCAGCTGCGCGACGAGCTCGCCCGCCGCGAGCTGACCTGTGCCGGCGGCACGGTCGCCGGCGTCGGCGGCCCGCACAAGGATTTCGCGGCCGTGCTCGCCGAGACCCGCAAGGTCGCCGAGCTGACCGCCGCGCTCGGCGCGAAGAACCTGATCTTCGTCCCGGTGCCCGGCTACCGCGACGACGTCACCGGGGCCTACCACGAGCCGGCCGAGCTCAGCCCGGAACGCTGGCGGGCCCTGATCGCCAACAGCAACACCCTCGGCAAGGTCCTCGCCGAGGAGTACGGCCTCACCATGCAGTTCCACCCGCACGCCGACTACCACGTGGAGACCCAGGCGCAGACCGAGCGCTTCCTGGAGGAGACCGACCCGCGGTACGTCTCGCTGTGCCTGGACACCGGCCACCTCGCCTACCGGCGGGCGGACATCCCGGCCGTCATCCGCAAGTACCCCGAGCGGATCGGCTACGTGCACATCAAACAGATGGACCCGGCGATCGCCGAGCGGGCCGAGCGCGAGGACATGGCCTTCGGGCAGGCCGTCGCGCTGGGCGCGAGCGTCGAACCACCGGCGGGCCGGCCGGACGTGCCGTCCGTGCTGGAAGCCCTCAACGAGTTGGACGCCGACCTGTTCGTCGTCGTCGAGCAGGACATGTACCCGGTCGACTTCGACCTGCCCCTGCCGATCGCCACCCGTACCCGTGCCTATCTGAACTCCGTCGGCCTGTGACGGCCGCCGTCCCCCTGGAAGGAAGGAACCTCATGATGCTTCGCATGCGAGGTGCACGCCTGGTCGCCGTGGCGGCGGTGGTGGCCCTCGGGCTCGCCGCCTGCAGCGAAGGCGGCAAGCAGGAGACCACCGGCACCTCCGGCGGCGGGGCCAACGCCGCCGGCAGCTCCGGCTACACGATCGCGATGATCACCCACGAGACGCCGGGCGACACGTTCTGGGACAAGATCAAGGCCGGCGCCCAGCAGGCCGCCAAGGACGAGGGTGTCACCCTCAAGTACTCCAACGACCCGGACGCGTCCAAGCAGGCGGGACTGATCCAGAGCGCGGTCGATTCCAAGGTCAGCGGCATCGCCACCACCCTGGTGACCCCGGACGCGCTGGCCGGGTCCGTGAAGGCGGCCACCGACGCGAAGATCCCGGTCGTCGGCTTCAACTCCGGCATCGACCAGTTCCAGAAGCTCGGCGCCCTCATGTACTTCGGCTCCGACGAGACCGTGGCCGGCACCGCCGCCGGCAAGCGGATCGGCGAGGCCGGTGCCAAGCACCCGCTCTGCGTCATTCAGGCCGCCGGCTCCGTCGCGCTGGAGGCCCGCTGCGCCGGCGTCAAGAGCGCGGTCCCGGGCACCGAGAACATCCAGGTCAACGGCGCGGACGACGGCGCCGTCGTGTCGACCCTGCAGGCGAAGCTGTCGCAGGACAAGACGATCGACTACATCGTCACCCTCGGCGCGCCGATCGCCATCGACGCCCTCAAGGCGATGGACGCCGCCGCCAGCAAGGCCAAGCTGGTCACCTTCGACCTCAACGCCGAGGCGGCCCAGGACATCCAGGACGGCAAGATCGAGTTCTCCATCGACCAGCAGCCCTACGTGCAGGGCTACCTGGCGGTCTCGTCGCTCTACCTCTACCTCAAGAACGGCAACGACATCGGCGGCGGCCGGGCGGTGCTCACCGGACCGTCGTTCGTGGACAAGACCAACATCGACAAGATCGTGCCGTTCACCAAGAACAACACCCGGTAGTCGCTTGCGGGGGACGGCCGCGGGCCACGACGCGGCTGCCCCCGCTCAGGCAGTGATCGGAGCATCGCCATGACACAAGTCCGAACCACCCCACCTCCCGCCAAGACCCCCGCCGAAGCGTCCAACCGGGTCACGCTCAGCCTCTACAGCCGCATCCTGGCCAGACCCGAGGTGGGCGCGCTGGTGGCGGCGGTCATCATCTTCATCTTCTTCCTCAGCGTCGCGCCCGCCTTCCGCTCCGCCGAGTCGTTCTTCACGATCCTGTACCAGTCCTCCACCATCGGCATCGTCGCCGTCGGGGTCGGCCTGCTCATGATCGGCGGCGAGTTCGACCTGTCCGCGGGCGTCATCACCATCACCGCCGGCCTGGTCAACTCGATGCTGTGCTGGAACTACGGGATGAACCTGTGGGTCGGCGCACTCGTCTCGCTGGTCTTCTGCCTGTTCATCGGCTTCCTCAACGGCTATCTGGTGATGAAGACGGGGATCCCCAGCTTCCTGATCACGCTGGGCACGTTCTTCGTGCTGCAGGGGGCCAACCTCGGCGTCACCAAGCTCGTCACCGGCTCGGTCTCCAGCCCGGACATCAGCCAGATCGACGGCTTCAGCTCGCTGCAGGCCATCTTCGCGTCGAGCTTCAAGATCGGCCCGGTGACGGTCTGGATCACGGTGATCTGGTGGCTGCTGTTCGTCGCGCTCGCCGCGTGGATCCTGCAGCGCACCCGTACCGGAAACTGGATCTTCGCCGTCGGCGGCAACCCGGACAGCGCCCGCGCGGTCGGCGTGCCGCTGGTCCGCACCAAGATCGGGCTGTTCATGACAGTCTCGTTCTTCGGCTGGTTCGTCGGCATGCACCTGCTCTACCGGTTCAACACGCTGCAGGCCGGCAACGGCGTCGGCAACGAGTTCCTCTACATCATCGCCGCCGTCGTCGGCGGCACGCTGCTCACCGGCGGCTACGGCAACGCGATCGGCGTCGCGATCGGCGCGTTCATCTTCGGCATGACCAGCCTGGGCATCGTCTACGCCGGCTGGGACCCGAACTGGTTCAAGGCCTTCCTCGGCGTGATGCTGCTGCTCGCCGTGCTGGTCAACCTGTACGTCAAGCGGATGTCCACGGCACGGAAGGTGGGATGACAACATGACCGACACCTTGGCCGATCACGCCGACGCGGGACTGCGCAAGGGCGAGCCGCTCATCGAGATGACCGGCATCGGCAAGAGCTACGGCGCTATCCGGGCCCTGCGCGGCATCAACCTGCGGGTCAACGCGGGCGAGGTCACCTGCGTGCTGGGCGACAACGGCGCCGGCAAGTCCACCCTGATCAAGATCATGTCCGGGCTGCACCCGCACAACGAGGGCAGCCTCAAGGTCGACGGCAGAGAACTGACCTTCGCGTCCCCGCGGGAGGCCCTGGACCACGGGATCGCCACCGTGTACCAGGACCTCGCCGTGGTCTCGCTCATGGAGGTCTGGCGCAACTTCTTCCTCGGCTCCGAGCTGACCGCGGGCAAGTTCCCGCTGGCCGGCATGAAGATCAAGGACATGAAGCGGATCGCCGACGAGGAGCTCCGCAAGATGGGCATCGTCGTCAAGGACATCAACCAGCCGATCGGCACCCTCTCCGGCGGCCAGCGCCAGTGCGTGGCGATCGCCCGGGCGGTGTACTTCGGCGCCCGGGTACTGATCCTCGACGAGCCGACCGCGGCGCTCGGCGTCAAGCAGTCCGGCGTGGTCCTCAAGTACACGGCGGCGGCCCGTGACGCGGGGCTCGGCGTCGTGTTCATCACCCACAACCCGCACCACGCGTACCTGGTGGGCGACCACTTCATCATCCTCAAGCTCGGCGGCACGGCCCTGGACAAGAACCGTTCCGAAGTGGGCCTGGACGAGCTGACCACCCAGATGGCCGGCGGCGACGAGCTGACGGAACTGTCCCACGAGCTCGGCCGATGAGCGTGTTGCGGGTCGGGGTCATCGGCACCGGGATGATCGGCCGCGATCACATCCGGCGGATGACCACAGTGCTGGCCGGCGTGACGGTCACCGCCGTCACCGACGTCGACGTGGACACGGCCAAGAAGGTCGCCGAGGGCCTGCCCGCGGCCACCGTGCACGCCACCGGCGAGGAACTGATCGCCGACCCGGCGGTCGACGCGGTCGTCGTCTGCTCGTGGGGACCCACCCACGAGCAGTACGTGCTCGCGTCGATCGCCGCCGGCAAGCCGGTCTTCTGCGAGAAGCCCCTGGCCACGACCCAGGGCGCCTGCCTGCGGATCGTGCAGGCCGAGGTCGCGGCCGGCCGCCGGCTGGTGCAGGTCGGCTACATGCGCCGGTACGACGCGGCGTACCGGGCCCTCAAGCAGGTGGTCGACAGCGGTGAGATCGGCGCGCCGCTGATGATGCACTGCGCGCACCGCAACGCCGACGTGCCCTCCTTCTACGAGAAGGAGAGCGCCATCACCGACACGGCGGTGCACGAGATCGACATGGTCCGCTGGATGTTCGGCGAGGAGATCACCGCAACCCGGGTGCTGATCCCGCGCCGGAGCCGCAACGGCGGCCCCCTGCAGGACCCGCTCTTGCTGATCCTGGAGATGGCGGGCGGCGCCCTGGTCGACGTGGAGATCTCGGTGAACATCCGGTACGGCTACGACATCCGCGGCGAGGTCGTGGGCGAGGACGGTACGGCGGCTCTGGGCGAGCTCAGCCCGGTGTCGGTCCGGACCTCGCGGCAGGTGTCGACGCCGGTGCCGGCCGACTGGCGGGAGCGGTTCCTGCGCGCGTACGACGTGGAGATCCAGGAATGGGTCGACTCGCTGGCCGGCGGCGGCGCCCCGGTGGGCCCGAACGCGTGGGACGGGTACGCGGCGGCGGTGGTGTCGGACGCGGGCGTCGAGGCGTTGCGCACCGGGGAACGCGTACCGGTGGTGCTGGCTCCTCGTCCGGCTCTCTACGCCACCGAGGCGGTGCTGTCGTGAAGATCGCGCTGGATCCGTACATGTTGCGCGGGGTGCCCCTGCTGGAGCTGCCGCGGGTCGTCGCCGACCTGGGCTACCGCCACATCGAACTGTCGCCCCGCGACGACTTCATGCCGTTCTTCCTGCACCCGCGGGCGTCGTCGGCGGACGTGGCCGCGTTCAAGCGGGAGCTGGCCGCGGCCGAGGTGTCGGTGGCGTCGGTGCTGCCGCTGTACAAGTGGTCGGGCCCGGACGAGGACGAACGCCAGGCGGCGGTGCGGTACTGGAAACGGGCCATCGAGATCACGGTCGACCTGGGCGTGGACGTGATGAACTCGGAGTTCAACGGCCGCCCGGAAGCAGCGGCGGCGAGCGAGGCCCAGTTCTGGCGCTCCCTGGAGGAGCTCCTGCCGATCTTCGAACGCGAGGGTGTCCGGCTGGTGCTGGAGCCGCACCCGGACGACTTCGTCGAGGACGGCATCGCCGGGGTGAACCTGGTCAAGGGCATCAACTCGCCGCTGGTGACCTTCCTGTACTGCGCGCCGCACACGTTCCACCAGGGCGGCGACCTGGCGGCGGTGCTGCGCCACGCGGGGCCGCTGCTGACCCAGGTGCACATCGCGGACTCGTTCGACCACCGGGGCTCGTCGGGCCTGCGCTACATCGTGAACCCGCCGGGCTCGACGGTCCGGGTGCACCAGCACCTGGACATCGGCCAGGGTGAGGTCGACTGGGACCTGTTCTTCCGCACGCTGGCGGAAGTGGGTTTCGACGGCATCGCGACGGTGTGCGTCTTCGCCTGGGAGGAACGCGCGGCGGACAGCGGCCGGTTCAACCTGGAACAGGTGAACCAGTACGTGGCCAAGTACGCCCGCTGACCCGTGCCCGGCGGGTCACGCGACCGGGATGCCGGTGATCCGCAGCCGGTCGGGCACGTCGAGGGTGACGGTGCCCGTGCCGGCGGGCGGGGCCGGGAACCACAAGGAGAGCACCTGCTCGCTGCCCGGCGGAATGGCCTTGTTGAGGATCCGGTCGCAGAGGCAGCGGTGGGAGCCCGGGGAGGACTCGTAGTCGAGCCCGTAGGCGGCGGTGTCCCCGGCGAGCAGGCGGACACCGGCGGTGCCGTACCGGGCGTACGGGTCGAACTCGTCGCGGACGGTGAACACGCCCTGGCCGAGGAAGTCCAGGATGGTGGCCTTGTTGTCGCCGACGTTGCGGGCGGTGAGGCTGACCAGCAGGAACGGTCCCCGTACGGTGGCCGGGCCGGGCACGAAGCGCAGGGTGCCCCGGTTGAGCGGCATGGCGACCTCGACACCGTCCGGGGCCCGGCCCTGCTCGCCGGTGGTCTTGGGCAGCACGGCCTTGGCCGGGGCCGGGGTGGCCGGCCCGCGGGCCCGGTAGGTGATGGCGACCCGCCGGTTGAGCGCCCGATGGGCATCGGAGTCGTTGGGCACGGCCGGTTTGCTCTCACCCTCGGCGGCGACGGTCTTGGGCCATTGCTGGTCGGGCAGCGCCGCGCGAAGGGCCTTGGCGACAGCCTGGGCCCGCCGCTGAGAGAGGTCCTGGTTGTGTGCGGTGGTGCCGGTGCTGTCGGTGTGGCCGGTGACTGTGAGCGGGCCGGGCCCGGCAGCCTTCAGATCGGTGACGGCAGCCGCGATGGACTTGCCCGCGCCCGGGGTGAGCTCGGCACTGTCCAGCCGGAACAGCACGTCGGTGTCCAGGCTGATGTCGACCTGGTCGGCGGTCCGCCGGGTTCGCAGGGCGACGTCGAGCCGTTCGGTGTACGACTCCAGGGCGGCAGTGAACGCGGGAGCTGCCGTTGCCGGGTCGAGAGCCTCCTGCACCTGCCCGGCCCTGGTCTGCTCGGCGGGCGGGGCGGGCACGACGCCGTCGGTGACGGGCACATCGGTGAACACGCCGGCGTAGGGGAGCATGACCGAGAGCCGCTGGACGTCGGTGGGTACGCCGCGGAAGACGGCTTGCAGGGGGCGGGTCTCACCGGCCTCGAAGTGGACGAGTCCGGTGCAGACGCAGCCGCTGCCGTCGAGCCCTTCGGAGACCAGATAGACCCGGCGTCCGGCCTCGTCGACGAGCCGCGCGGCGTCGAAGGAATTGGTCAGGAGAGTGGAGAAGTGCCGGCTGACCATGCTGGCGCCGCCGCTTGCGGACCGTTCGAGCCGGGTCTGGGCGGTGAGCACGACGGAGTCGCCGGACCGGATCAGCGGCCCGACACTCATCTGCAAGATGTCACCGGCGGCGTCGACGGTCCTGACCGGGGCGGCGGGCTGGGCGGCGACGCTCGCCGGGGCGGAAGGGCTCGCGGTCACCCCTTTCGGCGAGGTCGCGTCGTCACTGCAGGCCGCGACGGCAAGGACGGCGACGCCGACAGCGACCAAGGCTCGTGAGCGCCGCACCTGACCTCCCGGCTGTGGTTACCGCTTCTCAGCCTAGTGGCCGTCAGTGGTCTCGGTTCTTCGATGCTGCGCGGGCGAGACCTTGTGGTTGCCCTGCCCGCATCGGAGTTCGCCGACGCGGACTGCCGGGGTCTCTGGTGTTCATGCTGCTCATCGACCGGGTGGTGGGCGTTGGGCCGCCGCCGAGTGGCGATGCCGAACTCGTCTGCGTAGGTTGTGGACAGCGTGGTTGGCCTGATGCGGGTCGCCCGCTCGGGTGGTCCGATCCGATCCGCAGCGTGCGGATCCCGCGAGGCGCCGCGGGTCCGTGACTGCGTGTCGGGGCTTGCCTCCCGGGTGCTCGACCGCCCAGTCCGGCGGGCCGCCGCCGAGACTGCGGCTACCCCATTCCTCCCTTCCCGCGTCAGCGCGCATGCGGATCGTCAGCTCGACCTCCCACTCCAGCGCCGACCGATCGCCTCACCGCCGGAACCCGCGCCTGCAAAGCGCTTCGACCCCGTGCTGTCACCTGCCGCAGATCCCGTTCAGTCCCTGCGTTACCCCCGCGATCAGTCCTGAGGCCGGACGTCCGCCCGGACACGCCGGTCCGATCGCCGACCTGCTCGCTGGCTCAATCGCCCACCCGCACGCCTGCTCAGACGCCCGCTTGCGAAGCCGCGGCGAGCAGGTTCTCGGCGGCCAGGCGCAAACCTTCGACCTGGTCGAACGCCTGGTCCTCGTGCTCGATGTTGACCGCCATGTCCGGGTCCACCGCACTCAACGCCCGCAGGAACGGCACCCAGAACTCCTCTACGCCGTGCCCGCGCCCGACCGCTACGAACTCCCAGGACGGGCTCGTCGGCCACTGGTTCAGCGTGTTCGCGCCGCCCAGGTTCAGGGGATTCGCGTCGGCCGGGGTGCGGGTGAAGCGGTCGTCCAGGACGCCGTACACCTTGGCGTTGCCGGGGTTGATCCTGGTGTCCTTGGCCGCGGCGTGGAACACCAGGTCGCCCAGGTATTCGACGCAGGCGACCGGGTCCATGCCCTGCCAGAAGAGGTGGCTCGGGTCCATCTCCGCGCCGATGTGGGTGGCGTTGGTCTGCTCGACCAGGCGTTGCAGCGTCGGCGGGTTGAAGACGAGGTTGTGCGGGTGCATCTCGATGCAGATCTTGACGTCCGCGGCGGCCGCGCGAGCGTTGATGTCCTTCCAGAACGGGACCGCCACCTGGTGCCACTGGTGGTCGAGGATGTCGAGATATTGGCTGTCCCACGGGTTCACCACCCAGTTGGCCGTGGTGCCGCCGGGCTCACCGGCCGGCAGCCCGGACATCGTGACGACGCGTCTGACTCCCAGAGCGGCCGCCACGTCGATCGCGCGGTGCAGGTCGGCGGCGTGGCTCGGGCCCACCGCTGGGTCGGGATTGAGGGGGTTGCCGTTGACGTTGAGGCCGGTCAGCTCGATGCCGGCCTGGGCGAAGCGGCCCAGGTAGTCCTCGCGGGCGCCGGTGCTCGCAAGGAGGTCGTCGATGGGCAGGTGCGGGGCCGGGATGAAACCGCCCGCGTTGATCTCCGCGCTGGTCAGGCCCAGCTCGCCGAGGATCTTGAGGGTTTCGTCCAGGGAACGGTCGTGCAGGCACGCGGTGTAGGCGCCGAGCTTCATGGCTTTTCCTTCCGGACGGGCGTATGGGGGTCAGAGCAGGACGGGCTTGTCGGTGGCGGAGACGACCGCGTCGAGCACGCGCAGGTTGTGCAGGCCGTGGGCCAGGTCCGGGCACGGTGGGAGCTCATCGATGCCGGCGATCTGGTCGAGGAACGCGCGGGCCTGGAACACGAAGAAGTCGTTCTGGCCGTGGCCGACCGTGGGAAAGTCCATGGGTAGTCCGCGGGCGACGTACGGATGCCACGGCCCGATGAACACCTGGCGGGCGCCGTTCACGCTCTGCCCGGGCGTGCCGTCGATGATGCTGAACTCGCCCGGGCGGGTCAGGTCGAACGACGCCGTGCCGTTCTCGCAGAACAGCTCCAGGCGCAGCGTGTTGGCGTGGCCGAACGCCACCCGGGACAGTGCGAACGTGCCGAGCGTGCCGCCGGCGTACGTGGTGGTGAAGGTGCAGATGTCCTCGTTCTCCACCGGGACGTGCTCATCACTGAGCTCGACGCCACCGGCATGCCCGACGGTGACGCCGAGCGGCTTGGGGCGCGACGGAATGAGCGTGCTCATCGAGGTGCCCTGCACGCCGGTGGTCGCGCCGCAGAAGAACTCGGCCAGGTCGACGAGGTGGCTGCCGATGTCGGCCAGCACCCCGGAACCCGGACCACCGAGGTATCGCCAGCTCATGGGCCGTTGCGGGTCGAAGCCGTAGTCGGTGAAGTAGGTGCCGACGAGGTGCCGCACCCGGCCCAGGCCGCCGTTGCGGACCTGCTCGAGGATGGCGTTGATCGCGGGGGAGCGGCGGAAGGTGAAACCGACCGCCGCCACCCGGTCCGAGGCCGCGGCGGCGTCGACCATGGCCTGCGCGTCGTCGAGGCTCGGGGCGAGCGGCTTCTCGCAGAGGACGTGTTTGCCGGCGGCCAGCGCGGCCTCGACGATCTCGCGGTGCAGGTTGCTGGCGACCGCCACGGTGACCGCGTCGACGTCGGGCGCGTCGATCACGGCCCGCCAGTCGGTCTCGGTGCGGGCGAAGCCGTAGCGCGTGGCGGCGTCGGCGGCGAACGGCTCGTGGGTGTCCGCGATGGCGACCAGGCGCGGCGCGGGCCGGCCGGGAGCGAAGACGGTGGCGGCGTTGCGGTAGGCGTTCGCGTGGGCACGGCCGACCATGCCGGCGCCGATGACAGCGACGCCGGGGGACGAGTGGGTCATGGGACCTCCGGCTGAGGGGAGCGGAGTGTTGAGGAAGCGGAGTGCGGGTGCGGGCCTTTAAAGCGCTTTAACTGCGAGTACTATCCAAGTCGATCTCGTTGTGTGTCAAGGGTGCTTCCGGAGGTTTCAGGAGTGGATCAACGTCCCCGGCTCGACGACGTGGCCGCGCGGGTCGGCGTCTCCACGGCGTCGGTCTCGCTGGTGCTGCGCGGTGCCCCGGGCCCCAGCGCCGAGACCCGTCGGCGGGTTCTCGAAGCGGCCGCTGAGCTGGGCTATCGCGCGGATCGCACGGCGAGCATGCTGGCCCGCCGGCGGCGGCATCTGCTCGGTGTGATGCTCGACATCCGCAGCCCGTTCCATGCCGAGCTGGTCGAGGAGATCCAGGCCGAGGCGGACCAGATCGGCTACGAGGTGGTGCTCTCCACGCTGACCCGGCACCGTGATGAGGATCGGGCGATCGAGACGCTGCTCGACTTCCGCTGTGAGGCCGTACTCCTGATCGGTCCGGACGCCGCGGATCAGCGGCTCGCCTCCCTCGCCGCCCAGGTCCCGGTGGTCGCGATCGGCCGGCGCGTCGCCACCGGCGACGTCGACGTGGTGCGCCCGGCCGACCACGTCGGGGTCGCCGAGGCCCTCGCCCACCTGACCGGTCTCGGTCACCGCCGCATCGCCTTCGTCGACGGCGGTCGCGGTGTCGTCGCGGCCGCGCGCCGGCGCGGCTACCGCGACGGCATGCGCCGGGCCGGGCTCGCCGACGAGATCCGCATCATCGCGGGCGACCACACCGAGGAGGGCGGCATCCGCGCCGGGCGGCTGCTCGCCGCGAGCCCCGACCGGCCGACGGCCGTCATGGCCTCCAACGACCGCTGCGCCGTCGGGGTCATGGATGCGTTCGTCCGCGCCGGCATCGAGGTGCCCGGGCACGTCTCAATCGTGGGGTACGACGACAGCACGCTCGCCCATCTCGTCCACATCGACCTGACCACGGTCAACCAGGACGCCGCCGCCCAGGCTCGCCACGCGGTGCTCGCCGCGGTCCAGCGCCTCGACGAGGGCCGCAAGCAGCGGCTCGAGGTCGTCCTCAACCCGCGCTTGGTGGTCCGGGGCAGCACCGGGCCGCCGCCCCGACCGGAGGATCAGTCCCTGGGCCGCTGATCGACGATGCGGCGCATCTTGCCCGCCGAGCGCTCCACGCCGTCCGGCTCGATCACGGCCACCGCCACGCTCACGCCGATCGTGTTCTTGACCATGGTGGCCAGCTGCCGGCCTGCGAGCTCGGCCGCAGTCGGCTCGACACCGGGTCGGCTCTCGACCTTCACCGTCATCGTGTCGAGGCGCCCTTCCCGGCTGAGCAGGCACTGGAAGTGCGGTGCCAGCTCGGGCGTCCGCAGGATCAGCTCCTCGATCTGGGTCGGGAAGAGGTTCACCCCGCGCAGGATGATCATGTCGTCCGTACGGCCGGTGATCTTCTCGATGCGGCGCATCGGCCGGGCCGTGCCCGGCAGCAGCCGGGTGAGGTCACGGGTGCGGTAGCGCACGACCGGCATCGCCTCCTTGCTCAGCGAGGTGAAGACCAGCTCGCCCCGCTCGCCGTCCGGCAGCACCTCGCCGGTCTGCGGGTCGATGATCTCGGGATAGAAGTGGTCCTCCCAGACGTGCAGGCCGTCCTTGGTCTCGATGCATTCGGTCGCCACGCCGGGGCCCATCACCTCGGACAGGCCATAGATGTCCAGCGCGTGGATGTCGAGCTGCTCCTCGATCTCGCGCCGCAGGTCCTGCGTCCACGGCTCGGCGCCGAAAATGCCGACGGCCAGCGACGTGCTCCGCGGGTCGATGCCCTGCCGGTGCATCTCGTCCACGATGGCCAGCATGTAGCTCGGCGTGACCATGATGACGTCCGGCTTGAAATCGTTGATCAGCATCACCTGGCGCTCGGTCATGCCGCCGGACATCGGGATGACCGTGCAGCCCAGCTCCTCGGCGCCGTAGTGTGCCCCCAGCCCGCCGGTGAACAGGCCGTACCCGTAGGCGACGTGGACCCGGTCGCCGCGGCGGCCGCCGGAGGCCCGGATCGACCGGGCCATCAGCTCGGCCCAGGTGCGGATGTCCTGCCGGGTGTAGCCGACCACGGTGGGCCGCCCGGTCGTGCCCGACGAGGCGTGCAGCCGGGAGATCTGCTCGCGCGGAACGGCGAACATGTCGAACGGGTAGTTCGCGCGCAGCACCGCCTTGTCGGTGAACGGGAACTTCGCCAGGTCCGCCGGCTCGCGCAGGTCGTCGGGGTGGACCTGGATCTCGTCGAACATCTTGCGGTACTGCGGCACATTGTCGTACGCGTGGCGCAGTGACCACCGCAGGCGCCGGAGCTGCAGCGCCCGCAGCTCGTCGACGGACGCTCGCTCGATCGGATCGAGATCCTCGGGGCGGGGGGTACGGTCCTGCATGTCGTCTCCTCTGTGAACCTCATCGCCTCGTGCGCAGGCCGTCGAAGGCGATGGTGGTGACGGTCCCGGCCAGCTCCGCCGCGCCGCCGCGGCGCGGGCTGTACCACTCGATCAATGAATTGACCATGCCGAAGAGCAGCCGGGCGGCGGTGGCGGCGTCCACGTCCGGTCGGATGGCCCCCTCGGCCTGGGCCTGCTTGACCAGCTCGGTCACCTTGGCATCGAAGATCCGGCGGCGCAGCAGGGCCTGCTGCTCCACAGCCGTGTTCCCGCGTACGCGCAGCAGCAACGTCACGTATTCCAGTCGCTCCGCGAGGACGAGGACGCTGCGCCGGATGAGGGACTCCAGCCGGTCGAGGGCGGGCGCGTCCAGCCCCTCCACCTCGTCCATCGCCTCGTGCAGACCGTCCAGGGCCTGGTCGACGGCGATCCGCAGCAACTCCTGCTTGCCGGTGACGTGGTGGTAGAGGCTGGACTTGGTGATGCCCAGCCGCTTGGCCACGTCGTCCATGCTGGTGGCCTCGTACCCGCGCTCGTTGAACAGCCGGACGGCCGCCGCCAGCACCGCCCCGAGGTCGTGGCCGGGCCGCCCGCGCTTGGGCCGGTTGCGTTCCTCGAGGTAGTCGACGACGCGTTCGGCGCGGGCCAGATCGTCGGGCCGGTCCGTCATGCGGGCCGGCCCGGGCTGATCACGCGGCTGCGGCCGCGGAACTCGGCGATCACATCGCCGCCGCGCGTGACCGTGACGTCGTAGACCCCGCTGCGGCCGCTGGACGCGCGCTCCACGGCGCGGGCCTCGAGCTCGTCGCCCTCCGCGGTCGGCCGCAGGAACGTGATGTCGGCGCCGGCCGCGACGGTCACCGGACCGGCCGCGTTGCAGGCCAGGGCGAAGGCCGTGTCGGCCAGCAGGAACAGGTAGCCCCCGTGGGTCATGCCATGACCGTTGACCATCCCGGCGGTAACCGTCATCCGCGCCACCGCGCTGCCCCCACCGGCGGAGATCAACTCGATGCCCAGGGCCTGGGAGGCCTTGTCGCGGTCGAACATGTCGTGCGCTGCCGTGCGCGCTCCGTCCGGCTGCGGCCCGTCCGCCGGTGCCCCTTCTCCGCGTGCCATGTTCCCTCCGTTTCCGGCCCGGTCTTGATTACCGACCGAACGGACGGTAAATATGGATACAGCCAACCGCACAGGAGCGCCGATGACAACCCCCGCCGAGTTCTACGAGAAGCACCGCCAGCTGCTCGACAAGGCGATCGAGGCGGCCGCCACGCGCGACTACTGGTCTGCGTATCCCGAGTCGCCGAGCAAGTCGGTCTACGGCGAGGACGCCGCGCCGGCCGGTGAACGCGCGTTCCGGGCCCTGCTCGGCGCGGAGTTCCCGATCGAGGTGCCCGGTGCGAGCGGCACCGTGGCGACCGAGCGCTCGCCGTACGGGATCGCCCTGGACATCCGCTACCCGAAGGGCGACCCCGCCGCGCTGATCGCCGCCGCGCGCGCTGCGACCCCCGGCTGGCGCGCCGCCGGGCCGCAGGGCCGGGCCGGCGTGGCCGCCGAGATCCTGCACCGGATCAACGCCCGCATCTTCGAGATCGCCCACGCCGTGCAGCACACCACGGGCCAGGCGTTCGTCATGGCGTTCCAGGCCGGCGGGGCGCACGCCCAGGATCGCGGGCTCGAGGCCGTCGCCGTCGCGCTCGCCGAGTCGACGCGCATCCCGGTGACCACGTCCTGGGCCAAGCCGCAGCGCGGTGGCGATCCGCTGCGCATGGCCAAGACCAGCACGGTGGTCGGCCGCGGCGTCTCTCTGCTGATCGGCTGCAACACCTTCCCCACCTGGAACGGCTACCCCGGCCTGTTCGCCAGCCTGGTCACCGGCAATCCGGTGATTGTGAAGCCGCACCCCGGCGCTGTGCTGCCGCTGGCCATCACCGTGCAGATCGCCCGCGAGGTGCTCGCCGAGGCCGGGCAGGACCCCAACCTGGTGACCCTGGCGGTCGAGGAGCGCGGCGACGGCATCGCCGCCACCCTGGCCACCCACCCCGACGTGCGGATCGTCGATTTCACCGGTTCCAGCGAGTTCGGCAACTGGCTGGAGGCCAACGCCCGCCAGGCGGTGGTCTACACGGAGAAGGCCGGCCTCAACACGGTCATCGTCGACTCCACCGACGACTACAAGGGCCTGCTGCGCAACCTGGCGTTCTCGCTGTCGCTCTACAGCGGTCAGATGTGCACCACCCCGCAGAATCTCCTGGTCCCGTCGTCCGGCATCGAGACCGACGCGGGCCACCGCAGCGTGGAGGAGTTCGGCGGCGATCTGTCCGCCGCCCTCGACAAGTTGCTCGGCGACCCCAAACGCGCCGCGGGCACGCTGGGCGCCATCGTCAACGACGGCGTGCTGGCCCGGCTCACCGAAGCCGGCAACGCCCCGAGCGTCATCCACCCGTCCACGGCCGTGGCCGACGAGCAGTATCCGGACGCGACCATCCGCACGCCTGTGGTGCTGCGGCTCGACGCGGCCGACGAGAAGGCCTACACCCGCGAGTGGTTCGGGCCGGTGTCGTTCGTCATCGCCACCGAGTCGACCGCCCACAGCCTCGCGCTGTTCACCGAGACGGTTCAGCACCACGGCGCACTCACCGCCTCGGTCTATTCGACCTCGCCCGAAGTGCTGGCGGCGGCTCGCGAGGCCGCGCTGGACGCCGGTGTGCACCTCTCGGAAAACCTCACTGGTGGTGTCTTCGTCAACCAGACCGCCGCGTTCAGCGACCTGCACGGCACGGCGGCCAACCCCGCCGCCACCGCCTCGCTGACCGACGCCCACTTCGTCACCGGCCGGTTCTTCACGCTGCAGTCACGTCACCACGTCACCGAGGAGAGCAATGTCTGAGGCCTTCCTGGTCGGTGGAGTCCGCACCCCGCAGGGCAAGTACGGCGGTGCCCTCTCCGGCGTACGTCCCGACGACCTCGCCGCTCTGGTCGTCCGGGAGGCGGTCAGCCGCGGCGGGGTGCCCGCGGAAGCGATCGACGAGGTCATCCTCGGTGCGGCCAACCAGGCCGGTGAGGACAACCGCAATGTCGCCCGGATGGCGGCGCTGCTCGCCGGCCTGCCCGACACGGTCCCCGGCTACACGGTCAACCGGCTCTGCGCCAGCGGGCTCACCGCGATCATCTCGGCGGCCCAGGCGGTCCGCAGCGGCGAGGCCGACCTGATCGTGGCCGGCGGTGTCGAGTCGATGACCCGGGCGCCCTGGGTGATGGCCAAGCCGGGCACTCCGTGGGCCCGCCCGGGCGAGATCGTGGACTCCTCACTGGGCTGGCGTTTCACCAACCCCCGCTTCGCCGCGCACGACAAGGACGCCGGCACCGGCCCCGAGGACCGCCGGGTCACCCTGGCGATGGGGGAGACGGCGGAGGAGGTCGCAGCCCTCGACGGCATCAGCCGCGCCGACAGCGACGCCTTCGCGCTGCGCAGCCACGAGCGCGCCATCGCCGCGATCGACGCGGGCCGCTTCTCCGCCGAGATCACCCCGGTGCCGCTCAAGGACGGCGAGCTGACCGTCGACGAGATCCCGCGCCGCGGCAGCAGCCTCGAACGCCTCGGCGCCCTGCGACCCGTGTTCCGCGCGGGTGGCGTGGTGACCGCCGGCTCGTCGTCGCCGCTCTCGGACGGCGCCGCCGCCGTGGTGGTGGCCAGCGCCGAGGCCGTGCAGCGGTACGGCCTGACCCCGCGCGCCCGCATCGTCACCTCGGCGAGCGCGGGCGTCCCGCCGCAGATCATGGGTCTCGGCCCGGTGCCCGCGACCGAGAAGGCTCTGGCCCGGGCCGGCTGGGGCGTCGGCGACGTCGACGCGGTGGAGCTCAACGAGGCGTTCGCCGTGCAGTCGCTGGCGGTGCTGCGCCGGCTCAAGCTCGACGAGGAGCGGGTCAACGCCGACGGTGGCGCCATCGCCCTCGGTCACCCGCTGGGCTGCTCCGGCGCCCGGCTCACCGTCACCCTGCTCGGCCGCATGGAACGCGAGGACGCCCGCCGTGGCCTGGCCACCCTGTGCGTCGGCGTCGGTCAGGGCGTCGCCATGCTGGTGGAGCGCGTCTGATGGCAGAAGCCACGGCCGTCTCGCCTCCCACCACCATCAAGGTCGAGGAGTCGGACGACCGCGTGGTCGTGACGCTGCACCGGCCGCAGGCCCGCAACGCGATCAACGCGGCCATGGTCGGTCAGCTGCACGAGGTGTGCGCAGGTCTCGAGGAACGGCCGAGGCTGCTGCTGCTCACCGGCGACGGCGGCACGTTCGCCGCCGGCGCCGACATCGCGGAGCTGCGCGATCGCGGCCGCGAGCAGGCCCTGCGGGGCATCAACAGCCGCTTGTTCGACCGGATCGCCCGGCTGCCGCTGCCCACGGTGGCGGCGGTCGACGGCTGGGCGCTCGGCGGCGGCGCCGAGCTGGCCTACGCCTGCGATGTCCGCCTGGCCACCCCGACGGCGACCTTCGGCAACCCCGAGCCGGGCCTGGGCATCCTCGCCGCTGCCGGGGCGTGCTGGCGGCTGCGCGAGCTGGTCGGCGCCTCGGTGGCGAAGCAGGTGCTGCTGGCCGGCCGGCGGCTCGACGCCGAGGACGCCTACCGGCTGGGCCTGGTGGCCGAGATCGTGCCGGCCGAGGAACTGCTGAAGCGCGGCCATGCGCTGCTCGACAGGATGGCCAGGTCGGGGTCGCTCGCCCTGCGGCTGACCAAACTGGTCACCGACTCCCCGGGCGGCCATCCGGTCGCCGACGACCTGGCCCAGGCGATCCTCTTCGAATCGGAGGACAAGCGCACCCGGATGGACGCTTTCCTGTCGGGAGAACGCCGATGACCGCCGCCACGCCGCCGCCGGTGGGCTCGGGTGTGCCCAAGGCCGTCGGAGTGATCGGCGGGGGCAGGATGGGCGCCGGGATCGGGCAGGTCTTCGCGGCCGCCGGTGCCTCGGTGACCGTCGTCGAGGCCGATCCCACCGCGGGCGCGTCCACCCGGGAGCGTCTCGGAGCCGCGCTACGCCGGGCCGCCGAGCGCGGCAAGCTCGCCGAGGACCCCGCAGCCGTCCTCGACCGGATCACCGTCACCGACGACATCGCCGCGCTGCCGGCGGCCGCCGAGCTCGTCGTCGAGGCCGTGCCCGAGGACGCCCGCATGAAGATCGGTGTCCTCGCCGCCGCCGAGAAGGCCGTCGCGGAGCACACCGTGCTCGCCAGCAACACGAGCTCCCTCTCCATCGCCGGGATCGCCGAGGGCCTGCACCGGCCCGAGCGCTTCGTCGGCATGCACTTCTTCAACCCGGTGCCGGCCAGCGACCTCGTCGAGATCGTCGTCGGCCCGCAGACGGCCCACACCGTCCGCGACGCCGCCCAGTTCTGGGCGGCCGGGCTGGGCAAGACCCCGATCGTGGTCCGCGACTCTCCGGGCTTCGCCACCAGCCGCCTCGGCGTGCTGCTCGGCCTGGAGGCCATCCGGATGCTGGAGGAAGGCGTCGCGGACGCCGCGTCGATCGACCGCGCCATGGAGCTCGGCTACCGGCACCCGATGGGGCCGCTGCGCTCCACCGACCTCGTCGGCCTCGACGTCCGGCTCGCCATCGCGGAGCACCTGCACCGCGAGCTCGGCGAAAGGTTCGCACCACCGCGGCTGCTGCGCGACAAGGTGGCCAGCGGCGAGCTCGGTCGCAAGACCGGACAGGGCTTCCACACCTGGGAGGAGACCCGATGACGGACACGGTCACGGAGACCAACGAGAAGACCTTCACCGAGACCATCGCCAAGGACCAGCGCATCGAGCCGCGCGACTGGATGCCGGACGGCTACCGCAAGACGATGATCCGGCAGATCGCCCAGCACGCGCACTCCGAGATCATCGGGATGCAGCCGGAGGGCGAGTGGATCACCCGCGCGCCCTCGCTGCGCCGCAAGGCGATCCTGCTGGCCAAGGTGCAGGACGAGGCCGGGCACGGGCTGTACCTGTACTCGGCGGCCGAAACCCTGGGCGCCGACCGTGGGGACCTGACCCGGCGGCTCATCGAGGGCCGGCAGAAGTACTCGTCGATCTTCAACTACCCGACGCTGTCGTTCGCGGACGTCGGCGTCATCGGCTGGCTCGTCGACGGGGCCGCGATCTGCAACCAGGTGCCGCTGTGCCGCAGCTCGTACGGCCCGTACGGGCGGGCGATGATCCGCATCTGCAAGGAGGAGTCCTTCCACCAGCGGCAGGGTTACGAACTGCTGATGACGATGATGCGCGGCACCCCGGCGCAGCGGGAGATGGTGCAGGACGCCGTCAACCGCTGGTGGTGGCCGTCGCTGATGATGTTCGGCCCGCCCGACGACCAGTCGCCGAACTCGGCCCAGTCCATGGCCTGGAAGATCAAACGGCACAGCAACGACGAGCTGCGGCAGCGCTTCGTCGACATGAGCGTGCCGCAGGCCGAGGCCCTCGGCGTCACCCTTCCCGACCCCGACCTGCGCTGGAACGAGGAGCGCGGGCACTGGGACTTCGGGCCGATCGACTGGTCCGAGCTCAAGCGGGTCATCTCCGGCGACGGGCCCTGCAACGCCCTGCGCATCGAGAACAGGCGCCGCGCCGACGAGGAAGGCGCCTGGGTCCGCGAGGCGGCTGCCGCGCACGCCCGGCGTCGTCAGGAGGTAGCGGCATGACCGAGGAGATCAAGCACGAGTGGCCGCTGTTCGAGGTGTTCGTGCGGGCCAAGCGCGGCCTCAACCACGTGCACGTCGGCTCGCTGCGGGCCGCCGACCACCAGATGGCGCTGCACCACGCCCGTGACCTGTACACGCGGCGCAACGAGGGCGTGAGCATCTGGGTGGTGCGTTCGGACGACGTGGCCGCTTCCAGCCCGGACGAGAAGGACGCTTTCTTCTCACCGAGCGGCGACAAGGTGTACCGGCACCCGACGTACTACTCGATTCCCGACTCCGTACCGCACATCTGAGGCGATGCCATGTCCTTCGACGCCGCCTATGAGGCGCTCACCGATCACGACGACGATGCGCGGTGGGCGTACGGCACCGGCTTCGCCGACCCCCTCGCCGGTGTGGACACCGCCGTTCCGCAGGACGTCGACCGGGGCGATCTGAGCGCGTACTGCCTGGCGCTGGGTGACGACGCGCTGATCATGTCGCACCGGCTGCAGCAGTGGGTGACCCGCGCGCCGGAGCTGGAGGACGAGCTGGCCCTGGCCAACATCGCCCTGGACCTGCTCGGCCAGGCCCGGCTGCTGCTGACCCGGGCCGCCGAGGTGGAGGACGCCGGACGCGACGAGGACGCGCTGGCCTATCTGCGCGACGCTGCCGACTTCCGCAACGTACGGCTCGTCGAACGGGCGGACGCCGACTTCGCGCACCTCGTGGCCCGGCTGCTGGTGTTATCCACGTGGCGGCTCGCGCTGCTGGACAGGCTGACCGCCTCGGCCGACCCGGTGCTCGCGGCGATCGGCGCGAAGGGCGTCAAGGAAGTGACCTACCACCGCGACTACGCGGCGCAGTGGGTGGTCCGCCTCGGCGACGGCACGGAGATCTCCCACGAGCGGATGCAGGCCGCGATCGACGCGGTGACGCCGCTGGTCGGCGAGCTGTTCGTGCCGGACCAGGTCGAGCTGCGCCTGGCCCGGGCGGCGGTGGCGGTGGACCCGTCCACGACGCGGGCGGAGTTCGACGCGGTGTGGGCTCAGGTTCTGACGGCAGCGACGCTCCGAACTCCGACTGCTGTGGTCCAGGGGCACGGCGGAGGTGGCGCTGGGCGGGACGGCGTGCACACTGCCGCGTTGACCGAGATCCTGGCCGAGTTGCAGAGTGTGGCGCGGTCCCTGCCCGGGGGTGTGTGGTGACCGCGGCTGCCGTGGCTGCCCGGGTGGCCGATCCGGAGCTGCCCATGCTCACCCTGGCCGACCTCGGAATCCTGCGGGCCGTCGACGAGTCCGGTGACGGTGTCGTCGTCACGATCACACCGACGTACTCGGGTTGCCCGGCGATGCGGACCATCCAGGACGACCTCACCGACGCCCTCCACCGGGCCGGCTACGACCGGGTCGAGGTGCGGACGGTGCTCTCGCCCGCCTGGACCACCGACTGGATCACCGCGTCCGGGCGTGACAAGCTCGCCGCCGCCGGAATATCGCCACCCGGTGCGGCACCTCGCCGGGCGGCCGGACCGATTCCGCTCACCCTCGCGCCGAGCCGTCGTGCCATCGCCTGTCCCGAGTGCGGGAACCCCAACACCGAGGAGATCGCCGCGTTCAGTGCCACCGCGTGCCGTTCCCTGCACCGCTGCCCGGTCTGCCGCGAGCCGTTCGAGCACGTGAAGGAGATCTGACGTGGTGGTCCGCGAGTTCCACCCGCTGCGGGTCGCCGCCGTCGAACGGCTCTGCGACGACGCGGTCGCCGTCACCTTCGAGGTGCCCGACGAACTGGCCGACCGGTACGCGTTCCGGCCCGGACAGTCGCTGACGGTGCGGCACGCCGACAACGGGGCCGACGAGCGCCGTACCTATTCGATCTGCGCGCCCGCCGGGGCGCGGCCGCGAATCGGCGTGCGCGAGGTCCCCGGCGGCCTGGTGTCGTCCTGGCTGGTGCACGGCCTGCGGGCCGGCGACGAGGTCGAGGTCGCACCGCCCACGGGCTCCTTCACCCCGGACCTCACGACCGGCGGCCGGCACGTCCTGATCGCCGCCGGCTCCGGCATCACCCCGGTGCTGTCGATCGCCGCGTCGCTGCTGCAGCACCCGGACGCCCACGTCAGCATCCTGTACGGCAACCGGCGCGCCGACACGGTCATGTTCGCCGAGGAACTCGCGGACCTGAAGGACACCCACCCGGCCCGCCTCGAACTGGTTCACCTGCTGTCGCGTGAGCCCCGCGAGGTGGACCTGCTGACCGGCCGGCTCGACGCGGAGAAGCTGCGCACACTGCTGCCGCTGCTGATCGACGTCGGCGCCGTGGACCACTGGTGGCTGTGCGGACCGTTCGGCATGGTCACGGCGGCGACCGAGGTGCTCGGCGAGTACGGCGTGGAGCCGGCGCGGGTGCACCGGGAGTTGTTCTGGGTGGACGAGGCCCCGCCCGAGCCGGTCCGGGAGGAGCGCCGGCTCGAGGGGCCGAGCAGTGAGGTCACTGTGGTGCTCGACGGCCGGTCGACCACGGTCACCGTGCCGGAGGGCGAGACGGTTCTCGAGGGTGCGCAGCGGTCGCGGCCGGACCTGCCGTTCGCCTGCAAGGGCGGGGTGTGCGGCACCTGCCGGGCGCGGGTGGTCGAGGGGGACGTGGTGATGCGGCGCAACTTCGCGCTGGAGCCGGGCGAGGTGGCGGCGGGGTTCGTCCTGACCTGCCAGTCGACGCCCACGTCGGTGAAGGTCATCGTCGACTTCGACGACTGAGGCGGTCTCCGCTACTCGGCCGGGTGGAGGTGAGTCGCCCGGTCGCGTGAGTTCGGCCGCGCGGAGCGGCCCAGCCGTTGGCCCGGCTGGGCTGGGTAACTCGCCCAGTGGCGTGCGCTCGGCTGCGGGGGTGGCCCAGCCGTTGGCGCGGTCGGGCCGGGGGGAACTCGCCCAGTGGCGTGAGCTCGGCCGGCAGGAACGGCCCCGCCGTGGAACTCGGCTCGCGTCGGGCTTGGCCGTCGCGGGTTCGGCTTGCTCCATGGGGGGCGCCGCCTGGCGTTACTGTCCATTGTGCCTGTTCCCAGAACGGCATGCGTGTGTCCGGTGCGAATGGCGAATTCGCCGCAAAGGGTGCCGGGGTGCGGGCAGCGCCCATCCGCCTAGCCGCCGGTAAATGGACGCACGTTCACCTCTGGGTGAGCGGCGCGGCGTGGCCATGACCGGTCCGGCGAGGGCGATGGAGCTGCTACGGATGGCCGCGACCTGCGGATCATTTTTGCACTGGATGTGACTTAATCCTCAGCGTTGGGCGGGCTCCCGGGTTTTTGCGTATGGAATGCATATAGTCCTCGGCCCATCGGAAAGGGATGACGAAATGCGTTTACGCACAGTTCTCACCATCGCGGCGACGGGTGTTGTCGGAGCGGCCGGCCTGCTTGTCGCACCATTGACGTTCGCGGCCCAGGCGCCTCGGAATGCCTGTCCCGACGTGGAGGTCATCGGCGCTCGGGGTACCACCGAACGGCCCGGCCTCGGCGTGCTGTTGACGCCGCTCGCCCAGCAACTCACCCGCGAGCTGCCGCAGACCGTACGGTCGACCGCTGTCGACTATCCGGCCTCCTTCAACTACACGGCCAGCGTCCGGCAGGGCGTCACGAGCATCGCGGCGAACGTGCAGCAGACGGCGGCCGCGTGCGCGGACACCAAGTTCGTCCTGATGGGCTATTCGCAGGGCGCGAATGTGGTCGGTGACGCCCTCGCGGGCAGGTCGGTCCGTGGCCGTGCCGCCGGCCAGCCGGCGATCCCGGCCGCTCTGTCTGATCGTGTCGCGGCGGTTCTGCTCTTCGGCGACCCGACCTTCACCGCGGGGGAGGACTTCAACGTGGGCAACGGCACCCGCAACGGCGTCTTCCCGCGCGGCGCGGGCGGTTTGGACGCCTTCGCGGACCGAACGCAGTCCTTCTGCAACCGCAACGACCGCTTCTGCCAAGGCGGTACGAGCCTGGCCGCACACCTGGACTACAACAAGTTCCTGGACGACGCGACCGAGTTCGTCGCTGCACGACTGGGCTGAAGCGCGCGCCCCCACCTCGCCGGCCGTGGATCCTCGGTCACCGACCGTGGATCCCGGTCGCGGGTAGCCGTGCCACCGCCGTCGCCGGTCGCCGGTCGCCGGTCGCCGGTAGAGGGTTTGCTGGATCTGGGGTTTTGAGGCGAGCATCGCCGGTGCGCGGTGCGCGGTGCGCGGTGCGCGGTGCGCGGTGCGCGGTGCGCGGTGCGCGGTGCGCGGTGTGGGGTCGGGGTCGTGGGTGGCTGGACGAAGCGCCGGACTTGATCGCGCCGCGATCGGGCTGGCCGCGACCCCGCGCCATCCCATCTCGTCGAATGGCGGGCGCCGGATGCGAACGCATAGGCCAGTCGCCGGATGCCGGATCTGAGCGAGTGCCGGACGTCGGACCCGGGACCCCAGACGCGGGACCCGAGACGCGGGACCCGAGACGCGGGACCCGAGACGCAGGACTGAGGCCCGGGACCCGAGACGCGGGACCCGAGACGCAGGACTGAGGCCCGGGACCCGAGGTCCAGGACCCGAGACGCGGGACGCGAGACGCGCGACCCGAGACGCGGGACGCGAGACGCGCGACCCGAGACGCGCGACCCGAGACGCAGGACTGAGGCCCGGGACCCGAGGTCCAGGACCCGAGACGCGGGGCGCGGGACGCGAGACGCGCGACCCGAGACGCGCGACCCGAGACGCGGGACCCAGGACCCGAGGCCCAGGACTGAGGCCCGGGACCTGGGCGGGATGCGCGGCGCCGGATTCCGAGCGGCGGGCAGACGCCGGCCGCGCTCGCCGACGCGGAAACGCAGGTCAGCCGCCCGAATCCAACGCCTGCCCGGCCAGGGGAAGGTACGGACAGGCGGAGACCCGGACACGCAGAGGCCTTGCCAGGGAGGTGCGGGCAGGCGAAGGTGCGGGCAGGCGAGGGTGCGGACAGGCGAAGGTGCGGGCAGGCGGACGCCCGGACATGCGGAGGCGTGCCAGGGAGAGGTGCGGCCAAGGGGAGGCACGGCCAGGGGGACGGGCGGGCAGAGGGAGGCACAACCACGCGGAAACGGCCAGAACGCCCACAACCTGCCGATCAACCAATCCACCATGGACGATCGACGGACAGACGTCAGGCGCACGGACCCGCAGAGTGGCGGAGGAACGCCACATTCTGGAGGGGGAGAAGATGCGTCCAAGCAGATTCCTGACCACAGCCGTCATCGCCGCACTCGCCGCAACAGCCAGCACCACATCGGCCGCCCACGCCACCACCACCCCGGTAACCCCGCACGACGTGGGCACCCTCGGCGGCGCCTGGAGCAACCCCACCGCCCTCAGTAACTCCGGCTATCTGGTCGGCTCCAGCGAGACCGCCACCGGCGCCACCCATGCCTTCCGGTGGCGGAACGGCACCCTCACCGACCTCGGCACACTCCCCGGCGGCGGCCCGAGCTACGCCGTGGACGTCAACGAACGCGGCGACGTAGCCGGCACCGCCTTCACCGCAGCCGGCACCGCCCGCCCGTTCCTCTGGCGTCGCGGCGTCATGCGCGACCTCACCGCCGTCACCGGTGACGGGATCTCCGTGACCGGGCTCAACGACCACGGCCGCGTCATCGGCACCCGTTACACCGCCACCAGCGGGCAGTACGGCCAGGCGTTCGTCTGGCGGGACGGCGTCGCCACCGATCTGCCCGGTCTCGGTGGGGACACCCTCGCCGACGACATCAACAGTCGTGGTGACATCGCCGGTTCCACCATCAGCGCCGACGGGGCCGAGACCGAGGCTGCTCTGTGGCGGGACGGTCGCCTCATCCGGCTCACGCCGCCGGTCGGGATCGCCAGCATCGGCGTCGACGTCAACGAGCGGGGCCAGGTTGTCGGCACCGTGCGGGTCCCGGATTCCGGCTGGCACGCGTTCCTCTGGGAGAACGGGGTCTTCACCGACCTCGGCGCGCTCGGCGGGACCGAGAGCTACCCGGTCGGGATCAACGACCGGGGCCAGGTCGGCGGCAACGCCGGCGACAACTCCCACTTGCGGGCGGTGCGCTGGCACCGGGGTACGGCGACCGACCTCGCCGCGCTCAGCGGAGTCAGCGGCGTGGCCACCGCGATGAACGCGGCCGGGAACGTGGCCGGCGTGGCCGACCTGGGCGGCAGCCGCGGCGTCGTCTGGCGGGGCTCCCGCGTCGTTGACCTCGGCCCGCTGGACCGTGGGGTCACGGCCGGCTCGGTGCAGTTCATCAACGACCGTGGCCTGGTGGCCGGCACCATCGCGGTCACCGGGGCCGGTAGTCACGCCGTCGTGTGGGACATCGGACGGAGCTGAGCGATCAGATCTCGCCCGCGATGGCGCTGATGGCGGCGGCGAAACCGTCCCGGTCCTCCTCGTGCAGCATCTCGAGGTCCATCTCATCCAGCGCTTCCCTGATCGCGTACCGGCGGACGCGTGACCGGGTCCCGCCGCGGACCTCCTCGAGGATGGCGCGGGAGAACGTCTCCGCCGCCTCGGGGAGGCCCTGCTCGACGCAGTGCGCCAGGCCCAGGTGCAGCCACAGCGACTCCTCCTCGGGCACCTCGGGAAACTTGCTGACCGGGCCGGCGGGTCGCACCTTGCCCGCCGGACCGGTCGCGGCCCGCTCGATGCGGTAGTTGAGCGCCTTGGTCACCGGCGCGCTGAGGGCCACGAACATGTCGTTGCCGGATCCCTTGAGCAGCACCACGTGGAAGTCCTCGTCCGTGGCGCGGTACCGCTCGCGGTGCCGGCTGCCGGCCTCGCCCGGGTCGCGGAACTCGTCGCGGGCCAGGCCGAGCCGTTTGAGCCGGCGGCTGAGACTGATCAGATCCCGGCACACGTCCGCGGACGGGTGCTGGGCGGCGAGGCGGGCCGCCTCCGGCTCCACCGCCTCACGCAGCTGGGTGAGCAGGTCCATCTGGACGCGCGGGGCCACCTGGTGCCGCCACTCGATGACGTCCGGGTCGAACGGGTTCCACTGCTCGACCGGCTGGACCTTGGCCCCGACCCGGGGCTGCAGCGTCACCAGGCCCTTGATCTGCAGGACCTGGAGCACTTCGCGGGCCAGCGCGCGACTGCCGCCGCTCTGCTCCATCACGTAGTCGAGGCTCACCACGTCGCCGGGGCGGAGCTGGTCACCGGCCGCGATCAGGTCGCCCAGGATGCGTACCGCGGCGCGTCCGGAGCCCCGGGTCTTCTCGTCGGCGTCCACATCGGTTTCTGCCATGAACAAAATCTAAACATGAGGACCGGTGTTTCCGGAATAGCCAGGACGGTGCGGCCGCCCGAGCACAAAGATCCCTTAATCCGGTACGGAGATCAGCAATGGAGATCCATTCTGGCCGTATCAGAAGAGGTTATGTTTCATTCTTTAAACGAGATAGCGTCAGTGCTAACGTGACGTAACCCCCGGAAAACACACCGGAACAGGTGATCTCAGGCCCCACCTCAGGAGGGATGCACCATGGTCAGCGTTCAACCCCGGCGGCCCCGATGAACCCCGGCGCCGTCCTGACATTCACCGTTGTGCTGGCGTCCTTTGTGCTCGCGGTGGTGGCAGCCGCGATAGCCGCGGCCCTGCACCGCGCCAACGGCGCCACCTGGCCCCGGACCTGCCTGTCCGCCATCCCGTGGTTCGGCGTGACCCTCGCCGGCGCGATCGCCACTCTCTCCAGCCTGCTGAACTGAGACTCGTATCCGCGGCCGACCGAGGAGAAGAGGGGCGTGAGCTGCACAAGATCCGGAAGCGGGGCGGCGGATCAGCCCGCGCCGCCGCCCAGCTGCTCACCCAGCCCGGTCCGCAGATACTCCAGCTTTCGTCCCACCCGCGATCCCGCGATCAGCCCGGCATCACGCAACGTCGTCAGATGATGTGAGGCCGTCGCCGCGGCCAGCCCCAATGCCGCAGCCACCTCGCCGGTGCTGTGCGGCACCGCCAGCAGCGTCAGCACGGCCGCCCGGGTCGGCCCGAGCAGCGCCGCCAGCGCCGCCGTCGGTTCGCTGCGCGCCGTGCCGTCCCACAACGCGCCGTAGCCCCGCGGCGGATACCACAACGCCCGGCCCTGGGCCGTCTCCGTCACCGCGAACACCTTCGGCCCGGCGAAGCCCGACGGCAGCAGCGCCAGCCCGTGCCCGTCCAGGCCGAAGTCGACCTCTCCGTCGCCCTGGCCGATCCGCAGCGCCGTCTCGTCCCAGCTCAGGTTCGGGTGCAGGTCGCGGATCAGGGCCCGGGGCCCGTGTTCGGTCGCCGCTCGGGCGCGGTGGGCGATCTCCGCCTCCGCCGCCGTACGCAGCCGCGGCCAGTACGGCGCCAGCGCCAGCGCGAAGTACTGCCGGATCTCGCGCAGCAGCACCGCCAGCCCGCCGGCCGGGTCGCGTTCGAAGCGGGCGATAACCGGCGGCACGTCCGAGACCCCGCGCCACGCGTACGCCACCTCCCACGCGACCTGGTCGAGCGGCGTCTCCGCGATCATCGCCAGCTCGTCGCGCAGCAGCGGCCGGGCAGTCGCGGGCACCGGGCTCAGGAAGTCCGGCACCCAGCTCTGCCGGCGGGCCACCACGGCGAGGAACGTCTCCAGCCGGGCCGCCGCCAGCACCGGACGCACCTGCGCGCGCCAGGAGGCGTACATCCAGAACTGGTCCGGTTTGGTCAGCGCCACACTGCTGGCGATCACCTCGGCCATCGGCGAGTGGGCGAACCGGACACCGGCGAGATCGGCGGGAGCGAATGCGAGCCGGATCATCCGACCATTCGAGCACGGTCGAACGGCTCGGGCCATCGCGTATACGACCCTACGGTCGTGTCATGCGTTACGTGTACCTCGGCCGTACCGGTCTGCGGGTCAGCCGTCTCTGCCTCGGCACCATGAATTTCGCCTGGCAGATCGGCGAACCCGAGTCCCATGCCGTCCTCGACCGCGCGCTCGGCGCGGGCATCAATTTTGTCGACACCGCCAACATGTACGGCCGGGAGACCGGCGACGGGCTCAGCGAGCGGTTCATCGGGAGCTGGCTGGAGAAGTCGGGCGCCCGCGACAAGATCGTGCTCGCCACCAAGGTCTACGCGCCGATGAGCGACTGGCCCAACGACGGCGGCCTCTCCGCGCGGCACATCATCGCCTCCTGCGAGGCGTCGTTGCGCCGGCTGCGCACCGACTGGATCGACGTGCTGCAACTGCACCACATCCAGCGGGACACCCCGTGGGAGGAGATCTGGCAGGCGATGGAGACGCTCACCGGACAGGGCAAGATCCGGTACGCGGGTTCGTCGAATCTCGCCGGCTGGCATCTGGCCCGGGCCCAGGCCGCCGCCGACCGGCGCCACTATCTGGGGCTGGTGAGTGAGCAACCCAAATACAACCTGCTCACCCGGCACGTCGAGCTGGAGGTGCTGCCCGCCGCCCGGGACCTGGGCATCGGCATCCTGCCGTACTCCCCGTTGCACTTCGGTGCGCTGTCCGGCGCGCTGCGCAAGCAGCGCGAGGGCAGCACCGGCCGCAGCGTCCTGCACGCGCCGGAACGGGTCGAGCCGCACCGCGCGGCGCTGGAGCAGTTCGAGAAGCTCTGCGCCGGCCTGGGCCAGGAGCCGACCACGGTCGCGCTGGCCTGGCTGCTGTCGCGGCCCGGGGTGACCGCGCCGGTGCTCGGCCCGCGCACGCCGGAGCAGCTGGACCTGCCGTTGCTGGCGCTGGACACCGAGCTTTCCGCGGAGACCCTGGATGAGCTGGACCGGATCTTCCCGCCCGTCGGCAACGGCGGTCCGGGCCCTGAGGCGTGGGCATGGTGACGGGGGTACGCCTCAGGGCCCGGTTTCCCTCACGAACGCTGCCGGGCTGCCGATCGCAGGTCTCGTGCAACCGGCGGAGTTCGACGACAGCACCGCGGAGTACTGGGCGCGGCAGATCCGGATCGGTGCCTCGGTCGCCGCCGGGGTGACCTTGCTCGGCTGCGTACGGGTGGCCGTGGACTGGGTACCGGACCGGCGCTGGCTGCTCGGTCCGGTGCTCGCCGCGGCGCTCGTGCAGCTCGTGGCCGCCCTCCTGCCGTGGGCGCGGCTCGTCCGCAGCGCCCGGCTCCGGAGCTGGCTGGTCCTCTGGTGGGCGGCCGAGCTGCCGCTGCTGTTCCTGTTCTCCCGGCTCGACCAGGACGGGCTGATGCTCTATCTGCCCGGGGTCGCCCTGATCCTGGTCACCGCCGCGTCCCTGTACGGGCCCACCCTGGTGGTCGGGCTCGGGGCGGTGGCCGTGGCCGGCTACCTGGCGTTGCTGCCCGACCTCACCGGCGCCAACGCCGTCTCCACCGTCTCCCTGGTCGCGATCATGTCCTGCCTGGTCGCACTGAGCTCGATCAACGCCCGCAGCCGGCGGCGGCTGGACCGGCGCCGCCAGGCCGCCGAGCACCGCACCGAGATGCTGCTCGAAGCCGCCTCCGACGCCGTGTTCGCGATCGACGTCAAGGGCGCGGTCCGCTACGCCAGCCCGTCGGCCCAGCGGATCTTCGGTCTCACCGGCGCCGAGGTCACCGGCAAGGCGATGGTGGAGCTGGCCCATCCCGACGAGCTCGCCGGGCTGCGGGCGTGGATGGGCGCGCTCTTCGCCGTGCCCGGCGGCACCGCCCGTACGGAGGCCCGGCTGCGGCGGCCCGACGGCTCCTGGCTGCACCTCGACGTGATCGGCACCAACCGGACCGATGACGCCGACCTGCGCGCCGCCGTGATCAGCCTGCGGGACATCGGCCGGCGCAAGGAACTCGAGGAGCAGCTCAGCCGCCAGGCGTTCACCGACTCGCTGACCGGGCTGCCGAACCGCGCCCTGTTCCGTGACCGGCTCGAACAGGCCGTCCAGCGTCGCTCCGGCGGCGGCGTCACCGTGCTGCTCATCGACCTCGACGATTTCAAGCTGGTCAACGACAACCTCGGGCACAGCGCCGGCGACGAGCTGCTGGCCACCCTGGCCGGGCGGCTGCGGGCCGAGATGCGCCCCGGCGACACCCTGGCCCGGCTCGGCGGTGACGAGTTCGCGATCCTGGTCGAGAACCTGGAAGCGGCCGACGCCGTCGCGCTGGCCGAGCGGCTGCTGCTGGCCGGCCGGGAGCAGATCCGGCTGGACAGCCGCGACGTCACCTGCTCGCTGAGCATCGGCATCGCCAGCGGCGACCTGCCCGCCGGGCAGCTGCTGCGCGACGCCGACCTGGCCATGTACGCCGCCAAGCGGGCCGGCCGCAACGCGTACGCGGTGTTCTCACCGTCGATGTCCCGCTCGGTGCTGGAGGAGGCGCAGCAGCGCGTCGACATGGAGCTGGGGCTGGAGCAGGAGCAGTTCGTGGTGCTCTACCAGCCCGTGGTCGACATGACCACGCAGCGGATGACCGGGGTCGAGGCGCTGGTGCGGTGGCGTCACCCGGAGGACGGGCTGCTCAGTCCGTACCAGTTCATCGCCACGGCGGAGGCCAACGGCCTGATCGTGCCGCTCGGCCGGTGGGTCCTGCGCGAGGCCTGCGCGCAGCTGGCGCGCTGGCGCCGCGAGACGCCGGCCGCGGCCGGCCTCAAGGTCAACGTCAACCTGTCCGCGCGGCAGTTCCAGTACGCGGGCCTGGTCGCGGACGTGGCGGCGGCGATCGAGGACGCCGGCATCCCGGCCGGCTCGCTGACCCTGGAGATCACCGAGTCGATGCTGATGGAGGACATCACGGGCGCGATCGGGACGCTGCGCGCGCTGCGGGCCCTGGGCGTACGGCTGGCCATCGACGACTTCGGCACCGGCTACTCGTCGCTGAACTACCTCAAGCAGCTCCCGGTCGACATCATCAAGATCGACCGGACGTTCGTGGAGCAGGTCGACACGGACGCGGACGACGTGGCGCTGGTGGACGCGGTGGTCGGGCTGGGGCAGGCGCTGCGGCTGCAGACCGTCGCCGAGGGCATCGAGACCGACGGGCAGTGGATGATGCTGCGGCAGATCGGGTGCGACCAGGGCCAGGGGTATCTGTTCGGGCGGCCCGGCGACGCGGCCTCGGTGACCGGCCTACTGGCCCGCGAGCCGGCCCCGGCCGAGCTCTGAGCCCGGCCCGGCACCCACGAGACGCAGCCGCGCCGCGCCGGGTCGCAGCTGCGCTGGGCCAGCGGGTTCTGCCCGGGCCAGCGTTGTGCCGGCTCGGCGTCGCGCCGGAGTGAGCGCTGCGCCGGCCGGAGTCGCGCCGGGGCGGTGAGTGGAGGTCAGCGGCGGAGGACGGAGAGCTCGAGGATGGCCGGCATCGGGGCCACGCCGGGGCCGCCCGCGCGGACCCAGGCCGCGATGTCCTCCTCGACCGCGTCGTCGCCGACCAGGCCGAACCACACCGCCCGGGCACCGCGGCGGCGCGCGCCCGGCTCCGGGTGGACCACGATGACGTTGGCTTCCGCGCACGCGTCCAGGCATTCGCTCACCCGTACCTGATGCGGGGCCGGCAGCGACTCGCGCAGCCGGACCAGCTGGCCGTCGTGGTCGACCTTCGGGTGCTTGCGGGCGTTGCCGCAGCAACAGTCCCGGCACACCGTCACCGTGCAGCCGGCTGGCGTCGTTCTCTTGAGTCCTGGCACGCGCTGGACATTAACCGCAAGCCGGAACGGCAGTTCGCGCGGTCACCGGATCGGTGACCGCGCGAACATCTGCCGCTGTTGTCAGTCCCGGGCCGCTGCCCGGCGCCGCCGGGTCGCGCCGAGGACCACCGCGCCGCAGAGGATCAACAGCGCGCCGCCCAGGATGAACGTCATCGAGTTGGCCCCGGTCAGGGCCAGCTTCGAGTCGTCACCGGTCTGCACGTTCTGTTCCGCCTGCAGGTCGGGCGCGCCGTCGTCGCTGTCGTCGTTCGTCACGACCTGGGCCGCCGGTTCCTGGGTGGCGCGGGGCTTCGTGGTCTTGCCGGCCACTGCCTGCGCCGGGCTCTCCGAGTCGTCGTTCGCCGACTCGTTGTTGTCGGTCGACTCGTTGTCGGCCTTCTCCGGCTCCTTGGCGGGCGCCGGCTTGGTGGTCTTGACCGGCTTCGGGGCGTCGGCCTCGTTCTTCGGCGGGATCGTCACGGTGCCGGTCTTCGGCGGCGTCGTGCCGGTCTCGGTCTTCGGGGTCGCGGTGGCACCGGGGTTCGCGGCACCGCCGTTGTCACCCTGGTCCCCGTCACCCTGGTCCCCGTCGCCCTGATCGCCGTCACCCTGACCGCCGCCGTTGTTCTGGCCGCCGTCGCCCTGACCGTCGTCGCCGCCGTTGTTGCCACCGCCGCCGTTGTTGCCACCGCCGCCGTTGTTGTCACCACCGCCGTTGTTGCCGCCGCCGTTGTCAGCGGGCGGGTCAGCCGGGGGCTCCTCTTCGGCGGGCGGTTCCTCGTCGCCGCCCTCGACCTTGACGCGCACCGCGTCCAGGGCCGGGGTCTGGTTGGCGCGCTGCATCATCGGGATCCGGTGCGAGCCGTCGCCGGCCCAGGAGGCGCACTGCGCGATGCCTTCCTGCGGCAGGCCCGGGACCTGGATCGTGACGGTGTCGGGCTGCGCGCCGCCCTTCTTGTCCTCGGTGGCCACGAAGAACGCGGGCACCGGGGCCGGGTCGGGAGCCTCGTTCGTGGCCGCGAGCATCCGGCAGGCGGTGTGGAAGTGGCCGCGGACCAGGCCTTCCGCGGTGAGCACCGAGCTCTCCACGTAGTAGCCGCCCTGTCCGGCCGCGAGGAAGCGGTCGCGTACCAGGTTGCGGGTGCTGACCTTCAGCGTGAAGGGGGTGTTCGCCTTCACCGACTCGGGGAAGTCAGTGATCAGCAGCGTCGGGTTCTTGGCCTGCTCGCCGACCTCACCGAACTCGGTGGAGACGCAGCGGTCGCCCTTCTGGAAACCGTCGTGCGCGTCCAGGTTGCTGTCCTCGCAGCTGTTGGCGAGGATCTGCAGCCCGTTGACCTGCTTGGTGGTGGTCTTGCCGGTGGTGCAGTTCTCGACCGGCTGCGGCTTCGGGGCCTGCTCACCCTTGGCCAGCTGCCCGTCGCCCTTGTGCTGGACGTCGCCGTCCTTGTCCGTGTAGGTACCGACCTTGGGGTCGGTCGCGGCGCTCTTGCCGGCCGGTGCGGCCGGGTCGGCGGCGGGGGCCTCGCAGGCCACCGTCTTGCTCTCGTCCGCGTTGGAGATCTGGGTGACACCGATCACCCCGCCGAAGGCGATCAGTACGGCGACCGCGGCGATGATGCGACGGTCCGGGCCCCGGCGTTGGGCGGCCCGACGGTAAGTCGGCCTTCGCATGGGTGGCACCTCTTCTGTAACCATTTCATTGGCGGATGAGCCGGTCCGCGAGCCCTTTTGGTGGCCCGGCCGGGTACCGGCATGCAGACGTTAAGAGCCAGCGCCCGTCCACACCAATTTCCCAGCGAAAATTGAGGCTTTCTTAGGGTCGAATTAATGCAAAAATATGGGTCGCATTCCGAACCCTCGGCATCCACCGTTCGGCCGATGTCCCGCCTCCACCGAACGGGGGATACAGCGGACACGGGGCGTTGCCGTGAGCGTACCCGCTGATCTGCCCGCCCGGCGTCGGCCGAGCGGGCAGATCGCTGTCAGGACACGGGTTCCGCGGTCACGACGATGTTGTCGCGGTAGTGCCGGGTTCTGCTGTCGAACGGCCCGCCGCAGGTGATCAGCGTCAGTCGCGGAGCACCGTCGCGGGCAAAATACCTGTCCAGCGGAATGCGGGTCTTGCTGTACCTTTCCCGGGCCACCACCTGGAATGCGCGGCCGGCGCCGCGGGGGCCGGCCAGCGTCATTCTGTCGCCCGGTTCCAGGCTGCTGAGCCGGAAGAATGCGCCCTTGCCCTGATCGGCGCTGTCCACGTGGCCGGCCACGACGATCGACCCGGCCGTCGCGGTCATTCCCGGGCCGAAGCGGTACCAGCCGACCCGGTCGACGCTGGGCGGGACGTCGAACTCACCGGTCTCGGCGTTGACACCGACCTCGGCCACGGTGGCGTCGAGCTTGAGCGCGGGGATCTCGAGCCGCGCCGGGGCCACCTCCTCGGCCGGGGCCTTCGCCTCGGGCACAGCGGCCGGGGCCGGGGGAGCGGACGACGCGGTGGGCGGCGCCGACTCCAGGGCGGCGACCGCCGAGGAGCCGACGGACGGCTCGGGCCGCGACAGGTACGCGACCACCCCCACCACGATCAGCAGCACCAGCCCGGCGACGACGAGGAGCCGGGCGCGGCCCTTGCGGGTCGTGCCCGGGGATCCGACGGTCATCGGCGGCCCGGCACCAGCCGGCGCGCGCCGAGGGCGAGCATCAGCAGACCGGCTGTCGCCAGCGCGTACCAGGCGAGACCGAGGCCACGGTCGGCCTGGCCGCCGCTGCCGCTGGGCACGCCACCCGGTGCGGAGTGCAGGCCGGCGATGGTCTGGGTGACCAGGTCGAGGGTCTTGTCCTCGGCCGAGCCGACCGCGTAGACGATCGTGGCGGTGCCCTCCTTGAGGTTCAGGTCCGCCGGGCCGATCGCCACGGTGTCCGTGCCGGCCAGCACCACGTCGGCCTCGACCGCGCCCGCGGGCAGGTCGGCCTTGGCCTCCTTCGGGTTGGTCAGGTCCTCGAAGACCGGCTGGCCGCCCGCGCGCACGTCGACGGCCGGGGCCGCGGCGGTGTGCCGCACGATGATCCGGGCCTGGCCCGCGGCGACCTTCTTCACGTCGTTGGCGAAGGGGGCCAGCGCCGGCTCGCCGTCCTCGCTCAGGTGCGCGACGAGGCTGATGTTCGCGCCGCCGGGGATCTCGGCGTCGTCCACCTTGAGCAGGGCCTGGCTGATATCGTCACCCGGCTTGGTCAGCGCGATGTCGTAGCTGCCCTCCTCCAGCGACAGCGGGCCCGCGACCTTGCCGGGAGCGAAGTCCGGCAGAGTTTTCTCGCCGTTGACGTAGACGTCCACGTTCTGCCCGGGGATGCCGTGCACGACGGAGACCTGGGAGGTGGCGGCGAAGGCCGGGGTGGCGGTCAGTGCGGCCAGACCGCCGAAGGCGATCAGGGTGGCCGCGCCGACGGCGGTCACGCGGCGCAGGGGCACAAGACGCATCTGATTCTCCTAGCGAGTGGGTATCCGGGTTCGGACAACCCGTGGTTTCGCTGGGTCCGGCACGGCTGGACGCACCACGGAAAAAATAGATCCCGCTGCATCCACGGCCCGGCCGGGGAGCGAATGAGCAGGTGGAAAGGGGGCCGATGAATCCCGACGACGAACTCGCCGAACGCTTCCGGGCGGGCGACGAGCATGCGCTGCGCCTGGCGTACGACCGCTACGGCGGCGCGGTGCTCTATCTCGGCGTACGCCTGCTGGGCAATCGAGCCGATGCGGAGGACGTCACGCAGACGACCTTCGTGGCGGCGTGGCAGGGTCGCGGTACGTTTGATCCGGAACGTGGCGGGATGCTCGGCTGGCTGCTCGGCATCGCCCGGCGCAAGGCGGTCGACCGGCTGCGGTCGGCGGCCCGCGAGGAGCGGGTGGCCTCGACGGTACGGGCCCAGCCCGTCGCCGACGAGGAGAGCCCCGAACGCGTGCTGGACCGCCTGGTCGTGGCCGACGAGCTGGCCCAGCTGCCCGCCGAGCAACGGCGCAGCCTGGAGCTGGCGTTCTACGACGACCTCACTCATCCCCAGATAGCGGCTCTGACCGGACTGCCACTGGGCACGGTCAAGAGTCACATCCGGCGGGGCATGGCGAATCTACGACGACGGTGGGAGGTGGACGGTGCAGCATCTGGATCCCGATCGGCTGGTCCTTCTCGCGCTCTCTGAGGAAGCGGCGGACACCGACGAGTCCGTCCACCTGGCCGAGTGCCCGGGCTGCAGGGCGGAGATCGACGACCTGCGGCACGTCGCCGAGCTGGGGGCGGAGACGCAGGGCCTGCGGGCGCTGCCGCCGCCGCCCGAACGTGTCTGGGCCGGCATCGAGGCCGCGGTGACCGCACCCGTGCGGCGCCTGCCCCAGCGGCGGGAACGGCGCTGGGTGCTGCCCGTGCTCGCGGCGGCGGCCGCTGCAGTGCTCGCCATCGCCGGCACGGTCACGGTGCAGCGATTCACCGACCGTCCGGAGCCGCCGAGGGTGACCGCGAAGGCGAGCCTGGCCCGGCTGGGCGGTGCGCCGGTGGCGGCCGGGGGAGCCGCGGAGGTCATCGGAGGCAGCAAGCTGCGCCTCGACGTGCGCAACCTGCCGCTGACGACCGGCTACTACGAGGTGTGGCTCATCGACCCGGACGACACCACGAGGATGATGGCGATGGGCAACCTGTCCAGTGCCGCGCTCTCGGGCGCCGCCGACGTGGTGCTGCCGCTGCCGCCGGGTGCGGATCTCAACCGTTACCGGCTGGTGGACGTGTCCGCGGAGGCGTACGACGGTGACGCCGCGCATTCCGGCAAGAGCCTGCTGCGGGGCACGCTCACGAATTGAGCACAGGACGGTGCCGGGTCATCAGCGCGAGCTGACTGTCCCGGCACCGCTTCGTCATTCCCACCAGCTCCGGCCGGGCGGCTTCCGCTCGGCCGAGCAGTTCGGTGATCGTCGTCAAGGTCGGTGGCACGCCGGTGGCCAGCAGTTCGCCGGCCTGCTGACGGTGCGCCTCGTCCAGGCCGGGACGCAGCAGGCGGCGCAGCTCCGGGCGAGCGGCCAGGGCGTGCACGGCGGGCAGCGTGACGATCCCGGCGGCGAAGGACGAGCCCGGATCGAGGGCGTCGTCGAGCAGGTGCGACGCGGTGCCGTAGGCCAGGCCGTACTCCTGGAGGCCGTCCTCGGGTGCGGCGGTGACGACCGCGCCGAGCCGGCCGGCCGCGGCCAGCAGGGTGCCGGTCTTCAGCTCGGCGATGTGCAGCGCGGTCGTCGCGTCCACCTCGGGACGGAAGCGGTTGTCGGCCTCGAGGGCCAGCCCGGCGCAGCGTCCGGTCAGGGCATCACTGAGCAGCGGGCCGGCCCCGGCGGTGGCACCGAGCCGGTGGGCGAGCCCGATCAGCAGGTCGCCCGCGAGCAGGGCGACGGTGGTGCCTTCCTTGGCGTTGATGGTGGGCACGCTGCGGCGTACCGGGGCGTCCTGCAGCAGGTCTTCGTGCACGATCGCGGCCAGGTGCAGCAGCTCGACGGCCGCCGCGGCCGTGGCCGTGCGCCGCGACGTGCCGGGCCAGGCCCGGCCGGCGACCGCCAGCAGGAGTCCGGCCCGCAGCCGTTCGCCTCCGGCCTGCGCGATCCGCCGGCACGGCTCCCGCAAGGACACCGGGACCCTGTCGAGCGCCTCGGTCAGCACCGCCTCGGCGGCGGCCAGGCCGTCGGCGCTCATGCCACCGCCGCCGGCTGCTCCACCGGTCCCGCCTGGTGCGCGCGGTGCGGGGCCGCCGGGTCGGCCGGCCACCAGAACCGGTCGCCCAGCAGCGTGGCCAGCGCCGGGACCAGGACTGTACGCACCAGCAGCGTGTCCAGCAGCACGCCGAGACCGACGATCACCCCGATCTGGGTGAGCGTGATGATCGGCAGCACGCCCAGCACCGCGAACACCGCCGCGAGCAGGATGCCCGCGCTGGTGATCACCGCGCCGGTCGCGGCCAGGGCGTGGATCATCCCGGCCCGGGTGCCACGGGTCACGGCCTCCTCCCGGGCCCGGGTGACCAGGAAGATGTTGTAGTCGACGCCGAGCGCCACCAGGAACAGGAACGCGTACAGCGGCACCTGGTTGTCGAGGCCGGGATAGCCGAGCAGCTCGCGGAACAGCCATGAGCCGGCGCCCAGGGCGGCGACGAAGCTGGCGATCACCGTGCCGATCAGCAGCAGGGCGGCGACGACCGCGCGCAGCAGCAGGCCGAGGACCAGCAGCACCACGAGCAGGATGACCGGCACGATCACCCGCAGGTCCACCCGCGACGCGTCCCGGGTGTCCATCGCGATCGCCACGCTGCCGCCGACGAGGGCGTCGTCGCCGACCGCGGCGCGCAGCGCCCGGATGGTGCCGTAGCTCTGCGGGGTGTCGGGAGCGGCGGTCAGCACCGCGGTGATGCTGACCGACTGCCCGGCCCGCTCGGCGATCCGGGCCTGCGCCACCCCCGGCGTGCCGGACACGGCGGCGAGGACCTGGTCGGCGGTGGCCGGTGCGGTGATGACCACGGTGGGGTCCGCGGCGCCGGCCGGGAAGTAGCGGCTCAGCGTGGTCAGGCCGTCGACGGACTCGGCCTCGACCCGGAACTGCTCGGTCTGCGAGAGCCCGAGCCGGGTGCCGATCAGGCCGGTCGACAGCACGCCGAGCACGACCAGCGCGACCACGGTGACCAGGCCGGGGCGGCGGGCGACGCCGCGGCCGACCCGGGCCCAGAGGCCGCGCTCCTGCTCGGTGCCGCCCGCACCGACGCGCGGGATGAACGGCCAGAACAGGCCCCGGCCGCAGACCACGAGCGCGGCGGGCAGGGCGATCAGGGCGAAGAGCGCGGCGACGGCGATGCCCAGGGCCGCGGTGACGCCCAGGGCCACGGTGTCGCCCAGGCCGGCCAGCAGCAGGGTGAGCAGGCTCAGCACGACGGTGACGGCACTGGCCGCGATGGCCGGGCCGGCGCCGCGCAGGGCCCGGCGCATGGCCTCGCGCCGGTCGGCGTGGCGGTGCAGCTCCTCCCGGTAGCGCGAGATCAGCAGCAGGGCATAGTCGGTGCCCGCGCCGAACACCAGCACCGTGACGATGCCGACGGTGGAGTCGCCGATGGTGAGGTCGGTGTGCCGGGAGAGGAGCGCGACCAGCCCGCTGGCCACCCGGTCGGCGAGGCCGACGACGGCGAGCGGCACCAGCCAGAGCACCGGACTGCGGTACGTGATCAGCAGCAACAGCGCCACGACCACCACGGTCACGAGGAGCAGGTTGGTGTTGGCGCCGGTGAAGCTGTCCGCGATGTCGGCGGCGAACCCGGCGCCCCCGGTGACCTGGGCGGTCAGCCCGTCCGGCAGCCCGGCCCGCGCGGTGTCGCGCAGCCCGGCGACCGCGGCGATGGTCCGGTCGGCCGGGGCGTCGGCCGGCAACGGAACGGCGACCAGCGCCGCGTCCCGCTGGTCGGAGAACACCGGCGGACTCTGCGTCCTGAATGCCCGCGCGTCGGCCTCGATCTTCGCGACGTCGGCGGCGGTGAGCGCCTGCCCGTCGCGGCTGTAGACGACCAGGGCCGGGTTGCTCTGTCCCGACGGCAGCTGCCGTTGCAGCGCGGCGACCTTGGTGGACTCGGCCGCCGAGGGCAGCGAGGCGGTCGGGTCGTTGGCGGTGCGGACCTCGCCCGCGCTCGCGATGACCGAGCCGCCGAGCAACAGGGCGACCACGAGCACCAGCCATGCGGTGAGCCGTCCGGTGAGTGTCCGAAGCACCATCATTCCTCCACGGCAAAGAATCTCGACCATCGAGAGTCTCCACCAGTGCGACGGCATCTGCAACACTGAGCGGGTGTACCGGGCGCGCAAGACGGAGCGGGACAGGCTCCGCGAGGAGATCGTCAACCTGCTGCGCACGTACAGCGTCGAGGCGCAGCACGTGGGGCACGCGTTCGCCCAGCGGCACGGGCTGCACCCCACCGACCTGCAGGCGCTGATCGCGGTGATGCACGCCGAGGGCCGGGGCGCGCCGCTCACCCCGGGCCGGCTCGGCGAGGCGATCGGGCTCTCCTCGGGCGCCACCACGGCGGCGATCGACCGGCTGGAACGCGCGGGCCACCTGCGCCGCACCCGGGAGAGCACCGACCGCCGGGTCGTGCACCTGCGCTACGGCGAGCCCGGCATGGCCCTGGCCCTGGAGTTCTTCGGCCCGCTGGGCAAGCGCACCGACGACGTGATGGCCGGCTTCAGCGACGAGGATCTGGCCCTGGTACGCCGCTTCCTGCAGGGCATGAACGACGCGCTGGCCGAGCACCACACCGAGGTGCGCGCGGCTCGTCCAGCAGCGGAGTGACCCGGCTCAGCGCGGCCGAGGCGTCACCAGCCCGGTGTCGTAGGCGGCGATCACCAGGTGGGCGCGGTCCCGGGCGGCCAGCTTGGTCAGCAGGTGCGACACGTGCGTCTTCACCGTCTTGATCGAGATGGTCAGCCGCGTGGCGATCTGGTCGTTGGACAGCCCGCGCCCGATCAGCGTCAGCACCTCGGTCTCGCGGGCGGTGAGCGGCCGGGGCGCCGGCGCCGGAGGTGTGCGGGGAACCGCGACGTAGTGCTCGACGAGCCGGGTCAGGATGGACGGGGCGAACAGCGACTCGCCGGCGTGGGTCCGGCGGATCGCGGTGATCAGCTCGTCGGGCCGGGCGTCCTTGAGCAGGAAACCCGAGGCTCCGGCGTGCAGCGCCTCGTAGACGTACTCGTCCAGCTCGAACATGCTCAGCACGACCACCCGGGTCGCCGCCAGCTCCGGGGTGGCGCAGATGCGCCGGGTGGCCTGCAACCCGTCGAGCCGGGGCATCCGGACGTCCATCAGCACCACGTCGGGCCGGGTGCGGCGGGCCACCTCCAGCGCCTCGGCGCCGTCACCGGCCTGCCCGACCACCGCCAGGTCCGGCGCGCTGCCGATGATCATCGCGAGGCTGTGCCGCAGCAACGGCTGGTCGTCGACGAGCAGCACCCGTACGGCGCTCATCCGGGCTCCCGGTCGGGGATCCGCGCGACCACCCGGAACCCCAGCTCGACCGGCCCGGCGTGCAGCGTGCCGCCCAGACCGGTGACCCGCTCCCGGACGCCGATCAGCCCGTGCCCGGCGCCGGGTGTGCCGGGCCACGGTCCGTCCGGCCCGCTGTCGTGCACGCTCGCCACCACCGTGTCGCCGTCGCGGTGGACGTGCACCCGCACGTCGCTCGGGCCGGCGTGCCGGGCCACATTGTGCAGTGCCTCCCGCACCGTCCGGCAGATCGCCACCTGCACGCCCGGCGAGACCGGGCCCATCGGCTCGAGCGTCAGGCGCGCCCGCACCCCGGTGGCCCCGGCGTCGGACACGATCGTGGGCAACCGGCCGAGATCGTCCGTCGGCAGCCGCGGCCCGGGGTCGTCGGCAGTGCGCAGCACGGTGAGCATCCGGCGCAGCTCACCGGTGGCCTCGCGGCCGGCGGACTCGATGTCGGACAGCGCCTCCCGCGCCTCGCCGGGGTCGCCGGAGAGCCGGGCCGCGGCGGCCCGCACGGTGATCAGGCCGAGGCCGTGCGAGACGATGTCGTGCAGGTCCCCGGCCAGGCGCAGGCGCTCGGCCAGCACCGCCTCCGAGGCCGCCCAGCGGGTCAGCCGGGCCTCGTAGGCCACGCGCTCGGTGTGGCTGCGCCAGATCGCCCAGGCCGCCAGGGCCACCGCGCCCACGGCGATCAGCGACGGCATCACCACCGCGAGCACCCCGTCCGCCCCGACGAGCAGCAGCATCAGCACCAGCGCGAGCAGGATCGCCCCGGTGACCGGCCAGACCCGGGACCGGCGGGCGGGCCGCTGCCGTACCTCCTGCACCCCCGCACCCTACGTGCGGTCCGCGCGTCCGGCGTCGGACCACGGTCCGATATCGCGGTCCCGACCACGGTCCGATGTGGCCGGCCCGGCGGGCGCCTTGACTGGCGGGGTGATCACCATCGAGCACGTCCACAAACGGCGCGGCCGGGCCACGATCCTCACCGACGTCGGCTTCACCGCCCGCCCCGGCCGGGTCACCGGCTTCCTCGGCCCCAACGGCGCCGGCAAGTCCTCCACGCTGCGCATCCTGCTCGGCCTGGACCGCGCCCAGCAGGGCACGGCCCTGGTCGCCGGACGGCCGTACGCGCAGTGGCGGCGGCCGCTGACGGTCGTCGGCGCGCTGCTCGACGGCAGCGGGGCACACCGCTCACGGACCGGCCGCGCACACCTGCGCTGGGTGGCCGCCAGCAACGGGCTGCCGCGCTCGCGGGTCGACGAGGTGCTCGAGCTGGTGGACCTGACCTCGGCGGCGGGCAAGCGGGTCGGCACGTACTCGCTGGGCATGGGCCGGCGGCTGGGGCTGGCGGCGGCCCTGCTCGGGGACCCGGCGGTGCTGGTGCTCGACGAACCGGTGAACGGGCTCGACGCCGGCGGCATCCGGTGGATGCGGGAGTTCCTGCGCCGGCGGGCTGCCCACGGCGCGACAGTGCTGCTCTCGAGCCACCTGATGGGCGAGCTCGCCGAGACGGTCGACGACGTCGTGGTCATCGACCGGGGCCGGATCATCGCCGCCGGGACTCTGGCCGAGGTCACCGGCGAGCATCCGACCCTGGAGGACGCCTACTTCGCGCTCACCTCGACCGGGACGCGGGGCCGGTGGTGAGGGCCGAGCTGCTGAAACTGGCCGGGTTGCCGTCGGCGTGGGTGGCGGTCGCGCTGAGCCTGCTCCTGCCGCCGCTCGTGGTGCTGCTCAACTCGCGGGCGGCGGCGAGCTCGCCCGACACCGGTTTCCTGGAGCTGACCGTCGGGGTGCTCGGACCGCTCGTGCTGGGCACGGTCGCCGCCGGCAGCGAGTACCGGGGCGGGCAGATCGCGACGAGCCTGGTCTGTGTGCCGTCGCGGATGCGTCTGCTGGCGGCCAAGACCGGGGCGCTGGTGCTGTGGGTGGCGGTGACGGCGGCGGTCAGCGCGGCGGTGACGCTGGCGGTGGCCGGGGTGCTCGACGGCGGGGCCGGGCCGCGGATCGCCGGGGTCGTCGTCTACTGGGTGCTGGACGCGCTGCTGGCGTACGGGATCACCCTGCTGACCCGCAGCGGCGTCCTGCCGCTGACGGTCCTGATCGTGAACTCCACCGTCGTCTCGGTCAGTTTCCTGCTCACCAAGCTCACCCCGCTGGCGGCCTACCTGCCGGACCTGGCCGGTGCGCAGATGTTCATCGAGCCCCACGACATCGTGGCCGACCTGACCCCGGTGACAGCCGGCCTGGTCATGGGCGCCTGGGTCGCCGTCCTGCTGGGGGGCGCCGCGTACGTCTTCCACCGGCGCGACGCGTGAGCACGGCCCGCGCCGAGCTGCTGAAGCTGGCGACGCTGCCCGCCCTGGCCCTGACCGTGGCCCTGACCTGGGCCGTCACCACGCTGATCGCGCTGGTCGCCCGGGACGACCCGGACCCGATCCCCCTGGCCCGCGCGGGTTTCCTGGTCCTCGGCGTGCTCGCCGCCACCTCCGAGCACGACGGCGGCCAGATCCGGACCACGCTGCTCTGCACACCCCGCCGGGCCCGTCTGCAGCTCACCAGGACGCTCGTCCTCACCCTGGCCACCGTCCCGATCGCGGTCGTGACCGTGCTGGTCGCCGGCACCGGCGACCCGGCCTACCTCGTCCTGACCACCGTGCTGGCGGCGGCCGTGGGCACCCTGCTGCGTCACGCCCTCGCGGCCGTCGTGGTGGTGCTCGGCTACTACTACGTGATCGGGCCGTTCGTCCGGGACCGCTTCGACGACAGCCTGTGGCTACCGGCCGGATGGACGGCGGTCGCCGTGCTCGCCGCCACTGTCGCGGTCGTCCGCCGGGACGCCTGACCCCTGATCGTCTTCGGACGGGGGCCGCGTGGCGGGGGAGACTTCCGGGCCCGGTTTGCGTCACGATGGGGGAGGCGGAAGGAGGCCCGGCGATGTCGCTGGTGCACGGAACAGTCGCCCCGGGTTACGAGAAGGTCCGGGAGGTCTTCGCCGCCGAGCTGGCCCGGCTCGGTGAGGTCGGCGCCCAGCTGGCCGTGTACCGGCACGGCAAGCAGGTCGTCGACCTCTGGACCATCGACCCGGAAGCGCTGATGGGTCTGCTGTCGGTGACCAAGGGTGCGGCCTTCCTGGTGGTGGCGCTGCTCGTGCAGGACGGCGTCATCGACGTCAATCGCTCGGTGCGGCACTACTGGCCGCAGTTCACTTCGGACGTGACCGTGCGTGAGCTGCTCGGGCACCGGGCCGGGCTGATCGGGGTGGACGGCGGCTTCGGGCCCGCCGAGCTCGCCGACGACCGGATCATCGCCGAGCGGCTGGCCAAGCAGCGGCCGTACTGGCCGCGCGGCGCCGGGTACGGCTACCACGCGCTGGTGATCGGGGCGCTCGCCGGCGAGATCGTGCGCCGGGTGACCGGCCGGTCACTGCAGCGGACGTACGAGCACCGCGTCCGCGCCCCGTACGACATCGACCTGTTCCTCGGTCTGCCCGCGGAGCTGGAGCCGCGTTTCCGCCCGCTGGCCCCGCCGGTCGGACGTGAACCGGGGCCGGACCCGGGCAGCCTGACCGGCATCGCGCTGAACCTGCACGCCGACCCGCCGACCGACCTGACCGTTTTCGCCAACAGCCGGATGGTCCGGGCCCACGGCCAGGCGTCGGCCGGTGGTGTCGGCAACGCCCGCGGCGTCGCGCGGTTGTATGCTGCGGCCGTGTCGGGCCTCAACGGCAGGGAACCGCTGCTGCGCCCGGCGACCACCGCCGATTTCGGCACCGCCGGCGGCACCGCGCCCGACCTGTTGTCCGGCGGCTCCGGTGCCCAGTTCGGCCTCGGCTTCGAGGCCATGTCGACCCCCTATCCGTTTCTCGGCCCGGCCGCGTTCGGCCATTTCGGCGCGGCGGGCTCGCTCGGCTTCGCGGATCCGCGCAGCGGAGTCGCGTACGGCTACGCCCGTGACCGCCTCGCCCAGCCCCACGGTGGTGGTGCGGTGGAGAACGACCAGTTCGTGACGGCTGTCATTCAGGCCGCCGACGCCTGATCGTCGCCTGTCGCCCGCCCGCCCGATACCCCGTACTCTCATGATCCACAGCGGCACCGCCGGCTCGGCGGGTGCCGATGAGATGGAGGAACCCAAGTGCGGACCCTTGCCCGTACCGCCGCGGCCCTGCTGGCGGTCACGACCTTCGCCGGCCTGACGGCCTGCTCCCCGCCCGAGAAGGAGAGCGCTTCCAGCGGCACCGGCGCGGCCACCGCCGCCAGCGCCGCCGACCTCGGTGGCATGGACGCGCTCATCGCCGCGGCCAAGAAGGAAGGCCAGCTCAACGTCATCGCGCTGCCGCCGGACTGGGCCAACTACGGCGCGATCATCAAGGCCTTCGGCGACAAGTACGGCATCAAGGTCAACTCGGCCCAGCCCGACGCGTCGAGCCAGGACGAGATCAACGCCGCCGACCAGCTCAAGGGCCAGGACAAGGCCCCCGACGTGTTCGACCTGGGCAGCGCCGTCGCGACCGCCAACGTGGCCAGGTTCGCCCCGTACAAGGTGGCCACCTGGGCCGACATCCCGGACGCGCTCAAGGAGGCCGGCGGCACCTGGACCAACGACTACGGCGGCTACATGTCGATCGGCTACGACAGCGCCAAGGTGCCCGCCCCGGCGAGCGTGGCCGACCTGCTCAAGCCCGAGTACAAGGGCAAGGTCGCGCTCAACGGCGACCCGACCCAGGCCGGGGCCGCGTTCGCCGGCGTCGCGATGGCCGCGCTCGGCAACGGCGGCTCCGCCGACGACATCAAGCCCGGCGTCGACTTCTTCGGCCAGCTGAAGAAGGCCGGCAACTTCCTGCCGGTCGACCCGACCCCGGCCACCGTCGAGTCCGGCCAGACGCCGGTGGTCATCGACTGGGACTACCTCAACGTCGCGCAGGGCGCCAAGCTCAGCGGCAAGATCCAGTGGAAGACCGTGGTGCCGGCCGGTGCGGTGCTCGGCTCGTACTACGTGCAGGCCATCAGCAAGGACGCCCCGCACCCGGCGGCCGCCCGGCTGTGGGAGGAGTTCCTGTACTCCGACGAGGGCCAGAACCTCTGGCTCAAGGGCGGCGCCCGGCCGGTGCGCGCCGACGCGATGGTCAAGGCGGGCACGATCGACGCCACCGCGTTCGCGGCCCTGCCCAAGGTCGAGGGCACCCCGGTCTTCCAGACCGAGGCGCAGACCACCAAGGCCAAGGAGTACCTGGCGGCCAACTGGGCCAAGGCCATCGGCTGAGCATGGCCACCGTCCTCGACGGCCCGGAACTGGCGGCACCCGTGCCGCCGGTCCGGGCCCCCCGGGGCCGGCTGCGCCTGAACCAGGTGCGCAGCCTGCTCGGCACTCTGCCGTTCTTCGCCTACGTCACCGTCTTCCTGGTCATCCCCACGCTGGTGGTGGCGATCGGCGCGTTCGCCGGGGACGGCGGCTTCACCCTCGCCAACGTGACCGCGCTGGGCGACTCCTACGTGCTGGACGCGTTCGGGCGCAGCATCCTGCTGTCGGCGGTCACCGCGCTCATCGGCGCGGTGCTCGGGGCGGTGCTGGCGTACGCGCTGGCCACCGCCAGGCCCGGCGGGCTGCTGCGCCGCATCGTCACCGCCGCGTCCGGCGTCCTGGCCCAGTTCGGCGGCGTCACCCTGGCGTTCGCCTTCATCGCCACCATCGGCCTGTCCGGCTTCGTCACCGTGTTCCTGCGGGACAACCTGGGCGTCGACATCTACTCCGGTGGCGTCTGGCTCTTCGAGCTGCCGGGCCTCGTGCTGGTCTACACGTACTTCCAGATCCCGCTCATGGTGATCGTGTTCCTGCCCGCGCTCGACGGGATCCGCCCGCAGTGGCGCGAGGCCACCGAGAGCCTCGGCGGCTCCACCTGGCAGTACTGGACCAAGGTGGCGGGACCGCTGCTCGCGCCCGCGTTCCTCGGTTCCACGCTGCTGTTGTTCGCCAACGCGTTCTCGGCGTACGCGACCGCGGCGGCCCTGGTCAGCCAGGGCAATCCGATCGTGCCGCTGCAGATCCGCAGCGCCCTGACCAGCGAGGTCGTCCTGGGCCAGCAGAATCTCGGCAAGGCGATGGCGCTCGGCATGGTCGTCGTGGTGGCCGTGGTCATGACCCTGTACGCCCTGCTGCAGAAGCGGACCGCGCGATGGCTGGGCTGAGGGCGCGCCGGGCCCGCCGGCAGTCCGCGTTCCGCTGGACGGTCCTGGCCGTCATGGGGGTCTTCTTCCTGCTGCCGCTCGCGGCGATGGTGGAGTTCACCACCCGCGGGGACAGCGGCACCTGGTCGTTGCTCGCCGACTGGCCGAAGCTCAGCGCGACCTACCCCGACCTGGCCGACGGGATCGTCGCGTCCCTGGGCCAGGCCCTGCTCACCGCCCTGCTCATGCTGGTGCTGCTGGTGCCGACGGCGATCTGGGTCCGGCTGCGGCTGCCCGGCCTGCGCCCGCTGGTCGAGTTCATCTGCCTGCTGCCGCTGACCATCCCGGCGATCGTGCTGGTCGTCGGCCTGGCCCCGGTGTACGCGTGGGTCAACTACTTCCTCGGCGGCTCGTCGCTGACGCTCACGTTCGCGTACACGATCCTGGTCCTGCCCTACGCCTACCGGGCGATCGACGCCGGCCTGTCGGCGATCGACGTCAAGACGCTCGCCGAGGCCGCCCGCGGGCTGGGCGCGAGCTGGTTCACCGTGATGGCCCGGGTGGTGCTGCCCAACATCCGCTCGGCCGTGCTGTCCGCCGCGTTCCTGACCGTGGCCCTGGTGCTGGGCGAGTTCACCATCGCCTCGCTGCTGAACCGCACCAACCTGCAGGTCGCGATCAACCTGCTCGGCAAGAGCAGCGCGACCATGTCGGTGGCGGTGTCCCTGGCCGCGCTCATCCTCGCGTTCGTGCTGCTGCTGCTCCTGTCCCTGTTCGGCGATCGCAGAAAGGCGTCCCGATGAACGGTGTCGCCGTCCACCTCAACGACCTGCGCCGCACCTTCGGCGCCGTGCACGCCCTGGACGGGCTGGACCTGCACATCGAGCCCGGCGAGCTGATCGCCCTGCTCGGCCCGTCCGGCTGCGGCAAGACCACCGCGCTGCGCATCCTGGCCGGGCTGGAGGACGCGGACAGCGGCCGGGTGCTGGTCGGCGGCAAGGACATCACCGGCCTGCCGGCCAACCGGCGTGACATGGGCATGGTGTTCCAGGCGTACAGCCTCTTCCCGCACCTGACCGCGCTGGAGAACGTCCAGTTCGGCCTGAAGCTGCGCCGGCGCTCCGGCGGTGACCGGGCCGCGACGATGCTGGACCTGGTCGGCATCAGCGAGCACGCCGGCCGCTATCCGCACCAGCTCTCCGGCGGCCAGCAGCAGCGGGTGGCACTGGCCCGGGCGCTGGCCATCGAGCCGCAGGTGCTGCTGCTCGACGAGCCGCTGTCCGCGCTGGACGCCAAGGTCCGGGTGCAGCTGCGCGACGAGATCCGCCGGATCCAGACCGAGGTCGGCACCACCACCCTGTTCGTCACCCACGACCAGGAGGAGGCGCTGGCCATCGCCGACCGGGTCGGGGTGATGCGTTCCGGCCGGCTGGAGCAGCTCGCCGCGCCGGCCGAGGTGTACCTGCGCCCGGCGAGCGCGTTCGTCGCGGACTTCGTCGGGCTCAGCAACCGGCTGCCCGGCCACGTCGACGGCGACACGGTCACCGTGCTCGGCACCCGGCTGCCACTGGTCAAGCCGTCCCCGGGCGGCCCGGAGGTGACCGCCCTGGTGCGCCCGGAGTCGGTCGGCGTCGTGCCCGACCCCGACGGCCAGGCCCGTGTGCTGTCCACGGCGTTCCTCGGCCCGACCAGCCGGGTCACCGTCCAGGTGGGCGACAGCATCGTGGTGGCCCAGGTCAGCGGCGAGTCGCTGGCGGAGCTGACGGTCGGCACCCCGGTCCGGATCGACCTGCGCCCGGTTCCGGTGGCGCTGCAGGACTGACGACGATGGCGATCACGCCCGGCGCCTTGCTCTACTGACATGTGCGCACCTACTACCGCGGGCCCGACGCCGCCGTCACCGACGAGCTGTTCATCTGGCAGGCGGGGACGACGAAGGCCTTCGTGGTGGCCGAACTGCGCCAGGTCGCCCGGGTGCGCCAGGACGGCGGCCGGATCGGCCGGGTGGTCGCGGCGGTCCTGCTCGCCGTCGCCGGCGCCGGCTGGGCGCGACTCGCGATGCCGGGCCGATGGTACGTCGCGATCGGCGCACTTCTGGCGGCCTTGGCACTGGCGGGCTGGCCGTCGCACACCCGGTCCTGGGCGCTGCGGGCGGCGTACCGCGGTGACGCCGAGGTGACCGTCTACAGTTCGGCCGACCCCCGCGTGTTCAACCAGGTGAGCCGGGCGCTGCAACGCGCGATCGAGGACGCCCGCCACTGACGCGGGCCGTTTTCGTCCGGTGGCCGGGTCGTGGCGGCCCGGCGGGGCGGCCGGGTGCGAAGATCATCGGATGCGTGAAGTGGTCGACGGGGTCTTCGAGGTCGGTATCGGGTACGTCAACGTGCATCTGGTGGTGACCGACGACGGGGTTGTGCTCGTCGACACCGGCCTGCCGCGCCGGTCCGCGAAGATCGCCCAGGTGCTGCACGGGATGCGCCGTTCGATCGGTGACGTGCGGACGGTGCTTCTCACCCATCACCACCCCGACCACTCCGGCGGGCTCGCCGAGGTGCGCCGCCGGTCCGGTGCGCGGATCGTCGCCCACCAGGCCGACGTGCCCTACGTGACCGGCGCCGAGCGGGCCGTGTACAGCCATCCGCTGCTGAAGCTCTCCTCGCTGATGATGGGCACTCCCGAGCCCGCCCCGGTCGACGACGTCGTCACCGCCGACGGCTACTCGCCGCTGACCGGTTTCACCGCCGTGCACACGCCCGGTCACACCGCCGGGCACCTGTCCTTCCTGCTCGACCGCTCCGGCGGCATCCTCTTCGCCGGGGACGCCGCCGCCGGCAAGCGGGGCGGCCGCGTCGGCAGCACGCCCAAGATGGTCACGGCCGATCTCGACGAGCAGGCCAGGAGCGTCGCCAAGCTGGCCGGGCTGGAGTTCGAGCACGCGGTCTTCGGGCACGGGCGGGCCATCTCCGGCCGGGCGGTGGACCGCTTCCGCGATTTCGTCGCCGCCTGATCCACCGGTAACGCACAGCGCGCCGGCCGGAACCCCGTGGCTTCCGGCCGGCGCTTGTCGGGTTGGTCAGCGGGCGCCGATCAGCTCCGGGGTCTGCTCGTCCTGCGCCGGGGTGTCACCGGTCGCCGGTCCGCCGGCCGAGTGCCGGCCGCGTCCCCGCAGCAGGCGCGGCGCCCACCAGTTGGCCGGGCCGAGCAGCGTCATCAGCGACGGCAGCACGACCGCCCGGATCAGCGTCGCGTCGAGCAGGATCGCCGCGGCCAGGCCGACGCCGAGCTGCTTCATGTCGATGGTGGACAGTGTCGCGAAGATCGAGAAGACCGCGACCATCACGATGGCGGCGCTGGTGACCACGCCCGCCGAGCCGGTGATGCCCTCGGCCACCGCCTCGCGGTTGGGCACCCCGCGCAGCACCGCCTCACGGATCCGGCTCACCACGAAGACGTGGTAGTCCATCGACAGTCCGAACAGCACCACGAACAGGAACAGCGGCAGCCAGGTGACGATGGCGCCCATCGAGGTGAAGCCCAGCACGCCCTCGGCCCAGGTGTTCTGGAAGACCAGCACCAGCAGGCCGTACGCGGCGCCGGCGGAGAGCAGGTTGAGCAGGATGGAGGTCAGCGCCACCACCACCGAGCGGAACGTCCACGCCATCACCAGGAACGTCAGCAGCAGCACGAAGCCGACGACGACGGGCAGCTTGTTCCACACGTGGGCGGCGTAGTCCTCGCTCTCGGCGACGCCGCCGCCGACCGCGTACGAGGCACCGCCCAGCCCGCCCAGCGCGGCCGGGACCAGGGTCTCCCGCAGCCGGTGCAGTGACTGTTCGGCCTCGTTGCTGCGCGAGGAGAACGGTGTGGCGATCTCCAGCACGGTCACCCGGGAGTCCGGGGAGACCTCGATCTCCGGTCCGGCCTGCTCCGGCGCGGCGAACAGCCGGTCACCGCGGGCGCTCGCGGCCAGCTGGGTGAGGGCCGCCTTGACCGCGGGCGCCTGCTCGGCGGAGGCCTGCACGGCCACGAGGTGGGTGGTGCCGTTGCTCGGGTACGCGGCCGCCAGCCGGTCGTACGCCTGCATCGCCGGCGTGGTGCGCGGCAGGTCCTCGGTGCCGGGGAACTTGAGCTGCATGCCGAGCGCGGGTGCGGCCAGGGCGAGCAGCAGCCCGACGCTGATCAGCAGGGTCGGCAGCGGGCGGCGCAGGGCCGGGCGCAGCACCAGCGACCAGAAGCGGCTGGGCCGCACGACGCCGTCGGCTCCGGTGCGGCGGGCGGTGAGGCGCCACAGCAGCGGCACCCGCGGCCGGTCGACCCAGCGGCCCAGCTTGGCCAGCAGCGCGGGCAGCACGGTCAGCGACCCGATCACCGCGACGGCGACCACCAGGATGGAACCCACGGCCAGCGAGGAGAAGATGGCGTCCTGGGCCAGGAACAGCCCGGCCATGGCGATGACGACGGCCGTACCGGAGACGACGACCGCGTGCCCGGAGGTCTCCGCGGCGATCTCCACCGCGTCGACGTGGCCGCGGCCCTTGGCGCGTTCCTCCCGTTCACGGCGGACGTAGAACAGCGAGTAGTCGATGCCGACCGCCATGCCGATGAGCAGGATGACGCTGGAGGTGGAGTCGTTGGACGGCACCAGGTGTGAGGCCAAGGTCGACAAGCCGATCGCGGCGGCCACCGAGGACAGGGCCAGCAGCACCGGGATGCCGGCGGCGATCAGCGCGCCGAACGCGACGATGAGGATGGCCAGGGTCACCGGCAGGCTGAGGATCTCGGCCCGCTTGAAGTCGGCCCCCAGCGTGTCGTCGAGGGCCTTGTTGATGGAGGGCCCGCCGACCTGCTCGACACGCAGGGCCGGGTGTTGCTCCTGGACCCGCGCGGTGGCCGTACGCAATGGCTCCACCCGCTCGGAGGCGGTCTCCGGGTCACCGCTCATGGTGATCGGCAGCAGCAGCGCGGTGCCGTCGACGGCCTTGACCGGCTCGCCGACCTCCGCGACGCCCGGGACAGTCCGCAGCTGAGCCGCCGCGGCGGTGGCCGCGGCTCCGGCGGCCTTCTGGTCGAGCGGGCCGGACCGGGACGTGATCAGGACATTGTCGACGGCCGGCTCGTCGGGGAACTTGCCCCCCTCGATCATCACGCCGGCGCGTCCTGACTCGCCGACGGCCTGATCCTGTGCCGTGGCTTCCTGCAGGCCGGCCGCGTTGCCCCCGACGAAGCAGACCGCGACGAACACGACCCACAGCGCCACCGCCCGCCATGGGTGCTCGGCACTCCACCGTGCCACCCGAACCGTCACCGGTCGCTTGCTCATCGCTGGTTCCCCCTGCGTCGATTCCTGTGTCGAACCTGAACCTAGGCAGAGGGGGAGCTGGGAACATCCGGGTCGGACCCGCGCCGGACCCGGAGCCGGCCCGGTGCCCGGCTCGGGTCGCGGCGGGCGGCAGGAATGCGGCGAATCGGCGGTACCGGACGCCGGTCGGGGTCAGGGCTCAGTCCGGGGGAGGAGCCGGCCGCCGGTGACCCGGAGGCGGCCTCAGGGTTTGCCCGGGGCCACGGGCTGCGCCGGGGACCAGCCGATGGCCGGGGCGATGTGTCGGGTAATTGTCTCCAGGATCCGGGCGTTGTAGGCGACTCCGAGCTGGTTGGGCACGGTGAACAGCACGGTGTCGGCCGCCTGGACGGCCGCGTCGGCCGCGAGCTCATCGGCGATGCGGTCGGGCTCCCCGGCGTACGTGCGCCCGAAGCGCGACCGCACCCCTTCCAGCAGACCCACCTGGTCGTCGTGGGCCTGCTCGCCGAAGTAGATCCGGTCGATCTCCTCGGTGATCGGCAGCACGCTGCGCGAGACGGACACCCGCGGCTCCCAGTCGTGGCCCTGCTCGCGCCACGCCTGCCGGTACAGCTCGATCTGCTCGGCCTGAAGCTGGTCGAACGGCACCCCGGTGTCCTCGGACAGCAAGGTGGAGCTCTGCAGGTTCATCCCGGCGCGGGCGGCCCACTGGGCGGTGGCCCGGGTGCCCGAGCCCCACCAGATCCGCCGGCGCAGACCCGGTGACTGCGGCTGCACGGCCAGGCCACCGCTGAAGCCGGTGCGGGACGGGTCGGTCCGGGCCACCTTGGCGCCGTCGATCGCGGCCAGGAAGACCTCGGTCTTCTGCCGGGCGGCGTCCGCGGCGTTCTGCCCCTCGGCCGGCCGGTAACCGAACACCTCGGCGCCGCGCAGCACGGTCTCCGGCGATCCCCGGCTCACGCCCAGCTGGAGCCGGCCGCCGCTGATCAGGTCGGCCGCCGCGGCCTCCTCGGCCATGTAGAGCGGGTTCTCGTAGCGCATGTCGATGACGCCGGTGCCGATCTCGATCCGCGACGTCCGCGCGCCGATCGCCGCCAGCAGCGGGAACGGCGAGGCGAGCTGCCGTTCGAAGTGGTGCACCCGGACGAACGCGCCGTCCACGCCCAGCTCCTCGGCCGCCTCGGCCAGCTCGATGGTCTGCAGCAGGGCGTCGGCACCGCTGCGGGTCTGCGACCCGGACGCGTCCCGCCAGTGCCCGAAGGACAGGAAACCGATCTTCTTCACCCCGGTGCGAACCACTCGTGGCGGCGCCGGATTCCCGGCCCGGGCGGTCAGCGCAGCAGCCGGACCAGGGTGTCGGCCAGCACGGCGGCCGTCTGCTCGGCCGGGGCGGACGGCAGCACGACGTGGCTGAGCACCAGCCGGACGATGGACTCGGCGGCAGCGGCCACGGTGCCCTCGCCGGCCTCGGGGACGTGCGCGGACGCCCAGTCCCGGACCACCGCGCTCGCCGTCGTCAGCACCAGCTCGGAGCGGGTCGTCAGGTAGGGCAGCAGACCGTCGTCGCCCTCCGTACCGGTCAGGATGGCCTTGACCAGGGGGTTGTCGGCGGCTTCGGTGAGGGTACGCAGGATGGCGGCTTCGCCGGCGGCCCGGATGTCGCCGCCGTGGGCGAGCAGCTCAGCCTGGACCGCGTCGACGAACCGGCTCACTTCACGAGCGGTCAGGGCCTCGGCCACCCCGGCCTTGTTACCGAACTCGTTGTAGACGGTCTGCCGGCTCACCCCGACCGCGTCGGCGACGTCGGCCATCTTCACCGCCGCCCAGCCCTGCGACACGGCGGCCGCGCGGGCGGCGTCCACGATCGCCTCGCGCAGCTGCCGGCTCTTCTCCTCGCGGTAACTCATCACGGCAGATCTTAGACGCGACGCACAGCCCTGTCCAAAATATTGACACGAGCATGTCCCGTGTAAAGGATGACGGCATGGTCCCCATCGTCACCGCCCCCGCCTGGCGGGACACCAAGCGCCCGCTGTGGCCGCTCGCCCTGGTGATTCCCGCGCTGCCGTTCGTCTCGCTCGCCGTGGCCGCCCGCTGGGACACCGGCTGGGCCTGGCTGCTCACCCCGGTCGTCGTCTTCGGCCTGATCCCCGCCATCGACCTGCTCATCGGCGAGGACCGGGCCAACCCGCCCGAGGACCTGGTGCCGGCTCTGCAACGCTCGCCCTACTACCGCTGGATCACCTACCTCTATCTGCCCGCCCAGTACGCCGCGCTGATCGTGGCCTGCGCCGTCTGGACGCGGGGCCCGAGCCTCGCCGGCGGCGTCGGGCTGGTGCTGACCATCGGCATCGTCAACGGCGTGGCCATCAACACGGCTCACGAGCTGGGCCACAAGCGCGAGCACGTGGAACGCTGGCTCTCCAAGATCGCCCTGGCGCCGACCGGCTACGGCCACTTCTTCGTCGAGCACAACCGGGGACACCACGTGCGCGTCGCCACCCCGGAGGACCCGGCGAGTTCACGGCTCGGGGAGAGCTTCTGGCGGTTCTGGCCGCGTACGGTGCTGGGCAGCCTGCGCTCGGCGTGGCGGTTGGAGACCCAGCGCTTCCGGATCCGCTCCCGCAGTCCGTGGACGCCGCGCAATGACGTCCTCAACGCGTGGGCGATGACGGTGGTGCTGGTCGTCGCGCTCACCGTCGCGTACGGCCCGGGCGTCCTGCCGTTCCTGCTCGCCCAGGCCGTCGTGGGCTTCTCGTTGCTGGAGGCGGTCAACTACCTGGAGCACTACGGCCTGCGCCGGCAGCTCAACCCGGCCGGGCGCTACGAGAAGGTCGACCCGCGGCACAGCTGGAACAGCGACCGCCTGGTCACCAACGTGTTCCTGTTCCAGTTGCAGCGCCACAGCGACCACCACGCCAACCCGTTGCGCCGCTACCAGGTGCTGCGCAGCTTCGACGTGTCCCCGCAGCTGCCGGCGGGCTACGCCACGATGCTGGTCGCCGCGCTGGTGCCCCCGGTGTGGCGGCGCCTGATGGACCACCGGGTCCTCGCCCACTACGGCGGCGACGCGAGCCTGGCCAACACCGGCCCGGGCCCGGTCAGGTGAGCGCGTAGTAGTCCTCGGTGATCACCGGCTGGAAGCCCAGGGAGGTGTAGAGGTTCAGCGCCCGGTCGTTGTCGGTGGCCACCTCCAGGTGGACGACAGCCGCGCCGCCGGCCCGGGCCGTACGGCACATGCGGTGCAGCACGTCCCGCCCGATGCCGCGTCCCTGGAGGTCGGGGTGGACGACAAAGCCGTAGATCCCGGCCCGGTCGCTTTCCCGATTCACCCGGGCGGTGCCGACCACGCGGCCGTCCCGTTCGACCACGAGGGCATTCGGGTCGTGGCCGGCGGACTCCGGCGGCTCCCACCCGAAGCCCAGGCGCAGCAGCTCCCGCACGGCGTCCATGTCGGCAGGAGATGCCGGGCGGACGGTGACCCGCGGATCGGCCGGCACCTCGGCCGGCGCATCGAGCAACTGGAGAGCATGCTCGCAATGGTCGAGGCTGCCGCCCCGGCGCTGCACGAGCGACCGTCCCGCCGCCGAGTGCCGGGGCACGACCAGCAGCACCGCTCCGGGCTTGCGCTGCCGGCACAGCTCCAGCGCGGCGTCCAGCAGCGCGGTGCCGATGCCCTGGCGCCGCGCGGCGGGATCGACCATGCCGGCCAGTTCGACGGTGGGCGCGCTGTGCGTGTAGAGGCCCAGGAAGCCGAGCAGCCGGTCGCCGTCCCACCACAGCACGTCCTCGACGTCCTGCCCGGAGCGGTGGCGCAACGTGTTCCACTCCAGCTTGAGCCGGCCGCCGTCGGCCGCGACGACCCGGCGTTCCAGGTCCTCGATGGCACTGAGAGCTGCCGGGGACAGCCCGCGAGACAGGTCGATCACGCTGCAACCCCATCACGCCGGTCAACCGGATTTCGTCGTCACGATCCGGAGTGGACGTGGGTCGCCCACAGCGCCGGCCGGTCCGGGTAACGGCGGCGCAGCTCGCGGACCGCGTGATGCAGGGCTACGGGCGCGGCGTCCGCCGTACCGGCTGCGGCGATGCCGTCGTACACCGGGCCGGCGACCCGGGCAGCGACAGCATCCGGTACCGGCCAGAGGGTGCCGATCACGTGCCGGTAGCCGGCCAGCTGGAACGCGGACGCCAGGTGGATCGCCTCGTCGGCCAGGGCTTCGCCGGCGTTGGCGGTTGAGCAGGCGGAGAGGAACGCGAGCTCACCGGTGAGTCGCAGCCGGGTCACGTCGAGCACGCTCAGCGGCCGCGCCCGGCCGTCGGTGACCTCCAGCGCGGCGGCCGACGGGTGCCGCGGGTCGGGGTTGGTGGCGTGGCAGGCGAAATGGACCCGGGCGTGCCGCGGCAGCTCCGCGAGGATCCGGTCGCGGTGCGCGTCGGCCGGTGCCAGGACTGTCGTCCCGGCCGGCCGCAGCCCCGCGATCCGCGCGGTCTCCGCCTCCGATCCGGGCAGGTCCGACCCACCACGGGTACGCGGCATCGGCACCACCAGCGTCGATGCGTCCCCGTCCGGCTGGGCCCCGTCCCGGCGCGCGTACGCGAGCGCCCGAACCGTCGGGGTGGAGGACGACACCACCCGGTCCAGGACTGTGCGGTGCCCGCCCGGTTCAGGCCGTCCGGCGGCGTGCAGTGGCAGCAGGCCCAGCACGCCGGTCGCCGCCCACCACAGTCGCGGCCAGCCGTGCACCGGGGCGCCGGTGATGCCGAGCTCCGTGAGCACCGGTTCGGCGACGTGGTCCCACAGCCAGGCCAGGACCGTCCTGGTCACCTCGTGCGCCGCGGCGCGGATCGCCTGGTGGTACTCCCGGGTCAGCCGGGCCACCGCGTACGCGCTGACGGCCGGCAACGGCACGGACCGGATCTCCCGCGAGGTCACCAGCAGGGCGTACGAGCCGAGATCGCTGACGCAGACCATCACCACCACGCCCGGCCCGCTCTGCCGGCGCAGACCGGCAACGCTCGACGGGTACAGGAAGTCGCGGAAGCCCGGCAGCCGGCGGATCGCCGCGATGGTCGTGTCGAGCTCGCGGACCTGGGTGCGGCGCACCGCCACCAGACGGGCCACGTCGGCCGGGCCCGGCCGGGCCGCCGGATCGGGCCGGGGCTCGGAGTCGACGGCGGCCCGGAGGTCCTCGTACCGGCCGGCCAGCTCGGGATGGCGACGCCGCAGCTCGGTCAGGTCGGTCCGCGAGTCCAGCAGCCGGGCGAGCAACGTGGCGCGTCCGCTCTCCAGCAGGACGGCCGCCGTGCCGGGCCGGTCCAGCTCCGCCGCGCAGGCCGCCGCGTCGGAGGCGATGCCGGCGAACTGTGCGAGCTGGTCCTCCTGGCTCGTCCGGTCCAGCTCCGGCGCGGACACCGCCACCAGGTCCCGCACCGCGGCCGTCAGCCCGCGCAGGCCTTCGCGCGGATCACCGGCCCGGGCGGCGAGCCGTCCCCAGGCGGCGGCCGCCCGGACCCGCATCGAGGGCGTGGCGGTGCGCACCCGGGCGGCCGACCGGAACGCGGCCACAGCCTCCCCGACACCGGCCTTGTCCATCGTCGGCCCGTGGTAGGTCTCCAGAGCGTCGCCCAGGGCGTACCAGGCGACGGCCCGGTCGGGGTGACCGTCCGGCAGGAGGTCCAGGGCCCGCCGGGCCGCGGCGATCGCCTCCCGCAGCGCCTCCGCATCGCCGGTGCGCTCGTGCAGGCTCTCCACCGTGACGCTCAGGTTAACCAGGCGGGTGGCCAGGTCCGGATGATCCACCGGCGTCAGCTCGACCGCCCGGCGCAGGTGCGCGGCCGCCTCGGCCAGCGCCGGGACGCCGGCTCCCGCCGTGTAGGTCAGGTGCAGGGCGGCTGCCAGACCGTCGAGGAACATCGGCCGTTGCTGGTGGCCTTCCGGGATGGCGGCGAGCGCGGACCGCGCGGCATCGACCGCCTCGGCCAGTACGGCCGGATCACGATGGCAGGCGAAGTGGGCCTGGAGAGCATTGTTCAGTCCGTGGAACGCCATGGCTTGCCCGGCCTCGCGGCCGGCCCCGGGCGCCGCGGTGGCCGAGCGGGCCACTTCCACCGCGGCGTCGAGGCCGGCTCGTGAGCCCGTACGGCCGAAGTGGGCCTGGAGCGCGGCGCTCAGGTTGAGCAGATAGCGGGCGCGGTCGCGCTGCCCGGCGCCGGTCGCCTCCACCGCCCGCCGCTGGGCGTCGATCGCGGCTTCCAGGTCGGCCAGCGAGCCCGCCCGCACGTAGCGGTCCTGCAGCACGTTGCCCAGGTTCGACAGGTAACCGGCCAGCCCCGGATGCCCGGGCGGCGCGGACGCCACCGCCTCGCGCGCCCGCCGCACGGCTTCACCGGTGAGGTCCCGGTCGCCGGTGCGGTCGGCGAGGTCGGCCAGGGCCAGCCCCAGATTGCTCAGGTAGCCCGGCCGGTCGGGGTGGCCGTCCGGGGTGAGCCGGACCGCCTGCCGGGCCCGCTCGACCGCCTCGGTGAGATCGGCCAGGTCGTCCGCGGCTGAGCACCGCGCCCGCAACGCCAGCGACAGATTGGACAGCACCCCGGGCCGGGCGATGTCCTCCGGCGGAGTTGCCGCGAGCGCCGTCCGCGCGGCGTCGACGGCGTCGGTGATGTCCTGGGGCCGGGCGTACCGCTGGTACCGGGTGAGCAGGGCCAGGCCCAGGTTGGTGGCGGCCGGACCCCGGCTGTGCGGCCAGTCGGCTGCGGCCCGTACCGCTCGGCGACCGGCTGTCACCGCCTCGTCGAGGTCGGTCGCCGACCCGGTGTGCTCGGCCCGGGCGAGCAGCGCGGCACTGAGATTGGACCAGTACACCCGCTGGTCGGGATGGCCCGATCCGGAGCCGTCGACGGCCTGCCGGGCGGTCTCCACAGCCCGGTGCAGCCCCGCCGTCGCGTCGGACCACTCGGCGGAGGTCCGCTGGGCGACACTGACCGTGGACAGCAGGGCGGGCAGGTCCGCGTGGTCGCCCGATGTCCGGTCGATGGTGTCCTCGGCCAGCCGCAGCGCCGCGGTCAGCGCCTCGGCCCGGAGCTCGCCGTGGTCGGCCAGGGTCAGCAGAGCGTCGAGCAGGCTCGACACGGCGGTGGGCCGGTCAGGGCTGCCCGGCGGCAACCGGGCGACGACCGTTTCGCACAGTGACACCGCCCGGCGCAGGCCGGCCAGGTCGCCGAGCCTGCCCTGTGCCTTCAACCCCAGGGCGAGATTCGGTGCCAGCGCGGTGAACGTGCCGGCCGGGCCGGCCTCCTCGACCATGCCGAACGCCGCCAGCGCCGCCGTCAGCCGGGCCGGATCGGCCGAGCGTTCGTAGTCCGCGAACAGCATCACGCCGAGGTTGGTGTGCACCGCCGGGAACAGCGAGGACCCGTTCGGGATGAGCGTGGCCGCCTCCTCGACGGCGGCCACGGCGTCGTCGAGCAGCCGGGACTCGCCGGTCAGTTCATAGCCGGTGCGCAGGGCGGAAGCCAGGTTGGACAGCCGCAGCGCCCGCGTCGGGGTGCCGGCCGCCCGTTCGACGGCGGCCCGGTGGGCGTCGGCGGACTCCCGGGCTGCGTCGGCGTCCCCGCAGCGGTCGGCGCGGTCGCGCAGGAGCAGCCCGAGCGTGGCGAACGTGGTGCCGTCCTCATCGGACCCGGTGGCCCGGCGGGCGATGGCGATCGCGCGGTCGAGCTGGTCCAGCTCGCCGGTGGCCTCGAAGCGGGAGCCGAGGATCAGCGCGTGGTTGGACAGCAGGTCCGCCGAGGCGGCCTCGAGTGACACCGCCGTGCACACGACGTCCGCCTCGGTGAGCAGGTGGAGGTCACCGGTCTGCTCGTAGGCGTGCAGCAAGCCGCCGGCCAGGTTCGTCGCGACGACCGCCCGGCGGCGATCGCCGGGCGGGAGAGCGGTCAGGGCCAGCCGCAGCAGCAAGGTCCCGGACAACCGCTGCGGCCCCGGTACGTCCACAGCAACGTCGACCCAGGCCGCGGGGGAGCGCAACTCCTCGGCCGTCTCCGCGTCATCAGTGATCAGTGACAGCACCCGTTGCTCCCGGCCGCACAGGACGGCGCAGGCGATGGCGGTCACCGGATCGATGTACCCGTCGCCCTCCTCGGAGCCGGCCGATGCCCGGCACAGGTAGAAGTCTCCGACGACGGTCAGCACCTCGCGCAGCGACGCCTCGTCCACCGCGATCGGCGGGCCCAGTGTGTGACGCACGAGCGTCGCGGCCGCCTCGACCAGCGGAAAAGCCAGCACCGCCGCGCGATCCCCGGTGTCGGTGTAGCGCTGCACGGCCTCCCGGAGAAGCACGACAAGCTGCTGGAGAGCTGCCGCGTCCGGCTGGTCGCCATCGTCCATGCCGGGACGGTACCGCCGCCGGGCGCAGGGTTCGCTTCTCGGACGGGTGAATGAGGACGGTCGCGGACGGCCCATCGTGGATACAGTGCGGGGCGATGGAACCGGTAGAACCGTCGCGTGAGCCCGCACCGATCGATCCGGTGGACCGGCAGGATGCCCGGCAGGCCCTGGCTGACCTGCCCCGGTGGTCGCTGACCGGGTCGCAGTGGGCCGAGGTCGGCGAAACGCTGGAGGAGATGCTCTCGGCCCTGGCCGAGGCCGACGGCGTCGACTTCGCCGCGGCGACGGCGGAGCTCGAGGCGCTGAGCCCGTTGCGGGTCGTCCCGATCGAACCGGGGGCGGACCTGGTCGGGCCGGTGCCCAAGTCGTTGCGGTTGCGGCTGCTGCGGCTCGTACACCTGCTCGACGGATCCGGCCCACCGCCCGGTCCACCGCCCGCCGTGCGCTCCGCGGCGCCGCCGCCGGCGGGTGACGCTGCGCCGCAGCGGCAGGAACTGGTGGTGCACGTCTTCGCACCGCTGGACGGTCCCTGGTCGGAGCCCGCCTACCAGCAACTTCTCGCCCTGTGGGCGGACGCCGCCGAGCGCTCGCGGGCGACCGCGGCGATCGGCGATCTGCCGCTCGATCCGCCCGCGGCTGGCCCGCTCGTGCCCCGCACGCAGACCATCGCGGCCCGGCAGCGTCCCGACCGGCTCGTGCAGGCGATCCTGCGACGGGAACAGGACGCGCTGATTCTGTCGATCGCCTGGTCCGCCGGGGCGGACGGGCCGGGCTGGGACGGTCCGGACGCCCATTGGTCGGCGATCGCCGCTCGGGGCACCGACCTGATGCTCGGAGTCGTCCGGATCTTCCTCGGGACGTATCCGGATGCCGACGAGGAGCCGCCGTCCGCCCCCGGTGAACTGTGGACCGGCGGCCGGGCCCGGCTCGGCCCATGTTCCGTCTGGGAGCTGCCGCCGTTCGACGACGCGGGCCGGGCGGAACGGCGGTTGCTGATCCTGGCGCCGCCCCGCGACGAGTCCCACCTCAGCCTGCTCGCCTGGTCACGGGGCGACACGGCGGTCACCCCGTTCCTGCGGTATCTGCTGGACGCGGCCGCGTACCGCTATCAGCTGCGCGTGCACCAGGCGGTCGCGGCTGAGATCCTGACCGGTGACGAGCGGGCCCTGGCCGTCACGCAGACGTTGCTGCGGGACCTGCGGCTCACCGTGGAGATCGCCCGGTCGAACATGACCCAGACCTTGGTCGCCCTGGACCGCGCCGGTTCCGCGGACGTGCTGTTCGATGACGACCTCGAGACCGCGGGCTGGGCGGAGAGGCGGCTCGACGACGACATCACCTATCTGGAGAACGCCCGCGAGCGCGCCCGGCTGACCGGTCCGGCTCGTGGCTCGGCCGGCCCGCCGACCTTCGGGCTGGTCACGGCGATGGAGGAAGAGTTCGCCGCGATGCGGACGATGATCGACGACGCGGAGGTCGTGACGGTCGCGGGCGACTCCGGGACCTATGTCCGCGGGACCATCCCCAGCATCCTGCCCGGACTCCCGCACCAAGTGGTGCTGACGCTGCTCGGCCGCACCGCCACCAGCGCAGCCGCGGCCGGGGCCACCCATCTGGTGCGCAGCTTCGAGTCCGTGGACCAGGTGCTGATGGTCGGCATCGCCGCCGGCATCCCCTTTCCCGAGCACCCTGAGCGGCACGTCAGGCTGGGCGACATCGCGGTCTCCACCTGGGGTGTCGCCGAGTACGACCACGTCGTCGACCGGCCCGAAGGCACCACCCCGCGGCAGAGCTTCCCCCGGCCGTCCCCGCTGCTCGAGCAGCGGGCCAGGATGCTGCGCGCCGAGGAGCACCGGGGAATCCGGCCCTGGATGCCGCACCTCGCACGCCTGATCGCGGAATTGCCGCACTTCGCCCGTCCGGATCCGTCCACCGACGTGCTGTACGCCGGCGATGACGAAGACGCCGAGCCGGTGGAGCACCCGGTGAGCGCGGATCGACTCCCGGGCCTGCCGAAGGTTCACCTGGGACGGATCGGCTCCGGCGACCGGTCGGTCCGCAACGCGGAGCTGCGGAACAAGCTCGCGCAGGCCTACGACATCATCGCGCTGGAGATGGAGGGCTCCGGGATCGGCACGGCGAGCTTCGCCGGCGGACGGAGCTGGCTGGTCGTGCGGGGCATCAGCGACTACGCCGACCGGCGCATGACCCTGGCCTGGCGGTTCTCCGCAGCCGCGGCCGCCGCCGCGTACACCCGGGCGTTGCTGGAGAGCTGCCCGCCCGTCGAACCGCACGGCGGGCGGACCGGCGGGGAGCCTCCCGGTGCCTGACGACCCCGGTGTTGCGGCGCGTCGAGCCTGGGGTGACGACGAGGGGATCGCCCTGCTCGAAGAACTGGCCGGTGAGGTAGATGCACCGGCCACAGCCTTCGCGGACCTCGGCGCCGCCTGGTACGGGCGCTACGACCGTACCGGTGATCTGATGTCGATGGCCCGCGCCGAGCTGACGCTGCGGGAAGCCCTGCGCCGGCAGGCCCCGGCGCCCGCGCCGGCGCTGTGGCTGTCGAACCTCGGGATGGTGCTGGTCCGGCGGGCCGAGCGCTTCCGCGACGCGACCGTGCTCGACGAGGCCGTCACGCTGCTGCGCGAAGCCACCGAGGCCGACCCCGGACGGTTCGCCGGCCACGCCAACCTCGGCCTCGCGCTGCTGCGCCGGATCGAGAACCGCCGCGACCTGTCATCGCTGGACGAGGCGCTGGCCGCGCACCGGGCGGCACTCGAGCTCACCGACGATCCGGGCCGGCGCGCGAGCGTGCTGGCCAACCTCGCGAACACCCATCAGGCCGCCTTCGAACAGACAGGCGACGCCGGGCAGCTGGACGCCGCGGTCCAGCACCACCGGGCCGCGGTCGAGACCGTGCCGGAGAACGACTCCGCGCTGCCCGGCTGCTGTGCCGGTCTGGCCCGGGTCCTGGTCGACCGGTCGATGGCTACGGGTGACCACGAGGTGCTGCTGGAATCGCTGCGGCTGCTGGACCGGGCCCTGTCCGGCACCCCGGAGGACGACCCCGACCGGCCGCTGTACCTCGCCCAGCAGGCGATCGCCTACCGGGTCGCGTTCGCGCGCACGGGCGACACCGGTGCCCTCGACGCCGCCGTCGCGCGCTGGCGGGAGGCTCTGCGGCTGCTCCCGGACGACCACGCCGACCGGCTGGTCCACCGGGCCAACCTCGCCACCGCGCTGCGCAACAAGTTCGAGTTCGGCGGTGACGCCGTGGCCCTCGACGAGTCGGTGAAGCTGCTGCGTGCGGTCGTACGGGAAACGGCAGCCGACGACCCGGAGCTGACCGACCACCGGGCCGCGCTGGCCAACAGCCTGCACCGCGGCGGCGTCGCGGCGGCCGACCCGGCGATGCTGCGCGAAGCGGCGGATCTGCTGCACCTCGCCGAGCAGGCATCGACCGGCTCACCGTTACGCCTGGCCCGGCATCGGGCCAACCGGGGATCCGTGCTGCTGGCGACCGCCCAGCTCACCGGCGCCGAGGAGGATCTGCACGCGGCCCGCGAGGTGCTGACCGAGGTCCTCGACCGGGCCGGGCCGGACGAGCCGGTGCTGGCCGAGGCCCTGCGCAACCTGGCCGCCGTCCACCAGTTGCTCGGTGACCAGCCGGCAGCGGTCGCCGCCTTCCGGCGGCTGATCGGCACCGCGCCGGCGCCGGTCCTGTCCCGGGCGCTCGCGGCCCAGCAGCTCGGGCACCTCCTGGCCCGGGACGGTGACGCGCAAGGCGCGCTCGCCGCGTTCGGTACGGCGGTGAGCCTGCTGGACCTCGTCGCCTGGGTCGGGCTCGGCCGCGACGACCAGGAACGTCTCCTGGCCCAGTTCGGCGGCCTGGCCTCCGCCGCTGCCGCCTGCGCGCTGTCGCTCGGCCAGCCGGACGCCGCCGTCGAGGTTCTGGAACAGGGCCGGGGAGTGCTCTACGCCCAGGCCCTGAGCCTTCGCTCCGGCGCCGACGTGGCCCGGGAACGCGCGCCCGAGCTGACCGAGCGGCTCACCGCCCTGCACGCGCTGCTCGACCCGGCCGCTCCCCAGGCGGGGCGGGTGCCGTGGAGCCGCCAGGAGGCCGCCGTCGCCCGGGACCGCCTGATCGACGAGATCCGCGAGGTCGACCGGACCTTCCTGCGCCCACCGGGCCTCGCCGCGTTGCGTGACCTGGTGGGGGAGCGGTGCGTCGCGATCGTCAACGTCAGCTCGTACCGGTGCGACGCGATCCTGCTGACCGGGGGCCGTACGCATGTCGTACCCCTGACCGGGCTGGACCTCGACGACGTCCGGGCGCACGCCCGGTCCCTCCTCGCGGAACCCGCGGCGGCCCTGACCGGCTTGCTGCCCTGGCTGTGGGACACCACCGTCGGCCCGATCCTCGACCACATGACCGAGCTGGGTCTCGTCCCGGACGGCGATACCCCGAGCGTGTGGTGGCTGCCGACCGGGCCGATGTCCTACCTGCCGCTGCACGCGGCGGCCCTGCACCGGGTGGTGAGCTCGTACACGCCGACGCTGCGGGCCCTCGATGCCGGCGACGCCGTACCCGGCGGTCGGGCCGTGGTGGTCGCGATGCCGGAGACCGCCGGATACCCCGCTCTGCCCCGGGCTCTCCCGGAAAGCGAGGCGGTGCGGGACATTCTCGGCCCGGAGACGATCGTCGTGTCCCGCGGCGAGGCCACCCGGTTGCGGGTCGCCGGGCTGCTGCGGGAGGCGTCCGTGGTCCATTTCGCCTGCCACGCCACCACGGACCATCAGCGCCCCTCCGACAGCCACCTGGTGCTCGCCGACGGCCGGCTGCGCGTCCGGGACCTGATCGCCCTCCGGCCACCCGCAGGCGGCCGGACGTTGGCGTACCTGTCGGCCTGCTCCACAGCGACCACCGGCGCCCGGCTGCCGGACGAGAACATCCACCTCGCCTCCGCGCTGCGGCTGGCCGGTTTCGCCGGCGTCGTGGCCACCCTCTGGCCGGTGCCCGACATCGTGGCCGCCCGCGCCACCACCGCCACCTTCGGTGCGCTCAGCAGCCTCACCACGCCCGAGGCTGTCCACGCCTGCGCCCGGCAGCTCCACGACCGGTACCGGCAACGCCCCGCGATGTGGGCCGGCCTCGTTCATGTCGGTCCGGGCGGGACCGGCATCGGCGGCATGGTTCGCCCGAAGCAGGGGTAACCGCAAGCCGCGCCGGACAGAGGGGAGCCCACCGTGTCGATGATGCGGACCAAGCCGATCGAGGTCGTCCTGGCCCAGAGCGGCGACCAGGCCGAGGAGGGCCGCGAGGGAGACGGACGGCTGCGCCGGCGGCTGGGGCCGGTGGACCTGATGGGCTTCGGGATCGGCATCGTCATCGGTACGGGCATCTTCACGCTGACCGGCATCGAGGCCCGCGACCACGCCGGCCCGGCCGTCATCGTGGCGTTCGCGCTGGCCGGGGTGGCCAGCCTGCTCGCCGCTCTGTGCTACGCCGAGCTGGCGTCGAGCGTGCCGACCGCGGGCAGCGCCTACACCTACGCGTACGCGACCATGGGCGAGATCGTCGCCTGGATCATCGGCTGGGACCTGGTGCTGGAGTTCGCTTTGGGCGCCGCCGTGGTCGCCCGCGGCTGGTCCGGCTACCTGGCCGAACTCTTCGACCTGCCCGGCACGTTCTTCGGCGAGGACAGCGTCGTCAACCTGGGCGCGGTCGCGATCGTGCTGCTGCTGGGCGCGGTCGCCACGGTCGGCATCCGCCAGTCGTCCCGCGTCACCAACGTGCTGGTCGTCGTCAAGGTGGCGATCTGCGTCTTCGTGGTGATCGCCGGTGCCTTCTTCATCAAGGCGGCCAACCTGACCCCGTTCGTCCCGCCGTCGCAACCGGTTGAGGACGACGCGTCGGGCCTGACCCGCCCGCTGTCCCAGCTGCTGTTCGGCATCGACCCGTCGGCGTTCGGGGTGGCCGGGGTGCTGACCGCGGCGGCGGTGGTCTTCTTCGCGTACACCGGCTTCGAGGCCGTGGCCAACCTGGGCGAGGAAACCCGCAAACCCCGCCGCGATCTCCCGCTGGGCCTGTTCGGCACGCTGGGCGTGTCGGCCCTGCTGTACGTCGCGGTCTCGTTCGTGGTCGTCGGCATGGTCGACTACCGCCAGATCGACCGCGGCGCCCCGATCGCCTCGGCCTTCGACGCGGTCGGCGCGGGCTGGGCCTCGAGCCTGGTCTCGATCGCGGCGGTGGCCGGCCTGACCAGCGTCATCCTGGTCGACATCGTGGCGATCGGCCGGATCGGCTTCGCGATGTCCCGCGACCGCCTGCTGCCGCCCAAGGTGGGCGCGGTCCACCCCCGCTGGGGTACGCCGTACCGGACGACCATCGCGGTGACCGTGGGGATCGCGCTGCTGGCGGGCTTCGTGCCACTGTCGTCGCTGGCCAACCTGGTCAGCATCGGGACGCTGTTCGCCTTCGTGGTGGTGTCGGTGGCGGTGCCGGTACTGCGGCGGACGCGGCCACAGCTGTCCCGGCCGTTCCGGGTGCCGCTGTCCCCGGTCCTGCCGATCGTGTCGGCGTTGGCCTGCCTGTATCTGATGACGAACCTGTCGGTGGAGACCTGGCTGCGGTTCCTGGCGTGGCTGGGGATCGGGCTGGTGGTCTATCTGACGTACGGGCGGCGCAACAGCCGAGCCGCGGAACGCGAGGCGCAGGGGGCGGGATCGGCCCACTGACCCGCCCTGGCTTGTCGCACGCTCGTACGCTGCGACCATGGGATGGGTCCTCGGCACGGTGGCGCTACTCGTGGTCGCGGCGGTCGCTCTTGGCCTTGCCCGCGACGCCAGCCTCGCGCGGCGGATCGGCCGCGAGGTGAACAAGCATGACGAAAGCTCGGCCGCCGAGTCCGATTGACCGTCGCAGGTCGCCTCCTGTTGAACCCGGTCCACAGCAGCGGGAACACCGCTTCCGGGGAAGTGAACGGTTCCGGGAGCGGCTCGCCGCCGTCCATGGCGGTCAGCGCCGCACGGGCCCAGCCGATCTCGTTCCATCCCGGCCACTTCGAAAGCTCGGCGAGCCAGCCACCGCGCCGCGGCCCGCTGCACCCCGGGATCCATCCGTCGGAGACGTCCAGCAGATCCCGATGATGCTGGGCCACACCCAGCACGTTGCCGCGCAGCTGCCGCAGCCGATCCGACGGCGGCCGGTCGCCCCACGCTCAAGCGTCGTACCAGTCTTCCTGGCAGCCTTCGCCCTAGCCGTCCTGACCGCCGTCACCGCCGTTCTCGCCGGTGTCGTCGCCGGTGTGCTCGGCCGCCGGTGGTGTTTCCCGGGCGACACCGTGCCAGTACGCGGCAGTGGCGCTGGTCTGCCGCACGATCGTCTCCGCCGCCTCCTCGTCGGGCCACAGCTGCAGCAGATACCGGTCCACGGTCGGTTCCTCGGACATGACGGTGTCAACGTCCCGGGCGGCGTCCATCCCGGCAGCGCAGTACCGCGCGCGCAGCGGGCCGGTGCCGGGTAGCCGGACGTCGAACGAGTCCTGGAACGACCGGACGCACATGTCCACCGACGGCGGGGTGAACGGCACGTCGACGATCTCCTCCCAGCCGGCACCGGGTTCCGGTGCCGTGGCGTGCCACTCGATACGCAGCGGCACCCGGCCGGTGTGCAACCCGGTGATCATCGACAGGACGCCGGGGGTCGCGGCCCCGGCGAGCCCGTTCTGCTGACCCGCCCACGTGTCATCCAGGTCCGGGTACTCGTCACCCCCGGTCAGGAACATGAACCCGTAGTGCACCGGCACGTCAGCGTCGAACAACACGATCATGACCTGATCGTGCCGGACCGTGCCCTCCCGCGCACAGGCGACACCTGCATCGGTCGCCACCCTCAGCCCCGGCATGTTCCGGGGGTGAGGCTGAAGATGATTGACGTGCAAGAGTTCGCGCGGAGGCTGAGCACTCTCGGAGCTGATGCGTTCACCAGCGACGATGTCGTGGACCTGGCCACCGCAGCCGACGTGCGCGTCACCGCTGACCTCGAGATCGACGCCACCCTGGCGCAGCGCTTGCTCGACCAGATCTCGCCCGTGCTGCCAGTCACCGGAGCACAGATCGCGGCGTCACCATGGCCGCCACCCATGTCGTCACGCCCGGCGGCGCCTTCAGTGACGTTCTCCAGCCTCGGCGCCGTCGACGGCCCGGCCGATCAGCCGTCGCGATCCCGCCGTTCTGGACCCGCGCGTAGCGGCCGACGACCGGGATCTCGACGAACTGGCAGGTAAATCTGCCGGCCCATTCCAGCGGTTCTGACTGCTTGGACGGCGACGGGTGGCCGACACGGTACATGTTTCGACTTACCGGGGTCCGGCCGTCACCGTCGCCCGTCCGGCGCAACCACCACGCTCCTCGCACCAGCGGTCGGCTATGAGACGAGCTGTGAGACCAGCTCTCGCCGCCATCAGCGGCTGAACTTCGTCGTCTTGCCCCAGCCCTGTTTCGTACGTCCGGCAGGCTCGACGCACGATCATGCCAGTCAGCACGCGGACCGCGGCATGAGAGTGCACGTCGGGGTCGGACAGCCGCCCGTCATGACCGCTCTCTCGGAGCGCCGCGCTCCCACCAGTCGTGTGGTGGCTGCTCCTGAATCATCGCCGCGGCGATCTCCATCTGGAGGTAGTTGCAGTACTTCCTCAGTTCCTTCGCCGCTCGCGAATACTGGAACAAAACTCGATCCACGTCAGAGGCGTCAAGCTCGCCGGCACGGTAGCGATCGACATCCGCACCGACGCGTGCGACCAGGTCTCCAGCCCGGACCGCAATAGATCAGTGACTCCGGGCGGAATGCATCACCCTGCGAGTCGGCGGCATGCGTCTCGGTCATGGGGCAGGCCGGCTCGGCTGAAGACGAGCCGACAGCTGCCGTTCTGCGGGTTCCAGAGTTCCCGGTCATCGTTGGCGGCCAAGGCTCGCAGCAGTGCACGCTGCGCGTCCGTCAAAGGTTGCTGCTGGCCGTACCGTTCTGGGAAGGCGAAGCTCACCAGAGCGCCCCAGCCGCTGTCGAAGCCGGTCCAAGAATCCTTCCTGACAAGACCGCAGGCCTCTGCGACGATCGTGGCGAAGTCCGGTGCGGTCCGGATCGCCGCAGCGACCAAGTCACCTCGGTAAATTCCTGGGGGCGGTGGCTCGGCAAGCGCGGCACGTATCAGTTCCTGACTGCGCGGATCGTCGTCATGGATCAAGGCCGCTCGCAGCCGGACTGCCGGCTCCGGGTCGGTCAGCAGCCCGCGCACATCGACGCCGAGCTCGCCCAGGCAATACACCCAGGTCTCTCGCGGCCCCGGGGCACGAGTCGCGAGGTCCGCAACGAGAACCGCGAGATCACCTCGCTCATCCGCCAAGGGCGCCATCTGGGCGATAGCCACAACATGGGTCGCTCGGGACGCAGCGTGGTCCGCTGGTAAGAACTCAAGCAGCGGGAGCACCACTGGGTATGCCGCAGCGACGGCGTCAGCCAGGTCCGGTAAGGCCGCAGCGAAGTAGTCGTGGCCCGCCAAGGCGGTCACACTCCGGGCCGCGTCACCGAGAAATTGCAGCAGGTATTCGATGGTCTCCGGGTGTGCGCGCCCTTCGGCGAGCAACTCGGTCACAGCCCTGACCGCAGGCGCGGTCGCCGTCTCAGGGAACCCCTGGTGCAGTACCGCGACGTCAAGGTGCTCCAGCGCCGCCCGACGCGCCTCGACATCACCGAACTCCAGAGCATGCAGGTGCGCCGGCGTGTCTGTTGCCCGCCCGTACGCGTGCTGCAGCCGGCCCCAGTCAATTGCCGCCATCTGTCTCCACGCCGTTGATCCAACCACCACCGACGACACGCCGCGCTGAGCCTCTTCCCAGGTTAGGCTCGGCCCGCATTCCTGACCTCAGGGAGTTGTCGATGCGTTTCGCCGCCTGGCTCGGGTCATCGTCCGTCCGCGGGCGCGTGCTCATCGCCGCCGTCCTGGTCGGCTGTTTCGTCTGGTCGATGATCATTGTTGGGTTGTCGTTCGCGATGCTGGAGCACGGCGCCGGACAGTGGTGGGTCATTCCGCTTTTCGGCGCATTCGTGCTGGCGGTCGCGGTGCTGGCAGTCCGCTGGCTCCCCGCGCCCGCCTCCCGCGGGGCTGACACGGCACGGACCGATCTGTCCGTACCCGCTGCGGCCCACCGTCCGGGGCGGCCTGAGGTGCAGCGCAAGCCCGCCGAGCCGCTGAGCTCGCGCGAGCTGGAGGTACTGCGACATCTGGCAGCCGGCCGCACCAATGCGGAGATCGCCAAGGTGCTCTTCATCGCGCCCGGCACGGTGAAGGCTCACCTCAACCACATCTTCCGCAAGCTCGAAGCGGCAAGCCGTCTGCAGGCCGTCGCGCACGCCCGGCAGGCCGGTCTGCTCGAGTAAACCCTGTCTGACCCGCTGGTAGACCGTTCGGCAGATGCCGCCGCCCGGCGGTCTTTCTAGCGTCCGTGGCATGAAGCAGCTTCTTAGTCAGTCCGCGCCGTACGCCCTCGCCGCGGTATTCACGGTCGTCGTGCAGGGCTTGTCCCTGATGGAGTTCGTCCCGCTGCCAATCGCGGTGCTGGTCGGAGCAGGATGGGCGGTCCTCGTCGGGCTCGCCGCGCACTGGATTGCCCGCAGACCGGCGCTGAGCGCTTGGGCCGAAGACTGCCTTGTCGCGCTGGGCTGCGTGACCATGGCGCTGTTCGCATTCGGCGGCGCCGTCGGGCTGATGATGCTGGACGCCGCACTGGACAGCTCCTCGATCACCGGAGAGACGATGGTGACGATGTTCCTGCCCAGCATTCCCATCGCGATTGCGGCGAACGTTCCCACCGAACTTGTGACAATCCCGGTTCTGCTGGTCCTCGGATGGCGTCGCGGCATCCGCCGGATCCTTTTCGTCACGGCGACCACGCTCTACTTCATTCACCGGATCTGGACCTACCTCGTGTTCGCCTCCGATCGCTTGGACTTCGCCGCGGCGGAGCGGTCCACAGCAACGTTGTCCCCGGCAGAGAAACATCAGTTCGCCGTAGCGCTGCACGTCGACGACCCGCGATGGGTGATCAACCTGCTGATTTTCGCGGTCTTCCTGCTCTCCGCATTCTTCTCTCGGCTACGGGAGGTCCACAGCTTTGCCGTCTCCGCCGCCGTGCGTGCGGCTGACTCGCGTGCATAGAACCACGCACTCTCATCGGCAGTTCCGCGCACCCGTGCCGAATGGAATCATGATCGTTCACACGCAGCGCGAACGGGCTGAGGGGCGATCGCCGGCTCCATCGGCAGTCAACATTCGCGAGTGGCACTCGTTCTCACGGGCACTACGACGCGCGGCGTCGGCGTGGTGGCGCGGAAAGTCGCGAACATCTGGCGCCCGAAGGCGCGGACGAAGCCAATTAGTATCCCGGCGGCGAACTGGATCATGAAAGCGGGACCACGGCGATCGCCGGGCCGCTGACATCATTGAGCTGTCGATCGACGACAAGCCCTACTGGCTGCCGCAGGGTGTCGATCCGCGGCTGGCGCCGGTCAGCGGAACGTGCGCCGGTAGGTCTCCGGCGGCACGCCCAGCTGACTGTTGAAGTGCCGCCGCAGCGTCGTCGCCGTGCCCATCCCTGTCCGTGCCGCGATCTGCTCGACACTCAGGTCCGACGTCTCCAGCAACTCCTGGGCCAACCGCACCCTCTGCGTCAGCAGCCACCGCAACGGGCTCACCCCCGTCACCGCATTGAAGTGCCGCGCCAGATTCCGTGAGCTCATCCCCGCCCGGCGCGCCAGCTCCCGCACCGTCAGCGGCGAAGCAACGCGTTCCAGCGCCCACGGCAGCAGCTCCGCCAGCGCGTGGTCCGGCCCGTGTCCCACCGCGGCCGGGATGAACTGGGCCTGGCCGCCCTGCCGGTGCGGGGGCACCACCAGTGTGCGGGCCAGGGCGTTGGCCACCGCCGTACCGTGGTCGGTCCGGACCAGGTGCAGGCAGAGGTCCATGCCGGCCGCCTTGCCGGCCGAGGTCAGCACGTCGCCGTCGTCGATGTAGAGCACGTCCGGGTCGACGTCGATCGCCGGGTAGCGGTCGCGCAGCAGCGCCGTGTGGGCCCAGTGGGTTGTCGCGCGCCGGCCGTTCAGCAGGCCCGCCTCGGCCAGGATGAACGCGCCCGTGCACAGCGACGCCACCCGGGCTCCGGCCTCGTGGGCTGCGCGGACGGCGGCGACCAGGGCCGGCGGTGGCGGTTCGGCGGCGTCGCGGCAGGACGGAACGATCACTGTGTCGGCTTCCGACAGGGCTTCCAGGCCGTGCTGGATGCCGGCCTTGAGCCAGCCGCCGACGGCTGCGCCGTCGTCGCCGCAGATGGTGAAGTCGTACCAGGGGTCGGCCAGTTCGCGGTCCACGCCGAAGACCTCGCACGCCGCGGCGAGCTCGAACAGCGGGGTGCCGTCGGTGACGGCCAGGGCGACGGAGGACATGTCCGAAACTGTACGGGGTATGGCGTTACGGACGCTGGCCGTACCGGATCGGGTCGGCCAGGCTGATCACCATGAGTGAGCGGATCGCGGTGCTGGGCGCCGGGGGTCACACCGGCGGGTTTGTCGTCGCCGAGCTGCGGCGGCGGGGGATGACGCCGATTCCGTGCGGTCGCGCCACCGACCTGGACGGGGCGTTCCGGGACGCCGACGCGGTGATCAACTGTGCCGGTCCGTTCGCCGCGACCGCCGCGCCGACGATCGAGGCCGCGATCCGGGCCGGGATTCCCTACCTCGATGTCACCGCCGAGCTCGAGGTCGTCGCGGACACTTTCGCGGCCTTCTCGGGCGCGGCCGTCCCGATCGTGCCGGCGGCCGCCTTCTACGGCGGCCTGGCCGATCTGCTCGCGACCGCGGCGGTGGGGGACCGGCCGGTCGCCGATCACCTGACCATCGCGTACGCCCTCAGCAGCTGGCGCCCCACCCCCGGCACCCGGGCGACGGGCCGGGTCTCCGCGCAGCGCCGCGACGGCCGGCGCGTCACCTACACCGGCCGCCGGCTGCAGCACCGCACCGGCGACGCGCCCCGCACCGACTGGACCTTCCCGGCGCCCGTGGGCACCCGGCCGGTGGTGGGTGAGTTCACGACGGCCGACAGCGCCGTGATCCCGACCCACCTGGACGTCCCCGAGATCTCCACGGTCATGACGAGCAACGCGGTCGAGGACCTGCTCGCCGCTGATCCGTCGGGGCCCGTTGCGGTCGACGAGCACGGGCGGTCGGCGCAGACATTCCTGATCGAGGTCGTCGCGCGCTCGGGTGCCGGGGAGCGCCGGGCGGTGGCCAGCGGCCGCGACATCTACGCGGTCACCGCGCCGCTGGTCGTGGAGGCGGCCGCGCGGATCGTGGCCGGTGAGGGTGCGTCGGCCGGTGTCGCTTCGGTGGGGGCGCGCTTCGATCCCGAGGACTTCCTGAACGCGCTCAGCCCGCGGCATCTGACACTCGGCTGACATACTCGCCGAGTGAGAGGCGCGCCGCTCCCGAGGGTGTTTTCGGCGTGGCCGTCGCGGGGGGCGCCCGCTACCTCATCCGCCGGCCTTTGGCGCCCGAGTCGGTTGCCGGGTTGGTGCAGGCACCGCGCACCCGCTGATGTGGAGGAGAGTCACCGCCCGGACACCGCAGTGGGCGCGGTGAGCGACCCGGCGGCTCTGGCCGAGGCCGAACAGGTCATGGTCATGAACGCCGCCCTGGCCGCACACCGCGGCGGAGCCGCCACGCTGGTCGCCACGGAGGCCGGCATTCCGCTCTACCGCCGGCTGAACTTCACGGTCACCTCCACCGCGACCTGGTACATCCGGGGCTCCTGAGGGCCGCGGGAACGGCGACAGCCGGCCACGCCGCCTACAGCGAACCCACAGAGAGTTCACCGGCCGCTGACAAGGTGCCGGGCAACAGTTGGGTCATCACCGCTTACAGATGAGGCGAGGCGCGCCATGACCGATCTGCTGACCCGGCCCCCGTACACCGAGGACACAACGTCGACCGGCACCCTGCCGCCGCTGCCGCCGAATGTGATCAGCCACCGTGGCGGGGGAGACCGGCACTGGCCGCGGCGGGTCGCCGGCGGCGCCGCGGTGCTCGCGCTGATCGCCGGCGGCGGTACGGCGGGAGGCCTCGTCGCCGAGCACTACGCCGACCGGGCCTCGGCCACCACCGCCGCCACGGCGACCACCGCCACCGCAGTGGCCGTGAGCGAGAGCAACAGCCTCGCCCCGATCGCCGCGAAGGTCGCACCCAGCATCGTCACCGTGCTCATCGACAGCGCGAACGAGTCGGCGCTCGGCTCCGGAGTCGTGCTCGGTGCCGACGGGCTCATCCTGACCAACAACCACGTCATCGCCTCCGGGGGCACGGTCAGCGTGCGGCTCGCCGATGGCCGTACCGTGCCGGCCAAGGTCGTCGCCGCCGACAGCACCCACGACCTGGCGCTGGTGCAGGCGACCGGGGTGTCCGGGCTGACCCCGGCCACATTCGGGGCCGACGACAGCGTCGCCGTCGGCGACACCGTGCTGGCTTTCGGCGCACCGCTGGGCTTGGAGGGCACCGTCACCTCCGGCATCGTCAGTGCTCTGGACCGTGAGGTCGGCACCGGCACCGAGCAGCTGACCGGCCTGCTGCAGACCGACGCGCCGATCAACGAGGGCAACTCGGGCGGCGCCCTGGTCGACACCTCCGGCAACGTCATCGGCATCAACGTCGCCATCGCCACAGCCAGCGACCAGAGCACCGGCAGCGTCGGCGTCGGTTTCGCCATCCCGGCCGGCACGGTCACGACTGTGGTGCGGCAGCTGCGGACCCAGGCCGCCTCTTGACCTGAAGTCAGGTGCAGGTGGTCGACTGCGGAGATGACCTTCACCGCAGCAGAACTCGCCTACCTGGCCGGCCAGCCGCTCGGCCGCCTGGCGACCGCCCAGCCCGACGGCACCCTGCAGGTCAGCCCGGTCGGCTTCCGCTGGAACAGCGACCTGGCGACCATCGACATCAGCGGCTGGCACATGGCCGCCAGCCGCAAGTACCGCAACGTTCTGGACAACGGGCGGGTCGCCTTCGTGGTCGACGACCTGCCCTCGACGGACCCGTGGCGGGTGCGCTGCCTGGAGATCCGGGGCGTCGCCGAGGCGGTCCGGCCGGCCACGGGCGAGGCGATCATCCGGATCCACCCGCGCCGCATCATCAGCTTCGGCATCGACGACCCGGACAGCGAGCCGCACGCCCTGGTCCCGAGCAAGCGGGACGTGGTCAGCCGCTAGGAGGAGGCCGGGCGGCCGCTGAAAGGCCGGGCGACCGCTGAAAGGCCGGGCGACCGCGAACGCCGGCGGCGGGATACCGCCGCCGGCGATCACTCAGCCGGCCAGGTGGCCGTACCTGTCCTCCAGCTCACGCCAGGTGCCCTGCGCGACCGCGCGGCCACCGATCAGCACGACCACCTTGTCGGCGCGGGACAGCGCCGCGCGCTTCGAGGTCGAGCCGACCACCGTGACGCCGTGCTCGCGCAGCGCCCGCCACAGCTCCAGCTCCGTCGTGACGTCCAGCGCGGACGACACGTCGTCGGCGATCAGCAGCTCCGTGCGCGGCGCCAGGGCCCGGGCCAGCGCCAGCCGTTGCAGCTGGCCGCCGGAGAGCCGGGTGCCCTTGTGGCCGATCAGCAGCTGCAGGCCGCCACCCGCCGCCGCCAGGTCGTGCTCCAGCTGCGCGGTGCTCACCGCGTCGGCGGCGTCCACCTCGTGGCCGAGCTGGATGTTGTCGGCGACCGTGCCGGACAGCACCCGGGGCAGCTGGGCCACGTAGCCGACCTGGTTGGGCCGCAGGAACACCTCCGGCTCGTCCACCGGCCGGCCGTTCCAGGTCAGCGAGCCGGTGTGGTGCACGATCCCGGCCAGGGCCCGCAGCAGCGACGACTTGCCGGCGCCGACCGGGCCGACGACCAGCACCAGCTGGCCGCGCTCGACGACCAGGTCGATGTCCTGGGCGCCGACCGTGCCGTTCTCGTGCACCGCGCTGAAGCCGGACAACTCCAAGGTGCGCAACGGGTTGCGCGGCGAAGCCGGCGGCGCGTCCGCGGTGCCCTGCGCGATGTCCACGCCCGGCACCGCCGACGAATACTCCGCCACGCCGGCCATCGCCACCGTGCGGCGCGTCCACACCCGGGCCGACGGGAAGTGCGACACCAGCGAGGCCGTGGTCCACGCGAACCACCGGGCCGCGCCCAGGGTCGCCACCGCGATCAGCGTCGCCGCCGCCGACAGGTCGCCGGCCAGGTACATCGCCCAGGCGGCGATCGGCAGCAGGCCGCTGACGACCGACGGCGTGGAACGGGCCCACACCTGGATCGAGATCTCCCGGCGCTGCCGGTCGCTGCGGGTCGCGTCCAGCCCGGCCAGATGCTCCAGCACCGAGCTGGTCGCGCCGGCCAGTTTCACCGTGCGCGCCGCCGACAGCGAGGACACCAGCGCGGTCGCGAACGCCGCGCGGGCCGCCACCGTGTGCCGGGCCGCGCGTTCCAGCCGGGGCCCGAACAGCGTCGCGGCCAGGCCGGAGATCACCATCGTGCCGACGAAGAACGCGGCCGGTACGAACGAGCGGGAGGCCGCCGTCATCGTCACGATCATGACCAGGCTGACGCCGGTGTCGATCAGGTTGTCGGCCAGCATGACGACGCGTTCGGTGTCACCGCCGTGGGCCACGACCTCGGCCGGGGTGTACTTGCTGACCCGGCGCGGGCCGATCTGGCCGTGCACCAGCCGCATGCTGATCCGCAGCATCTGCCGGACCCACCACTCGGGGAACCAGGCGCCGGTGTAGTACAGCGCCGGGATCGCCACGATCAGCCCGGCGGTGATGCCGATCGCCGGCCACATCGGGTCGCCGATGCCGTCGACGACCTGCGACCACAGCAGCGGCAGGATGGCGCCGTCCAGGCCGAGCAGCACCAGGACGACGAACAGCGAGATCGCGGCGAGGCCGTACCGCGGGTCGTTGGTGGCCAGCCGGGCGATCTCCCGCATGGTGCGCGCGCGGGGGGCCGGCGGCAGCGGCGGCGGGTCGGCCAGCGGCAGCGTGTTGCCCAGCTCGGTGCGCAGCGGCTCCTCCGGCTCACGTTCGAGCAGGGCCACCCCGCCCGAGGTGCGCGCGGGCGCCGTGACGTTGGAACTGGCGAGCAGCTCGGCGAAGCGCCGCGACTCGCGCAGCGGCCCGGCCTCCAGCACCTGACCGTCGGCGAGCACCACGACCTCGTCGCAGCGGCGCACCGAGGACAGCCGGTGCGCGACGATGACGCCGATTCGGCCCTCGAGCAGCCGGTCGGTGGCGCGCTGGACCCAGGCCTCGGTGACCGGGTCCATCCGGGCGGTGGCCTCGTCCAGGATCACCACGTGCGGGTCCCGGACCAGGATCCGGGCGAACGCGACCAGCTGCTCCTGCCCGGCCGAGAGCACGTAGCCGCCCTCGCCGAGCTGGGTGTCGATGCCGTCGGGCAGCGCGTCGGCCCAGGAGGTCAGGCCCAGCTCCTCCAGCGCGGCGCCGGCCCGCGGCTGCAGCTCCGGGTCGAACAGCGCGATGTTCTCCGCCAGGGTGCCGGCCAGGATCTCGGTGCGCTGCGGGACGATCGCCGTCCACCGGCGCAGCCCCTCGACGTCCAGGTCGACGATGTCGGTGCCGCCGAGGAAGACGGTGCCGCGGGGCACGTCCACGGCCCGGGTGAGCACCTTGGCCAGCGTCGACTTGCCCGAGCCGGTGCGCCCGATCAGCGCGTAGGACCGGCCGCGGGTGAAGGACAGGTTGATGCCGCGCAGCGCCGGCGGGCGCCCGGAGCCGGCCTCGCCGTAGCGGAAGGTCAGATCCCGGACGTGCAGGTCGCCGTCGACCGGCGGCAGGCCGGCGGTCGGCTCCTGGGGTACGGCCCGCAGCGACTGCACGCGGCTCCAGGCACCGAGCGCGTTCTGCAGCTCCGGCACCATCCGGGTGACGTGTTCCAGCGTGCCGCCGAAGCCGAGCGCGAGCAGCCACACCGCGGTGAGCCGCGCACCGTCGACATGCCCGGCGGTCAGGGCCCAGGCGCCGACGATCACGAGTCCCGCGATCAGCACCCGGGTGATCGCCCCGGCGCTGAGGGTCACCCGCGACGACGTGGTCCATACCTTGCGGCCGCGGATCAGCACCTCGCGGGCGCGCTGGGCGTAGAGCCGGCGGACGTACGGGGCGGCCAGGCTGGTGCGGACGTCGTCCTGGCCGTGGACCGACTCCTCCATCACCGCGGCCAGGTCGGACCAGGCCTCCTCCTCGCGCACCCGCAGCGGCGAGATGCGCTGGACGGGTTTGGTCAGCACGGCCACCAGCAGGATCGAGACGAGCAGCATGCCGATGCCGGCCGGCCACCAGGCGAAGAAGGCGGTGACGATGGAGAGCACCGCCACGGCGAGGGACTGGGCCAGCCGTACGCCGCTGCCGCGCAGCTCGGAGCCGACCTGGTAGACGTCGCTGTCGATGCGGTCGAGCAGCTCGCCGACCGGCGTGTTCTCCAGGGCGGGCAGCTCCTGGCCGAAGGCGACCCGGCACAGGCCGCGGCGCACGGTGGCCGCCCAGTCGGCGGTCAGCCCGGCGACGACCAGGCCGACGATGACGTCGCTGAGCACGGACACCACCAGGGCGATGGCGAGCAGCGTGAACAGCGGCACCGACCGGTTGACCAGCACGGCGCCGGCCAGGCCGAGGGCGCCGGCCTGCCCGGCCGCGCCCAGCACGATGAGGACCGCCACGAAACCGGTGCGCCGGGGCGAAGTCGCCCATAAGTCGCGGAGCAGGCGCATCGAAAGTCCTCACGGATAGGGGAAGGCGGTGACTCCATCCTGCGGTGCGTGCGGGTGCGGACTCAACGCAATTACGCGGCCGCCGATTATCACGTGCGTCACCATGGCGGGGATGTCGAAAAACCGGTATCGGCTTCTACCCGTGGGCGACGGCGTCCGACGGAGGCGCCCCGGCACTGGAGCACACGATGACACTGACCGCCGGACCGCTCGACACCGAGTTCACGGCCGTGCTGGAGAAGAGCGCCGCGGACAACGGCTGGACGTACGTGATCATGCCGGGCTCGGCCGAGCTCTTCGGCACCCGCGGCCTGGTCAAGGTGCGCGGCACGGTCGACGGTGAGCCGTTCACGAGCTCGTTCATGGCGTTGGGCGACGGCCGGCACAAGCTGCCGGTGAAGACCGCCCTGCGCCGCCGCATCGGCAAGGAGGCCGGCGCGAGCGTGACCGTGCGCCTGCTGGAACGCCTGAACTGACCGCCGGGGTCAGGCCGCGCGCAGGGTGAGCAGGGTGATCTCGCTCGGCGCGAAGATGCGGAACGGCGGCCCCCAGAAGCCGGTGCCGCGCGAGGTGTAGAGCTGGGTGCGTTCGCCGTGCCGGCTCAGGCCCTGCAGCACCGGCTGGTCCAGCCGGACCAGGTAGTGGAAGGGCCACATCTGCCCGCCGTGGGTGTGTCCGGACAGCTGCAGGTCGACGCCGTGCGCCACCGCCCCGGTGACCTGCTGCGGCTGGTGGGCCAGCAGCAGCACCGGCAGGTCCGGGTCGGCGCCGGCCAGGGCGGCCTCGTGGTCCATGTGGTGGCCGGGCACGCCCGAGCCCGCGGCCGTACGGTCGTCGACCCCGGCCACGACCAGGCTGTCGCCGTTGCGGGTCACCACGACGTGCCGGTTGTGCAGGGCCTCCCAGCCCAGCGAGGCCATGTGCTCGACCCAGCGCTGGGCGCCGCTGAAGTACTCGTGGTTGCCGGTCACGTAGACCCGGGCCAGCCGGGCGCGGACGTCGCCGAGCGGGGCCGCCTGCTCGCGGCGCTGGGCCACCTCACCGTCCGCGATGTCGCCGGTGTGCGCGACCACGTCGGGCTCCAGCGAGTTGACGACGTCGACGACACCACGCGACCAGCGGGCCCGGTCGATCGGGCCGTAGTGGGTGTCGGTCAGCAGCACGACCTTCAGGCCGTCGAGCCCCTTACCGAGCCGCGGGATGCGCACGTCGATGCGGCGGACCCGGGAGACGCGCATCGCTTCGGCGTACCCCCAGAGGAGCAGGACCGTCGCGACCACCGCGACCGACGCCGTGACGATCCGGGACCGGGCCGGGTCGGCGACGCCGGCCAGGGCGAGCGCCGCCCGCAGCACGTTGCCGAGCAGCGACCAGACGAACAGCACCCAGACGATGCCGAGCATGGTGTCGGCGGCCCGGGCGGCGCCGTCGCGGTGGTGCCGGCCGTGCCCGCTGAACATCAGGAACGGGAAGGCCACGACGGCGACAGCGAACAGCGCGGTGCCGGCGGCGAAGACAGCGCCGGGCCAGTCGTTGCCGGACCGGACCAGGGTCCACCACGGCACGCCGAACAGCAGCAGGAGCACGGCCGCAACGATCAGGCCGAATCGCAGGGCGCGGCCGGGCCGGCGACGCGGCTCGGTCTCGACGGTTTCACCGACAGACACAGCAGAAGTCTGCCACGGCCCGGCCGGCGGACGTTCAGGGCGGCGGCGGTGGGGTGCCGATGCTGCGGATCAGAGCGGCCGGGACCAGCAGATCCGCCCGGTCCCGGGTGGCCGCGATCACCGTGGCGTTGCGTTCGTCGGTGCCGGTCGCCCATCGGGCCGCGTCGTGTGCGTTCTTGCCGAAGCGCCGGTGCCGGTCGATCAGCCGGTCCAGCCGCGATTGCTGGTCCAGGTCGGCGTACCAGACCTCGTCGAGCAGCGGCCGGACCTGTTCCCAGCCGCCGGTCGGGACCAGCAGATAGTTGCCCTCCGAGACGATGAGCCGGGTCGCGCGGGGCACTCCGATGGTGCCGGCGACCGGTTGTTCGATGATGCGTTCGAAGCCCGGCGCGTAGATCATCTCGTCGGTGTCCTCGCGCAGGCGGCGCAGCAGAGCCGCGTAGCCCAGCGGGTCGAAGGTGTCCGGCGCGCCCTTGCGGTCGCGGTTGCCCAGGCGTTCGAGCTCCACGTCGGCGAGGTGGAAGCCGTCCATCGGTACGTGCGCGACCCAGTCCGGGCCGGCCGTCTTCGCCAGTGCCGCGACCAGTTCCTCGGCCAGCGTGGTCTTGCCCGCGCCCGGTGCGCCGGCAATGCCCAGGATCGCCCGGCGGCCGTCGCGGACCAGCGCCCGGGCCCGGTCGACGAGCTCGGAGAACGTGACGGTCATGCCCGTACGGTACGGGCTACAGCCCGAGCCGCAACGCGGTGACACCGGCCGGGGAGAGTGGCCTCGTCATGGCGCGCACCAGGTCGCTGTGGATGACGCCGGGCAACTGGGTGCCGAGCGCGCACAGCGCCGGATAGTGGTCGAGGACGTCGCGGTGGCTCAGCGCGCCGACCCCGATCAGCAGGCCGTTGACCGCCGACGGGGTCCGGGCCAGTTCCGCGCACAGCTCCATGCGCCACACCGGGTCGTCGACGTGCGTGGCGAACTCGCGGGCGATCCGGTTGCTCGCCGAGTACGTCTCGTCGGGTGCGGCGTGGCGACCGGAAGGGGCCAGTACCGGCGCCATCCGGACCACGACGCCCAGGTGCAGCGCCAGCTCCGGCACGGTGAGCACCTCGAGGCCGAACGAGCAGGTGTCGCAGAGCGGCTGGAAGGTCTCGGCGTGCACCACCATGGCGGGTCGCGGGCAGTCGGCGGCCGGGCTGCAGACGGTGTCCATGATGATCTCGGCGAGCCGGCCGGCCTCGTCGAAGCGGCCGATGCCGAAGTACGCCGTCGGTGACTCCCGGTAGCGGGCCAGGGCGGCCTGTTCGCTGCCGTAGCCGTCGGGGTCGATCCCGATGCGGGGTACGCCGTGCTGTGCTCGGAGTTGGATGAGCCGGAACATCCTGTTCACTCCCCGGGGTCTTTGAGGACGCTGCAACCGGGGGTACGCAACAGGATGTCCGGCGGTTCACTCCTTACGCTGGGTATAAGAAAACTGGCGTCGGGCACGGTGGCCTGTCAGCAGGAAGCAGTCAAATGTCACTGCGTGTAACGCGTACGTCGCGGCGGTGAGCGCCAGCAGCATGCCCGCCAGCACCAGCGCCAGCCGCGCGTCCAGCACCCGCCAGGCGGTGGGCAGCGCGGCGACGCCGAGGACGAGCCCGGCCTCCAGGGTGGCCTCGGCGAGTCTTCGCGCACGGTCCGGTTTCATGCTCACACCTTCGCCGTGACGGCGGGTGTTCCGCTTCCCTCCGCAGCCGGATCGCGGCTATGACTTTCGGTAGAGGGGCGGCCTGCGCCCCGATCCTGAGCCTCGGCGAGAATGACCGCTGCCGATATGTCGATCAGTGGTCCGGCAGCTGTGCTGGACACCTCGGAAACTGCGCCGTAACGTGGCCTGAGCGGCCACGACGTGCCGCGGACCGGGCCCGGGGCCGAGTTGCGCGAACCCCGAAGCTTGCCGGGATGGCGACCGATAATGGTCATGTCCGTCAGGTGTGGGAGGAACGAACGGTGACCGTTGCGGCGCCGCCGGCATGGGAGTCCCTGCCGGCGCTGATGTATCACTCCGTGTCCGCCGTCGGCGGCCCGCTGAGTGATCTCGCCGTGCCCCGCAGCCGCCTGGCCCAGCAGCTCGGCGCGCTCAGCGAGGCCGGCTACCGCCTCGTCGGGCTCTCCGAGGCGCTCGACGAGCTGGAGCGCGGCAGCACCGAGAAGCTGATCGCGGTCACCTTCGACGACGGCTACCGCGACTTCCTCACCGCCGGCGTGCCCGTGCTGGCCGAGGCCGGCGCCGGGGCCACCCTCTACGCCTCCGTGGGTCACCTCGGGGCGCCGGCCGGCTGGCTGGGCCGCTGGGCGCCCGACTTCGGCCGGCTGCTCACCTGGGACGAGCTCGCCGAGGTGGCCGACGCCGGCATCGAGATCGGCAACCACAGCCTGCTGCACCACCCGCTCGACGTGCTCAGCGCCACCCAGCTGCGCGAGGAGACCCTGCGCAGCAAGGACGAGCTCGAGCAGCGGCTGCAGCGCCGGGTGCGCAGCTTCGCCTACCCGCACGGCTACAACGGCGCCAAGGTCCGGGCCGCGGTGCTGGCCGCCGGGCACGACAACGCCACCGAGGTCGGCCGGCGCCTGCACCGGCCGGGGGAGCGGCGCTTCGCCGTACCGCGGTTGCAGCCGACCCCGGCCATGACCGGTGCCGACCTCGTCGCCCTGGTCGCCGGCGGCGGCTCGCCGCTGGTCCCGCGGCTCAAGCAGCTGGCCCAGCCCGGCTGGCGGGCCGTGCGCCGGGTCGCCCGGGCGACCGGCCGGAACCTCACGTGACGCCGGCGCACCGGGCCGCTCGCGGGCTGACCCGCCGGCACCTCGTCGGTGGTCTCGCCGCGCTCGCCGCCGTGCCGGCCGCCGTCCTTGCCGTACGCGCGATCGGCAGCGACGAGAAGCCGGCCGAGGCCACCAGCTCACCGGGCCGGGCCGCGTCGGCGAAGCCCAGCACGAGCCCCACGCCGGCGGTGGTCACCAAGGGCGGCGGACCGGTGCCGTTCCGGCCCGGCAGGGCGATGCTCGGCGCCTACCTGGGGCTGGAGGGCCGGTCGCTGACCGATAGCCTGGCGCTGCGCCGCAACCAGCTCGGCCGCGACGAGCGCATCGTGCACGTCTTCTACGACTTCACCGATACGTTGCCGCAGGCGATCGAGGGCCTGCCGGCCAAGGCCACGCCCATGGTTTCCTGGCGCGGCTGCCCGCTCGCCGACATCAACTCGGGGGCGAGCGACGCGCTCATCGCCCGCGCCGCGCGCCGGCTCAAGCGTCAGGACCGGCCGGTGCTGCTGCGCTGGGGCTGGGAGATGAACGGCGACTGGTACAAGTGGAGTGCGGCGCGCAACGGCAAGGACGGCCAGGCGTACGTGACCGCGTGGCGGCGCCTGCACCGCATCTTCGCCGAGGAGAAGGCCACCAACGTGTCCTGGGTGTGGAGCCCGAACTGGAACTCCGACCCGGCCACGGAGTGGAACACCTTCGCGGCGCTCTACCCCGGCGACGAGTACGTCGACTGGGTCGGGGTCTCCGGCTACAACCTGCACCGCGAGACCCCGGACAAGCTGTTCGCCGGGATCTACCGGGCCTACTCCGCCCGCAAGCCCATCATGATCACCGAGGTGGGCTCGGTCGACCGCGGCGGCCGGACCAAGGCCGACTGGATCACGCTCTTCGCGCGCTGGGTGGAGGCGCACCCGGCGGTGGGCGCGGTGACCTGGTTCGACACCGACACCCACCCCGGGTACGAGGAGAAGTGGCGCATCGACACCGACGCCGAGTCGCTGGCGGCGTACAAGGCGATGGCGGCGAGCGCCCGATTCAGCGGCTAGCCTTCTCCGCCGCCTCGATCGCATTGCGGAACAGCATCGCCACGGTGGTCGGGCCCACGCCGCCGACCCGCGGGGTGATCGCCCCGGCCACCTGCGCGACCTCCTCGGCCACGTCCGGCAGCAGCCGCCGGCCCTCGTACCGCACGCCGGCGCCGACGACCGTCGCGCCCGGCTTCACGTGCTCGGGCTGGATGATGCCGGGCACGCCGGCGGCGGCGATGAGGATCTCGGCCCGCTGGGTGTAGCGCTGCCAGTCCGGCACGCCGGTGTGTACGACCGTCACGGCGGCGTTCGCGGTCGGCCGCTTCTGGGCCAGCATCATGGCCAGCGGGCGGCCGATGGTCGCGCCCCGGCCCAGGATGACCACCTCACGGCCGGCGACCGGCACGTCGTGGTACGCCAGCAGCGCCTCGATGCCGGCCGGGGTGCACGGCCGGGGCCCGGGCAGGCCCACCGACAGCCGGCCCAGGTTGAGCGGGTGCATGCCGTCGACGTCCTTGTCCGGGTCGACGGTCAGCAGCGCGGCGTCGTAGTCGATGTGCGCGGGCGGCGGGTACTGGATCAGCAGGGCGTGCACGGCCGGGTCGGCGTTGAGCTGGTCGATCGCCCGCAGCAGGTCGTCCTGCGTCGCCTCCGCGCCCAGGTGCACATGCGGCGAGACGAAACCCAGCTCGGCCGCCTGGCGCTGCTTGATCCGGATGTATCCGGCGCTGGCGTCGTCGTCGCCGACCAGCACGGTCGCCAGCGATGGCTGGACGCCGGCCTCGCGCAGCTTCGTCACGCGCTGCGCGACGTCGGCCAGGACCTCGTCGGCCACCGGCTTGCCGGGCAGCAGCCTTGCTTCATGCGGTACGGACATACAGCTTCCACTCCGGCGTGGGCACCCAGGCGGACGGCCCCCACGGCGAGCTCCCCGATGGTGGTCCCCATCCTCGATGCCGCCAGTCGCGTGTCCGCGTCAGTCTACGGCGCTGATGTAGAGGGTGCGGTAGGCGGTGGTGTCCCCGTACCGGTAGAGGCTCACCCGCATCCGCTGCGCGCCCGGCAGGCTCAGCGTTTCGCTCCAGGTCCCGTCCCCGGTGACCGAGACCGTGCGCTTGACCGTCGCGGCCCCCGACGGGCCGGTCACGCTGAGCGTGTACGGCCCGTCCGAGGCGATCAGCCCGGTCGCCGATACCCGCACCGTACGGTTCCCGGCCGCGTTCACCGGACCCGACGGCGTCGCCGACAGTGCGGTCACGACGGTGTCGTGCGTGGCCCGCGACGTGGTGAACGACAGCCAGCTCGCCCCGGCCAGCACGGCCGCGACCGCCACCAGGGGCAGGAACTGGCGCAACAGACGCCGGCGCCGGGCCTTCTCCTCGGCGGCGGCGCGCTGCTCGTCCTCCTCCAGCATCGCGGGCACGATCGACATCACCACGGTGTTCGCCTCAGCCACCGTGTTCGCCTCGGCCATGCCGTTCAGCGGAAGCCGTACCGTGTGCTCGCCGGCGCCGATCCGCACCAGCTTCTCGCCGACCGGCCGGGGTTGCGGCTCCGCGCTGTCCGCCGCGCTCACGCGGCGCGGCGGCAGCAGCCGGGTGGCCAGCACCGCCGCCAGCGTCACCCCGACGGTGGCCACGGTCCAGGCGAGCCGGTCGATGCGCAGGCCCACGACATGGATGGCCAGGCCGGCGACGATGAGCACGCCCATGCTCAGCGCGGGGGTGAGCACTGTGCGCTCGACCGCGGTCAGCGCCCGGCGGCGGAACAGCACCCCCAGCAGCGCCATCCCGGGCAGGACGAAACCGAGCAGCAGCCCACCGGCGATGGCCAGGGCCTGCGGTGCGAACAGGACCGCGGCACCGGCGGCGACGGCCAACGCGGCCACGACCCGGGACAGCAGAGCGCTCACTGGACCCCCGTCCGGTAGATGCGGACAGTGCCGTTGTCGTAGAGCCGGTCCATCCCGGCCAGCGTGTCGAACTTACCGAGCTGCCCGACGGTCAGCGGCGAGGTGATCTGCCCGGACCGCGGGTCGCTCTCGAAGTACGCGCCGCTCTCCGGCAACTGGGTGCTCAACCGCCGGTCCACGACCAGGTACTGGACGTGGACGCGCTGCACCAGGTCGTCCTGCTCCAGTCCCCACACGTCGGCGTAGTACAGGGAGCCGACTTCGCGTACGGGGTCCTGGCGCCCGTACGTGGAAGCCAGCGAGACCGACGTCGCGTCGCCGCCGACCCGGTTGCCCGGGCCCAGCGTGGTGCGCTGCCAGTCGGCGGACGCCACCCCGTACGCGTCGACCGACCGCTCGTACCCGCCGGCCAGGTACGGCCCCGGCAGGATGGAGGCGATCGGCGGCCAGCCACCGGCCCGCGCCCCGATCATCAGCAGTGTGATCATCGCCGAGCCGGCCGCGACCCGGCTGTACAGGTTCCAGCCGCCCGGCATGACCACGTCGATGGCCGGCGCGGCGGCCCGCCACCGATGCCCGAACTCGTCCTTGGCCGGGATGAGCTGCACGCCCCGGACCAGCCCGATCGCGGCCAGGATGGAGATCGGGATGTAGGTGAACGTGGACAGCCGCCCGGCGATCTCCGGACCGTTCTGCCCCAGGAACCGCACCCCGTTGCCGGCGAAGAACACCATCCCGCCGACGACCGCGGCCCACCGCCACCAGTCCCGGTCGCGGCGGTGCACCATGTCGCGGGTGACCGCGAGATAGAGCACCAGCAGCCCGAGCAGTCCGGCGCCCTGCACCACGAGCTGACCGACCGAGACGGGCGCGCTGGTCGAGGCCGGGTCACTCTCCCCGGAGAAGAGCTGCGACACGGTACGCACGACCTGGTCGACCGGCTCCTCGAGATAGCCGAGGACATCGGTGGCGACCAACAGGATCCAGGCCGCCACCACGACCGCGGCGGCCCCCGGCATGGCCAGCGCCGACCATCGTCGCGGCTGATCCACGACGAGCTCGGCGACAGCCAGCAGCAGCAGAGTCGCGACCAGGGCGAGCGCGGTGACGTGGTGGCTGACGGTGGTGAGGGCCATCGACACCACGGCCAGCGCGGCGAACATCCGGCCGCCCTCGGCCCGCCACCGGCGTACCGCCCAGATGGCGAGCATGAAGAACGGCAGGGCGGCGGTCTGGTACAGAAACATCGAGTTGAAGAACAAGTAGTGCAGGGCGGTCGCGTACGTGGCACAGGCGACGCCCGCGACAGCCGGAGAGTTGCTGGCGCGCAGCACCACCGCGAAGAGCATGCCCACGAACACCAGGTGCGCGATACCGGCGACGATGACGCCGGCGGCGGTGACCGGCAGCCCGGTCATCTCCGCCACGGCGGCGCCGAGCTCGGCGAGACCGGGGAAGTGCTCGGCGGGCGGCAGCGCGGGGTTGGGCTGGAACAGCTCCCCGGTCTGCACGATGATCGTGGTGGCCAGCCAGTGCTGCAGCTCGTCGGGGAACCGGAACTGGTCCGGGCTGTACATCCACTTGAGCAGATACTGGTGCAGGGCCAGCCCCATGACGAGCAGGAACGACTCGGCGACCCCGGCCATCCGGCGGCTGAGCAGCCGGACGACGACCGGCGTGAAAACCACGACCTGACCGACCCAGTACGCGAACTGGGCGTTGCCGGTGCTGACCCGGCCGCCGGCGTAGGCCAGGGCGACCATGAGCACGCCGAGAGCGGAGATGGTCAGCACGGCGGGGGCGTGGCCCAGGTCGAGGGGCTCGCGGCGGGCGCGGGCGGGTTTGGGCGTGCGGCCGGGATCGGGCGGGGGAGCGACGTCGGTGCGCTGACCGTCCCGCCGTCCGGGAACCACGGGGATGACGGCGGTGACGACATCGGTCGGCGGGGCGACGCTGGCGGTTGAGCTGACGACCGGGATGACGACGGTGTCGTCGGGCGCCCGCAGCGCGATGACTACGGTCTCCTCGGCGGGGCTCCGCGCGGGGGTCGCCTTCGGGGCCTCCGGCAGGGTCAGGATGACCGTGTCTTCGACGGTCGGCTCTACGCGCAGGACGACCGTGTCCTCGAGGCTCGAGCCCTCCTGGTCTGGCTCCACCTGGTCCGGTTCGGCCTGGTCCGGTTCGGCCTGGTCCGGCTCGGTCCCGGTCGGGGCGGCCTGCGTCGGGCTGTTGCCGGCCACGGTTCCGGCCGGCAGGACCAGCACCGCGGTCGCCTCGGGATCGCTCAGTTCTGGTGCGGCCTCAACCTCACCATCAGCTTCAGGTTCGCGCTCAGGCGAAACCTCAACCTCAACCTCAGCTTGAGCGTTGGCGTCCCCTTTACTGCCTGCGACCTGCTGGTTGTCCAATTCGGTCGTGGAGTCTGCAACCTCAGGCGTGAGGTCAGTGTTGCTTCCGGGGGCGGCCTCAATGGGAGAAGCGGCTTCCGACGCTTGCGGCGCCTGTGCCGCGCTTGGCTGCGCCGCTTCGGCGTCTTCCGCCGCGGAAGAGGCGCCGGGGCCGGCCTCCGTGGGTGGCTCAGGGTCCGTGCCGGGTCCGGCGCCGGGCGCGAACTCTGCCGTGGGTGTCGCTGTCGGCTCCGCCGTGACCGAACCCGCGGGGCCGTGTCCGGCGTCGGCCGTGAGGTCAGGCGCGGCCGTGGCTGCGGGCTTCCGATCGGCGCCGGCTGTGGCCTCGGGCGCGGCGTCGGCCGTGGCGGTGGCTTCCGCTTGGGGGTCGCCGATGGCTGCAGACTCCCGTTGCGCGCTGGCTGTGGCCGCGGGCTCCGGTTCCGCGCTGGCTGCGGGCGCCGGTTCCGCGCGGGCTGTGGTTGCGGGTTCCGGTTCGGCGTCGGCTGTGACCGTGGGTTCCGGTGACGTGTCGCCCGTGGCTAGGGGCTCGGGCGCGGCGTCGGCTGTGACCGTGGGTTCCGGTGACGTGTCGGCCGTGGCTACGGGCTCGGGCGCGGCGTCGGCTGTGACCGTGGGTTCCGGTGACGTGTCGCCCATGGCTACGGGCTCGGGCGCGGCGTCGGCTGTGACCGTGGGTTCCGGTGACGTGTCGGCCGTGGCTACGGGCTCGGGCGCGGCGTCGACCGTGGCGGTGGGTTCCGCTGGGGCGTCGCCGGTGGTGGCGGACCCGGGTTCGGCGTCGGCTGTGGTGGCGGGTTCCGCTTGGGCGTCGCCGGTGGCGGCGGGCGTGGTCTCGACGTCGCTCGTGGCGGTTGGGCCGGTCCCCGTCGTGGCCTCAGCCGCTGACACGGTCTCGGCTCCGGCGGAAGCGTCGTCGACAACGCCGCCGGGCGTCCCGGCGACGTCGTCCGAGGGCGCCTGCGCGCGGGTCGCGTCCGAAGCTTCCGGCTCGTCCACGCCCTCAGGCCGCGGCTCGTCGATGCCGGACGCGTCGTCGTCCGTGGCGGGGGCGACCGGAGCCGGAGCGGCCACCGCCGCGGGGATCACGACCTTCGGCACCCCCGACGTGGTCTGGATGTCGGCCACCGCCGGCCCCGACGCGTCGGCACCGGACGGCGCCGCCGGGCGTACCCGGGCCGTCCCACGTGCCGGCCGCGCCGCGCCGCCTTCCTGACCGGGCCGGCTCTGCCCCGGCCGATCAGGCACGGGCCGATTCGGCACAGGCCGGTTCTGGCCGTGAGCTGCCTGGTCCGAAAGAGGCTGGTCCGAGAAGGGCTGGTCCGGGTGCGGCTGGTCGTGGTGCGGCCGATCCTGCGTCCGGGTCGGTTCGGGCGCGCGCTGGTCGGCCGCGCGCTGGTCCGCCATGTGCTGGGCCTCCGTGGCGTCGGGGGACTCGTACTGCTGGATGGACGTCATCGGGGCTGCCGGGCGCAGCACCGGCCCTTTGTCCGGTTCGCCGGGCTCCGGGGTCGGGGGCGCGCTCAGCATGCGGCTGCCACCCCGGTCGGTCGAGCCGGGGTGGCGTACGCATTTCCGACCGATCGCCACATCTGCTTCCTCCTGACCGAGAATGCCCGGTGCCGGGGGAAGTTTCCGGTGAACGGCTGAGTCGCCACGATCAGCGGCCGCTCCGGGCCTTGGCCCGGGCCGCCCGGCGGCCCTTCAGGTAGGCGCGCGGCCCCGCCAGCATGCCCTTGCGGTTCGCCGTCAGCAGTTCCCGCGGGAAGTCCTCCCGCAGCGTCGACACCCGCAGGCTGTCCTTGCTGGTCAGGTCGCGCAGGGCACCCGGGGCCAGCTTCAGCAGCGGCCAGAGCAGGCCGGGCCGCTTGAGCAGCAGGCTGGTGTACGCGGCGGTCAGCCCGGCGCCGTACCCGACCATCTGCTTGTGCAGTCCTTCGAGGTCGCGCCGGTGGTAGTGGTGGGTGACCGCCGTGGGCTGGTAGACGATCGTGCCGCCGCTGATCAGCACCTGGGTGAACGCCAGGGTGTCCTCGGAGCCCATCGCCGGGGTGCCCGCGCCCAGGGCGGTGTCCCAGCCGCCGATGCGTTCGATGACGCCGGCCCGGAACGTCATGTTCGCGCCGGTGCCGAACGGCGGCAGCGGGTACAGCGGGCTCTGGATGTGCGCGGTCGCCGGGCTGAACACGTCGGGCTGGAAACCGCGGCCCTTGCTGTGGCCACCGAACTGCTCGAACCACAGTTGCGCCTGGGTCTCCAGCTCGGCCGGGACGATCACGCCGGAGACCACGTCGGCCTCGGGGTGTTCGACCAGAGCACGGGCGACCTCGGCGAGCCAGTTGACGTCGGCGTACTCGTCGTCGTCGATCCAGGCCATGATCTCGCCCGGCGCGGCCGCCACCGCGGCGTTGCGGGCGAAGGACAGCCCGGCGCGCGGCTCCTTCAGGTAGGTGACCGGGCCGCGGCGGGCCGCCGAGCGGACGACCTCGGCGGTCGCGTCGGTGACCGGCGCGTTGTCCACGACCAGGATCTTGAAGTCGGGGTAGGCCTGCGCGAGCAGGCTGTCCAGGCACCGGGCCAGGGCGCCGGGCCGTTCCCGGGTGCAGACCACCACGGTGATCGGCGGGGCGTCGGCCAGCACCGCGCGGCGGCGGGCCAGGAACACCGGCTCGGTCGCCGGCGTGATGCCGTCGATCGGCAGTGCGGACAGCCCCAGCTCGGCGAGCCGGGGCGCCAGGGCGGTGCCGAGCTCGGCACCGATCGCGGCCGCCAGCTCGGCGGGCCGCAGACCCTGCTCCGGTACGTCGGTGAGCACAGTCCCCAGCGGTTCGGTGAACAGCCGGACCAGTACCCACGCCTGGAGCACACGCCGGCCGTCCGGGCCCACCCCGGCGACCGCCGGCAGCGGGTCGGACAGTTCCAGGTCGAGCACCGTGGCGGGCAGCACCTCGCCGCTGGGCTCGAACGCGGGCGCGGTGATCATCTCGTCGGTGCGCTGCGCCGGCACCCACACCTTGCCGTTCACGCCGGCCCCGTTCACCCCGGCGGTCATCGGGCCGCTCCGGCCGTGACCGTACGGCGGGCGGCGACGGTCTCGACGACCCCGCCGACCCCGGCCGCGGCGACGCCGGCCAGCACCCCGCCGGCCTTGAGCGCGTGGTGGGCGCCCCGGCCGCGGGTGGCCGCGACGAGATTGCGGATCACCGCCCGCGGTAGTGAGCGCAGGTAGTCGCGTTCCGAGCCGAGGCTCTCCGAGCCGTCCAGCAGGCCGGCCATGGCGACCTTGCCGCGTCCCTCGGCGTAGCAGCGGCGCAGGAAGAAGCCGAAGGTCGAGCTGCTCGCGGGCACCTCGTGGCGGATCACCGCGGCGGGCACGTACATCCAGCGGCCGCCGGCCAGGGCGCTCATCCGCAGGCACAGCTCGGTGTCCTCGGGCCGGTTCTGGCTGCCGAGCTTGCCGAAGCCGGTCCGGAAGCCGCCGACCGACAGGAACGTGTCGCGGCGCACGATCATGCTGGCCGACCACACGTTGCGCACCGGCGCGGTGGTCGTCGGCATCCCCGCGTAGGAGCCGCCGACCGCCCAGAGGAACTCCTCCGGCATCCAGTTCGGCTTCGGGCCTTCCCAGGCCGGGTCGATGCCGCCGCCCGCGCCGACCACCGAGGGGTCCGCCGCCAGCGGCTCGACCAGGAGTTCCAGCCATTGTGGGCCGGCCACCGTGTCGTCGTCGAGGAACGCGATCAGCGAGGTGCTGGTGTGGAACGCCCCGGTGTTGCGGTTGCCCGACACGCCCTGGGCGTACAGGTTCTCCAGGACGGTCACGCCGGCCAGGTCGCGCCGGGCCCGGCGGAACAGCGCCGGGTTGTGGTCGACCACGACGACGATCTCGGCCGGGGCGTACGTCTGTGACCGGGCCGAGGCGACGGTGCGCACCAGGGCGTTCCAGCGCTGCTCGGTGTGGGTCGGGATGACGATGCTGACAGCGGGGCGGGGGGTGGGTTCCACGCTAGTGCTCCTCGGGACAGGTGGGGGGACGGGGACTGGGGGCGGGAGAGCTCAGTCCTCGCGGGTGGCGCGCGACTGCAGCGCCTTGATGTCGTCGGTGCGACGGGTGCCGACGTCCTCGCGCCGCAGGCCCCGGTTGAGGTGCGCGACGTGCTGGCGGGGGTCGCCGGCCGGGGTGACGCCGGCGACCGGCGGGCGGTTGACGACCTTGTTCAGCGCGTGCACCGGCGCGGTGTTGGCCGGCGTCGCGGTCGGGTGCTGGTGCAGGATGACGCCGGTGCCCTGGCTGCCGGTGCGGCGCTGGCGGCGCATCCGGCCGTACTCGCTGAAGATGGTGCGCAGCACCCGGAAGCCGTCCCGGAAGGTGTTCAGGTTGCTCTGGCCGTGGATGCGGGCGTGCTCGACGCTGCCGACCTCGCCGACCGTCATCCCGTCGGCGGCGGCCCGGATGTTGATCATGGTTTCGATCTCGAACCCGTCACCCCACAGCTTGCTGCCGTCGGTGGGCCGCGGCAGGGCCGGGTCGGGCAGGGCCAGGGTCGGCACGACCCGGCGCCAGAAGGCGTTGTAGCCGTAGCAGAGGTCGGTGAACCGGGTCCCGAACAGGACGTTCACCACCAGGTTGAGGCCGTCGTTGCCGAGCTTGCGCAGCTTGGTGATGTCGTGGCTGTGTCCGCCCTTGTCGAACCGGGAGCCCTTGACGAAGTCGGCGCCGGCCACCAGCTCGGCGACGAAGCTCGGGATCTCGCCCGGGTCGGTCGAACCGTCGGCGTCGATCATCACGATGATGTCGCCCGTGCAGGCGGCGAAGCCGCAGGCCAGGGCGTTGCCCTTACCGGTACGGGTCTGCTGCACGATCACCACGTCCGGGCGCAGCTCGCGGGCCACGGCGACCGTGCGGTCCCGTGATCCGCCGTCGACCACGATCACCTCGTCGATGCCGTCGGGCAGTTTGGCGAACACGTGCGGCAGGTTCCGCTCTTCGTTCAAGGTCGGAATCACGACGCTTACGGTCGGTGACGGCTGCCCGTTACTCGGCGTGTTTCCCGAGGTCGTGGAAAGCTGCATGTCGGTCCCTTCGGGGGCGGCAGTTGCGACGTATTCGGCGGTTTCCGGGGAGGGATACGCAGGTCGCTCGCTTCTGCCGCCAAATCTAGCAACACGCTACGTAGCGTCAACTAACCAAAGGGCCAGGGTGCCGATGCCCGTGCGGTGAACCCTGACCAATCGAATGACCTGGGGTTATTCACATGGGCAACAAGATCAGCCGCAAGCCCCAGCCGTCACATTCAGTAACGGACACCAGGGTGCCGGAGGTCGGAGAGGGGCATTCCGGCGCCGTTTCCGGCCAGCCGCGGGATTCCTGGTCGTGAGTAGGACATAGTCTAAATGTCGGATAACACCGAGTGATCCGAATCACTCTCCGTCATGTCACGATGCGTGATCTCTTGGGTGCGAACGGGTTAGATTTCGGTCCGGGCGGCGCGGTGGGGTGTCGATGGATAAGTTGTCACCGTGATATCAGCGCCGGCTCCGCGCCGTACCGCGCGGTCGTCGACACCGTGGGTGATCCGGTGACGGCGACCGACGCGCTGTGTGTCTGCGGCCATCAGCGATCGGCCCACGAGCACCATCGCGCCGGCACCGAATGCACGTTCTGCGGCCCCGAGGTGTGCCCGCGCTACCGCCGTCGTCGCTGGTGGCGCCGGCGGGCTTGACCGGGATCCGGAAGCGCCGGAAGGGAGTGGTCGCGCGCCGGGCGGGTACCTACCCTGCTCACGGTGTGGACACCGGGTCGCGAAAACCTACCGTTTCTGTAGGCTAACTTCTACTTTCGCGGGGCGCCGCGCACCTCGCCGGGTGGCGCCGCCGCACCGTACGAGGAGGTAGCCCCTATGCCGCTCCCGGACTTCCTGATCGCCGGCGTCCCCAAAGCGGGCACCACCGCCCTGCACGCCGCGCTGGTCCGGCATCCTCAGCTCTACCTGTCCAAGGTCAAGGAGCCGAAGTTCTTCCTCTCCGACGGTCCGCCGCCCAGGCTCGGCGGGCCGGGCGACGTGCAGACCTACCAGGAGCACGTGTGGCGCCGCGCCGACTACGAGGCGCTGTTCGCGCCCGCGCCGCCGGGCACGCTGCGGGGCGAGGCCACCCCCTTCTACCTGTACGACCTGGACGCCCACGACCGCATCCAGGCCCTGATCCCGGACGCCAAGATCATCCTGCTGCTGCGTGACCCGGTGGACCGGGCGCACTCCAACTGGACGCACCTGTGGAACGCGGGCCTGGAGCCGGAGGCCGACTTCCTCACCGCCTGCCGGGCGGAGGAGCAGCGCAAGGCGGACGGCTGGGCCGACTTCTGGCACTACGTCAGCCTCGGGCTCTACGGCCGCCAGGTGCAGCACCTCTACAAGGTGTTCCCGCGTGAGCAGGTGCTACTGCTGCGCTACCGCGAGCTCAAGGACGCGCCCGCCGCCACGCTGGACCGGGTCTGCGACTTCCTCGGCGTGCCGGCCGGCGTGCTGCGCGAGATCCCCCGGGAGAACGTGAACCGCCACGTCGTCGAGGACAACGGCGTCAACCGGGTGCTGCGCGCTCTGCTACGGGCCGGCGGGCAGTTCGGCCACCGGTTCCCCGTACCGCTGCGCCTGGCCGCCCGCGGCCCGATCCTGACCGTCCTGCACCGCAAGCAGGGCGCCCGGCCGGTGACCACCCCGCAGGAGCGTGCCGCGCTGCTGCCCTTGTTCGTTGACGACATAGCGTTGCTGCAGGACGTGACGGGGGAGAGCTACGACGACTGGCTCTCCGTGGACCGACACGCCCGCACCCGGTAACCTGCCGGGGAATCCCTATCTTCCCCATAGATGATGCAAACTTGACCCGATACTCTTCGCTGTGTCGCTGACGCCACGAAACGGAGCCGCCTTGTCCATCGGAACTCAAGCCCTCCCGTTGCCTCGCTGGGAAGACGCCACGGTGGTGGTCGAGCCGCCCGGTGACGAGCCGGGAGCGTGGGCGGGCGCGCCGTCCTCGATCGTCGCGGACGGTGAGGTCTACCTGGCGTACAGGTTGCGCCTGCCGATCGGTGAGGGCCGGGGCATCTCCAACGTGGTCGCCCGCTCGGCCGACGGCCTGCACTTCACGGTCGTGGCCGAGGTGGGCAAGGACGCCTTCGGCGCCGAGTCGCTGGAACGCCCGGCGCTGGTCCGCACCCCGCAGGGCCGGTGGCGGCTCTACGTCAGTGCCGCCACCCCCGGCACCAAGCACTGGCGGGTCGACCTGCTCGAGGCCGACACCCCGGAAGGGCTGGCCACGGCCACCCCGCGCACGGTCCTGGCCGGCGACGAGACAGTCGGCGTCAAGGACCCGGTGCTGCACCACGACGAGCACGGCTGGCACCTCTGGGCGTCGGTGCACCCGCTCGAGTCGTGGGACGACGCCGACCGGATGACCACGGAATATGCGACCAGCCCCGACGGCGTGCACTGGACCTGGCGCGGCACGGCGCTGGCCGGTCGCGCGGGCCAGTGGGACGCGCGCGGCGTGCGTGTCTCGTCGGTGTCCGTCGACGGCGACAGCATCGTGGCGGCGTACGACGGCCGGGCCACCGCGGGGGAGAACTGGGAGGAGCGCACCGGCACGGCCCGCGGTGTGCGCCTGCCCGACGGCAGCTTCGGCGAGCTGACCGCGGAGGACGGCGAGCCGGTGGGCAGCCCGTACGCCCCCAACGGCCTGCGCTACCTGAGCCTGGTGACGATGCCCGACGGCCGCCAGCGCATTTACTACGAGGCGACCCGCCGGGACGGCGCCCACGACCTGCGCACCGAGCTCGCCTACTGAGAGTGTGAGAGGCGGGTCACGAACACCGGGCCCGGCTCGCCACTCATGATCGACCTGGCCTAGCGTCGGTCCCATAACGCCCGGTCTCCGGGGCCCGCCACCATCACCGGCGGATCAGTACCGAGAGACCGTCCATGGCGGAGCCCGTCCCACGAGGACGCGCTCCGCCATGTCTGTCTCTGCTCAGCCCGGCTGGACCCGGTCCCACGGGTTCCGATCGTGGCGGTGTTTGCGGCCCCCGGCGGCCAGCACCGCGCGCAGCGGTGCGGGGTGTTCGGGGTCCGGCAGCAGGTCGGGACCGTTCAGCAGAGCGAGCGCCGTGCCCGGTTCCAGGTCGCCGTAGCCCCCACCCCTTGCTCCGCAGTCACTGCAGGGTGCCGACCGCTCGGGAGTGCGCACCCGGCGAGTATGGCCAGGCGCCGCCAGTCTGACCAGCGGACATCCGCCGGACGGTGCGTCATGCTGACCCGCTGACGACTACATCGCGTGACGTCAGCGGTGGACAGCGTCAGATATAACCGAGCTGCACCCTGGAAAGCACGCAGAGTGATGACATTGCGAGTGATCCGTACCACTGCGACTATTCGGACATCGGGCGTAACGATCTGTCTCTCCTGGTCAGGGCGGCGCTGCCCGGCTTTCCAGGCGTCCATCCGGATAACGACCGTCTCCGTGCTGCTGGGCGAATCGTGTGCGGCGAGATAGACCTGTTGAGGTCCCTGTGCCGTGACCCCGCACGTTCGGGCAGGCGAGGATGGCCGCCCGGTCAGCGGCAGCGCAGCCCAGTAGTCAGTTGACCCTGCGTAGTCCTGCGGTAGATTTGGTAACAGAAGCGAGCGAGTCAGGCTTCTCCCCCAAAAGCCCCACACGCTGCGCAACTGCCACCCCGAAGGAACCGACATGCCGCTCCCCGCGACCCAGGGCACCACCAAGAGTGATGACATGCGGTCACAGTCGGTGAAGGACCGTGCTCCCAAGCCGCCGGTGCGGCCGCGGCCCAGCACGGCTCCCTCGTGGTGACCCGCACCGTCGCCGCCCCGCTCCCGATCCCCTTGCACCCGGAAGGCACCGCAGACATGCTGGATTTCAAGGACCTCGCCCCGACCATCACCCGCCAGCGCATGGTCGTCGAGGGGTACCCGACGTTCGTGATCACCGACGAGCACATCAAGGACTACTTGAAGAAGCTCTCGGACGTGACCGACATGATCACGATCATCGAGCCGGTCACCCACGTCAGCGACCTGTACGGCTGGGCGGGCTGGATCCACTGGGAGACCTCCGGCGCGCACTTCTACTCGTGGGAGCGCCCGATCTCGTTCTTCAGCGTCGACATCTACACCTGCAAGGCCTTCGACCCGCAGGTGGTCATCGACTTCACCAAGGCGTACTTCCGGACCACCGAGCTCGTCGCCAAGGAGTTCTGAGCATGAGCCCGACGACCACGGCCCGCTACGACCTCGACCCCGCCGCGGTGCGGCGCATCACCGCGGAGTTCCTGGCCGCGCACGCCACGGGCGGCCGGTTCGTGACGGCGGTCGTCGGGCCGGACAGCGACCTGGCCGCGGTCGGCCGGGCCTTGGAACGCCAGGTCTTCGAGGAGACCTTCGGCAACGACGCCACGGTGATGGCCGCCGAGTACGGCCCGTACGAGGCGCGCAGCCTGTTCTTCGTGGTCATCGACCGTAAGCGGGGCGTGCCGGCCGGCGTGGCCCGGATGATCGAGAGCCACGGCGCCGGGGTCAAGACCGTCGACGACGCCCCGCCGCACATCGGCGCGGACGTCGCCACCATCCTGGCCGCGCACGGCATGACCGGCGAGAAGGTGTGGGACTGCGCCACCCTCGCGGTCCTCCCGCAGTACCGCGGCCGCCGGTCGGCGCTGCTGGTCAGCACGATGATCTACCGCACCTTCCTGGTCATGGGCCGGCGCCACGGCGTACGGCACGCGGTGTCGATGCTCGACAAGGGCGCATACCGCAACCTCAAGCTCATCGGCGTGCCGATGCGGACGCTGGCCGACTCGAGACCGTTCGAGTACCTCGGCTCGGCCGAGAACCGCGCCGTCCACATGGACTTCCCGGCCATCGAGGCCGCCGTGCGCGAGCAGGCCGCGCGGATGCGCCGGGCCGGCCGGCCCGGCCTGGCCGCGCTGCGCCGCGACGGCGTGCGCAAGCTGCTGACCAAGCGGGTCGCGGCCGGCGTCTCGCTGCGCATCGGTACGGGCGAAGACGTCGACGACCACATCGTCGTCGTGCCGGGTGAGCAGGGCGTGTTCCGCCTCGACTCGAACGGCTGATGCTCGCGGGGAGAGTTTGCCCTGCCGGGGCCGGGGGTACGTCGCCTGCAACCACGAGGGGGGCGAACTCGCGGTGACGGAACAGGGGGCGGCAATGCGGACGCTGGGCGGGCGGTATCAGCTCCAGCAGCGCATCGGCATCGGCGGTATGTCCGAAGTGTGGCGTGGGCACGACCAGGTGCTCGACCGGCCGGTCGCGGTCAAGATCATGGCGCCCGCGGTCGAGGGCACGCTGGGCGAGGTCAACGGCGTCGAGCTGGTCCGCACCGAGGCGCGTTCGGCCGCCCGGCTGGCCCATCCCAACGTCGCCGGCGTGCACGACTTCGGCACGTCGCTGTCGCCGGGCCGCGAGGTGCCGTACATCGTCATGGAGCTGGTGGACGGGCAGACGCTCAGTGAGCACCTCGGCGCCGGGCTCTTCGACTGGCGCATCGCCGTACGCGTCTGCGCCGAGGTCGCGGCCGCCCTGGCCGCCGCCCACGCCGAGCACGTCGTGCACCGCGACATCAAGCCGGCCAACATCATGCTGACCCCGGCCGGGGCCAAGGTCCTCGACTTCGGCATCGCGGCCGCCGTCGGCAGCCATGACCCCGACCCGGACGGCCCGGTCATGGGCACGCCGGCCTACGTCGCCCCGGAACGCTTCGAGGGACTGCCCGCGACCCCGGCCTCGGACATGTACTCCCTCGGCGTGCTGCTCTACCACTGCCTGTCGGGCCGGCTGCCCTGGCAGGCCGCCAGCCACACCGAGCTGGTCGAGGCCCAGCGTCACCGCGACCCCGACCCGCTGCCGGTCATCGAGGGCATGGCCCCGGAGGTGCTCGACCTCTGCTCGCGCTGCCTGCACCGCGACCCGGCCGAGCGGCCGACCGCCCTGGTCGCCGCCCTGCTGCTGGCCGAGGCCGTGGACGCCCGGGTGTACGTGCCGCTGATGGACGTGAGCTCGGTGCTGCCCCGGCCGTCGCGGGTGTCGGCCTGGGACGAGCGCGCGGCCGAGGCCCCGACGAACATGGCCCTGCCGGCCGAGGCCGACCCGGACACCACGTACCTCGGCGACCGTCCCGGCCGCCACCGCGCCGGCTGACGCGTCAGCCCCGGGCGGCCCGCCAGCGGTCGTAGCTGTAGCGGGTGATCGTCAGCTCGGGGTGCGCGAGCACGTGCCGCGCGAAGCCGGCCCGGTCGTCGTCCAGCTCCGCCAGCCACCCGGCCGGCGGCGTGACATGGCGCAGCAGGCCGGCGTACCGCCAGTCCTTGCACCGGTACGGCCGCCGCAGCGCCGCCACGATGAGCTCCACGAGCTCGGGCTCCTGCTCGGCCGGCACCCCGCCGCGGGTGAAGTCGCGCAGCACCGCGTCCTTGGTGGTCCACGGCGAGCAGATCCACGACTTCTTCAGCTCCGGCAGGAAACGCTCCTCCCAGCGCAGGAACAGCACCGCGTACGGCGCGTAGTGCGCCCGCACGGCCGGATCCTCGGCCCGGCAGAACGCGCTGATCAGCCCGTCGAGGGTCAGGTCGAGCCGGCGCCGGACCGTGTTCTCGGCGGGCCGGTTGCGGCCGTGGCGCACCCGTAGGTCGTCGGCGCGCTGGCGGGACACCAGCGCCTCGGCCAGCAGCGCCTCGTGCCGGGCCAGGGCGGCCGCCCGCCGGGCGTCGTCCGGTGAGACCAGGTCGAAGACCCACGGCTGGTCGTCGGGGAGCGCGCGCACTGCCGCAGCATGTCAGGTATGAGCCCGGGCCGCCCAGCGGGAGCGCTCCGCGGGCGGCCCGGGACATCTCTCAGCCGCTGCGCGGGACCACCACGACCGGCCGCCGGGCCCGGCGCACCAGCCGCGCCGAGACCCCGCCGAGCAGCACCCGCCGGGCCGGCCCGTACCCGCGGGAGCCGCAGAAGAGCACGTCGACGTCGTCCAGGTCGGCGAGCGACTCCACCACGTCACCGGTCCGGACCTCCCAGTCCGCCTCGACCCCGGCGACCGCCTCCGCCGCCCGGCTCAGCGACAGCTCGTAGGTCTCCCGGGCGGTGTCCAGGAACGCGTGCTCGGCGTCCTGGCCGACCAGGAACGGCAGCGTCGCGTCGGCCTCCGCGACGACCGTGTACAGCCGCAGCGGGCTCCCCGTACGCTTCGCCAGCCGCGCGGCCGTCTCGAGCGCCGCGCGGCCGTCCGGCGTGTCCACGTACGCGACGCCGATGCGGCCCAGCGTGCCCGGCGCGATCTCCATCCCGGCCGGGGCGACCGCGATCGGGCAGTGGCTGCCGGCCAGCAGCCGGTCGGCCGTGCTGCCGGCGAAGAGCCGGTGCTTGGGCCCCGAGCGGCCCGAGCCGACCACGATGGTGTCCGCCGACAGCTCCTCGGCGAGGTCGTGCAGGCCGTGCGCCGCCGAGGTGGAGGCGACGACCCGGTAGGTGACGCCGCCGCTGTCGCCGCCGAGCACGGACCGGGCCTGGTCCAGCACCGCCTCGGCGGCCCGGTGCCGGTCGGCGACCCATTCGGCATCCACCCGGCCCGAGCCGAGCGCGGACGGCGCCGGGTGCACCACGGCCACCACGAGCGGCGCGCCCAGCGTCGTCGCCGCCCACCGGCCCAGCGTCAGCGCGTCCTCGGCGGAGGGGCCGCCGTCCACCCCGACGATGACCGGGGCGACAGCCGGGGCGGTCACCGCGGGTCTCCGGGCGGCGGCGTCTCCGGCGTGGTGTCGCGGGCCCAGCTCGGCGTCCCGCCGTCGTCCGGGCGGGCGGTGCGCAGCTTGGAGTGGCGGTAGCCGTACAGGAAGTAGATGGCCAGGCCGGCGGCCAGCCAGACGATGAACCGGATCCAGGTGCTCAGCGGCAGGTCGGACATCAGGTACACGGCGAACAGCACGCCGAGGATCGGCAGCAGCGGCGACCACGGCACCCGGTACGGCCGCGGCATCTCCGGCCGGGTCCGGCGCAGGATGATCACGCCGACGTTGACCAGGACGAACGCGAACAGCGTGCCGATGTTGACGAGCTTGACGATCTCGGACAGCGGCACCAGCGCGGCGAGGATCGAGATCAGCACGCCGAGGCCGATGGTGAGCCGGGCCGGGGTGCCGTACCGCTGGTTGACCACGGCGAAGCGTTGCGGCAGCAGGCCGTCGCGGCACATGGCGAAGAAGATGCGGGTCTGGCCGTACAGGATGACCAGCACCACGCTGGTGATCGCGACGACCGCGCCCAGCGCCAGGATCGACGCCGCCCAGCTGATCCCGGCGCCCTGGTCCAGGGCCGCGGCCAGGGGCGCGTCGGTGGCCTCGAGCTGCGCCGGGCTGGCGATGCCGATGGCGCCGACCGCGGTCAGCACGTAGAAGATCGTGCAGATGATCAGCGAGCCGATGATCGCCAGGGGCAGGTCCTTGGCCGGGTTGCGGGCTTCCTCGCTGCCGGTGGAGACCGCGTCGAAGCCGATGTACGCGAAGAAGATGATCGCGGCCGCCGCGGTGACCCCGTCGACGCCGCTCGGGGCGAACGGCTGGAAGTTGCCGGTGCCGAAGTTGAACAACGCCACCACGATGAAGAACAGCAGCACCGCCAGCTTGACGCCGACCATCACCAGGTTGACCCGGGCGCTCTCGGTGACGCCCCGCACCAGCAGGGCGGTGATCGCCAGCACGATGAAGACGGCGGGCAGGTTGAAGATGCCGCCGTCCTCGGGTGACTTGGCGATCGCGTCCGGCAGGGCCACCCCGAACGCCGAGTCGAGGAAGGCGTTGAGGTTGCCGCCCCAGCCGACCGCGATGGCGGCCACCGAGACCCCGTACTCCAGGATCAGGTCCCAGCCGATGATCCAGGCCACGATCTCGCCCAGGGTCGCGTACGTGTAGGTGTACGCGCTGCCGGAGACCGGGATGGACGACGCCAGCTCGGCGTAGGACAGCGCGGAGAACGCGCATGCCACCGCGGCGAGCACGAAGGAGAGGATCACCGCCGGGCCGGCCACGCCGGCCCCCTCACCGATGACCACGAAGATGCCGGTGCCGATGATGGCGCCGACGCCCATGGCGGTCAGCTGGGTGGCGCCGACGGCCTTCTTCAGGCCGTGGCCTTCCTCGGTGGTCTCGGAGACGAGCGACCGGACATCGCGGATCGCGAAGATCCCCGGCCTTCGGTTCGAGCCTGTGACCATGCTTGGCCCACCCTCCACATGCCTCGGCGGCCGCGTGGAGACCGCCGTCGTGGACACCTCCCCGGCCGCGCCCCGGGAGTGGCCGGATGCGAGCGGGTGCATCGGTGACCACCGCTGTCACCGTGGCCGCTCACCTGCGGAAACCGCAAGATGATCTGCATGATGTGGCGAACTTGCCCGCTCAGGTTGCTCTTTGCCTTTCGTGATGGGTGGCGCTGCTGCTCTTTGCGCCTCGCGGTGGGTGACGTCGCCATGACGCTCGGCGCACCGGCTGTCCGCTCGGCGCACGGAAACGTCCGGCAGCCTGCGAGGTGAACGGCGGGCGTTGTAGCGTGGGCCCACGGGTAACCGGGTGCGGAGGGCGAGACCATGGGCGAGGCCGTGATGACCACGCGGCGGCAGTCGGACGGCGCGATCGTGGTCGACGTGCGCGGCTCGCTGGACGCGGCCACCGTGGACGCGCTGCGGCACGCGCTGGTCAGCACCCTGCACGCCGAGCGCCCGGTCTCGATGATCGTCGATCTCACCTTCGTGACGTTCATGGATTCGATGGGCGTCGGCGCGCTGGTCTCCGGCTACAACGCCGCGCGCGAGACCGGCAGCCGGTTCGTGCTGCGCAACCCCAGCGAGTTCGTGCACCGCCAGCTGCGGATCACCGGCCTGGCGGAGATGTTCGGGTTGCCGTCGGCGTCGCCGGGCCCGCAGACATACACCCCCTGAGACTGCTGCAGGGCGGGCCGTCGGCCGGTTATGGTGCCGTCATGGAAGCGGCGGTCGGGGCGTGGTGCGACGGCACCGAGGTCTGCTTCCGGCTCCAAGATCACGAGCACCGGCTGGTCGCCGTCCGGCTGCGGTCCGGCGTGGCCGCCGGCGACTTCACCTACGACGGCGAGAGCCGCACCTGGCAGCTGCGCCTGCCCCGCCCGGCCGTGCAGCGCATCGAGTACCAGCTCGAACTGGGCCACGGCGACGGCAGCACCGAGACCGTCGCCGATCCGGACAACCCGCGGCGCGAGGGCGACGGCTCGGTCCTGTGGTGCCCCGGTTACCGCGAGCCCGGCTGGCTGCACCAGCCGCAGGCCACCGGTCAGTGGCGCGACGTCTACCTGCCGCTGCCGACACTGCACGGCGAGATGGTGGCCCGGATCTGGTCGCCGGACACGGCCACCGACCGGGTGCTGGTCGCCCACGACGGGCCCGACTACCACCGGTACGGCGACCTGGGCCGTTACACCGCGGCGATGATCGGGGCGGGTCGCGTGCCGCCGTACCACCTCGTGCTGCTGCCGCCGGGGGAACGCTTCGAGTGGTATTCGGCGAGTCCCGCGTACGCCCGGGCCCTGGCGCGTGACGTGCTGCCCAAACTCGCCGCCGAGCTCGGCACCGACCGGCCGGTGCTCGGCGCCGGCGCCAGCCTCGGCGCCCTGGCGATGCTGCACGCCCAGCGCCGCCACCCGCAGCGCTTCGCCGGGCTGTTCCTGCAGTCCGGCAGCTTCTTCCAGCCCCGCTACGACCGGCAGGAGTCCGGCTTCCGGCGCTACCTGCGCATCGTCCGGTTCACCGGCCGGGTGTTGCGCGCCCCCTCGTTCGCGAGCCCGGTTCCCGCGGTCATCACCTGTGGTGCGGTGGAGGAGAACCTGGCGAACAATCGCGACATGGCGGCGGCACTGGGCCGCCAGGACTACCCGGTCAGCTTCACCGAGGTCCCCGACGCGCACAACTGGACCGGCTGGCGCGACGCCCTCGACCCGCACCTGACCACGTTGCTGCAGACAGTGTTCCATTAACGGGAGGCGCCATGGCCGACGTCGAGCACACCATCGGACTGCTGCTGGGCACCGAGGACGACTGGCCGCGGGCGTACGAGGCGTTGCTGCGCCGCGTCGGAGTGGTCAGCGACGCGCAGGGCCGCACTCACCGCACCCGCAGCGTGCGGGTCACCATCGAGCCGTTCAACCTGCGCGACTCGCCGAAGCACGACCTGGTCATCGACCGGCTGGCGTACTGGTACTACCACCCGCGCGAGTGGCTCAAGAAGATCGCGCTGATGGACGACGTGTACCTGCTGAACAGCCCGTTCACCTTCCAGTCGATGGAGAAGCACGCCGCGTACTGCGCGATGCTGCGGCTCGGGCTCAAGGTGCCGGAGACCGTGCTGGTGCCGTTCAAGAACCCGCTGGACAACTCCCGGTACGCCTACACCTCGGCGCGCTACAACCAGCCGTTCGACCTGGAGGCGCTGGCCGAGTCCGTGGGCTACCCGATGTACATGAAGCCGTACGACGGCGGGGCCTGGGTCGGCGTCTCCAAGATCCGCAACGTGGCGGAGCTGCACGCGGCGTACGACGCGTCCGGGGAGCGGCTCATGCACCTGCAGGCGGCCGTCGAGGACTACGACGTGTTCGCCCGTTCGCTGACCATCGGCCCGGAGACCATGGTCATGAAGTTCCGGCCCGAGCTGCCCATGCACGAGCGCTACGCGGTGGACCACAACTTCCTCAGCCCCGCGGTGGGCGACGAGGTCGTCACCATCTCGCGGCTGGTCAACGCGTTCTTCCGGTGGGAGTTCAACAGCTGCGAGTCGCTGGTCAAGGGCGCCGAGGTGCACCCCATCGACTACGCCAACGCCTGCCCCGACGTGGCGGTGACCTCGCTGCACTACTACTTCCCGTGGGCGATGTCGGCCCTGCTGCGCTGGACGATCTACTGCGTCGTCACCGGGCGCAAGCCGCGGCTGGACACCGACACCGCGGAGTACTTCACCATCGCCGACGACCCGTCGCTGGACTACGGGCAGAAGCTCGCCCGCTACCGCCGGCTCGCCGACGACTACTTCGAGACCGAGCGGTACGAGGAGTTCTGCGCCAAGTACCTGGGCCACGTCGACGAGATGGTCGCCGACTGGGTCGGTTCGGAGGAGTTCCGCTCCCTGCTGCGCGAGACGGTCCGGGCGATGTACCCGCCGCACGAGCACGAGCGCTTCCTCGGTCACTTCAACGGCCTCATCGACGCCTGGCTGCGCGACCATGGCTGAGCTGCGCCGGGCCGTCGCGTTCGCCGCCGGGCTCTACCGCAGCCGGCTCGACTTCGCCTACCACGGCTACGTGCGGCGCGACCCGATGTCGCTGCTGCACCTGCGGCCCGGGCGCGACGACCCGTACGCGATCTACCGCGGCATGCCCCGCTTCGGCCCCACCCGGATCGGCAACTGGGTGACGACCAGCCACGCGATCTGCGACACCGTGCTGCGGGACCGGCGCTTCGGGGTGCGCGCCGCCGACCTGATGGCCGCGCCGAAGGCCACCGACGAGTTCGACATGTCGTTCCTCGACAAGAACCCGCCGGACCACACCCGGCTGCGGCGCCTGGCCCAGCCGGCGTTCAGCCCGAAGCAGATGGCCGGCTACCGCCCGCTCGTCGAGCGCACGGTCGACGAGCTGCTCGACCGGGTCGGGCCGGGACGGGAGTTCGACCTGGTGTCCGCGTACGCGGCGCCGCTGCCGATCCAGGTCATCACCGCCCTGCTGGGCGTGCCGGACGTGGACGCGGACCGCTTCGCGCGCTACGGCACGGTCATCGCCAGTGCCCTGGACGGCGTGCACTCGTTGTCGCACGCCGCCCGTCTGCAAGCCGCGAACCGTGAGTTGCGCGAGCTGTTCGAGAGCCTGTTCGCGTTGCGCCGCCGCGAACCGGCCGACGACCTGGTCAGCCGGATCGTGGCCGCCGAGGGCGACAAGATCCGGCCGCACGAGATGGTCCCGATGTGCAATCTGCTGCTGGTGGCCGGCTTCGAGACCACGGTCAACCTGGTCGGCAACGCGGTCAACGCGCTGCTCGCCCATCCGGAGCAGTGGGCGGCCCTGTGCGCCGACCCCGCCGGGCTGGCCGGGCCCGCGGTGGAGGAGACACTGCGCTACGACCCGCCCGTGCAGCGCACCGCCCGCTGCGCCCTGGAGGACGTCGACCTGGACGGCCACCTGGTGCGGCGCGGCCAGTACGTGGTCACGCTGATCGGTGCCGCCAACCGTGACCCGGAGGCCTTCCCCGACCCCGACACGTTCGACATCCGGCGCGAGCAGACCGCCGATCACCTGGCCTTCTCCAGCGGGATCCACTACTGCGTGGGGCAGCCGCTGGCCCGGCTGGAGGCGGAGATCGCCCTGCGCCGCCTCGCCGAACGCCTGCCGGACCTGCACCGCACCGGACCGCTGCGGCGGCGCGTGTCCAGCATCGTCCGCGGCCCCATCCACTTCCCGGTCCGTAGCGGCGCCCGCACCCGCCCCTTGACGGGGGCCGTCGGTAAGTCGTAGCTTTCCGTTCGTGGCTACTTACCAAGCGGAGGACGGCTGGGACGCGTTGGGCGATCCCAGCAGGCGCGCCATCCTCGAGTGCTTGGCCGTACGGCCCCGTGCCGTCGGGGAGCTCGCCGACGAGCTGCCGATCAGCCGGCCGGCCGTCTCCCAGCACCTGAAGGTGCTCAAGGACGCCGGGCTCGTCACCGATCGCGCGGCCGGCACCCGCCGGGTCTACCGGCTCAACCCGGCCGGCGTGGGTGCGCTGCGCGATCAGCTCGAGACGTTCTGGACCCGCGCGCTGGAGGGCTATCAGGACGTCGCCGACCAACCGACCGAGGAGACGTCATGACCGAGACAGCTGAGCAGGTGGTCCGCCGGCAGATCGTCGTGCAGGCACCCATCGAACGCGCGTTCACCCTGTTCACCGAACGCTTCGGCGACTTCAAGCCGAAGGAGCACAACCTGCTGGGGGCGCCGATCGTCGAGACCGTGTTCGAGGCCAAGCCCGGCGGGCACATCTACGACCGGGCCGCCGACGGCAGCGAGTGCCGCTGGGCGCGGGTGCTGGCCTGCGACCCGCCGGACCGGGTGGTCTTCAGCTGGGACATCAGCCCGCAGTGGCAGCTCGAGACCGACCCGGAGCACGCCAGCGAGGTGGAGGTCCGCTTCGTCGCCGAGACCCCGCAACGCACCCGGGTCGAGCTGGAGCACCGCCACCTCGACCGGCACGGCCCCGGCTGGGAATCCGTCCGCGACGGCGTGGCCCACGACGAGGGCTGGCCGCTCTACCTGAGCCGCTACGCCGCCCTGATCGACCAGGACGCCTGAGGGGCGTCTCCGGGGATCATGGGCGGCCCGCGGCGGGTCCATGATCCCCGAGACGCGCTCAGCCCGGCCCGCCGGCGGCGGCGGGGCGCCGCCGGGTGGTGGCGTACAAGGCGAGCAGCAGCAGCGACAGCACGATCAGCGCCGGGCCGAGGACCTGCGCGCCCATCCCGTCGATCAGCACCCCGACGCCGGCCGGGATGAGCGCGCCGCCGAGGCCCGACGCGCCGATCTGCACGCCGATCGTCCGGTCGGCGTGCAGCGACCCGACCCGGTCCGCGGTGGTCAGCGTGAGCAACGGGAACACCGGCGCCGCCGCGAAGCCGATGACCATCAGGCCGGCCACCGCCAGCCAGCCCGGGCCGGGCAGCGCCACCAGCACCGACCCCGCCACCAGGCCGAGCAGGCTGCCGACCAGGATGCGGGTGGTGCCGGCGCGCTCGACGATGAACCCCTGCACGACCCGGCCGACGAACAGGCTCGCCCAATACGCCGACACGCAGATGCCGGCGACCGTCGCGCTGATCCCACGCTCGCCGGTGAGGAACAGGAACGCCCACAGCCCGGCGCTGATCTCCAGTGCGACATAGACGGCGAAGGCCGCCGCACTGATCCACACCGCGGGGATCGCCAAAGTCACGGCGATCCGCGTCGGCTTGGGTGCCGTGCTGCCCGCCCCGGCGTCCGCCGCCTGCTCCGCGGTGGTGGGCCGGGTGCGGTGCTGGGCCCAGGAACGGCGGGTCAGGGCGAACGCGATCGCGAGCAGCGCCTGGCCGGAGGCGACGATCCCGTAACCCCAGTGCCAGGACAGCCCGCCGCTGAGCACGGCGGTCATGATCAGCGGCCCGATGGCGACCCCGAGACCGAAGAACGCGTGCAGCCAGTTCATGTGGCGGGGCCCGAACGCGCCGGCCGCGTACGCGTTGAGCCCGGCGTCGATGGCCCCGCCCCCGAAACCGGCGATCAGGGCACAGGGGACCAGGAAAGCGAAGGCCGGCGAGATCGCGTAACCGGCCAGCGCCAGACTCGCCAGCGCGGTGCTGACCGCGAGGAGCGGGCCGACCCCGAGGCGCGCGATGCTGAAGCCGGCCGCGACGCTGGAGACCAGGTAGCCGGCCGTACCGGCGAACAGCAGCAGGCCGACGGTGTCGGTGCCGACCCGGAACTCCGTGGCCATCGACGGCCAGCCGACCCCGAGCAGACCGTCCGGCAGGCCGAGGCTGATGAAGGCGAAATAGGCCAGCACCAGCACCGACATGCGAACAACCGGCGCCGCGCCGGGCGCCCCGGCCGGCGTCGGCGGAAGGGCATCGGCAGCGGCGTCGGGCGGCAACGAGGTCACCGGGCCATGGTGGCATGCGAGCGAGCCCGCGCGATGCCCCACGGTGATCGGCGCCGCGGCGGAATTGTCGGGGGGTCGGCCTAGAGTTCAGGACGTGCATATCCGGATCGAGGGCAGCGACCTGCCCGGGCGCCGCACCGGCGCGCAGGCCGACGAGCTGCGGCTGAGCAACGTGCAGGTCGGCGTGCAGCGCAAGCAGGAGGTCGTCGAACGGATCAGCGCCACCGCGGCCGCCGCGGTCTGGGAGTTCGAGGTCACCAGCCGCGAGGTCGACGGCCTGCTCGACGTCGCCGGGCCCTACGTGCACGGCCGGCCCGGGGCCCGCTTCCTCTACCTGAGCTGGGGCGCGGTGCACGGCGAGACCTTCGCGGGATTCCGGCGGGCCAAGCTGATGTTCGGAGACATACCCACGCCGCTGCTGCGCGCGGCGCACGACAACGACGGCACGCTGGTGGCCCGGCTGGGCCTGACCGACGCGGCGGGCGGTCCACGCTGCGCCCGGGTACGCCCACCCGACATCACCTGGCAGCTCGCATGACGGCACCCGGGGCCGAAGGGGTCACGGTCCTGCACGGCTTCATCGCCCGCGACGGCACCCTCTGCCTCTGGGCCGAAACCGACCACGCCCCGCCGGATGCGGATCCGGAGGGCGGCCACGCCTTCCCGGGCACCGCCTCTGAGACCGACCACGCCCCGTCGGGCGCAGATTTGGAGGGCGGCCACGCCTTTCCGGGCGCCGTCTCTGAGACCGACCACGCCCCGTCGGGCGCAGATTTGGAGGGCGGCCACGCCTTTCCGGGCACCGCCTCTGAGACCGACCACGTCGCGGAGTGCGGCGGTCTTTCGGTGGGCGTGGTGCCCGCGACAGCCTCGCCGGCTGTCGATTCCGGGCGTGGCTCCACAACAGCGCAGCGGCGTTCCGGGGCCAAGCGGGCGCGGCCGCGTGGGGCCGCGCACGAGCACGGTTTCGCCCTGCCACTGGCCGGGCCGGGGCGGACCGCGACGCTGGTGCTGCCGTCCACGAGCGCCGGGCCGCTGCCCTCGCCGCAGCTCGGGCTGCCGCCGCGACGGGGCGAGCCCCGCCTGCGGGCCTGGTCCGTGCCGGCGGTCACCGTGCCGTTCGTGACCGACGACCTCGCCGACGAATACGGCGGTCGCGCCGCCCCCTCGTTCAGCTACCTCGCCGAGGTCTGTGCGTTCGCCGCCTCGCTCGTCGCCCGCGGCCGGGTCCTGCCCGGCGTGCTGCGTGACGGCCCACGCCCCCGCGCGGTCTGGCGGCCGGTGCTCTCCGGGGCCGACGCCGCCCGGCACGCCGACCTGCTGCGCCGCATGCCGGCCGCCTGCCGGGCCGAGCGCGCCCGCCCCGGAGACGTCGACGGGCTGCCGGCCGCCGACACCCTGCACGCCGCGTTGCACCGGCTCGTCGACGGGCTGGTCCGCACCCGGCTCGCCGAGACCGGGGTGTCCCTCGACGGTGCCGCCTGGCTCACCGCCCTGGCCGCCGAGCCTGAGTTCGACGCGCGGCCCGGCGAGCTCGATCCGCTCACCGACGCCCTCGACGCCTGGCATGCCGAGGCCACCAGCGGCGCCGCCGTACGGCTCTGCTTCCGGCTCACCCACCTGGACGACCTGGAGCCGGAGGAGCCCGACGCCACCGGCACCCCCGAGCCGGTCGCGGCCGAGGACGCCTGGCTGCTCGAGTTCCTGTTGCAGCCGCTGGACGAGCCGAGCCTGCTGGTCACGGCCGAGGACGTGTGGCGCGACCGCAGTGCGCCGCTGCGGCGCTGGACCCATCACCCGCATGAGCGGCTGCTCGCCGGGCTCGGCCGGGCCGCCCGGCTGTTCGGCGATCTCGACGCCGCCCTGCGCGTGGCCCGGCCGGCCGAGCTGGTCCTCGACACCGAGGGCGCGCACCGCTTCCTGAGCCACGCCACCCTGCTCGAACAGGCCGGTTACGGCGTCCTGCTGCCCGCCTGGTGGCGCGAGCCGCAGAACCTCGGACTGGCGCTGGAGGTCCGCCCCCGCGACGAGACCGCCCCGGTGCTGCGTGACGACGCCGCCGATCTGGCCACCATGGTCAGCTACAACTGGGGTCTCGCGCTGGGCGGGCGCACGCTGACCGAGGACGAGCTGGCCGAGCTGGCCCGCGTCAAGGTGCCGCTGGTGAAGCTGCGCGGCCGGTGGGTGTATCTCGACCCGGAACGGCTGCGGGCCGGGCTCGAGTTCCTGCGCCGCGGCGGTGGCACGATGACCGCCGGGGAGGCGCTGCGCCTGATCCGGCTGTTACCGCCCGAGGAGCTGCCCCTTCCGGTGACCGCCTTCGGGGGCAACGGGTGGCTGGCCGACCTGCTCTCCGGGCGGCTGGGGGAGCGGCTGGAGTTGCTGGAGCCGCCCGCGGGGCTGGCCGGTGAGCTGCGGCCGTACCAGTTGCGGGGTTTTTCCTGGCTGGCGTTCCTGGACGGGCTGGGGGTGGGCGCCTGCCTGGCCGACGACATGGGCCTGGGCAAGACGGTCCAGCTGCTGGCGCTGCTGCTGCACCGCGGGGGCGGGCCGACGCTGCTGATCTGCCCGCTGTCGGTGCTGGGCAACTGGCAGCGCGAGGCCGCCCGGTTCGCGCCCGGGCTGCGGGTCCGGGTGCTGCACGGCGCCGATCGGCCCGAGCCGGCCGAGCTGCTCGACGGTGCGGATGTGGTGCTGACGACGTACGCGATCGCCGCCCGCGATGCCGACCAGCTGGCCGCCGTGGCCTGGGACCGGGTGGTTCTGGACGAGGCGCAGCACATCAAGAACAGCGCGGCGGGCGTGGCCAGGGCCGTCCGCCGCTTCCCGGCGCGGCACCGGGTCGCGCTCACCGGCACCCCGGTGGAGAACCGCCTGGCCGAGCTGTGGTCCATCCTGGACTTCCTCAACCCCGGGCTGCTGGGCAACGCACACACGTTCCGCGCCCGCTATGCGGTCCCGATCGAGCGGTACGCCGACGAGGACGCCGCCGCCCGCCTGCGCCACGCCACCCGGCCGTTCATGCTGCGCCGGGTCAAGGCCGACCCCGCCGTCATCCAGGATCTGCCGGACAAGCGGCACACCCGGCACCTGTGCGGGCTGACCGTCGAGCAGGCCACCCTCTACCAGGCGGTGCTCAACGAGATGAGCGAGCGGCTCAAGGAGGAGACCGAGATCCGCACCAAGGGCATCGTGCTGTCCGCGATGACCAAGCTCAAACAGGTGTGCAACCATCCGGCGCAGCTGCTCGGCGACGGTTCCCCGCTGCCCGGGCGCTCCGGCAAGCTCGAACGGCTGGAGGAGATCCTCGACGCCGCCCTGGCCGACGGGGAGAGCGTGCTGTGCTTCACCCAGTTCGCCCGCTTCGGCGCGATGCTGGTGCCGCACCTGGCCGCCCGGTTCGCCGTACCGGTGCGGTACCTGCACGGCGGCACGCCGCGCCGCGAGCGGGACGCGATGGTGGCGGCGTTCCAGGCCGACCGCCGCCCCGGCATCTTCGTGCTGTCGCTGAAAGCGGGCGGCACCGGCCTCAACCTGACCGCCGCCAACCACGTCGTGCACGTCGACCGCTGGTGGAACCCGGCCACCGAGACCCAGGCGACCGACCGGGCGTTCCGCATCGGCCAGCACAAGGACGTCCAGGTGCACACCCTCGTGTGCCTCGGCACCCTGGAGGAACGCATCGACCGGCTGATCACCGACAAGGGTGTACTGGCCGAGCGGGTGGTCGGCAACGGCGAGGGCTGGCTGACCGGCCTGAGCACCGACGACCTGCGATCGCTGCTCGCACTGTCCCCGGAGGCCGTCGGTGAGTGACCGTTTCTCGGCGCCGTTCATCGCCATGTTCGAGTCCCTGCGGATGGCGCCGACGTTCGCCCGCGGCCGCCGCGATGCCCGGGCCGGGCACGTCCGGCACCTGGCGGTCTCCGGCAGCCTGGTCGCGGCGCAGGTGCGCGGCCCGGACGACCCGGCGGCGTTCCGGTCCCGGATCGCGGTCCGGGCCTTCGGCGCCGCGGAATGGGCCCGGATCGAGGACGACCTGGCGGCCCAGGCCCGGTACGTGGCCGACCTGCTCGCCGGGCGCATGCCGGACGACATCGACGCGGTGTTCACCCGGGCCGGGCTGACCCTGCTGCCGTTGTCGCTGGACGAGGTGGCGATGGACTGCTCCTGCGAGCGCTGGCCGATGCCGTGCGTGCACCTCGCCGCGACCTTCTACGCGCTCGCCGAGTCGTTCGAGACCGACCCGTTCGGTGCTTTCACCTGGCGGGGCCGCGGCCGTGACGAGTTGCTGACCCGGCTCAGCCAGCTGCGCGGCACGACAACCCCCGAGCCGGAGCCGGCGGAGGAGGCGGCGGATGCGGGTCTCGGCGAGATCGCCGACTTCTGGGGCGGCGCCACCACGACCATGACCCTCCCGGTCCCCGACGCCGGCCGGCCCGACCTGCTGCTGGATCAGCTCGACCCGCCGCCGCTGCGCCCGGGCGGCGAGCCGCTGATCGAGGCGCTGCGCCCCGCGTACCGGGCGCTGCCGGGATAGCCTGGAGAGTGAGCCAGACGCAGAAAAAAATCTTCGAACGGTATCTGTCCGCCGGCGCGATCCGGCGTGACCCCGACGCGGTCGCGGCGCTGTTCACCGACGACGGCATCTACGAGGCGCCGCTGCTGCCGCCCGGTCATCCGCTGCCGCGCCGCCTGGCCGGCCGCGGGGAGATCCGCGACGGGATCGGTGCCTACCACCGGTATCCGGCGTTCGAGGTCACTGTGGACTTCGAGCGGTCCGGCTACGTCCTGCACGACACGGCGGATCCTGATGTCTTCATCGTCGAGATCGACACTGTGCTGGTGACACCGGCGGGGGAGCGGACGACGATGTCGCTGGTGCAGATCTTCCGGGTCCGGGACGAGCTGATCGTTCGGCTCCGGGACTACTTCGCGCCGAGCTGACCGCTCGACGGCCTGCGCGCAGCCGGCCCGGCCATCGACCGGGCCGGCCATCGACCGGCCGCGCGCAGCCGGCCCGGCCATCGACCGGGCCGGCCATCGACCAGGCCGGCTGCGGCGAGCGGGCCGACTGCGGCGAGCGGGCCGGCTGCGGCGAGCGGGCCGGCTGCGGCGAGCGGGCCGGCTGCGGCGGGCGGGCCGGCTGCGGCCAGTGGGATCAGGCGAAGGTCGCCGCGTCGATGACGAAGCGGTAGCGCACGTCGGAGTTCACGACCCGCTCGTACGCCTCGTTGATCTGCTCGGCCGGGATGGTTTCGATCTCCGCCCCGATGCCGTGCTCGGCGCAGAAGTCGAGCATCTCCTGAGTCTCCCGGATCCCGCCGATCGTCGAGCCCGCGAACGCGCGCCGCTTCGGGATCAGCGAGAAGACCTGCAGCGACAGCGGCTTCTCCGGTGCGCCCACGTTGACCATCGTGCCGTCCACGGCCAGCAGCGACAGATACGCGTCCAGGTCGAGCGACGAGCTCACGGTGTTGATGATCAGGTCGAACGAGTCCGCCAGCTCGGTGAACGTGTCCGGGTCGGAGGACGCGTAGTAGGCGTTGGCGCCCAGGCGCAGGCCGTCCTCCTGCTTCTTCAGCGACTGGGACAGGACCGTCACGTCCGCACCCATGGCGTGGGCGATCTTCACGGCGACGTGGCCGAGCCCGCCCAGGCCGACGACGGCGACCTTCTTGCCGGGGCCCGCCTGCCAGTGGCGCAGCGGCGAGTACGTGGTGATGCCCGCGCACAGCAGCGGCGCGGCGACGTCGAGCTCGAGGCTGTCGGGGATGCGGACGACGAACCCCTCGGTGACGACGATGCTCTGCGAGTAGCCGCCCTGGGTCGGCTGGCCGTCCTTGCCGACGCCCGCGTACGTGCCGACGTTGCCGTTGGCGCAGTGCTGTTCCTCGCCGGCGGTGCAATACCGGCACTCGCCGCAGGAGTCGACCATGCAGCCGACGCCGACGCGGTCACCGACGGCGTACTTGGTCACCTCGGCGCCGACCTCGGCGACGATCCCAGCGATCTCGTGCCCGACCACGATCGGGTACGTGGTCGGCCCCCACTCGCTGCGCGCGGTGTGGATGTCCGAGTGGCAGATGCCGGCGTACTTGATGTCGATCCGGACGTCGTGCGGGCCGACGTCGCGGCGCTCGATCGTCGTCGGCGCCAGCGGCTCGGTGGCCGACGGGGCGGCGTATGCCTTCACGGTGGTGGTCACGGTTCTCCTCGGTGTTCCGGTGCTTTGCGTCCAGGTAACCGCCGGCCGTCCGGATGTGGGAGGGCCTGACGATGGGGGTACTGGTGGAACCTCTCAGCGCGGCCCGGCCCGGCACAGCGTCCGGGCGGAACACCGCCCCCGGGTGCAGGTGCCCGCCCGAGGTCCCGTTATGCCTGTCGGAGGAGTACCGCGACGGAGATGCGACGGGACCACGACGAGAGCTTCAAGATCATACCTCGGGCGCTGGACGAAGAGGTCAGCCCAGCGAGCTGTACTGGACGGCGGCCAGCTTCCAGGCGCCGGCCTGCCGCACCCACACGTGGCTGACCCGGACGGTCAGGTCGATGGGCGTGCCCCGCCAGGTGGCCCGGCACCGCTGCACGCCGCGGACGATCGCGGTGCCGTCGTAGTGCCGGACGTCCGTTTCGGAATTGTCGACGGCGAGGAACCGGAAATCGTCGTGGCGGGCGATCCACTGCTTTTTGTCGAGCACGTATCCCTGTTCGCCGATGGACCGGAAATCGTCGGCCAGCAGCGATTCCAGCCGGCCGGTGTCGCCGCGTAGTTCCGCGTCGTCGAATGCGGCCCGCAGGGCCAGGATCTCGTCCGTCATGACTTTTCCTCGGGTCCGGGCCAGGCCGCCGCGGCAGCGCGTCAACGGGCCACCCTGGCGGCTCAGGCGGGGAGGTCCCCGGCCACCGGTTCGACGATCTCGGACTCGTGCGGGACGCCCTGTGCGACCAGGACCGGGGTGGCGCCGGGCCGGCGGTGGGCGCGATATTCTCCGAACGCCATGGGTACGCCGCGCGCGGTGAACGGATCCACGTTGTCCATGACCTGGATGTGCAGGTGCGGCTGGAGCGAGTTGCCGGAGTTGCCGCAGTGGCCGAGCGGCTCGCCGGTGTCGACCTCGTCACCCGGTCCGACCTGGATCGAGCCGGCCCGCAGGTGGGCCAGGACCACGTATCGCCGTTGGTCGCGAAGTTCCAGGATCACGTGGTTGCCGGCGATGGCCCCCGCGCCCTGCCGCGCCCGGGCCGCCTGGGTCACCGCGTAGGCCACGCGGGTCAGCTGCGAGCGCCGCGCCTCGTGGTCCGGCTCGCCGTCGTGGACCGCGACGACCGTGCCCGCGGCGGGGGCGAGGATCGGCAGGCCGAACGCGTAGAACCGGTCCGGCGGTTCCGTGGCCACGAGCGTGCGCCAGTCGCGTACGCCGGCCGTCCGCCGTCCCCGCACGGCGACGAAGTCCATCGCGTAGGTCGTGGCGAACAGGTGGGTGCCGTGGCTGGGCACCCGCCGGGCCGGGCTGTTGCGCGCCAGCCAGGTGCCCCGGAACGGCAGCGTGAGGGTGACCTGGTCGAGATCGGACATGCGCATTCCCCCGGGTTCGCGGATCGTTCACCGTACCGGTGGGGCGCGCCGTCCGCGGTGCAAACGTTTGCGGTAAAGCGGCCCTGCTATTTGGCGCAAAGCGGCTCAGAGCGGGGCAGTCCGGTTGACGTCCGGGCCGCCCAGGGGGTTTAGTTCGGCGCAAAGGTTTGCCGCGCACCAGGGAACCCCGGTGCAAACAACCGAAGAGCGGCCCGGGCGCAAACCGGACCGAAAGCTTTCTTCTCGACCGTACGGCCGTCGGGCCGATGAATGCCGCGCCTGTCGCATGCAACAGACCTGCATATCGGCGGCATTGACTCCCGACGATGAACTTACCTATGTTTTTCGTAGACGTTTCGTCGACGTTTCGGTCAATTGATCGCGCCAATTCCCTCCACCATCTGTCGTCACTCGGGGATCGCGTACGCCCCTGAAACGGAGAATTCGCCATGCCCAGGAATCCCCTGCTGGCCACCGCTGTCGCGGCCGCCCTGACCGTCATGGTCGCGCTCGCCGGCACGAATGCCGCTTTCGCCGACGCGTTCTTCGGCGACACGTTCGACGACGGCGACGCCAACGGCTGGACGAAGACCGGCGGCAGCTGGTCAGTCGTCACCGACGGCTCACCGGCCTACCGGCAGGCCAGCACGGGCGCCAACGCCAAGACCCAGACCGGCGATCTGGCCTGGTCCGACTACACCGTGCGGGCCCGGGTCAAGCCGACCGCCTTCGCGACGCCCGCCCGATCGGCCGGCATCACCGCCCGCGGCACCACGATGAGCAGCTACTACGCGCTGGTGCTGACCGGCGGCGGCGCGGCGCAGTTGCAGCGCGTCGCGAACGGCACGGTCACCGTGCTGGGCTCCGCGGCCGTCGGCGTCACCACCGGCACCTGGTACGACCTCGCCCTGCGAGTCACCGGCTCCACCCTGGCCGGCTCCGTGAACGGCGCCCAGGTCGTGCAGGCGAGCGACACGACCTTCTCCTCGGGCCGGATCGGGCTGGTCACCTCGTACGCCGCCGCCTCGTTCGACGACGTGGTGGTCGAGACCCCGGCGCCGGGCCCCGACCCGACCGGCTCGACCCCGCCGACCACGCCGCCCGACCCCGGCTCGTGCCGGGTCGCCGGAGCACCGACCGGCTTCGCGGCGGTGAACGCCTGGGGCCGGGCCACCACGACCGGCGGAGCGGGCGGTGCCACCATCGCGGTCGACACGGCCGCCGAGCTGCTCGGCGCCATCGCCCGGCCCGAGCCGCTGACCATCTGCGTGAGCGGCACGATCACCCTGCCGGCCGGCATGTACGACGTGGCGTCGCACAAGTCGATCATCGGCGTGGGCGCCACCGCGGGCATCACCGGCGGCGGCTTCACCATCGGCCTGCCGGTCTCCGCGGTGACCACACCGCCGGCCGACGCCGTGCAGAACGTCATCATCCAGAACCTGTCGTTCCGCCAGGCCAGTGACGACTCCATCAACGTGCAGATGTTCTCGCACCACGTCTGGATCGACCACAACGACCTGGCGCAGGGCTACGACGGCCTGATCGACATCAAGCGCGGCTCGTCGTACGTGACCGTTTCGTGGAACCACACCCACCACCACACCAAGAACATGCTGCTGGGTCACGACGACAACAACGGGGCGCAGGACACCGGACGGCTGAAGGTCTCCTACCACCACAACTGGTTCGACGCGACGCCGCAGCGCAACCCGCGGGTCCGCTTCGGTGAGCCGGTCCACGTCTACAACAACTACTACTTCTACAACACCGACACCGGTGTGGCCTGCCAGAACAACGCGGGCTGCCTGGTCGAGGGCAACTACTTCGAAAACGTCGAGGAGCCCGTGACCAACACGTATGCGGGGCCCGCGGGCCGGTGCGTCGCCCGCAACAACGTCTTCGTCGGGGAGTCGGGTGCCCCGGACTGCTCCGGCACGGTGCAGGAGGCCAGCGCGTACTACGCGTACACGCTGGACGACCCGAACGCCGTCAAGGCCATCGTCACCGCCGGCGCCGGCGTCGGCCGCATCTGATGTCAGGAGGAACGCACATGCCATCCACAAGAGCCCGGTACGGGCTGTACACCGTGCTCGCCGCGGCGGTCGCCGCGCTGACGCTGGTGCTGGGCCTGACCGGCAGCGCCCAGGCCGCGACCCTGTTCACCGACGACTTCAACGACGGCAACGCCACCGGGTGGACCACCAACGGCGGCAGCTGGTCGGTCGCCACCGACGGGTCCGGGGTGTACCGCCAGGGCGGGACCGGCGCTGACGCCCGGGCCCTGGCCGGCACGGCGAGCTGGACCGACTACTCCGTGCAGGCCCGGGTGAAGCCGACCGCCTTCAACGGCAGCAACCGCTTCGCCGCCGTGCTGGCCCGGGTGCAAAGCAGCACCAGCTACTACTACCTGGCCCTGCGCTCCAACAACACCGTGGAGCTCAAGCGCCTGGAGGGCGGCTCGTCGACCACGCTGGACACCGCGTCGCTCACCGTCACCGCCGGGACCTGGTACACCGTACGGCTCGACGTCACCGGCAGCACGCTGCGCGGTTACGTCAACGGCGCGCTGGTCGCCGAGGCCACCGACAGCCGCTGGAGCAGCGGACGGATCGGCGTCGCGACCTTCTACACCGCCGCCGACTTCGACGACGTGCAGGTCAGCACGGGCGCCGTGGTGGACCCGAGCGGCACGCCGAGCACTCCGCCGACCGACCCGACCGAGCCGCCGCCCGGGCCGAACGCGGCCGACGGCTGGGCCTCGGTCGACGCCTGGGGCCAGAACGGCACCAGTGGCGGCGCCGGCGGCCCGACCGTCACCGTCTCCACCGCCTCGGCCTTCCTGGCCGCGATCGCCCAGGCCGGGCCGCTGGTCATCCAGGTGCAGGGCACGCTCGCCCTGCCCGGCCCGATGCACGACGTGACCTCGGACAAGACCATCGTCGGGCTCGGCTCGTCGGCCACCCTCACCGGCGGTGGCCTCACCATCGGCCTGCCGATCGACAACGCGGTCACCGCGCCGCCGGCCAACGCCGTGCACAACATCATCATCCGCAACCTGACCTTCCGGGACTGGGCGGACGACGCGATCAACGTGCAGATGTTCTCGCACCACATCTGGATCGACCACAACACCTGGACCACCGGGGCGGACGGCGGCGTGGACGTCAAGCGCGGCTCGTCCTACGTGACGATCTCGTACAACCACGCCGACGGCACCGACAAGAACATGCTGCTCGGCCACGACGACAACAACGCCGCGCAGGACGTGGGCCGGCTCAAGGTCTCCTACCACCACAACTGGTTCGACGCGACCAACCAGCGCAACCCGCGGGTCCGCTTCGGGGATCAGGTGCACGTCTACAACAACTATTACAACGACACCGCGAACTACGGTGTGGCGTCCACTGAGGACGCCGGGGTCATCGTCGAGGGCAACGCGTTCGAGAACGTCGACGACCCGTACCACCTCGGTGAGGCGTCCTCCGGACCGGGCCGGATCGTCGCCCGGGACAACTGCTTCGTCAACTCGGGCACGCCGCAGGCCGGTGGCAGTGTCACGCCGGTGCCGTACGCGTACACCTTGTTGCCGTGCGCCCAGGTCAAAGCCGCCGTCACCGCCCAGGCGGGGGCCGGCAACGCCGGCAATCCGACCCCGCCGCCGAGCACTCCCACCCCGACGCCCACCGATCCGAGCCCGCCGCCGGCACCGGCGGACGGCCTGATCGGCTGGGCCACCCAGAACGGCGGTACGAGCGGCGGCGCCGGCGGGCAGACCGTCACCGTCACCACCGGCCAGGCCCTCGCCGACGCGCTGGAGTCGTCGTCACCGCTGATCATCCGCGTGCAGGGCACGCTGACCATGCCTGACAAGATGAACGACGTCCGGTCGAACAAGACGGTGCTGGGCAACGGCTCGGCGGTGCTGGACAACGGGCTGAACATCAGCGGCGCCACGAACGTCATCGTCCGTAACCTCACCTTCCGCGGCTGGGACGACGACGCGGTCAACGTGCAGGGCTCCCGCAACGTCTGGATCGACCACAACACGTTCGACGGCGGCTACGACGGCGCTCTCGACATCAAGCGCGAGTCGGACTTCGTGACCGTCAGCTGGAACCGGGTCATGAACCACACCAAGAGCATGCTGCTCGGCCACGACGACGGTCACACCGCCGATCGCGGCCACCTGCGGGTCACCTACCACCACAACTGGTTCGACGGCAGCCGCGAACGGCACCCGCGGGTCCGCTTCGGTGACCCGGTGCACGTGTTCAACAACTACTACAACGGCGCCGACTACGGGGTGGCCTCGACGATGGGCGCCGGGGTGCTCGTGGAGAGCAACTACTTCGAGAACGTCACTCGTCCGACCGCCGTCGGCTACGCCGAATCCGGACCGGGAGACCTGGTGCAGCGCGACAACGTCTTCGTCAATTCCGGTACGCCGGAGAGCGCGGGCGACGTCGCAGCCATCCCGTACGAGTACGCCCGCGACGCCGCGTCCGGTGTCAAGGCGAGCGTCACCGCCGGGGCCGGAGCCGGACGGATCGTCCCGTGAGGGCCCGTCTGCTGGCCGCCGCTACTCTGGCTGCCACTGCCCTGGCCGCGGTAGCCGTCGTGCAGGTGCCGTCCGCGCAGGCCGCGGCGGCACCCGCCACGGCGGACGGTTTCGCGAGCGTCGCCGGCCACGGCCACGGCACCACCACCGGAGGCGCCGGCGGCCCGACCGTCACCGTCTCCACCCCGGCGGCCTTCCTGGCCGCGATCGCGCAGCCCGGGCCCCTGATCATCCAGGTGTCCGGCGCGATCACCCTGCCCGCCGGCTCCCGCGACGGCATGCACGACGTCACCTCGGACAAGACCATCGTCGGGCTCGGGTCCACCGGTGCGCTGGTCGGCGGCGGTCTCAACATCGGCCTGCCGGTCGACGACGACCTCACCACACCGCCGGCCAACGCCGTGCACAACATCATCATCCGCAACCTGCGGCTCACCGGCGCCACCGACGACCTGATCAACGTGCAGATGTTCAGCCACCACGTGTGGATCGACCACAACGACTTCTCCGACGGCGACGACGGCGCGCTCGACATCAAGCGGGGCTCGGACCTGGTGACCGTGTCGTGGAACAGGTTCCACGACCACGACAAGACGCTGCTGCTCGGCCACGACGACGACAACGGCGCCCAGGACGCCGGCCGGTTGCGCACCACCTACCACCACAACTACTTCGACGGCTCCGATCAGCGCAACCCGCGGGTCCGCTTCGCGCCCGTGGTGCACGTCTACAACAACTACTACCGGGACAACAGCTACGGCGTCGCGTCCACCAACGACGCGGGCCTGTTCGTGGAGGGCAACTACTTCCTCAGCGTCAACAACCCCGGCCGGGTCGACTTCAGCGGCCCGCTCGGGCGGATGGTCCAGCGCGACAACATCCTCGTGGAGTGCAACCACGCGATCGAGGTGCGGGGCACGGTAACGGATCCGCGGACCTTCTACGCCTACACGGCGGACAGCGCGTCCAGCGTACCCACGATCGTGCCGGCGGGCGCCGGCACCGGGAAGGTGTGACCCACCATGAGACGACTCCTGGTTGTTGCTGTGCTTGTGCTCGGCGCCGGGATCCTGGTGCCGGGCACGGGAAACGCGGCCGCGGCGGCCTCGGCCGACGGTTTCGCGAGTGTCAACGCGCTCGGGCGTAACGGCACCACCGGTGGCGCCGCGGGACCGACCGTCACGGTCACCACGGGCGCCGCACTGGAGCAGTACGCCGGCACGAACAGCCCGTACACGATCCTGGTCAGCGGCCGCATCACCGTCGACGACATGATCACCGTGGTGGCCGACAAGAGCATCATCGGCGTCGGCTCCACCGCGGAGATCACCGGCGGCGGCCTGCAACTGGGCTCCACCACCCGGCCCGGCAACAACGTGATCATCCGCAACATCAGGTTCAGCAACGCCTCGGACGACTCGGTGAGCGTCACCAACGGCGCCCACCACGTCTGGATCGACCACAACGAGTTCCTGCCGGGCTACGACGGATCGCTCGACATCAAGCGCAAGTCGACCTACGTCACCGTCTCCTGGAACCGTTTCCGCGGCACCGACAAGACGATGCTGCTCGGCCACTCCGACTCGTACTCCGCCGACGTCGGCTACCTCAAGGTGACCTACCACCACAACTGGTTCGACGGCAGCAACCAGCGGCACCCACGGGCCCGGTTCGGCGACCCGGTGCACGTCTACAACAACTACTACCGCGACATCGGGCTCTACGGCATCGCGTCCACCCAGAACGCGGGCGTCGTGGCCGAGGGCAACTACTTCGAGAACGTGCCGTTCCCGTGTCACTCGGTGAGCGGCTACGCCGACAGCGATCCGGGCCGGCTCGTGCAGCGCGCCAACGCCTTCGTCAACTCCGGGGTCTGCGAGGCCGGTGGCACGGTCACCGAGCCGTCGACGTTCTACGCGTACCAGCTCGACGCCGCGTCGTCCGTGCCCGCCGCGGTCACCGCGGGCGCCGGAGTGGGGAGGGTCTCATGAGAATCGCCCTGTGTTCGGCGCTGATCGCGGCCGGCCTCTCTGTGGCCGGGCCGGCCCAGGCGGCCCCGGCCGGCGCCCCGGACGGCTTCGCGTCCGTGGCGGCGCTGGGCCTGTCCGGCACCACCGGCGGCGTCGGCGGGCCGACGGTCACCGTCGACACCACCGATGAGCTGCTCACCGCGATCGACACGGTCGGCCCGATGACCATCCAGGTGGCCGGGACCATCGCCATCACCAGCAAGCAGGGGGTACGGCCGAACAAGACGATCGTGGGCCTCGGCTCGACGGCGGTCATCACCGGCGGCGGCTTCGACTTCTACCGCTCGTCGAACGTGATCGTGCGGAACCTGACCTTCACCGACGCGGAGGACGACGCGGTCAACGTGGGTCAGCAGTCGCACCACATCTGGATCGACCACAACACCTTCCGCCGCCCGGTGGACGGCTCGATCGACATCGTCCGCGGCGCCGACTACGTGACGGTGTCCTGGAACCATTTCGCCGGCACCGACAAGAGCATGCTGATCGGCCACTCCGACGGCGCGGCGTCCACCGACATCGGCCACCTGAAGGTCAGCATCCACCACAACTTCTTCGACAACTCCCGCCAGCGCCACCCGCGGGTGCGCTTCGGCGAACCGGTGCACGTCTACAACAACTACTTCCTCGGCAACGAGCTGTACGGCACCGCGTCCACCGAGAACGCGGGCGTGCTGGTGGAGGGCAACTACTTCGCCTCGGTGCCGTACCCCTGCCACTCCACGAGCGGGTACGCCGACAGCGGCCCGGGCCGGCTGGTGCAGAGGGCCAACGTGTTCGTGGGCTCCGGACCGTGCGAGGCGGGCGGGAACGTGGTGGAGCCGAGGACCTTCTACGCGTACACGTTGGACGCGGCGACGTCCGTGCCGGGCCTGGTGGCGTCCGGGGCCGGCGCGGGGCGGCTCTGACCGCGGGCGGCGCCGGTTTCGGGCCGGCGCCGCCCCCGGCCTCGCGGGACAGCGGGCTCCTGCGCCGCGGTCCCGGCCTCCTGCCGCCCGGCCTCCTGCCGCCCGGCCTCCTGCCGCCCGGCCTCCTGCCGCCCGGCCGGCGTCGCGGGCGGCAGTTAGGGTCACCGGCATGGACTGGACCGCCTGGCATGCCGGCTACGACGATCCGGACTCGGTGCTCGCCCGGCGGCTCGCCGCCGTGCAGGCGGTCATCCGGGCGGCGCTCGACGAAGCACCGCCCGGCCCGCTCACCGCGATCAGCATGTGCGCCGGTCAGGGCCGAGACCTGATCGGCGCGCTGGCGTCACACCCGCGCCGGGACGATGTACGGGCCCGGCTGGTCGAGCTCGACCCGCGCAACGCGGCGGTGGCCGAGGAGAGTGCCGGGCAGGCCGGGCTGGCCGGGATCACGGTAGTGCGGGGCGACGCCGGGCTCATGCGGCACTATCGCGACGCGGCGCCGGCGGACCTGGTGCTGGCCTGCGGGGTGTTCGGCAATCTGACGGACGCGGACGTGCTGCGCACGGTCGAGGCCTGCGCCCAGCTGTGCCGCGAGGGCGGCACGGTGGTGTGGACCCGGCACCGTCGGCCGCCGGACCTGGTCCCGGTGATCGCGGACTGGTTCTCGGCCCGCGGCTTCGAGCAGGTGTTCGTGAGCGATCCGGCGGCCGGCTTCGGGGTGGGCGCCCACCGCCTGCGCCACCCGCCGAAGGCGCTGCCGAGCGCCGACCGCATCTTCACCTTCGTCCCGGAGAAGCAGGCGCACTAAGCTGCCCCGATGGATCAGGCCCGGCCGCACACCGTCACGTCGCTCGCGTCGGACCTGCGCGCGCTCGGGCTGGCGGCCGGCGACGTGGCGCTGGTGCACTCCTCGCTGCGCAGCCTGGGCTTCGTGGCCGGCGGTCCCCAGGCGGTCGTGCAGTCGCTGGTCGAGGTGTGCGGGGCCGGTGGCACCGTGGTTGTGCCCACCCACACCCCCGACAACAGCGATCCGGCCGACTGGAGCCGGCCGCCCGTACCCCGCACCTGGTGGCCGGTGCTGCGGAGCGAGACGCCCGGGTTCGACCCGGCACGGACCCCGAGCCGCTGGATGGGCGCCATCGCGGAGACCCTGCGGACCTGGCCCGGCGCCGTCCGCAGCGACCATCCGCAGGTGTCGTTCGCCGCCCTGGGAAAGGAGGCGACCGGCATCGTCGCCGATCACCGCCTGACCGAAGGGCTGGGCGAGCACTCGCCGCTCGGCGCGGTCCACCGGCTGTACGGCAAGGTGCTGCTGCTGGGCTGCGGGCACGACTCCAACACCTCCCTGCACCTGGCCGAGTCGCGTCAGCCGGCCGCGCCCCGGTGCGTCGCCGGTGCCTCGGTGCGGCAACCGGACGGGACCGACCGGTGGGTCACCTGGTCCGAGGTGGTGGCCGACGAGAGCGACTTCGCCGAGCTCGGCGCCGCCTTCGACGCGACCGGGGCCGTGACGACCGGGCCGGTGGGCAGTGCCACCGCGCGCCTGATGGACCAGCGCGCGCTGGTCGGCTTCGCGACGACGTGGCTGGCCGGGTACCGGCCCCGGCGCCGGTAGGAGGGCCCCGGCCTCAACGGAAGGCGTCCGCGTGGACGGCAGCCCAGGCGGTGAACGGCCGCGGAGGCCGGCCCAGCAATCTCGCCACGTCCTCGCTCGGAGTCTGTTCGCCGGGCGTCGGGGAGCCCAGGATGTCCAGGGTGCCGGCCACCACCTCCGGCGGCATGAAGGCGCCCAGGGCGGCCGTGGCCTCCGCGCGGGTCAGCTCCACGAACGTCACGTCGGCGCCGATCGCCCGGCCGATGGCCGCGGCCTGCTCCCGGGGTGCGATCGGGGCGGGGCCCGTCAGCTCGTACACCTGGCTCTGGTGACCGCCGCGCAGGGTGACCGCGGCGCAGGCCGCGAGGTCCGCCGGGTCGACCACCGGCAGCGCGACGTCCGGGAACGGCGCGGCCACCAGGCGCCGCTCGCGCACCGACGGCGCCCACGCGTACGCGTTGGAGGCGAAACCGCCCGGCCGCAGGATCGTCCACTCCAGCCCGGACCCCCGCACCGCCGCCTCGAACGCCACGAGATGCGCGTGTGACACCGCGCCCGGGCGGGTCCGTACCCCCTGCGAAGACTGCAGGACCACCCGGCGCACGCCCGCCGCCTTCGCCGCACCCAGCACCGCGCCCGGGTCGATCCCCGCCCCGCCACCCGCCACCAGCACGAACAGCGCCTCGGCGCCGTCGAGCGCGGGGCGCAGCGAGTCCGGATCGGTCAGGTCGGCCGGCACGTGCCGGACCCCGGCCGGCAGCACCGCCGGCCGCCGCGACACTGCCGTCACCTGCTCGCCCGCCGCGGCCAGCCCGGCCACCAGCGGGGTGCCCACGTTCCCCGTCGCCCCCGTCACCACGATCATGTCGTCCCTCCGTCGGTCGTTGAGGAAGGGAAGCTACCATCGCCGGGATAGTAGGTACCTAGAGGAAAGTGACTACCCCGTGAAGCCCCGTCGCGAGGCCCCGCCCGAGATCGCCTGCCCGATCGGGCCCGTGGTCGACATCGTCTTCAGCCGCTGGACCACGCCCATCCTGTGGGCGTTGCACGAGTTCGGGCGGCAGCGCTTCGTCGAGTTGCAGCGCCGGATCGCCACCATCACGCCGAAGGTGCTGACCCAGCGGCTGCGCCAGCTCGAACGCGACGGGCTGATCACCCGCACCTACCATCCCGAGGTGCCGCCCCGCGTCGAGTACGAGATCAGCGAGCTCGGCCTGACCCTCGCACCCCTGTTCGCCGCCCTGGCCGACTGGGGCTCGGGCCACCTGGGCAGCGTCGAGCAGGCCCGCGCCGCCTACGACGGTCACCAGGCGATCGGCGCGTAGTCCTTCAGGAAGCAGCCGTACAGGTCCTCGCCCTGCTCGCCGCGCACGATCGGGTCGTACACCCGGGCCGCGCCGTCGACCAGGTCCAGCGGGGCGTGGAAGCCCTCGTCGGCCAGCCGCATCTTGGTCGGGTGCGGGCGCTCGTCGGTGATCCAGCCGGTGTCCACGCTGGTCATCAGGATGCCGTCGGTGAACATGTCCTCGGCGCTGGTGCGGGTGAGCATGTTCAGCGCCGCCTTGGCCATGTTGGTGTGCGGGTGGCCCGCGCCCTTGTAGCCGCGGGCGAACACGCCTTCCATCGCGGACACGTTCACCACGTACCGGCGGGGGAACGGGGATGCCGTCATCGCCGCGCGCAGCCGGCTGACCAGCACGAACGGGGCCGTGACGTTGCAGAGCTGCACCTCCAGCAGCTCCAGGGCGTCGACCTCGTGCACCCGGTCGCTCCAGCTGTTGGTCGGCGCCAGGTCGGGGACCAGGCCGCCGGCGTCGATCGCGGTCAGCGCGGCGATCCGGTCGGGGCTCGCCGAGCCGCTGGTCAGCGCCAGGGCGGTCAACGCGTGCGGGCTGAACGAGGACCCGTCGGTCAGCGATGCCGGGTGCGCCGCCATCGCGTGGCCGCCGAGATACTCCAGCTCCGGCAGGGGACCGTCGGGCAGCGGCGCCGACTCGGCCGCCACCAGTGCCGAGTACGAGCCGGGCGAACGCCGTACCGTCTGGGCCGCGTTGTTGATCAGAATGTCGAGCGGGCCGCGGGCCGCGACCGAATCGGCCAGCGCGACCACCTGCCCCGGGTCCCGCAGGTCGATGCCGACCACCCGCAGCCGGTGCAGCCAGTCCGCGCTGTCCGGCATCGCGGCGAAGCGCCGCACGGCGTCGTTCGGGAACCGCGTGGTGATGGTCGTGTGCGCGCCGTCACGCAGCAGCCGCAACGCGATGTACATGCCGATCTTGGCGCGGCCGCCGGTGAGCAGCGCCCGGCGCCCGGTCAGGTCGGTGCGGGCGTCGCGGTGGCTGTGGTTCTTCGCCGCGCAGGCCGGGCAGAGCTGGTGGTAGAACGCGTCGACCTGCACGTAGCGCTGCTTGCAGATGTAGCAGCCGCGCGGCTGGCGCAGGACGCCGGCGCTGGTCGTGGTGGTCGCGGTGGCGAGCGGGATGCCGGCGGTCTCGTCGTCGATGCGGCTGGGCGCACCGGTCGCGGTCGCGGCGGTCACCGCCCGGTCGTTGGCCAGGATGGCGTCGCGGCGGTCCCGGCGGCGGCGCAGCTTCACGGTCTTGAAAAGACCGGCGGTCGCCCGGCGTACGGCCACAGCATCGGGGTGCTCCGGGTCCAGCCGCTCGGCCTCGGCGATGACCTGCAGGCACAGCGCGAGCCGCTCGGGGTCGATCCGGGTGGTGTCTTCGGGCGCGCCGGCCCAGCCGCCTGACGTGGCGGACTCGTCCATGGTCGCGGTCATGCTCATCCCGTCCCGGTAGAACCCCAACTTCCCCGGGGCATGGTACTGACTACGCCGGGCGCGCCGCTGATCCGTACGGCCCGGCGGGCCACAATAGCCGCAAGACCGCCGAAACGGTTAGCCGGTCGTGGTCACGAGGACGACTCCGGCCGGCCTGGGGGGAGTTCGAGGATGGCTGTGGTGTCGACGCCGGGCTCGCGGCGCTCGGCGTCGTTGTCGCCGGCCGGATCGTCGTCGCCACCGACCGGAGAGCGGTCGGGCGGGTGACGGTCGGCCGGGGTGGGGTAGGCGGAAGTCGGGCCGGCCAGGGCGGAATCGGCCGCAGTGACCCGGCCGGAGAGGTCGACCGTGACCGGCGGGCCGTCGTCGGCGTCGGCTTCGGCCCGGCGGCGTTCGGCCGCCGGTGGCCAGGGCGGCGGAGCCGGAGGGCTCGTCGGCGCGGGGAACGCGCCGCGCTCACCACCGGAGCGCGGCGCTGGGTGACCGGCGGAGGATGGCGATGGCCCGGCGGCGGGGGCGTCTGGATTCGGCGCCGAGCCGGCTCGCGGAACGGACTCGCTCGTCGCCGTGCGGGGCCGCCACGAGGCGTCCCCGTCGTCCCGCTCGTCCAGCGTGATGCGTGCGGACGCGGGATGCGGGGCCGACCCGGCGACCGGATAGCCGGAAGAGGCGCCGCCCGAGACGGGCGCGCTCGCGGAGAATCGGCCGCCGGCTGGTCCGGTTGACGCCGCCGAGTCCGGATCGGTGGCCGAGGACCCGGATTCGGCAGCAGGGCCTGAGGGGGAGACCGATGCGGTTCCGGAGAAATGTTCCGATCGGACCGGGACGCCGGGCGAGACGGGAGCTGTCGCGGACAGGTTGGAAGCGCTCGGGGACACCGGAGCGTCATCATCGTCGGCAAGCGGCGCCGCCGGGGACACCGAGCGCGACGCCGGCTGCGGGGGCCACGCCGACGCCGTGCCACCCGTCCCGGCCGGCGGCTCGAACCACGACGAAGACCGCACCGGCTCCGCCCCCAGGCCGCCCGGGACCGCGGTCCGCGACCCCGCCGCCTCCGGAGCCGCGTGCCGCCCCACCGAGACCGTCGGGAAGAGTTCCTCGTCCTCGTACTCCTGCAGCCCGGCCCGCTGCTGCAGGCGCCGCATCGGGCCCGGGGCCCACCAGGCCGCGTCGCCCATCAGTTTCAGGACCGCCGGGACCAGCAGCATCCGGACCACGGTCGCGTCCAGGAACAGGGCCACGATCATGCCGACGCCGATGAAGCGCATCGTGGTCACCGATGACAGGGCGAACGCCCCGGTCACCACGATGAGCAGGATCGCCGCCGCGCTGATCACCCGGCCGGTTCGGGCCAGGCCCGTGGTCACCGCTTCGGCCGTGGATGCGCCGCGGGTGCGGGCCTCGACCATGCGGGACAGCAGGAAGACCTCGTAGTCGGTGGACAGGCCGAAGACCACCGCGGCCATCAGCACCACGATGCCGACCTCGGGCGGCGCCGGCGTGACCCGCAGCAGGTCCGCGCCGTGGCCGTCCTGGAAGATCCAGACCAGGATGCCGAACGTCGCGCTCAGGCTCAGCGCGCTCAGCACCACCGCCTTGACCGGCAGCAGGATCGAGCCGAAGGCCAGGAACATCAGCACCAGCGTCGCTCCGACCAGCAGGCCGATCATCAGCGGGAGCTGGTCCGCGGTCGCGCTCAGGCTGTCGACGTTGCGCGCGGTGGTGCCGCCGACCAGGACCTCTGTGCCGGGCGGGGCGCGCAGCGACCGGATGTCCTCGACCGCGTCGCGCGCCGCCGTGCTGAACGGGTCGGTGCCGGTCAGGGTCGCGGTGTAGAGCAGGACGTCGCCGCCGCTGCCCGTGGGCGTGACCGCGGCGATGCCCGGGACCTTCTTCACCTCGTTCGCGAACGCCGTACCGTCCTGGGCTGCCGGTGCGGCACCGCGGGTGCCGCGCAGCACCACCTGGACGCCCGCGCTGCTCAGCGCCGGGAAGTCGGCCTTGAGGGTCTCGATCGCCTGCCGGGCCGGGTTGCCCGCCGGCAGGATGCGCTCGTCGTTCTCGCCGAAGCGCACCCCGGTGATCGGTGCGGCCAGCACCAGCAGCCCGGCCAGGATGGGCAGGGCGACCAGCACCGGGTGGCGCAGCACCGCGCCGGCGAGGCGGGCCCAGCCGGTGCCGGCCGGCCGGGTCCTGCCGCGGCGCGGCAGCCGCACCGGCAGCTTGTCGACACGAGGGCCGAGGACCGCCAGTAGGGCGGGCAGCAGCGTCAGCGACAGGATCGCGGCCAGGGCGACGGCGGCGAGGCCGCCGTAGGCCAGCGACTTGAGGAAGCCCTGCGGGAAGAGCAGCAGCCCGGCCAGGGCGATCATCAGCAGCGTCGCGGAGAAGATCACGGTGCGTCCGGCGGTCGCGACGGTACGGGTCACAGCCTCCGCCGGCGTACGCCCGAACCCCTGCTCCTCCCGGAACCGCCCCACCATGAACAGTCCGTAGTCGATGGCCATGCCCAGCCCCAGCAGGCTGGCCACGTTGACCGCGAACGAGTTGACGTCGTGGCCGTACGCGATCGCGTGCAGCACCCCCAGCGAGCCCAGCACCGCGCACCCGCCCACCAGCACCGGCAGCGACGCGGCGACCAGCGAGCCGAACATGAACAGCAGCAGGATCAGCACGATCGGCAGCGACACCGCCTCGGCGAACGCCAGGTCCTGCGTCGACAGCGTGGACGACGCGTCACTGAGCGGCGCGCCCCCGGCGAGCTGGACGCTCGCCCCCTCGACCGACAGCTTGTCGTCGATCTCCCGGTACGCCTCGAGCTTCGCGCCCTCGTCGTCGCCGGCCAGCGTCAGCACCGCCACGGCCCGCGAGCGGTCGGCCGACGCGTACCGCGCGACCTTGTCCGGCCAGTACGACGCGACGGCCGTGACCGCCGACGGCGGCAGCGCCGCGAGCCGGGTCCGTACGCGCTGACCGAGCCCCGCGTCGTCGATGCTGCCCGAGGTGGGCGTGTAGATGACGACGACGTCGCCGCCCTGCGCGCCCAGCTCCTCGCGCACCACCTCGGCGGCCCGGGTCGACTCGCTGCCGGGGTCGTTGTAACCGCCCTCGGTCAGCTGGCCGAAGACGCCCAGCCCCCACACCCCGGCCGCGGCGACCGCCACGACCGTGCACACCAGCACCGGCCACCGGAACCGGGCCACCCATGATCCCCAGGCGGCGAACACACCGATCTCCTTAACACCCGCGTCCCGCACCCCACGGAACGCCCGGATCCCCCACCCCAGATGGGAGCCGGTTCACCTCAGCGCAGCGTGGCCGCCTCGAGCGCGACGCCGCCGCAGTCCTGGCTGAACGCCTCCTCGGTGACCCAGCTCAGGTTGATCTTGCCGTTCTTCGGCGCCCGGTACGTGATCACGAACACCGCCGTGTCGAGATTGTTGCTGCGTTCCTCGAACGTCGAGGTGGCCGAGGCCGAGCCGGTCGACAGCCTGGCCGTCAGCTTGCCGCGGCCGGCCAGCGCGCCCACGTAGAGCCGCAGGGTCCGCACCGAGGTGCCGGCCGGGGCCGAGATGGTGAAGCCGTTGCCCTTGCCGCAGGTGCGGATGCCGGTCGGCGTGCCGTCGCTGTTGTTCACCGGCGAGCCGTCGCGCCAGCTGAACCGCTCGTCGCTGAAGGCGTGCCGGAAGCGCGGCGCGGTGGGGGAGCCCTCGAGGATCTGGAAGTCGCCGTCGGCCCGGCGTTCCAGCGAGAACGTGCTCTGCTCACCCCAGTGCACCCAGTCGCGGTTGCCCTCGCTGGTCAGGTCGACCCGGGACGGGACGTCGTTGCGGTCGACCTCGACCGAGCCCTGGTCCGGTGGTTTCGGCTTGGTGGTCGTGGGCGCCGGCTGCGTGGTGCGGCTCTTCGACGGCGTGGGCGACGGCGACGGCGAGTTGTCGTCGGAGGCGCTGGGCAGCGGGATCGGGAACTGGTCGGCCGGGTTCAGCGACACGTCGCCGAGCGCGGGCGGCTGCACCGGCGGGATGGCCTGCTGGTCGTCGTCGCGGACCGCGCGGCTGATGATGAAGCCGAACGCCACCACGATGAGCACGCCCGCGAGGATGACCGCGGCGGGCATGAGGAACTCGGTCAGCCGGCGCCGTCCGTCGTCGAGCAGCAACGGTGGCACGGCCGCCCCCCGGCGGCCGGTCGTGCGGTAGCCATAGCTGGTGCGCGGGTTCGGTGCGGCGGGGTAGGGCCTGCGGTGCCCCACGTCGGCCGGTCGTCCCACGGACTCAGGCTGGCGACCTGTCGTACGGTCGTCGTCCGGCAACCGACCCTCCCCGGTCGTTCGCGGGCGCGCGCCGGCCGCCGGTGGCGGCCGGGCGGGTTGTCCCGAGTGCTGTGCTGCTTGAGCCGGTGCCGGCGACGAGCGGTCGCCGTGGTGCTGTGGGGAGGTACACCGTCTCACCTTCCGTGAGTGACGGAGAAGAGCGAAATGAGTAACCAAGCCGTCCGGATGATCACCGGGGTCGGCGGTTCGGCGGAGGTTCGCCCCGGGTCCCGGCCGGACGGCGAGTACGGTGTCCGGAGTCTGCCAGCATGTCCCGTCCGACAGGAGAGTCCGATACAGATGAGCGTCCAGGACAAGACCGGTACCAGTCGTCGGGGCCAGGCCCTGACCGGCGCCTTCGCGGGTGTGGCCGTGATCGCCGTACTGGTCGCGGTCTATATCGGCATCCAGGTGTCCGACGGCGACGACAAGCCGGCGACCCCGGCGGCCGCCTCCGCTCCCGCCGACCCGGCCGCCGCGGCGCCGACCGAGCCCGCCCCCGCGCCGAGCCAGCCGCCGGCCGCACCGCAGGTCCAGCTGGACCCGGCGCTGCAGCAGCCGCCGGTGGTCAAGGCCGGCAAGGGCAAGGTCGCCGAGCTCAAGGTCACCGAGATCATCGCCGGCAAGGGCCCGAAGCTGAAGGCCGGCCAGACCATCCAGGCCAACTACGTGGGCGTGACCTACTCCGACGGCAAGGAGTTCGACTCCTCCTGGAAGACCGGCCAGCCGGCCCAGTTCCCGGTCGGCGCCGGCCAGCTCATCGAGGGCTGGGACAAGGGCCTGGTCGGCGTGGCCGTCGGCAGCCGGGTGCAGCTCGACATCCCGGCCAAGATGGCCTACGGCGACCCGGCCCCCGAGGGCCGTCCCGGCGGCGACCTGCGCTTCGTCGTCGACGTGCTGGCCGCCCAGTAAGACGTGCTGGCGGCCCGGTAATCAGCCGCCCGGTAGTCACAGCTCCCGCACGATCACGTCCACCTGCCGGGGGCGGCCCGCCACTACGGGCCGCTCCTCGGCGGTGTACTTCAGGTCCCGCAGCGCGGCCAGCAACTCGTCCACCGAGGCCGGCCGCGCACCGGCCTCGGCCAGCGAGCGCACCAACCGGCCCTTGGTGGCCTTGTTGAAGTGGCTCACCACCGAGCGCCGCGGCTCCCCGCCGACGATCCGCTCGTGCAGCACCCGGACGGTGGCGGTGCGCCCGGCGAGCGCGCCCGAGGGCGACCACATCGCCGCATAGGCGCCGGACCGCAGATCCAGCACCGGGCCGTCGGCGGCCGCGCGGTCCAGCGCCGGGCTCAGCGCCTTCTTCCAGTACGCGGTGAGCCCGCCGAGCGTGGGCAGCGTGACCCCGACCGAGCACCGGTACGCCGGGATCCGGTCGGTCAGCCGCAGCACCCCCCACAGCCCCGAGAAGACCACCGCCCGCTCGTCGACCCAGGCCCTGGCCTCCGGTGCGAGCCCGGCCGGGTCGAGCGCCTCGTAGAGCACCCCGCTGTAGACCTGCGCGGCGGGCGCGGCCGGTGCCGTGGCCAGCCCGGCGTTGCGGGCGACCTCGCGGTGCTGAGCGGCGCTGAGCCCGAGCACCGCCAGCGAATCGGCGACGCCGCGGGCGCTCGTCCGCCGGCACAGCGCCACGAGCTTGGACAGCACCCGGCGCCGGGCCGGGGCGAGCCGGGGGAGCCACAGCTCCGCGGGGTCGGCGGGGGCACCGGTGGCCGGTGCGGTCTTGCCCTCGGACGGCGGCAGCAGGATGAGCACGCCGCGAGGTTACAAGTCCGGCTCGGTGGCCAGCGCGTCGGCCACGCTGGGATAGACCTCCAGCACGGGCAGCAGCCCGGCGACGTGCAGCAGGTCCCGCAGCTGGTCACCCGGGGCGGCCAGCCGCAGCCAGCCACCGGCGGCGACGGCCCGCTCGTGACCGTTGATGAACGAGCGCAGCCCGGTGGAGTCGCAGAACCCGATGCCGGAGACGTCGACGACCACCCGGGGCACCGGCCGGTCCAGCACCTGTTCCAGGGTGGTGCCGAGCACGGTGTCGGTGCCACCGTCCAGGTCGCCGCGCACGGAGATGATCACGGTGTCGTCGGGGTCACCGATGACGGACACTTGCACGACTGGGCCTCCCCGGGGCACGACGGAGACCTCTCTCTGCCCAGTCACGAGGCCGGTGGAACCTGTGGCACCGTGATCGTCGTACGGACCGTCGCCTGGTCGATCTCGCTGACCCGGACGGTGAAGCTGATCTCGTACGTGCCGGGCAGCGGGAACGTCAGCGCGCCGACCGCGTCGTTGCGCGGCGTGAGCGGCAGCATCGGCTCGGACACCGGCTCCAGATCCTGGCCCTGCAGGCGGGTCGTGACGGTCCACTCGGGGGCCGGCAGCGGCTTGCCCTCCGGCGTGTAGGTGAAGCCGTGCACGGTGTTGTTCTCGCCCAGCTCCACCGGGTAGACGTAGTACTGCAGCGTGAACAGCTCTGAGGTAAGCGTCTGCGAGACCCCCTTCTCCGTGCTCGCGGCCCGCTCACCGGTCGCGCTGCGGCCGGGCGTGACCTGCACCAGTACGGCGCTGAGCCCCAGCACCAGCACGGTGGCGGCGACCTCGGCCCCGACTGTGCGCCGCAACGTGGTCACCCCGCCGGTGCGCACCTGGGCCCGCTGCACCATGCGCCGCGCGAAGGCCGCCGCGGCCAGCACCCCGGCCAGGATCGCGATCTTGCCGAGCAGGAGGCGGCCGTACCCGGTGCCCCACAGTGCGCCGACGGACCCCACCTGGACCACCGCCTGCACCGTGCCCGCGCCGACCAGCCACACCACCGCCAGCGCCGCCCAGCGCGACCAGGCCGGCAGGATCACGCCCAGCACCCGGGGATGGGCGCCGCGCAGCAGGAACACCGCCAGCGTGATCAGCCCGCCCAGCCAGACCGCCATCGCGGCCAGGTGCACCACGTCGGCGGTCACGATCGCCGCGGCCAGCGGCGAGTCGGCGGCGTGCCCGGTCAGCGGCCAGGTGGTCAGCCCGGCGGCGGCCAGGGCGAGCAGCACCCCGCCGTGCCATCGCTTACCGGTGCCGTGCAGGACCGGCAGCAGCAGCGCGGTGGCCGCGGCGAGCACGGCCAGGCGGGTCAGCAGGATGACGCCGAACGGGCTGGCCAGCACGTCGGCGAGCTCGGTGACCGAGACGTCCCACAGCGGGGCGCCGCTGCTGTTCGGAGCCTGCGTCCACAGCGCGCCCAGGGTCGACGCCGCGGTGCCGATCACCCCGGCGCGGACCAGCAGGATCGGCCCGCGGCGGGACAGCCGGCGGGGCCACAGCAGGGACAGCAGCAGGGCCGGGCCGATGATGAGGGTCAGTCCGGCGTACCCGATGAACTTTCCCGCGGGCACCGCGACCGCGACCGACGGGTGCACACTGCCGGGATCGCTCTCCGGCGGGCGCGCCGAGGGCGCGCCCACCGAGAAGGTCATGGCGCCGCCGACCGGGTGGCTGTCGCTGGAGATGATCCGATAGCTGACCAGGTACGTGCCCAGCGGCTGGTCCGCGCGCCGCACCTGGATCCGCAGCGTCGATCCGATCGCGGCGACGGCGCCGGTGATCCGCTTGCCGTCCGGCGCCAGCACCTGCGTGCGGTCCGGGACCGGGGTGATGCCCTCGGTGAACGTCAGAGTGATCTCGCCGGGTGCGGTCGCCACCACACTGCCGGGCTCCGGCGTCGCCGTCGTCAACGCGGCGTGCGCGCTCGCCGGCGCCGCCGGAAGCAGCACCGCACCCAGTCCGATCATGGCCACGATGAGCACGCGCACGATCCGCGGCCCCCCAGCCGCTGCAGCCCCAGTCACGACAGGTAGTTCGGATCATCGGGGGGAAAGGTTCAATCCGCGCACGGCGGCTTACCGATCCGCCCGGCCGGGTACCACCCGGCGATACGATCCCGGGCAGGTCCACGCCCTCAAGGAGGCTCCTCGATGTCCGTGCATCCCCGCGCCGGCACCCCCGCCGAATCCCGCGACCGAATCGACGTGCCCCGGGTGGTCCTGAGCTACTACACCGACCACCCGGATCCCGAGGTCGCGGAGCAGCGCGTCGCCTTCGGCACCTCCGGGCACCGCGGCTCCAGCCTGAAGACGGCGTTCAACGAGGACCACATCGTGGCCACCAGCCAGGCCATCGTCGAGTACCGCCGGGAGCAGGGCACCGACGGACCGCTCTACCTGGGCCGCGACACGCACGCGCTGAGCGAGCCGGCGATGATCTCGGCCCTGGAGGTCTTCGCCGCCAACGACGTCCGCGTGCTGATCGACAGCCGCGACGGCTACACCCCGACGCCGGCGCTGTCGCACGCGATCCTGACCTACAACAAGGGCCGCACCTCCGGGCTGGCCGACGGCGTGGTCGTCACCCCCTCGCACAACCCGCCGGACGACGGCGGCTTCAAGTACAACCCGCCGCACGGCGGACCGGCCGACACCGACGCCACCAAGTGGATCCAGGACCGGGCGAACGCGTTGATCGCCGGCGGCCTCAAGGAGGTACGCCGGGTGCCGGCGGCCCGGGCCCGCACCTCGGAGCTGGTCAGCGGCTACGACTACCTGGCCACGTACGTGGACGATCTGGGCTCGGTCATCGACATGGAGGCGATCCGCTCGGCCGGCATCCGGATCGGCGCGGACCCGCTGGGCGGCGCCAGCGTCGCCTACTGGGGCGAGATCGGCTCCCGGTACGGCCTGGACCTGACCGTGGTGAACCCGGACGTCGACCCGACCTTCGGCTTCATGACGCTGGACTGGGACGGCAAGATCCGGATGGACTGCTCGTCGCCGTACGCGATGGCCTCGCTGATCGCCGTCAAGGACAAGTTCCAGCTGGCCACGGGCAACGACGCGGACGCCGACCGGCACGGCATCGTCACCCCCGACGGCGGCCTGATGAACCCCAACCACTACCTGGCCGTGGCGATCTCGTACCTGTACAAGGTCCGGACGGACTGGCCGGCCGCGGCGGCGATCGGCAAGACCCTGGTGTCCTCGTCGATGATCGACCGGGTGGCGGCGGACCTGGGCCGCAAACTGGACGAGGTGCCGGTCGGCTTCAAGTGGTTCGTGCCCGGCCTGCTGGACGGCTCGGTCGGCTTCGGCGGCGAGGAGAGCGCGGGAGCATCGTTCCTGCGCCGCGACGGCAGCCCGTGGAGCACGGACAAGGACGGCATCCTGCTGGACCTGCTGGCCTCGGAGATCGTGGCGACGACCGGCCGCACGCCCAGTGAGCACTACCGCGACCTGACGGCGAAGTTCGGCGACCCGGCGTACGCCCGCATCGACGCGCCGGCGACCCGCGACGAGAAGGCGATCCTGGGCAAGCTGTCGCCGTCGCAGGTGACGGCGAAAGAGCTCGACGGCGAACCGATCACGGCGGTGCTGACGTCGGCGCCGGGCAACAACGCGCCGATCGGCGGCCTGAAGGTGACGACGGAGTCGGGCTGGTTCGCGGCCCGGCCGTCGGGCACGGAGGACGTCTACAAGATCTACGCGGAGTCGTTCAAGGGACCGGACCACCTGGCGCGCATCCAGGAGGAGGCGCGGGCGGTGGTCTCGGCGGCCCTGAAGGGCTGAATCCCGGCAGCCCACCCGTCCTGCCGCGCTCGGCCCGGGCCGCTCCTGGTCCGGGCCGGGCTTTGTCCGGTCCGGGGTCCGGGTCGGCGACGGCTCAGGGGTTGGGGCGGACCAGGCCGAGGTCGTAGGCGGCGATCGTCGCCTGCACGCGGTCGCGGACGCCGAGCTTGGCCAGCAGCGCGTTGACGTGCACCTTCACCGTGCCGGTGGTGATGCCCAGCGCGGTGCCGATCTCGGCGTTGGACATGCCGGTGGCGATGCTGACCAGGACCTCACGCTCGCGGGGAGTCAGGCCCTCCAGCCGCCGCCCGGGCTCGGCGGGACCGGACAACCCACCGCTGGCGAACGCGTCGATCAACCGCCGCGTGACAGCCGGACTGAGCATGGCCTCGCCGTCGGCGACAACCCGGATGGCGGCGAGCAGATCAGCGGGCAGCACGTCCTTGAGCACGAACCCGGCGGCGCCCGCCTTCAACGCCTCATAGACATACCGGTCCTGATGGAACGTCGTGAGGACCAGCACCTTGGTCTCCGGTGCGGCCGCGGTGAGCTGCGCGGTGGCGGTCAGCCCGTCCATGCCGGGCATCCGGATGTCCATGAGCACCACATCGGGCCGCACCCGGGCGGCCAGGTCGAGCGCGGCCTGCCCGTCGGCGGCCTCACCGACGACTTCGAGCCCTTCCTCGGCGTCGACGATGGCGGCGATCCCGGCGCGCACCATGAGCTGGTCGTCAACGACCATCACCCGGACGGCGATGACGCCACCTCCTTGTCGTCCCCGGCCGGCGTACCCGGCCCGTCGTCGGCAGGAATCGTGCCAGCCGGCCCCTCGCCCGCGCCGGCCGGGCCGGCCGCGGCCTCCACGCCGGTCGAGCCCTCGCCGACGGGCAGCGGTGCCGGGCCCGGAACCGGACGGTCCTCGCCCGGATGAGCCACCATCGGCGCCGGGAGGAGGATCTCCGGGAGGCCGTCGCCCGCGGCGGCCATGCTGCCGCCGACCGCAGCCAGCCGCGCCCGCAACCCGGCGGCGATCTCTCCACCCTCGTCCGCCGGCATCGGCCGGATGCTGATCCGCAGCGGGTCCCCACTCAGTTCCACCCGCACGCTCACCGCCCCGGTGTCCCCGGCCAGCAGCAGCTCCACCACCCTGAACGCCGACAGATCCACGTCCGCCGGCAGCACCCGCCCGGCACCGGCGATCTCCAGGTCGACTTGCCGCCCGTTCGTCCGCCACCGGTCCGCCAGCCCGGGCAGGGCCGCCGTCGTCGGCTGGGGGTCGCGGTCGCCGGCGTCGCGGGCCGGGTCCGGCTCGGCGCGCAGGCCGTTGAGGAGGCCGCGCATCGCGTCCAGGGCTGTCCGGGCCGAGGTCAGCACCTGGTCGAGGTCGCCCGCGTCGGCCGCCGTCGCCACCCGGGCCGTGTCGCGCAGGACCGCCGCTTGCAGGCCCGCGGCCACCCGGGCGCGTTCCAGGCCCGCCGCCCAGATCGCCTGGGCCGTCGAGGAGGCGACCGCGTCGTGCTCGCGGGCCTCCAGCTTGGTGCGGCGCCTGCGGACCATGAACCCGGTCAGCCAGGAGCCCACCATCGGCACCCCGAGCGGGCAGCCGATGGCCACGGACATGAAGATCGCCCATACGGCGAAGGGGATGTCCTCCTCCGGTGGCGCGTCCAGCGCCATCGTGACGCCGGAGGCCAGCACCGCCGCGGTGAGCGCGGCCGGGATCGCCAGGGCGGTCAGGTTGTTGCGGCGGGCGTAGCGGGCGACCGCGTACACCGCGACGGCTTCCGCGCCCAGGCCGGCCAGCATGAACCAGCCCAGCGCCGGTGCGACCAGGCCCGCCACCATCAGCGCCGGCAGCAGCCACGAGGTGAGGGCGACCGCGGCGAGCACGGCCCAGGGGTGGGTCCGGCGCCAGATCACCGGTACGGCGTGGGCCGACGCGACCAGGATCAGCAGGGGCACAGGCGCGCCGGTCAGGTCGGGATCGTCGTCCGAGATCAGCAGCGCTCCCACCGGCATGAACAGCGCCAGCAGGAACACGACCACGTCGATCACGTGCTCGGCGCCGGGCCGCTGCCGGCGGCGGGGGGCCGGGGCCGGAGCGCTGGTCACGGGCAGCACAGCGCGGACGCGCCAGCCGCCGCCGGGGCGGGGACCCGCGGTCAGGGTTCCGCCCAGCGCCGTGGCGCGTTCCCGCATGCCGGTGATGCCTCGCCCGGAGCCCATGCCGGTGACGCCGTCCGTGTGGGCGCCGTCGTCGTCGACGGTGAGTTCCAGGCCGTCGGTCACCGGGGCGAGCCGGATGCGGACGCCGCCGGCCGGGGCGTACCGCAGGGTGTTGGTCAGGGCCTCGCGGGTGATGCCGCAGACCGCCTCCGTCGTGGCGGGCGGCAGGTCGTCCGGGGTGGCCTGCACGGTGACCTGCTGGCCGAGCAGCCGGAAGCCCTCGGCCAGCTCCTGCAGGCGGGCGGCGACCGGGCCGGGCCGTTCGTCCGGCAGCTGCAGCAGCGCGACCAGCCGGTGCAGCGCCGCCAGGGTGTCGCGCCCGGTCCGGGCGGCGAACTCGCGGGCCTCGGCGACCAGGTCGGGCCGGGTGCCGCCGAGGCGCTGGGCGGCCGAGGCGATGACCACGATCGAGGTGAGGTGGTGGGCGGTCACGTCGTGCAGCTCGCGGGCCAGGCGGTGCCGTTCGGTGTCGGCGGCCCGGGCCCGCCGGTCCTCCGCCTCGGCCAACCGGCCCGCGGCCTTGGTCCGCTCGGCGTGCCAGCGGTGCCGGGCCCGGCCGAACGCGACGACGGTCGAGTAGACCACCAGGATGCTCACCAGCTCGAGGGCGTACTCGTCGTTCAGGCCCGTGGTGGTGGCGATCAGCACGGCCTGCCAGAGCATCACCGCCGCGGCGATGCCCAGCGTCAGCCGCTGGGGCCGGAACACGGCGATGCTGTAGAGCGCGATCAGGTCGGCGAGCGAGACGACCAGCAGCGCGTCCAGCGGCACACCGTACGTCCCCACGGTCAGCGCCGCGGCCACGACGCCGAGGGCGGCCAGCGGGGCCGACCGGCGCCACAGCAGCGCCACCGTGGCGACGAGGGTGGCCGCGACGCCGGTCGCGACGGCGGGCGCCGGCAGCCGGTCGTCGGAGGCCAGCGGGATGCCCGGCCAGACCGCCAGCTGGGTGACGGCGAGGACCAGCGGCAGCAACCAGACCGGAATGCGCTCCATGACGCACCGACCCTAAAGGGGGCCGGCCACACCCCGCATCGGTCCCGGGTGCCACCGGCGTCTATATCCATGGGTGGAGACGGCCTGGTCCGCGGCGGGAACGCTCAGCTTCGGCTCCCCATCGCCGACTGGTACTGCGCCAGGAGTGACAGAGACCAGGGAGCCGAGCGCAGCGATGAGTCCAGCCGACAAGCGGGTAGGCCGCCGGCGCGCGGTCCGGCCCGCCCGTCCGGGCGTGCTCCCGCTGGCCCTGGCGTTGCTGGCGGTGGCCTGGGTGCTCGGGTGGCTGGTGACGCACCGCGGGGGCACTGTGATGCCCGGGTACGCCGGGGGACCGGTGGCCATGGTGGCCGCGTTCCTGGCCTGCCGGCGGATCGGCTCGATGATCGTGGTGCCGCGGCCGATCCGGGGCTTCTGGCGGCTCTTCTCGCACGCGGCGATCTGCCTGGGGATCGGTTCGGTCGGGGCGTTCGCCTTCGCCAACAACGATCCCGGGCTGTCGCCGTACATGGCCGTGCCGACGATGCTCGGCGTCGTCATGGTGGTGCTGGCCTTCCTGCGGCTGCCGGTGGAGCACCGGTCGCTGCTGCGCTGGGCGCAGCTCATGCTCGACGGCGCGACCGTCGCGGTCGCCGGTGCGCTGATCTACTGGTACGTCGTCCTCGACCTCGCCACGGCGGCGACCTCGGCGCTGACCCAGAACGGCGCCGCCGTCACCGGGGTCGGTTCGCTGATCGCCCTGGTCGTGATCGGCCGCGCGGCGATGAGCCCGGCCAGCGCCGTCGACTCCGTGTCGCTGCGCATCCTGACTGTCGCGCCGCTGGTCGCCGTGGCCACCACGGTGCTGCTCATCGCCGGCGGGGACACCGGACGGCTGATCATCTCGGTGCTGGGCGTACCGCTGGTCGGCGCGGCGATGGCGCTGGCCGCGTACCGTCAGGAAGTTGTCCTGCGCCGCCCCGCGGCGAGCCCCGCCGCAGCGTCCTCGCGCAGCATCTACAACGCGCTTCCGCTGGTCGCGGTCATCGCGACCGCCGCCCTGGTGATCACCGTCTCCGCCCGCCAGCTCGGCTGGCACCAGCGGGTCGTGATCATCGGCGCCGTGCTCATCGCCGCCTTCGTGGTGGCCCGGCAGCTGCTCGGGCTGCGGGCCAACGCCCGGATGCTGGCCGGCATCCGCCGGCAGCAGGCGGAGCTCGAGCATCTGGCAATGCATGACCCATTGACCGGGCTGGCCAACCGCGCCCGCTTCGGCGCCGTCCTCAGCGAGCGCCTCGACGCGCATCGCAGTGCCAGCGTGCTGCTGGTCGACATCGACGACTTCAAGATGGTCAACGACACCATGGGCCACGCCGTCGGCGACCAGCTGCTCTTCGAGGTGGCCCAGCGGCTGCGCCACCACAGCGCGGTCAGCCACCTGCCGTCGCGCCTGGGCGGGGACGAGTTCGCGGTGCTGCTCGACGTCGACGATCCGGCCGAGGCCGAGGAGGCCGCCGCGCGGATCCTGGCCGCGCTCGCGGTGCCGTTCCGGGTCGGTGAGCACCAGCTGCTGGCCCACGCCAGCATCGGCGTCGCCCTGGCCGGGCAGGGCGACAACGCCGACGAGGTGCTGCGCAACGCCGACATCGCCATGTACGCGGCCAAGGCCTCCGGCAAGGCGTCCTGGGCCCGCTTCGAACCGCGGATGCACAGCGAGGTCGTCAACCACGCCCGCCTCGGCAGCGAGCTGCACAACGCCATCATCCGCCACGAGCTCGAGCTGGCCTACCAACCGGTGTTCGACCTGGTCACCGGCCTGATGTCCGGCGCCGAGGCACTGGTGCGCTGGCGGCACCCGGTCCGCGGGCTGGTCTCGCCGGCCGATTTCATCCCGGTCGCCGAGCGTTCCGGGCTGATCGTGCCGCTGGGCTCCTGGGTGCTGCGCGAGGCCTGCGAGCAACTGGCCAGGTGGCACGCCGAGTACGGCGCCGCGGCCATCCGCTCGATCAACGTCAACGTGGCGGCCCGGCAGCTGCGCGAGTCCGGTTTCGTGGACGAGGTCGCGGCCGTGCTCAGCGACACCGGCCTGATCCCGGCGAATCTGGTGCTGGAGGTCACCGAGTCCTCGGTGCTCGACGGCCGGCAGGTCCGCGAGACCCTGCAGGCCCTGCACGAGCTGGGGGTGCGGCTGGCGCTGGACGACTTCGGCACCGGCCAGTCGAGCCTGAGCCTGCTGCGCGCGTTCCCGGTGGACGTGCTGAAGCTGGACAAGTCGTTCGTGGACGGCATCTGCGACGGCGAGGACCGCGGCCGGCTGGCGGTGGCCGCGGCGGTCGCCCAGCTCGCCGAATATTTGGACCTGTACGCGGTCGCGGAGGGCATCGAGACGGCGGCGCAGGCCGAGCGGTTGCGGGAGATGGGCTATCGGCTGGGCCAGGGCTACTTCATGGCCAAGCCGCTGCCGCCCGCCGAGATGGCCGAACTGATGATCCGTACGGTCCTGCCGGTCACCGCGGCGTGACGGGCCGGCCCGCGCGAGCGGACCGGCCCGGCGCTGTTACGCGGAGACCTCGTTGCGCTCGGCGCCCCACATGGTGTGGAAGGCGCCGTCCTTGTCGACGCGGCGGTACGTGTGCGCGCCGAAGAAGTCGCGCTGCCCCTGGATCAGGGCCGCCGGCAGGCGCTTGGCCCGCAGGCCGTCGTAGTACGCCAGCGCCGACGCGAAGCCCGGCGCCGGGATGCCCTGCTGGGCCGCCGTGGCGACCACGCGCCGCCAGGCCTCCTGCGCGCCGCTGACGGCGTCCAGGAAGTATTCGTCGACCAGCAGCGACGGCAGGTCCGGGGACTTGTCGTAGGCCTGCTTGATGAAGTCGAGGAACTTGGCCCGGATGATGCAGCCGGCCCGCCAGATCTTGGCCATCTGGCCGGGGTCGATGTCCCAGCCGTACTCCGCGCTGGCCGCCTGGATCTGCTGGAAGCCCTGCGCGTACGCGACGATCTTCGAGGCGAACAGCGCCTGCTCGACGTCGGCCTGCAGGTCGGCGCCGCCCGCACCGGCGGTCGCCGTCGGGCCGGGCAGGTGTGCCGCCGCCGCGCGGACCTTCGGGTCGCCGGACAGCGCCCGGGCGAAGACCGACTCGGCGATGCCGGAGACCGGCACGCCCAGGTCCAGGGCCGCCTGCACGGTCCAGCGGCCGGTGCCCTTCTGCTCGGCCTGGTCGACCACGATGTCGATGAACGGCTGACCCGTCTCGGCGTCGGTCTGCTTGAGCACCTCGGCGGTGATCTCGATCAGGTACGAGCCCAGCCGGCCCTCGTTCCAGCCCTTGAAGATCTCCGCGATCTCCGCCGGCGAGTGCCCGCCGACCGAGCGGAGCAGGTCGTACGCCTCGGCGATGAGCTGCATGTCGGCGTACTCGATACCGTTGTGCACCATCTTGACGAAGTGCCCGGCGCCGTCGGGGCCGACGTGCACGCAGCACGGCTCGCCGTCGACCTTGGCCGAGATGTCCTCCAGCAGCGGGCCGAGCGAGGAGTAGGACTCCTTGGAGCCGCCGGGCATGATGCTCGGGCCGTGCAGGGCGCCCTCCTCGCCACCGGACACACCGGTGCCGACGAAGTGCAGTCCGCGCTCCTTGAGCGCGGCCTCGCGCCGCCGGGTGTCGGCGAAGTGCGCGTTGCCCGCGTCGATGAGCATGTCGCCCTCTTCGAGCAGCGGGGCGAACTCGTCAATGACCGCGTCGGTGGCCTTACCGGCCTTGACCATGATCACCACGCGGCGCGGGCGCTCCAGGCTCGCGACGAAGTCCTCGGCGCTCTCCGAGGGGATGAACGTGCCCTCGTGGCCGTACGACTCCACGAGTTCCTTGGTGCGCCCGTAGCTGCGGTTGTGCAGCGCGACCGTGTGGCCGTGGCGGGCGAAGTTGCGGGCCAGGTTACGACCCATCACCGCCAGCCCGGTTACCCCGATTTGGGCCTTTTCCGTCATGAACGTCCTTCCTCCACGCGAGCGCCGGACCATGGGTCCCGGCGATCGCAAGCCGTCGCGCTCATTCTTACGTGTTTGCGGGTCCGAGGGTTCGACTGTCCCGTCTCCCGGTTACCCCGGAACCCTCACCAGGGGCTTCGGCGCGCCGATGGAGCAGGACGTGAGCAAGGGCCGGAACTGGTATCTGGGCGTCACGGGCACGTTGACGGTGGCGCATCCGCTGCTGCCCGCCGACGTCCGCTCGATCACGTACCTGGTGGTCTCGGCCTGCACCGTGGTGCCGCTCACGGCCCTGGCCCGGCGGTCGGGGTGGGCGCAGGCCCGGATGTGGTGGGTGCTCGCCGCGGCGATGGCGGTGCTCACCGCCGGCAATGCGGTGACCACGATCGGCGGTACCGCCATGCGGTTGCCGGCCGAGCTGCTGCTCACCGTCGGTCACGCCGGGCTGCTCGGCGCGGCCGTCAGCCTGGTGCTGCGCCGGGGCCGCAACGACATCGGCGGCCTGCTGGACGTCTCGGTGACCGCGATCGGCCTGGGCGGCCTGGTCTGGACCGCGCTGGTCTTCCCGCGCCTGCGGAGCCTGGACACGCCGCAGGGCGAGCAGATGACGCTGCTGATGAGCATGCTGATCCTGCTGGGCGTGCTCGGCGCGCTGGCCCGGGTGTGGCGGATGGCCGAGACCCGGCTGCCGGCCCTGGTCATGCTGCTCGGCGCGCTGCTGCTGGCCCTGGCCGGCAACATTCTGCTGGCGGTCAGCACCGGCACGATGACCACCGGCCGGCCCGGCTGGACCGAGATGTTCTTCCTGCTGGCCTACATCCTCGTGGGCCTGGCCCCGCTGGACGCCTCCGTGCCGGAGCTGCAACGCGCCGGTCCCGCTCCGGTGGACCGGCTCTCCACCGGCCGGCTGGTCTTCCTGGGCGCCACCCTGGCCGCCAACCCGCTGGTCGCCGGTCTGCGGCAGGTGCTCGGCCTGCACGCCGACGGGCTGCTGCTCGCGGTCGGCACCGTGCTGATCGTGCCGCTGGTGATGGTCCGGATCGGCCGGCTCGCCACCGAACGGGGGGCCGCCGAGGAGGCGCTGCGCCACCAGGCCACCCACGACCCGCTGACCGGCCTGCCCAACCGGGCCGAGCTGATCAGCCGGCTGCAGGCCGCCCTGGCCCGCGAGCGCGCCGCCGGGCAGCCCGCCGTCGTGCTGCTCTTCTGCGACCTCAACGGCTTCAAGGCCGTCAACGACCGCCTCGGCCACACCGTCGGTGACCAGCTGCTGACCGGTATCGGCGGGCGGATCAGGGCCGGCCTGCGCGCCGACGAGACCATCGCCCGCTACGGCGGCGACGAGTTCCTGGTGCTGTGCGAGGAACCGGACCAGGCGCAGGCCGCGCGGCGGCTCACCGGGTACGTCGAGAGCGCGCTGGCCGAGCCGTTCCTGCTGGCGGGCACGCAGGTGCGGGCGAGCTGCAGCGTGGGCGCCGTGCTCTCCGACGGCCGGACCGGCGCCGACGAGCTGATCACCCGGGCCGACCAGGCGATGTACCGGGCCAAGCAACGCCAGCACGCCGCGGCCTGACGCGCGGTGGGCCGAAGATCGGTCCGACGGTACGCTCCGTGCGTGAAGCGCGGCGAGATCTGGACCATCGGCAGCCGCACCGACCTGCGCTACCGGGTCCTCGTGCTCTCCTCCGACAACTACAACGACCGGGCCAACCCGTCGCCGTTCTGCGCGCCGATCGTGCGCCAGCGCGGGGCCACCGAGCTGCCGCCGTACGCGGTGGCCCTCACCGAGCAGGATCCGATCACCGGCGTCGTGGTGGTCAACCGGATGCGCCGGCTGCCGGCCTCGGTCGGCGCCGAGCGGATCGGCATGGTCACCGGCTCCAGCATGGCCCGGCTGGCCGAGGCCATGCGCGAGCTGTTCGAGCTGTGACTACTCGACGCTGACGACGCTGACCTCGCGGCTGCCGGTCAGAGTGCCACCCGGCGCCCCGACGTAGGTGCCCGAGGTGGGTGCCACGTCCGCGTAGTCGCGCCCGACCGCCACGGTGACGTAGCCGTTGCCGGCCCGGCGGCCGTGGCACGGGTCGAACGCCAGCGCCACCGCCCGGTCGCCCCGCGGCACCAGCACCTCGACCCAGGCGTGCGTGCCGCCCTGACCGATCAGGTGCCCGGAGACGTAGCGCGACGGCACGCCGAGCACGCGGCACATCGCCAGCATCACGTGCGCCGAGTCCTGGCAGACGCCCCGGCCGCCCGCCAGCGCCTGCGCCGCTGTGGTGCTGACCGAGGTCACGCCGTACTCGTAGGTCAGCGCTGTGTGCGCGAGCGCGCACGCCCGCTCGGCCGTCTCCTCGTTGTCGGCCGCGGCGCAGCCGTCCGCCAGCTCCCGCAGCGCCTCGTCCGGCGCGGTCAGCCGGGTGGCGCGCAGCAGGCGCGGGTCGTGCAGCGCCGCGAGCGGCAGCTGTGGCGGGCCGTCGCCGACCACCCGGTCCAGCGTGGCGGTGAGCCGGAACTCCACTGCCTGCTCGACCCGGGCGGCCACCACCCGCACCACCGTGTTGCCCGCCGCGTCCAGCCGCGAGCGCCGGGCGTGCGCGGCACCGGTCACCGCCAGGTGGTGGCTGCGCCGGTAGAGGTCGCCGTGGCGGCGCCGGGGCACCACTACGAGCCGCTGGGCGAGGGCGGTCACCGGTTCGCGGTAGGCGTACCGGAAGCTCTGCTCGACCCGGAAGCCGATCCGCCGCGCCCCGTCGAGGTCCATCCCGCCATGATCCGGCATCGCTGTTTCCGGCGCATCACCGCACCGGATCGCACCGGCGGCGCCGCACCGCATCGGACCGGTGCCGCGGTCCGTTCGGTGACCTGCGGGAACCGGGCGGCCGGGGCCCGCCACCGGACGGCCCCCGGGCCCCGGTCGTCCTTCCGGGTGACCCGGCCGCGCTGCGCCGCAGGTCGACCCCGGTGGCAGGTGAACGGGGGATGACGCGGCCCGCCGCGCTGGCGTATGCAGGGAACCGTAGTGGTGAATTCCGGCAGGTGGGAGCGGTATGGGCGGCAGGCAGCAGGCGTACCTGGAGGCGATGGAGAACCTGCGTTCGGTGGCGCGTCCGGCCACCGGCGACGGTTCACGCGCCACCATGGACCGGGCTGTGGGGCTGCTCGCCGGGCGTACCCGGTGCCGGCTCTCGGAGGCCCACCGTCACCTGCTGCAGATGGCCGCCGAGCAGAACCGCGACGTGGTCGACGTCGCGGCCGGGGTGATCAGCATGCTGGACATCCCGGAGCCCGCCGACGACCGGGGCCCGCCGCTGCGCTCGATGCTGCTCGCGTCCCGGCGCGCGAGCGCCGACGTCCGCCCGGTCGAGCCGTGGCTGGCGGTCGTGCAGGCCGTGCTGGATCTGCTGCCCGGGCAGTCCGCGCTGCTCACGCCGGTACGGGGCGAGGACGGGGAGCTGGCCGACCTGATCTACGCCGCCGCCACCCCGGAGGCGACCACGCCCGACGGGCGCCGCGGCCGGCAGCTGGTCGGCACCCGGCTGGCCGAGCAGTTCCCGCACGCCCCGGTCAGCGACCGGTGGGCGGCCTACCAGCGGGTGCTGGACACCGGCGAGCCGGTGCAGCTCGGGCCGTTCACCGTCGACGAGCACCGCTTCACCGTACGGGCGCACCGCCTCGGCTCCGGCCTGTTCATGACCTGGGTGCGGCACCGCGCCGGCCCGGACGAGGGTGACCGGATCGCCGGCACCGAGCAGCTCGGCAACCTCGGCTGGGGTGAATGGGACCTGATCAGCGGCGAGGTCCGGTGGTCGGCCCAGCTGTACCGGATCTACGAACGGGACCCGGCCCTCGGCCCCCTGTCCACCGAGGAGACCGAGGCGCTCGCCGTGGCCGAGGACGCCCCGCTGCGGCTGGCGGCGGCGGAGGCCTTCGAACGCGGCGAGCGGGTCGACGTGACGTTGCGGGTCCGGATCAAGGGCCGGATCAAGCACCTGCGTACGGTCGCCGACGCCACCCGTGACGGCGCCGGCCGGCCACTGCGGCTGTACGGCATCGTGCAGGACGTCACCGCCCGGGAGAACAGCGCCCGCCGGCTGGCCGACGTCGAGCAGCAGCTCGCCGAGCACCGCCGCAGCCTGCACGCCGAGCACGAGCTGGCGGCCCGGCTGCAGCACATCATCCTGCCGATCCCGGAGCGCCCGGTGGAGCTGCCCGGCATCAAGGTGGCCGTGCGGTACCTGCCGGCCGGCCAGGAGAGCCTGGTCGGCGGCGACTGGTACCACGCGGCTGCGCTGCGTGACGGCTCGGTGCTGCTGGCGATCGGTGACGTGGCCGGGCACGGCACGCTGGCCGCGACGACCATGGCGCAGCTGCGGTACTCACTGCGGGCCCTGGCGGTGACGACCACCGATCCGGCCGAGCTCCTCGGGCACCTCAACCGGATCACCTGTGACCTGGACCAGGAGCGGCCGGAGACGGCGGCGACCGCGATCGTGGCCCGCTACGAGCCGGCCCTGCGCCGGCTGACCTGGGCGCAGGCCGGGCATCCGCCGCCGTTGCTGAGCCGCGGTGGGCGGACCCGGCCGCTGCCGCGTCCGAGCGGACCGATGCTGGGGGTGGTGGAGGACGCGAGCTACGAGTGCGCCGAGCTGCGGCTGGCGATCGGCGACCTGCTGCTGCTCTACACCGACGGGCTGGTGGAGTACCGCTGCCGCAGCCTGGACGAGGGGCTGGACGCGGTGATCCGTACCGTCGACGAGGCCGTGGCCGCGGCGCCCCTGCAGCCGCTCGCGGAGCTGGTCAGCCGGCTGCGGCAGGCCAATCCGGACGACGACACGTGCATCCTGGCGGTGCGTCCGACCACGGGGGAGACCCAGGACCTGCGCCGCTATCTGCGCTCGCGCTGAGCGGTCCAGACCCGCAGCGCCCGCCGGACCAGGTCGGCGTTGCCGGTCGCGGGCCGGCCGTCGTCGGTGACCAGGGTGTCCTCGAGGCCGATGCGGGTGGGCAGGCCGAGGCTCCCGGCGTGGGCGATCAGCGGCCAGCAGGCGTCCTGCTCACCGTGCAGCAGCCGCGGTCCGGTGACCTCGAGCCGGTCGAGGATGGCGTCCGCCGCGGCCACCGCGTCCGCGGCGGGCGTATCGAGGATCTCGATCAGGATCCGGTCGACCGGTACGCCGTCCAGCCGCTCGGCGTCCCGTGGTGACCAGACGCCCGCCTCGACGCCCACCCCGGCTCCCCGCAGCAGCGTGACCAGCTCGGCGAAACCGTCCTCGCCGACGTTGACCGACGCGAACGCGGGCCGCTGGTCAGCGCCGAGGTCCGCCCACCGGGCCACGGTGGCGTGCCGCCGGGCGACGTCACCGCCGGTGATCCACAGCCCGGTGGAGACCCCGACGGGCGTCCCGGGGCAGCTCGCCCGGACGGCGGCCACCGCCGCGCCGATGTCGGCCGGGTCGAGGCTCTCCGCACCGTCCGCGTCCCGGGGGTGCACGTGCACCGCCTCGGCCCCGGCCGCCACCGCCTGCGCCGCGGCCACGGCCAGCTCGGCCGGGGTCACCGGGACGGCCGGATGCTCGCCGCGGGTCCGGCCGCCGTTGAGGCAGGCCTTGATCCGCCGGATCATTTTTCCTCCGGGGAGAACGGGGTCCGCGGCCGGTCCAGCAGGTCGGCGTGCAGCGTGCCACCCGCGCGCACCGACCAGTAGCCCGTTGTGCGCCCCTTGTACGGGGAGGCGGTGACCGTCTCGCTGGGCACCAGAGCAGTGAAGTCCACGGCGGTCCGCGGCAGGTAGTAGCGCGGCGGCAGCCCGGTCTCGAAGACGATCACCGGCGTCGCGGACTCGGCCAGCCGTACCCCGTCGAGCTCGACACGCACGTGCCGGGTCGAGCGCAGCGCGTCCACCCGCGCGTACGGGTTCCGGGGATGGACGAACACCTGCTCGTCCTCCTCGAACCAGGCGTCCAGCGCGTCCCGCTCCAGCCGGACCAGCCCGGCCAGCTCCCCTCCGGTGTGCAGGTGCCCGGCGGCCGCCCGGGTCACCTCGCCGGAACGCAGGCCCACCCGCCGGGCGGTGGCCTTGATCAGTCCGGGGTAGCCCGCCATGTCACTCCTTCACCCGCGTGTCCAGGAACTCGTCGACGGCCCGCCGGAACGCCTGGGGCTGCTCCACCCACGGGTAGTGCCCGCACCGGTCGAGCACCTCCGCGGTGCCGTCCGCGAACAGCTTCGTCAGCGCGACGGCCGGCGCGCAACCCGTGATGGCGTCCTCGGCACCGGCGACGACCAGCACCGGCGCCGTGACGGCGGCCAGCCGGCCGGCGAGGTCGGCCGGTGGGTCCACGCCCGGCCAGGCCCGGTTCGCGGCGTAGCTGAACCGGCCGAGGTCGGCGTGCGCCCGCTCCGCCGGTCCCCAGGTGGCGTAGCCGAGCGGTGCCACCCGGGTCATGAAGTCGTTGAACCCCTCGTCGTCGCGCCGGGTGAGCCCCTGCCGGGACGCCGCCAGGGCCGCCTCGAACACCGCGTCTCCGCGGCGGCGCTCGCTCACCTCGGCGACGTCGGATGCCATGTCGAGCAGCCAGGTCACCGGCGGCGTGACCAGCACGAGGCAGCCGACCCGCTCCGGGTACCGGGCGGCGTAGCTGACGGCCAGCCGGGTCCCGGCCGAGTGGCCCAGCAGCCGCAGCCGCTCGACGCCCAGGTGCAGCCGCAGCCGTTCCAGGTCGGCCGCCTGCTGCCAGAACGAGCCGAGGGTCACGTCGGCGGGCAGCGGCGAGCGGCCCACCCCGCGCAGGTGCGGGATGATCAGCCGCCGGTGCCGGCCGAGCCCGGCCAGGTCACCCAGATACGCGGGGTGCCGGCCCGAGCCGCCGGCCAGGGTGACCAGCGGCGGACCGTCACCGCCGGTGTCGTCGTAGGACAGCGGCGTGGCGTCGGCGCCCGAATAGGTCGGCATGGCTCGATTCTGACGGCTGGGCGCCGGCCTAGGAGCTCTGGATGACGCCGATCGTGACGAGGACGAAGGCTGTGACGATGACGGCGACGCGCGCGTAGTGGTACCGATCCCAACGGGCCTGCTGCTCACGCCAGTTGTCCGGCGCCTGTTCGGGCGTCCAGTTCTTCGCGCGGTTGTTGATGGGCACCAGCACGGCGACGGACATGACGATGCTCAGCACGAACAGTGCTGCCCCGCCGACCAGAGCGCTCAGGCCTGGGTCGTGACGGTGGCTCACGGCCAGCACGACGGTGAGGACGAGTGTCGCCGTGTACCAGACCGGCATGACGCGGCCGAGCACGCGTCCGCCGTCGGCCCGGCCGGCCAGACCGCCGTTGCCCGGTAGCCGGTCGAAGATGGGGTTGACGAAAACGGCGACGCTGAACTCCACGCCCACCATGACGCCCGCGACGGTGAGCGCGGCGACGGCCAGTACCAGATTCATGACCTCATGAGACCCTGGCACTGCAGAACGCGCTAGTACTGACAATTTTGTCAGCGCTGAACTACGGTGAAGACATGAGTCAGAGTCCCCACGAGAGTGCACAGTGTCCGGTCGACGCCGCGGTGAGCGTCATCGCGGGCCGCTGGAAGGGCACGATCCTGTGGCGTCTGGTCGACGGGCCGATGCGCACCGGGGAACTTCGGCGCAGCATCCCGGACATCACCGAACGCATGCTCATCCGGCACCTGCAGGAACTGGTGGCCGACGGCATCATCGACCGGCACGACGCGCGGGAGGTACCGCCCCGCGTCACCTACTCGATCTCGGCGTACGGCCGGACTCTCGTGCCACTCGTCGCGCAACTGTGCCGGTGGGGAGAAGCGCACCTGGCCCGAGCTGTACCGGCGGCGGCAGATCCGGATCGCGCGCCTGTGCCAGGATCGGCCGATGGAGAACATCGAGTGGCTTCGCCAGGCCCGCGGCGTCACCTATGACGTGCTCGTCGGTGGACCGGACGACGGCGTGCCGGTGCTGCTGGTGCACGGCAACTGCTCGTCCGCGGAGTTCTGGCTGCCCCTGATCCGCCGGCTGCCGGACGGCATCCGGGTTGTCGCCCCGCACCTGCGCGGGTACGGCCGCAGCGAGGCGGCACCGGTGGACGCCACCCGGGGCCTGCGGGACTTCGCCGACGACGTGGCCGTGCTGCTCGACGACACCGTCCTGTTCCCCCGGCGCGGCCCCGTGGTGGCGGCTGGGCACTCGATGGGTGGCGGCGTGGTCATGCGGCTGTTCGCCGATCACCCGGGCCGGTTCGCGTCGGTCCTGCTGGAGGCGCCGGTGAGCCCGTACGGCTTCGGCGGCACCCGCGACCTTGACGGCACCCGGACATCGGCGGACTTCGCCGGCACCGGGGGCGGCAGCGCCAACCCCGACTTCGTGGAGCGCCTCAGGGCGGGCGACCGCAGCGCCGAGGCCCGGACCAGCCCTCTGTCCGTGCTGCGCTCCATGTACGTGGCCGACCCGGCGGCGCTCGGCGACGACGAGGAGCTTCTGCTCAAGGCGATGCTGAGCACCGCCGTCGGCGAGGACAACTACCCGGGCGACAGCAAGCCGGCCGACAGCTGGCCGTGGTTCGGGCCGGGTGACCGGGGCGTGCTCAACGCCATGGCACCCACGTACTTCAACGTCGCTGACGCCCTGGTCGGTGCTGCCCAGAAGCCACCGATCGTCTGGGTTCGCGGCGACCGGGACGTGATCGTGTCGGACACGTCGCTGCTCGACCGGGCGTACCTGGGCTCGGTCGGCGCGGTGCCGGACTGGCCCGGCGCCGGCGCGTGCCCGCCGCAGCCCATGGTCGGCCAGATCCGCGCGGTGCTGGAGCGATACGCGGAAAGCGGTGGCAGCTACCGGGAGATCGTCTACGACCAGTGTGGTCACTCACCCCATCTCGAACGTCCGGCTGAGTTCGCCGCCGAGCTCCTGGCACTCGTCCGTACCTGAGCGTGCGGAGGCGGGGGGGGACGCCCGCCGGCTCCGGTCCGGTCCTGATCAGGACAGCGGGCAGGTGTTGCGGTAGTCGGAGATGGCCGAGCTGCTCGGGCCGGGGCAGAGGAACTGGTCGTAGCGGGTGTCGTCGTCGACGAAGCGCTTGAGCCAGGCCACCGCCTGCCGGGCGGTCGGGTCGTTGGTCGTCTGCGGGAAGAAGTGGCTGGCGTTGTTGAGTTCCAGGTACGCCTTCTCGGTGGCCGACGGGATGCTGGTGTAGAACGGGATCGAGTGCGAGGAGACGGGCGCGATCGAGTCGCTCTCGCCGCCGATGATCAGGGTCGGCACCCGCAGGCCGGACCAGGACTTGGTCAGGTTCCACGGGGCCAGCGGTACCGCGGCCTGCAGCGACGGCCGGTCCTTGGCGGCCTCCAGGGAACCGCCACCGCCCATCGAGTGCCCGGCCACGGCGAGCCGGCTCGCGTCGATGCGGGTGCGCACCGAGCTGCTGCGGGTCAGGTAGTCCAGCGCCGCGAGCAGCTGGTCGCCGCGGGAGGCGGGCTGGTCGAGGGTCGAGTTGGTCTCGATGCCGATGACCACGAAGCCGTGCGAGGCGATCCGCGGCCCGAGCCAGCTGATGCTCGACCAGCTCGCGGTGTAGCCGGGCGAGATGGCGACCGCGCCGAAGGTGCCCTCGGCGGTGCTGGTCGGGTAGTAGATGACGCCGCCGCCGAAGCCGGAGACGCTGAGCCTCGAGACACTCTGCTGAGCCGTGGCGAACGGCCCGCGGCTGGCGTCCAGGATGGCCGTGGTCGGGGCCGGGCCGCGCTCGTACGGGCTGGCCGCCTGGGCGCTGGTGGCACCGGTCAGCGAGCCGGCGATCAGAGCCAGCGTCGCAGCTGCGGTAGCGAAGAACCGGCGGGACCGGGCGGGGATGGTGGGTGACTGCACGTCGGACTCTCCTCGGGTGGGACGGGATCGACGAGCGTCAGTCTTCGGCCGGACCTCACGGCGACACATCGGTGAAATCACCGGCCTTGACATCACCCCGGGCACGTTCTTGAGTGTTACTCGGAGGTAACCCTGTGAGAATCAGCCGGAAACAATTCGCGCTCGCCGTGGCGCCGGCCCTGATCGCCGGTGTGCTCGCCGTCCCCGCGTCGGCTGCCGCGCCCACCTGCGCCGCGCCCGTCGCCAGTACCACCCAGCCCGGCTACCTGGTCGCCGACCCGGCCTGCGAACCGAACGGCACCCCCTTCACCGCCACGCCGGACTCCGTCGTGCACACCGGCATCCGCGAAGGCGCGGCGTACCGGATCGAGGTGCCCAGGGCCTGGAACGGCCAGCTGGTCGTCTACGCGCACGGCTACCGCGGCACCGGCACCACTGTGTACGTCGACAGCCCGTCCCTGCGCGCGCACTACATCGCCCGGGGCTTCGCGTGGGCCGCCTCCAGCTACCAGACCAACGGCTACGACGTGGGCCGGGGCGTCCGCGACTCGTACGCGCTGATCGACCTCTTCCGCGAGGTCACCGCCCAGCGCGCCCGGTCGGTCTACATGACCGGCGCCTCGATGGGCGGGCACATCACCGCGGTCGCGATCGAGGAGCACCCGCGGTCGTTCGTCGGTGCGATGCCGGTCTGCGGGGTTCTGGGCGACGCCGAGCTGTTCGACTACTTCCTGGATTCCAACGTCACCGCGGCCGCGCTCGCCGGTGTCGACATCGACTTCCCGCTGACCCCGGACGCCGGCTTCGCGGACCGGTGGCGTGCGCAGGTCAAGCGCATCCTGCCGGCCCTGGGTGTCACGACCGGCCGGCCGCCGGTGCTCACCGAGGCGGGCCGGACCTGGGCGGACGTCGTCGAGCGGCGCAGCGGGGGCGAGCGGCCGGGCTTCGCCGCGTCGTTCGCGTACTGGAACGCGGCGCCCTCCTCGGCACCCACCGCGGACCTGCCGTTCATCTTCGGCCTTTACCCGGGGTTGTCCGGCGGCACCGCCGGCATCGCGGAGGGCAACCTCACGGACAACCGGTTCACGCTCTACCGCAGCACCGACCGGCTCCTGCCCACCCGGGCCGAGTGGCAGCTCAACCGCGACGTGCTGCGGGTGGCGCCGACCGCCCGGCCGAGCCGGGGCCTGGACGGCGTGCCGCGGGTGGACGGCCGGCCACCGGTGCCGGTGCTCTCGCTGCACGACATCGGTGACCTGTTCGTACCGTTCTCGATGGAGCAGGTGTACGCCCGCCGGGCACTGCAGAACGGCCGGGCGAAGCTGGTCGTCTCCCGGGCGATCCGGGGCGTCGGGCACTGCGACTTCACCCAGGCGGAGCTGCGCCAGGGCTTCGACGATCTGGTGACCTGGGTCCGCGGCGGCCACCGCCCCGGCGGGGACGCGATCCTGAACCGGCGCACCGTGGCGGCGGCGGACTTCGGCTGCCGCTACACCGTCGGGGAGCGGGCCGCCTTCGGCGCCGCGTGCCCCGCGAAGGTGGGTGCGACCGGCCGCCGATGACGGTTGACATGAGGGCAGGCCATTGAAAGGGTTCAATGGCTTGTCCTGCGTCCCGAGCCGTCAGGAGCGACCGATGCGCCGTGCCCCGTCGTGGATTCCGCGCGCCGCCCTCACCGTCGCTCTCGTGCTGCCCCTGGTGGCGCCGCCGGCGGCTGCCGCGGCGGCACCGGCCGGGGAGGGTCCGCAGACGGTGGCGGACGTCTACCGCTACCTGGAGGACCCGCAGCTCACCGGCGAGGGCCAGGAGGCGCCGCACACGGATCTCCGGCCGTACGCCAGTGCCCGCGCCGCCGCGGCCGACGTGACCAGGCACGACGCGCGTGACCCCAACGTCACCTCGCTGAACGGCCAGTGGCGGCTCAAGATCTTCGACCGGCCGGACGACGTGCCCGCGGCCTTCCACGGCGCCGGCTTCGACGCGTCCGGCTGGCCGTCGGTCTCGGTGCCGCACACCTGGCAGTCCGACTTCATCGACCACCCGATGTTCCGCAACATCCCGTCCGACATCGCCCCGGACGACCCGCCGAAGGTGCCGCGCGACGTGAACCCGACCGGGGCGTACCTGCGCACGGTCGACCTGCCCGCGGACTGGACCCGCGACAGCGACCGGGTCCTGCTCCGCTTCGAGGGCGTGACCAGCAACTACCTGGTCTGGGTGAACGGCGGGTACGTCGGTTACGACCAGGGCGGCTACACCCCGGCCGAGTTCGACATCACCGAGCGGCTGCGCCCGGGCCGCAACACCATCGCGGTCCAGGTGCACCGCTGGGGCAGCGGCGCGTACCTCGAGGACGTCGACCAGTGGCGTTACAGCGGCATCTTCCGCGACGTGCGGCTCTACCGCTTCGCCCGGACCCGGCTGCGCGACGCCACCATCACCACCGACCTGGACGCGGCGTACCGGGATGCGACGCTCAGCGCCCGGGTCGAGCTCGCCGGCGCGCCCGGCGACTTCACCGTGCGCGGCACCCTGCAGGACCGGCGCGGCCGGACCGTGACCACCATGAACGCCGCGGCGAGCAATGGCGCGGTGACGCTGACCGCGCCGATCAGCAACCCGGCGAAGTGGAGCGCGGCGGAGCCCAGCCTCTACACCCTGGTGCTGCAACTGCTCAGCCCGGACGGGCGGGCCCTGCACACCACGGCCCAGCCGGTCGGCTTCCGTGAGATCGAGGTCCGCGACCGGCAGATCCTGGTCAACGGCGCGCGCATCCTGATCAAGGGCGTGAACCGGGCGGAGACGGATCCGGACACCGGCCGGCACGTGACCCGGCAGGCCCAGCGCGACGACGTCTTCCTGATGAAGAAGCTGCACCTCAACGCCGTCCGCACCTCGCACTACCCGTCCGACCCCTACCTGTACGACCTGGCGAACGAGCACGGCCTGTGGGTCGACGACGAGGTGGACATCGAGACGCACAGCCACGAGACCTGCCCGTCGAACTGTCTGGCCGACCGTCCGGAGTGGCAGGCCGCGTTCGCCGACCGCTCCCAGGCGATGGTGGCCCGGGACAAGAACCACCCGAGTGTCGTCTTCTGGGACACCGGCAACGAGGCCGGGCTGGGCGCCGCGCACTACGCGATGGCCGCCTGGGCCGACGCCCACGAGCCGACCCGGCTGCTCTACCACCAGTCCAACAACCCGGACGGCGACGCCCCGTTCGCCGACGTGGACGGTCCCCGCTACCCGACCCCGGCCCGGCTGGAGAGCCGCACCCTGAGCAGCACCAAGCCGATCGTGATGGGCGAGTACGCCCACGCCATGGGCAACGGGCTGGGCAACTTCGACCAGTTCTGGGCGCTGGCCCGCAAGTACCCGGCGATGCAGGGCGGCTTCATCTGGGACTGGGCCGAGCAGAACCTGCGCCAGCCGCTGATCACCACCCCCGACGCGGCCCACGGCATCCAGACGTTCCTGGTCGGCAAGCCCGGCCCGGTCCCCGGCCGCCGCGGCCAGGCCGTGGCCCTGTCCAGCCTGGACGACTTCGTGGACGTCTTCCGCGACAAGCGGCTGGACCTGACCGGTCCGCTGACGCTGGACGCCTGGGTCAAGCCGGGCGAGTGGGCCGGCAGCTTCCCGATCCTGACCAAGGGCCAGGGGTACGCGCTGCAGATGCGCGACCGCGACACCCTGGAGTTCGGCGTGGACGCGGGCGGCTGGGCGACGGCCGCGGCGGACGTACCGGCCGGCTGGTACGGCGCCTGGCACCGCGTCACCGGCGTCTACGACGGCACCGCTCTGCGGCTGTACATCGACGGTGCCGAGGAGGCGACGACTGCCCGTACGGGTGCGGTGGACCCGGGCCTGTTCGAGGTCAACCTGGGCCGCAACGCCGACACCCAGCAGGACAACGACCTGTGGAGCATCCGGCTCGGCCGCGGCCTGATCGACGACGCCCGCGTTTACCCGTCCGCTCTCACCCCGGCCCAGCTCGCCGCGGGCGCGGACCCGGTCGCCGGTGCGGTGCTGGCCCTGAACTTCGACCGCTTCCAGCGCCGGGGTGACTTCCTGAGCCTGGGCATCAGCCTGTCCGGCACCGACGGCCTGGTCGGCTCGGACCGCTACGTGCAGCCGGAGACCGCCGAGATGGCCTGGGCCCAGGCCCCGGTCCGGATCACCCGCACCGGCAGCACGGTCCGGCTGCACAACGAGCAGCAGGCCGGCGACTTCGACCTGACCGTGCGCTGGCAGGTCAAGGAACAGAGCGACGTGCTGCGCTCCGGCAGCCGGCGCATCCGGCTCGCCCCGGGACAGACCGCCGAGCTGGATCCCGGGCCGCTGCCGGCCGATCCCGCCGACCGGGAACGCTTCCTCACCGTGACCGCGGCCAGCAACCGGGACACCGCCTGGGCCCGCCGCGGCTGGATCGTCGGGTACGACCAGTTCGCCGTCGGCGGCCGCGCGGTGCCGGGCATCCTCCCGCTCCCCGTGCCCGGCGCCCCCGCCGTGGCCACCAGCGGCGACACCGTCACCGTGTCCGGCCGGGACTTCGCCTACCGCTTCGACGACGGCTCGCTCAGCTCGATGCGCGCGGCCGGCCGGGAACTGCTGCGCGGCGGGCCCCAGCTGGACGTGTACCGGCCGCCGACCAGCAACGAGACCTACGACTGGGGCACCGACGACCGGCGGATCTGGCACGAGACCGGCCTGGACCGGCTGCGGACCACGGTCACCGGGGTGCGGACCCGGACCGAGGCCGACGCTGTGGTGGTCGAGGTGCGCAGTGTCGCGGCCGGCCCCGGCACCGAGGCGTTGCTGTCGTTCGACCAGACGCTGACGTACCGGATCGACCGGCGGGGCACTGTCACGCTGCGCCAGGACGTCGCCGCCAAGGGCTCGCGGGTGGGCGCGCTGCCGTACCTGCCGCGGGTCGGCATCTCGCTGCGGGTGCCCGACTCGATGCAGCGCTTCGCCTACTACGGGCGCGGCCCGCAGGAGTCCTACAACGACCGGCGCAGCGGGGCCCCGATGGGCGTCTACCGCAGCACGGTCGAGAAGGAGTACGTGCGGTACTCGCGGCCACAGGCGTACGGCAACCACACCGACACCCGCTGGGCCAGCCTGCACGACAAGCGCGGCGGGCTGCTGGTCGGCGGCACCTCCGACGTCAGCGTGACCGCCTACGACGACCTGGACCGCGCCGAGTACGACCATCAGCTGCCGCTGGTACGCAACAAGGACTGGGTCACGCTGCACGCGGAGGCCGGCGAGACCGGGATGGGGGAGACGCCCAACTCGGTACTGGCGCCGTACCGGCTCTCGCCCACCCAGCCGTACTCGCACGAGCTGGTGCTGCGCCCGCTCACCCGCGCCGAGGTCGCCGCGGACGGCGTCCCGGACGCCGACGTGCCGGCGCCGTGCCCGCCGGAGCTGACGGTCACCACGGACGGCCGGATCGAGCCCGGCGCGGCCGAACCGGTGCAGGTCCAGGTCGCGGCGCGCTGCGCGGCGGGTCTGCGGGACGCGACGGTACGGCTGAGCGCGCCCGAGGGCTGGACCGTGCAACCGGCCTCGGTGGACCTGGGCGCCGTCGACGAACGCGAGACGGCCACGTTCACCGTCACCGCCCCGGCGGACACCGACATCGGCACGTACCGGCTCACCGCGACCGCCGAGTCCACCACCCCGGACGGCTTCGCCTCGACCACCACGGCGACCGCGACCACTGAGGCGCCGCTGCCCGCGGGTTACGTCTGGCTCAGCGACCGCCCGTTCACCGCCCCGGTGAACGGCTGGGGCCCGGCCGAGAAGGACCGCAGCAACGGCGAACAGGGCGCTACCGACGGCAACCCGCTGACCATCGCCGACACCGTCTACCCCAAGGGCGTAGGCGTGCACGCGGCGTCCACTGTCCAGGTCGAGCTCGGTGGCGACTGCACCCGGTTGCGCGCCGACGTGGGCGTCGACGACGAGACGGGCAGTGCGGGTTCGGTGACGTTCGAGGTCTGGGGCGACGGCACCCGGCTGGCCCGGACGGGCGTGCTCACCGGCGCGGCCCCCGCCCAGCGCCTGGACGTCGACGTGACCGGGGTGCGGAGCCTGGAGCTGCGGGTCACCGACGGCGGCAACGGCAACGGCAACGACCACGCCGACTGGGCCGCCGCCCGGCTCGCCTGCGGCTGAGCCGGATCCGGCAGAATGCACGGCCATGTCCCGTGAACCACGCGTCTCCTGCGTCTTCATCTGCCACGACGGTGCCGGCCGGATCCTGCTCGCCCGGCGTTCCGCCGGCGCCCGCGACGAACCCGGGACCTGGGACACGGGGGCGGGCGCGCTGGAGTTCGGCGAGACCTTCGAGGCGGCGGTGACCCGCGAGGTCAAGGAGGAGTACGCGACCGAGCCGCAGGAGATCAGCCTGCTCGGCGTCCGCAACGTGGTCCGCACGGAACCGCTGTCGCACTGGGTCGCGGTGGTCTTCGCGGTCCGCGTCGACCCGGCCACCGTGGCGATCGGCGAACCGCACAAGTTCGACGAACTGGGCTGGTTCGACCCCACCGCCCTGCCGGCCCCGCTGCACTCCCAGCTCGAGCCGACCCTCGAACTGTTCCGCGAGGCCCAGCTGTAACGGACCGGGAAATTCGTCGGCCTGCTGGCGCTGCTGCTGCTCACCGAGTCGCGGTTCCGGTCCCGGACGACCGCCGACGGCAGCCTCGTGATGCTGCGGGACCAGGACCGGTCCCGCTGGGACCGCGCCCTGATCGCCGAGGGCCACGCGCTGGTCCGCGACTGCCTGCGCCGGGACCGGCCCGGGCCGTTCCGGCTCCAGGCCGCGATCAACGCCGTGCACACCGATGCCCCCGCGTTCGCCTCGACCGATTGGGCCCGGATCCTGGCTCTCTACGACCAGCTGCTGGCGCTCGCCCCGGCCCCGGTGGTGGCGTTGAACCGGGCCATCGCCGTCGCCGAGGTCCACGGCGCGCAGGTTGCCCTCGACCTCGTGGAAGCGCTGGCGCTCGGGGACTACTACGCATTTCAGGCCACCCGGGCCGACCTGCTGCGCCGCCTCGGGCGGGCCGGCCACGCCGCTGCCGCCTACGATGCCGCGTCCGCCCTGGCCCCGAGCCCAGCCCGGCGGGCTCACCTGAGTGGACAGGCGGCAGCGCTCCGGAAGGTTTTGTGACCGCGAAACACTGGATTTGGTTTCGTCGATGTTCCATGCTGTGCGTGGGAGCGCTCCCACCATCCTCGTCGTCCCCCTCGGAGGAACCCGCGCATGTTCTCGACCCGATCCAAACGGCGTCTCGCCGCAGCCGCGGCGGCGGTCCTCGCCGCCCCGCTGCTGTGGTTCGCCAGCACCGGCACCTCCTCGGCCGCGGCAGCCGCCCCGGCCGAGGACTGGTTGCACGTCAGCGGCAACCAGATCGTCGACGAAGCCGGCAACCCGGTCTGGCTCACCGGGACCAACTGGTTCGGCTTCAACGCCGGTGAGCGCGTCTTCCACGGGCTCTGGTCGGCCAACCTCACCGAGGTCACCAGGTCCATGGCCGACCGCGGCATCAACATCGTCCGGGTGCCGATCTCGACCCAGCTGCTGCTGGAGTGGAAGGCCGGGCAGGCCGCCGTGGCCTCCGGCGTCAACACGTACGCCAATCCGGAGCTGACCGGCAAGACCACCCTGCAGGTCTTCGACGCGTTCCTGGCGCTCTGCCGCCAGTACGGCATGAAGGTCCTGCTCGACGTGCACAGCGCCGAGGCCGACAACTCCGGCCACAACCACCCGGTGTGGTGGAAGGGCACCATCACCACGGAGAACTTCTACCAGGCGTGGGAGTGGGTGACCGCGCGCTACAAGAGCGACGACACGCTGGTCGCGATGGACATCAAGAACGAGCCGCACGGCGCGCAGAACGAGACTGTCCGCGCCAAGTGGGACAGCTCCACCGACGCCGACAACTGGAAGTACGTGGCCGAGACCGCGGCCAAGCGGATCCTGGCGATCAACCCCAAGGTGCTGGTGCTGGTCGAGGGCATCCAGGTGTACCCGAAGGCCGGCTCGACCTGGTCCTCGCCGAACACCAACCCGGACCTCAGCTCCAACTTCCACAACACCTGGTGGGGCGGCAACCTGCGCGGCGTCGCCGAGCACCCGATCAACCTGGGCGCCAACCAGGACCAACTGGTCTACTCGCCGCACGACTACGGGCCGCTGGTGTTCGACCAGCCGTGGTTCCAGAAGGCGTTCGACAAGGCCTCGCTGACCACCGACGTGTGGACGCCGAACTGGCTCTACGTGCACGACTCGGGCACCGCGCCGCTGCTGGTCGGCGAGTGGGGTGGCCGGCTGGGCCAGGACCCGCGGCAGGACAAGTGGATGACCGCCCTGCGGGACCTGATCGTGGAGAAGCGCCTGCACCAGACGTTCTGGGTGCTCAACCCCAACTCCGGCGACACCGGCGGGCTGCTGCTCGACGACTGGAAGACCTGGGACGAGCAGAAGTACGCCCTGCTCAAGCCGGCCCTGTGGCAGTACGGCGGCAAGTTCGTCAGCCTGGACCACCAGGTCCCGCTGGGCGGCGCGGGCAGCACCACCGGCATCAGCCTGGCCGCCCGGTACGGCGGCGGCACCGACCCCACCGGCTCGGCCTCCCCGTCGGCGTCGGTCTCGCCCACGGTGTCCACCCCGCCGGTGCCGTCCGGCGCCTGTACGGCCACCTACAGCCAGACGGGTGCCTGGTCCGGCGGCTTCCAGGGTGAGGTCACGATCAAGAACACCGGTACGGCGGCCACCCGCGCCTGGACGGCCACCTGGACCAACCCGGCGGGTACGGCGGTGTCCTCGCTGTGGAACGGCACGCTGACCACGTCCGGCTCGACCGCGACGGTCCGCAACGCCGCCCACAACGGCGCCCTGGCCCCCGGAGCGAGCGCCACGTTCGGCTTCGTCGGCACGGGACCGGCACCGGCCCCGGCGGTCACCTGCTCAGCGTCGTAACCCGTCGAAGTCCCAGCGCGGCGTGGCCAGCGCCGCCGGGACCCGGGCGCCGGCGGGGGAGTACGTCATGACCTCGTCGGTGGCCCAGCGGATGTAGCCGCTCAGGGCGGCGCGCAGTTCCGGATCCGCCGGAAGGTGCGCGCCGTCCAGGGCGGCCACGAAGCACGCCACGAACCGGTCGCCGAGCTCCGTCTCGGCACCCTGGTTGGCGTGGATGCCGAGCATGCCGGAGTGCCCGCCGTAGGACTGCGAGTAGACGGGCGGGCCGCCGAACACCTCACCCCAGTAGTCCGCGAGGCGCTGCACGTGCTCGGGATTGCCCTGGTGCGAGAAGGGGTGTTCCAGCTGCGGGTCGGCCAGGCAGCGGGCGTGGAAGTCGGTGGCCAGCGCGAGCATCGCCGGGGCGCCCCCGGCAGCCTCGTAGAGGGACATACGGTCACCCTCGCAGAAACCCGCAGCCTTGTCGCCCGTCCCGCGGTCACCGACCGGTGCCCGCCCCCGCTCCGAGGCCCCTTCGCAGGGCCCGGACACCGGCGGGTGACCGCGGGACCGCGCCTACCGGACGTGCCGCAGCTCGGTCAGCCCGCTGACCGGCGCCCGCCCCCGCACCCCGCCGGTGGCCGCGTCCAGCCACAGCACCTCGTCGGCACCGCCCACATAGATCCGGGACGCGTCCTTGCTGACCCCGAGCCCGCGGACCGGTGCCGGCACGGTCCAGCCCGCTCGCACCGTGCCGCCCGGCTTCAGCACGGTCACCGTGGTCCCGGCGCCGACCAGCAGCCGTTGCTCGTCGGGGGCGAAGGCCAGGCTCGCCGCGCCCGCCACGGCCGGCACCGCGGCGGTGCCCTCGATCGCCAGCGCGGTGGTGTCGGCGTACAGCACCACGCCGGCCATGGCGTGGGCGATCGCCAGGCGCTGCCCGTCCGCGCTCACCGCCAGTGCGTGCCCCTCGGCCGGACCCTGGCCGAACGGGTCCGGCAGGTCCAGGCAGTACGCCCAGCCCTGGGCCAGGTGCAGCACGTGCACGAACGCGTGGACGCCGCCGGAGCGCCCGGCCAGCAGGTCACGGGTGTGCAGGTGGCCGGGCTGGTGGGTGTAGAGCGTGTACAGGAGCTGCCGGTCCGGGGAGAGCACCGCCTGCCGGCCGTCGCCGCGCATCTCTTCCTCGGCGCCGGCCGGCACCGATGACTTGTCCCGGGTCAGCAGCGGCTCCAGCGAGCCCGTGGCGAGGTCGAGCCGGCGTACCCGGTAGTGGTCCGGTGCGGTGGCCGGCAGCCACTCCAGCACGAACAGGCCGGTGGCGTCCTGGGTGAACGCGTCCGGTTCGACCACGCCGCTGAGGTCGTACTCGCGTTGTCCCGTACCGGAAAGCACCATGATCGTCGTCCGGGCCCGGGCCGCCGGGCGGGCCGCCGCGGCCGCGCGGGTCAGCGCGCAGTTCGCGCCGTCGGCGGTGATCACCCGGGGGAGCCAGCCCGGGGCCAGCGGCAGCGGGAGGCCCAGCTCGCCGGTCGCCGGGTCCAGCCGGATCAGGGTCGGCCGGCCGGCGTCGTCACGGCCGAGCGCGCCCGCGATCGCGCCGTCGGCGCTGGTCACCGCCTCCCGGCCGAGGCGGCGCGGATGCGGCCCGCCGAGCACCACCAGGCCTTTGCGGGTCCCGGCGACCACCACATCCGGTACGGACACAGCGCGCCGCGGCTCGTCGCGGCAACCGGACAGCAGGGCGGCGCCGCCCGCGATGATGAGAAGATCCCGCCGGGTCGTCATGTCCTGTCGACACCGCGAGGTGCTCCTCGGGTTCCCGGGAACCTTTCCCCGGCGTGCGGTGTCGAGGAGGTGATGGTGACCGAACTGGACGATGCGGCAGCCGTGGCGCGTGCCCGCACCGGCGACGTGGACGCGTACGAGGTCCTCGTCGTCCGTTACACCACGCCCGCGCACCGGGCCGCCGTCCTGCTCGGTGCGGGGGCCGACGCCGACGACGTGGTGCAGGAGGCGTTCGTGAAGGCGTACCGGCAGCTCGCTCACTACCAGGGCCGGTCCGGGTTCCGGCCGTGGCTGCTGGCCATCGTCGCCAACGAGACCCGCAACCTGCACCGGTCCCGCCGCCGGCGGGACGGCCTGGTGCTGCGCGCCGCCGCCCGCGAGCATCCGGAGGCGGCCGAGCCGGATCCGGCCGAGTCGGTCCTCGAGGGTGAGCGCCGGCGTCACCTGGTCGAGCAGATCCGCCTGCTCGACGCGCGGGACCAGGAGGTGCTGGTCTGCCGGTTCCTGCTGGACCTGTCGGAGGCGGAGACGGCGCAGACCCTGGGCCTGCCCAAGGGCACGGTGAAGTCGCGGACGTCGCGGGCGCTGACCAAACTGCGCGGCCGCCTCGTGGGGCAGGGGGTGCCCGGTGCCTGACGACCTCGACGACCTCGCCCGGGAACTGCGGACGCTCGCGACCCATCTCGACGTACCGGATGCCGCCGATCAGCGGGCCGCCGTGCGGGCCCGGCTAGCGCAGCCCGCGCCCCGCCGCCGTCGGTTTCCGTCCGTCACGCTGCGGCCGCAGCCGGGCCGCCGGTGGATCGTGGCCGTCGTGGCCGCGCTGATCGCGCTGGTCGCCGGGATCGCCCCGGCCCGCGCGGCGGTCGTCGACGCGGTCGGCGGGCTGCTGCGGATCGCGGGGATCGAGGTACGCCAGGAGCCCGCCCCCCGTGGCCTGCCCGCCGACCCGAGCCCGCTGCCGTCGGTGCGCACCGGGAGCCTCGACACCGCCCGGCGCGTGGCGCTGTTCCCGGTGCGGGTACCGGACCAGCTCGGCGCGCCCGAGCGGGTGGAACTGGGCGACCCGGATCCGTCCGGCGCGCCCCGGGTGGTCACGCTGATCTACCGCGGCGGCGCGGTCCGGCTCGACGAGTTCGACGGCCGGGTCAGCCCGTTCTTCTTCAAGTCCGCTCCCGAGGCCCGGTGGACCGGCGTGGCGGGCGCGGACGCGATCTGGCTGCCGCAGCCGCATCCGGTGACCTACGTCGGGCGGGACGGCGTCGAGCGCGTCGAGACCGCCCGGCTGGCCGGTCCCACGCTGATCTGGACCAGCGGGGAGCTCACCTACCGCCTGGAGGGCTTCGCCGGCCTGGAGGAGGCGCGCACGGTCGCGGAGTCGCTGCGCTGAGGCCAGGAGTCAGACGTATGAACGGCATCCGGGCCGGTAGGCGGCGGCTCACGGCGCGGTACGGCGACGAAGTGGCATCCCTGGCGACCCCGCTGCGGGACCCCGGTGACCTCGACGAGCTGGTCGAACGGGCCGGCCCGGCCGGGTCGTGCTGCTGGGCGAGGCCAGCCACGGCAGCCACGAGTTCCACACCTGGCGGGCGGCGCTCACCCGCCGGCTGATCGAGGAGAAGGATTTCCCGTTCGTGGCGGTCGAAGGGGACTGGTCCGACTGCGCCCGGGTGGACCGCAGCGTTCGCCGAGGACCCGCAGTCGTACGCGTGGGCCACCCGGTTCGTGTCGGCGACCTGCGAGAACGAGGTCGTGGACCTGCTCGTGCGGCTGCGCGAGCGGGCGGCGGCCGCGGCGGGTGAGTTCGCCGCGTGGCAGAACGCCGAGGTGGTCGTGGGTGCGGAGCACTACTACCGGGCGATGGTGCACGGCGGCCCGCGCTCGTGGAACGTCCGCGACCGGCACATGGACGAGACACGGCGAGAACACGCTGGGCGAGACCCAGGCGGTCCGCCCGCTGCGCCCGGCGACCGTTGCCACGCACGAACCGGCGACCTTCCCTTCCGGCGTTTGACCTATCTTCCTAGGACGCGTTAGGCGGTGTGAGCGCGAACCGAACGGCAACCGTCGCGCGCCCGTTCTGCGCTCCCTGGCTTCGGCGGAAGCCCGAAGGGGATGGCATGACGGACACGCAGATCGTTGAGCTGGGGCTGCAGGCCATGACCATCGCCGCGAAGATGTGCGCGCCGGTGCTGTTGACCGCGCTGCTGATCGGTTTCGCGATCTCGTTGTTCCAGTCGGTGACCCAGATCCAGGAGGCGACGCTGTCGTTCGTCCCGAAGGCGGTGGGCGTGGGCGCGGCGATCCTGTTCTCGGGCAACTGGATGTTGCACGAGATGGTCACTTTCACGACGCAGCTGTTCGAGAAGATCCCGACGCTGATCGGCTGATCTCCTCGACCATCGAAAAAGGGCCGCCCATCGGGCGGCCCTTTTTCGTGTACCCAGGATCAACCGACCTTCAGCAGGTACGCGTCCAGCGCCGCGTAGCTCTGGTTCGCCCCGGCCTCCATGCCCGACTGCAGCATGCCGTCGCGGTCCTCCTGCGAGTCGAAGGTGCTCGACGCGGTCACCGTGGTCTTGCCGTCCTCCTCGGTGAAGACGAACTTCTCCACCAGCACGTGGCCGGCCATCGGCTCGTACTCGAAGGTCCAGGTGTAGGAGTCCGGCGCCGAGATCTCCCGGAACTCGCCGCGGAAGGCGTGCTCCTTGCCGTCGGACGTCTCCACGAAGCGCCACTTGCCGCCGACCCGGAAGTCGATCGACACGTCGAGCGGGTTGCCGCGGCCCCACCAGTGGCGCAGGTGCTCGGCCTCGGTGTGCGCGGCGAAGACGAGCGCCTTCGGGGCGTCGAACGTGCGGCTCATGACCAGTTCGGTCGGGGTGGGGGTGCTGACGGTGATGGTGCTCATGACTGCTCCTTCTGCAGGTCGTCCAGGTATCCGCCGAGCGTGTCGTAGCGCTCTTCCCAGAGGCGCCGGTACTGCTCGACCCAGCCCGCGATGTCGCGCAGCGGGGCGGGTTCGATCCGGCAGCGCCGCCATTGGGCCTCGCGGGTCCGGGCGATCAGGCCGGCGCGCTCGAGCACGTTCAGGTGCTTCGAGATCGCCTGCAGGCTGATCGGGAAGGGCTCCGCGAGTTCGTTGACCGTCGCCTCGCCGCGGGCCAGCCGGGCGAGGATCGCCCTGCGGGTCGGGTCGGCGAGGGCGGCGAAGACGCCGCTGATCGGGTCGGCCGTCATCATGCTCAACCACCTGGCTTATCAACTAGTCGGTTTATCAACCGATAGGTTGAGAGTACCGCTGGGCGCGGCGATGTCAAGAAGTGAAGGCGACGATTTCGCGGAGGCCGGGGGAGTAGCCGTCGGTGGTGTCCACCGTCAGCGTCGGCACCGGCAGGCTGATCGGCTCCCAGGTCGCCTCGCCGGCGTCCATCCGGCGCAGCAGGCCGGCGTCGTCGTGGGCCGCCCGGTTCGCCGTGGTCCGGAGGCGGTCGGTGATCCGGGTGCGCGCGGTCGCGGCGTGACTGAGCAGCGTATGACCCGGATCCGGGCCAGGCCGGTCAGCGGCGCCAGCCCGGGCTGCCACAACCGGTCCTGGAACGCCGCCTCGGCCACCGTCGTCACGCCGGCCCGCACCAGCAGGGCCAGGACATCGAAGAACGTCGCCAGGGTGTGCAGCATGCCGGGATCGGGTGTCCCGGCCCGCACCACACCCTCGCGGATCTCGTCGCGGCAGATCGCCGGGCAGCCGAGCTCGCGGGCCAGCGCGTGGGCCAGGGTGGTCTTGCCGCTGCCGGGTGGCCCGCTGACCACGACCAGGGCGGGACCGGCCGGCTCACTCAACGATCGGCCACCACGACGCGGATGGTGGTGGTGAGGTGGATGATGCCGTCGTCGGTGCGGGCGCCGGCCAGCTCGCCCTCGGCCGCGGAGGTCGCCGCCGGCAGGCGCTCGGCCGGGACCGCGGCGAGGACGGCCCGGCCGCCGTGCGACGCGACCCAGGTCAGCCACTGCTCGATCCCGGCGAAGCGGCTCACCTGGGTGAACTCGGTGATCCGGATCCGGGACCAGCCGCTCAGCGCCGCGCGCAGCGACTCCTCGGAGCCGAACATGCCCGGGGCCGGCTCGCGCCGTTGCGGCGTCCCGGTGTGCGCGGCCAGCGCTTTCATGGCGCGCTCGTAGCGCGGGTCGAACTCGGCGAACGAACTGAACGCCAGCCGGCCACCGGGACGCAGCAGCTCCCGGTAGGCCGCCACCGCCGCTGGCGGATCCGGCAGGAAGAACAGCACCAGCCCGGCCGTGACGACGTCGAAGGTGCCGGGCCCGAACGCCGGCTGCTGCGCGTCGCCGACCTGCACCGTCACGCCCGGCAGGTGCGCGGTCGCGGCCGCGGTCAGCTCGACCATCGACGGCGCCAGGTCGATGCCGACGACCCGGCCCGCCGGCCCCGCCGCGGCGGCGGCGCTCAGCAGCACCGCACCGCGTCCACAGCCGACGTCGAGGACGTGCTCACCGGGCCGGATCGCGGCGCGGCGCACCAGTTCGGCGCCCATCGGCGTGAAGAAGTCGACGCCCACGCTGTCGTAGCTCGCGGCCGCCTCGTCGAAGGTCCCGATCATGGCGGGCAGGTCAGAAGGCCCGGTCCGTTCAGAAGGCATAACGGATCCGACAATACGGGGTCCGGGCGGCGATCAGGTCGGTGAGGGCGGCGACGTAGCGTCCCTTGTCGCCGGTGCGGTAGCGCACGTTCAGGGCGCCGTTCTCGGAGCGCTTCACCTGCTGCAGCTCCGGGCGCCAGAGCAGCTCCTCGGCCTTCGGGTGCCAGCCCAGGTTGACCTCGTGCAGGTCCTTGTTGTGGGTCAGGAAGATGACCTCGGCGGCGAGCTGGGCCTTGGCCGCCGGGCCGATGCCCCCGTCGAGCTCGTCGAGCAGGCCCGCCCAGTCCTCGAGCCAGCCGTCGCGCACCACGACCGGGCTGAAGTTGACGTGCACCTCGTAGCCGGCCGCGACGAAGTCGTCGATCGCGGCGATCCGCTCGGCGACCGGGCTGGTGCGGATGTCGAGCAGCTTGGCGTCGCGCGCGGGCATCAGCGAGAAGCGGATCCGGGTGCGACCCTGCGGATCCCACTCCAGCAGGTCCCGGTTGACGTGCTTGGTGGCGAAGCTGGCCTTGGCCGTGGGCAGCCAGCGGAACAGCTCGACCAGGTCCCGCACGTTGTCACTGATCCGGGCGTCGAGCGAGCAGTCCGAGTTCTCGCCGATGTCGTAGACCCAGGCGTGCGGGTCGCATTCGTTCGGCGCCGGCTTCACGCCCTGACGGCTCACGTGGCGCTGCACGTACCCCTGGATCTTGTCGATGTTGGCGAAGACGGTGATGGGGTTGCTGTATCCCTTGCGGCGCGGCACGTAGCAGTAGGCGCACGCCATCGCGCAGCCGTTGGCCGTGGACGGGGCGATGAAGTCCGCCGAGCGGCCGTTGGGGCGGGCGGCCAGCGACTTCTTGACGCCCAGCACCAGGGCCTCGCGCTTGATCCGGACCCAGCGGTCGACGTTGGTCTCGTCGCCGTACAGCTCGGGGATGCGGTGGTGGCTCTCCACCTCGACGCGTTCGGCCTCCGGGAAGCGCGCCAGGATCTCCTTGCCGCGAGGCAGGGCGGCGGCCTCGGGCTCGACGTAGATACGGCGGATGTCCAGCAGAGCACTCATAAGACGGGCACCGGGCTTTCGACGGGGGCGGCGGTGGCCCGGGCGCGGCGGCCGGTGGTCGCCAGGCCCAGGGCGAGGACGGCCAGGCCGCAGCCGAACAGGATCCACCACCCGGTGCGGCTCGCCTCGGCGAATTGCCGCGCCGCCCGGCCGCTGAGGCCGGAGACCACCGCGGCGCCGACGACGGCCACGCCGAGCGCGGCGCCGACCTGACGGCTGGTCGAGGCGATCGCCGCGGCGACACCCGCCTGGGCGCGGGGCATGCCGGAGACGGCCGTGTTGGTGATCGGCGCGTTCACCATGCCGAAGCCGAAACCGAACATCGCGTACGCGCTGAACAGCAGCCAGACCGGGGTGTCGGCGGTGAGCCGGGTGAGCGGCAGCATCGCCAGCGCGATCGCCGAGCCGGCCAGGATCAGCGGCAGCCGGGGACCGCGGGCGCCGACCATGCGGCCCGACAGCGGCGCGATCACCGCGGTCAGTGCCGCCATCGGCAACGTGTACAGGCCCGCGTGCAGCGCCGACAGGCTGCGCACCTCCTGCAGATACAGCGAGTTGAGGAACAGGAAGCCGCCGAGCGCGCCGAAGGCGCAGACCGCGATGACGGTCGCGCCGGAGAACGGCACGCTGCGGAAGAACCGCGGATCCAGCAGCGGCTCGGTGCGGCGCGACTCGTACGCCAGCAGCGAGATCAGCGCCACGACCCCCAGCACGAAGCACCCCACGATCAGCGGCGAGCCCCAGCCGGCGTTCGGGCCCTCGATGATGCCGAAGGTGACCGAGGCCAGGACGAGCAGCACGAGCACCTGACCCACCGGGTCGATGCGGCGCGGGTGCTCGGCCCGCGACTCGGGGACGTACAGCGCGGCCAGCACGATCGCGGCCACCCCGACCGGCACGTTGATCCAGAAGATCGACCGCCAGCCCAGCCCGGCCACCAGCAGACCGCCCAGCACCGGCCCCAGCGCCATGCTCAGCCCGACCACCCCGCCCCAGACGCCGATGGCCCGGGCGCGCTCGCGGGGCTCGGTGAACGTGTTCGTGATGATCGACATGGCGACCGGGTTCAGCATCGAGCCGCCGACCGCCTGCACCATCCGGAACACGATCAGCCAGCCCAGCCCCGGCGCCACGCTGCACAGCAGCGACCCGGCGGTGAACAGCGCCAGCCCGGTCTGGAACGTGCGCCGCCGGCCCACCCGGTCGGCGGTCGAGCCGGACAGGATCAGCAGGCTCGCCAGCACCAGCGTGTACGCGTCCAGCACCCACTGCAGCGAGGAGACGGACGCGTCCAGATCGGCCCGCAGCGAGGGCAGCGCCATGTTCACGATCGTGACGTCCAGGCCGACGATGAACAGGCTCAGGCAGCAGATCGCGAGCACCAGCTGGCGGCGGCGGTGACTGAGCTCGGGCATCGGGTCCTTTCTACCCCTTCGTGCGGCGCTACCCGCGGAACCCGGCGGGGCGACGTGACACACTTCATCCGGCTGTGCGGCGTACGGGTCGGAGGGTCCATGCGGAACAGCGAGACGGGGCTCGATCAGCAACGCATCGTGCAGGCCGCGGTGCGTTTCATCGACGAGCGCGGCCTGCGCGAGCTGACCATGCGGCGCCTCGGGGCTTACCTCGGCGTCGAGGGCATGGCGCTGTACCGCCACCTGCCCGGCCGGGAAGCCTTGCTGGACGCGGTGGTCGAGTCCGTCGTGGACGAGCTGTACGGAGATCCCGACCTGGGCCTGGCGGCGCCGGCCGGCTGGGTCGACTACCTGCAGCGGCTGGCCCACGGACTGCGGCAGATCGCGCTGGCCCACCCCGAGGTGTTCCCGCTCGTGGCCACCCGGCCGGCGGCGGCCCCCTGGGTCCGGCCCCCGCTGCGCAGCCTGCGCGGGATCGAGTCGCTGCTGCGGGTCATGACGGCCGCCGGCTTCTCCGACGAGGACGCCGCCGCGGTGTACCGGGCGTTCAGCAGTTTCCTGCTCGGCCACCTGCTGCTGGAGGTCTCCGCCCTCGGCGTCGAGACCGGCCCGGTGGAGGAGCCGGAGGTGGCCCCGGTGCACGACCTGAGCGCGTACCCGACGCTGCGGCGCCTGGAGCCGCACCTGTCGCAGGATCACTCGGCCGCGGACTTCGAGGAGGCGCTGGAGACCCTGCTCGACCGCATCGCGCTGATGCTGCCGGCCCGCCGGCGCGGCCGGGGGCGGGCGGTACCCCGAAATGGCGATCAATAACGCCCTGAGCCCTTCCTGAAAGAATTAGAGATCGCCTGTTTATGCGGTAAACAGCCGGGCACTTTTGCCAGCGTAAGGATGTCGGACCGCGGCGCTGAGCAGCGGCTTCGATGATCGTCCCCCGCAGGCACCTCCCCCCGGAGCCAGTCATGAACAGTCCCCGAAATGCGCGCGACGACGGTGCGACGCGGTATTCCCGCGACGACTCCACCGAGCACGCCGACCCGGCCGGTGACTCCGGAGCGACGGCGGTCACCAATGAGCGGCATGCCGTGCTCCAGCGGGAGAAGGAGCGCTACGGCGGCATCAAGTGGGGGTCGGCGTTCTTCGGCTGGCTTACCGCCACCGGCACCGCGATCCTGCTCACCGCTCTGCTGGCCGCGGCCGGCACGGCAGTCGGAGTCGCGAACGACACGGACGCCGGGCAGGCGGCCGACCAGGCGGCGGACAACGCCGGCACGGTCAGCATCGTCGGCGGCATCGCGCTGCTGGTGGTGCTGCTGATCGCGTACTACTGCGGCGGTTACGTCGCGGGCCGGATGGCCCGGCTCAGCGGGGCCAAGCAGGGGATCGGCGTCTGGATCTGGTCCATCGTCATCGCGGTGGTCGTGGCCGTCGTCGGCGCACTGGCCGGCGCCAAGTTCGACATCCTGGCCAAGCTGGGCGGCTTCCCGCGCCTGCCGATCAACGAGGGCGACGTCACCACCGGCGGCATCATCGCCATCGTGGTGGCCGTCGTGGCGGCCCTCGTCGGCGCGATCCTCGGCGGTCTCGCCGGCATGCGCTACCACCGCAAGGTCGACAAGGCGGGCCTCGGGCTCTGACCGCCCGCCGCACCTGACATCACCCACCGCAACACCGCACCACCGCACACCGGGGCCGGCCGGACGATCGGTCGTGCCCACCCACCGGAAAGGAAACCGCATGCTCACCCAGAACGACACCCAGAAGCTCATCGGATCCGACGTCTACGAGGCCGACGGCACCAAGATCGGGTCGGCGGCCGACGTCTACCTCGACGCGCAGACCGGCAACCCGGAGTGGGTCTCGGTGAAGACCGGCCTGTTCGGCACCAAGCAGAGCTTCGTGCCGCTGGAGCGGGCCAGCCTCGAGGGCGACCGCATCATCGTCGGGTTCAGCAAGGACCAGGTGAAGGACGCCCCGCGGATCGACCCCGACGGCCGGCTCAGCCCGGCCGAGGAGGACGAGCTCTACCGCTACTACGGCCTCTCGTCGACGGGCGGCAACCTCGACCGGGACGGCGACGGCTACACCGACACGACCACCACGACGCGCACGACGGGCACCACGACGAACACCACCGGCACCGCGTACGACAGCAGCGACGACCGTGGTGACACGTCCGGCCGCAACACCGACGACGCCATGACCCGCTCCGAGGAGCGCCTGGTCGCGGACACCCGCACCGAGGAGGCGGGCCGGGCCCGGCTGCGCAAGTACGTGGTGACCGAGCAGGAGCAGGTCACCGTGCCGGTCAGCCGCGAGGAGGTACGCCTGGAGCGCGAGCCGATCACCGACGCCAACCGTGGCGCGGCCCTCGACGGCCCGGCCATCTCCGAGGAGGAGCACGAGGTCACGCTGCACGCCGAGCGCCCGGTGGTCGACACCGAGGCCGTGCCGGTGGAGCGCGTGCGCCTGGGCAAGGAGACTGTCACCGAGGAGGAGCGCGTCTCCGGTGAGGTCCGCAAGGAGCAGATCGAGTTCGACGACGAGACCAGCGGCCGCAACCGCCGCTGACCTCTACCATCCGACGCCCCCCGGATCCTGGTATCCGGGGGGTGTCGCGGTGTGTCCTGCCCCGCATCGCATTCAGGGTTCGAGGCACGGCAGAGTGGGAAGCCTTGCGCGGAGCGTCCGCAGGTGTTGAGGAGAGACATGAAGATCTGGCCCGGCTCGCCGTACCCGCTGGGGGCCACCTACGACGGCGGGGGGACCAACTTCGCGCTCTTCTCCGAGATCGCCGACCGGGTCGAGCTGTGCCTGTTCGACGACGACGGCACCGAGACCCGCATCGACCTGCCGGAGCGCGAGGCTCTGGTGTGGCACGGCTACCTGCCGCGGGTCGTGCCCGGTCAGCGGTACGGCTACCGCGTGCACGGCCCGTACGACCCGGCCACCGGGCTGCGCTGCAACCCGTCGAAGTTGCTGCTCGACCCGTACGCGAAGGCGATCGACGGGCACCACGAGTGGAACAACGCGCTGTTCTCCTACAACTTCGGCAACCCGGGTGAGGTCAACTACGAGGACTCGGCGCCGTACGCGATGCGCTCGGTGGTGATCAACCCGTTCTTCGACTGGGCCAACGACCGGCCGCTGAAGATCCCGTTCCACCAGACGGTGATCTACGAGGCGCACGTCAAGGGCATGACCCAGGGCCACCCCGGGATCCCCGAGGACGTCCGCGGCACGTACTCGGGCCTGGCCCACCCGACGATGATCAAGCATTTCAAGGAGCTCGGGGTCACCGCCGTCGAGCTGATGCCGGTGCACCAGTTCGTGCACGACAGCACCCTGGTCGACCGCGGCCTGCGCAACTACTGGGGTTACAACACCATCGGCTTCTTCGCCCCGCACAACGACTACGCCTCGTTCGGCGGGCACGGCGGGCAGGTGCAGGAGTTCAAGTCGATGGTCAAGGCCCTGCACGCGGCCGGCATCGAGGTCATCCTGGACGTGGTCTACAACCACACCGCCGAGGGCAACCACCTCGGGCCGACGCTGTCATTCCGCGGTATCGACAACCCGGCGTACTACCGGCTCGTCGACGACGACAAGCAGTACTACTACGACACCACCGGCACCGGTAACAGCCTGAACGTGCGCCACCACGAGTCGCTGCGGCTCATCATGGACTCGCTGCGCTACTGGGTGACCGACATGCACGTCGACGGCTTCCGCTTCGACCTGGCCTCCGCCCTGGCCCGCGAGTTCCACGAGGTGAACCGGCTGGCCGCGTTCTTCGACCTGGTCAATCAGGACCCGATCGTCAGCCAGGTCAAGCTGATCGCCGAGCCGTGGGACGTGGGCGACGGCGGCTACCAGGTCGGTGGCTTCCCGCCGCTGTGGACCGAGTGGAACGGCAAATACCGCGACACCGTCCGCGACTTCTGGCGCGGCGAGCCGGGCAGCCTGGGCGAGTTCGCCTCCCGCTTCACCGGCTCCTCCGACCTGTACGAGATCGACGGCCGCCGCCCGATCGCGTCCATCAACTTCGTCACCGCGCACGACGGCTTCACCCTCAACGACCTGGTGTCGTACAACGAGAAGCACAACGAGGCCAACGGCGAGGACAACCGCGACGGCGAGAGCCACAACCGGTCGTGGAACTGCGGCGTCGAGGGCCCCACCGAGGACGCCGACGTGGTCAAGCTGCGCGAACGGCAGAAGCGCAACTTCCTCACCACGCTGGTGCTGTCGCAGGGCGTGCCGATGATCGCCCACGGCGACGAACTGGGCCGCACCCAGCACGGCAACAACAACGTGTACGCCCAGGACAGCGAGCTCAGCTGGGTCGACTGGGAAGACGCCCGGATGCACGACGTGCAGACCCGCTTCACCGCATCGCTGACCAAGCTGCGCGCGGACCACCCGATCTTCCGCCGCCGCCGCTTCTTCACCGGCGAACCGGCCGGGGACTCCAAGGTGCCGGACATCGCCTGGCTGCGCCGCGACGGCGAACCGATGACGGAGCCGGACTGGAACACCCGCTCCGGCATGACGATGACCGTGTTCCTCAACGGCCACGGCATCCCGGAACGCGGCGCGCTGGGCGAGGAGATCATCGACGACTCGTTCCTGGTGCTGTTCAACCCGCTCGCCGAGGGCGTGACGTTCACGCTGCCGCCGCGCTCGTTCGGCCGTACCTGGGAGACCGTGGTCGACACGGCCGACCCGCTGCTGGCCGCCAGGCGCCGCACGACGAAGGCGGGCGGCCAGCGCGACGTCGAAGGCCACACCATGGTCGTGCTGCGCTGCCGCTACTGAAACCGGTTGCGCGGTACGGCACGCTGACTCCGTGTCCGGGATCGCGCTGAGCCACCGTTTCTACGAGCACGCCGTCCGCCCGCTGCTGGGCGGACGGCGGCACGCCGCGGCCCTGCTCGGCGAGGGCTCGGAGGTCCTCGGCCTCGACGACACGGTCTCCACCGACCACGACTTCGGCCCCCGCGTGCAGATCTTCCTGCCGGACGGCGAGCAGCCGCCGTCGTTCGCCGCACTGCCGGCGACCTTCGAGGGCCACCCGACGGTCTTCGCGGCCGCGGACCGCAACGGCGGCGTGCCGGGCCACCAGGTTGAGGCGACGACCGCCGGCGGCTTCTTCGCGCGGCGGCTGGGCGTCGACCCGGCCGGCGGCCTGGGTGTGCAGGACTGGCTGCTGACGCCCACGCAGACCCTCGCGACGCTGACCGCCGGGGCGGTGTTCCACGACCCGGACGGCGAACTGACCCGCCGCCGCCAGGCGTTGCGCTGGTATCCGACCGACGTGTGGCGCTACGCCCTGGCGGCCGGGTGGCTGCGGGTCGCCCAGGAGGAGGCCTTCGTGGGCCGGGCCGGGGGCGTCGGTGACGACCTCGGCTCACGTCTGGTCGCGGCCCGGCTGGTCCGGGAGCTGGTGCGGCTGGCGTTTCTGATCGAGCGCTGCTGGGCGCCGTACCCGAAGTGGCTCGGCAGTTGTTTCGCCCGCCTGGACCTGGCGGCGACGGCCGGCCCGGCGCTGGCGGCCGCGACCGCGGCGGCGGACTGGCGGGAGCGGGAGGCTGCGCTGGTGACGGCCGCGAGTGCGCTGGCCACGGCGACCAACGACCTCGGGCTGGCTGCACCGGTCGACCCGGCGCCGCGGAGGTACTACACGCGTGACATCCGGGTGGTGGCTGCCGATCGGCTGACGGTGGCTTTGACGGCGGCCATCAGGGAGCCGGAGGTCCGGGCGCTGGTCGACCGGCTGGGCGGGCGCCGGGGCGGTCCGATCGGGACGCTGCCGGGCACGATCGACCAGGTGACGGACTCCACCGAGATCCTTGGCGATCCTGCGCGCTGCCGGCGAGCGGGCCCGCTGCTCGGTCTGCCCGGTCCCCCGGACGAGTGACTGTGGGCCCCGTGCGGCTCGTTCGACGGCGTCCGTGCCGCTAGGAGCGGGCCCCGAAGGCCTGTTCGATCTCGTCGCCGGTCAGGCCGCGGGACCGGAACGTCGTGGTGCCGCTCTCCAGCAGCTCCCGGGCCGCGTCGCGCAGGCCGCCGTATGCCGCCCAGGCCAGCGCGCCGCCGGTCGAGACCCGCCGGACACCCAGCCCGGCCAGCTCGGCCACCGTCGGCGTGCCCGGCAGGGCCAGCACGTTGACCGGCGCCGCCACCGACTCCACCAGCCGGGCGATGTCCGCCGGGTTCCGCAGGCCGGGCGCGTACACCACGTCGGCGCCCGCGGCCCGGTAGGCGTCCAGCCGGGCGATCGTGTCGTCCAGGTCCTCATGGCCGTACAAGTAGTTCTCGGCCCGGGCCGTCAGCACGATGCCGTGCCGGGCGCAGGCCTCCGCAGCCGCCGCGACGCGCTCGGCGCCCGCCTCCGGCGTCTCCACCCGGTCCGCCGCCGGGTCGTAGTCCTCGATCGAGATGCCGGCCGCGCCCGCGTCGGCCAGCAGGTCCACCGTCTCGGCGATGCCCGCCGGGGTGTCCGCGAAGCAGCGTTCGGCGTCGACGTTGAGCGGGATCCGCACCGCGGCGGTGACCGCCGCGACGTGCGCCACCAGTTCGTCGCGGGTGACCTGCTGGTCGAGCTTGCCCAGGCTCGCCGCGAGGCCGGACGACGTGGTGGCCAGCGCCGGGAAGCCCAGGCTCTCCAGCAGCCGGGCCGAGCCCGCGTCCCACGGGTTCGGCAGCAGGAAGGTGCCGGACTCGTGCAGGGCCCGGAAACGATCGCGTAGGCCGGTCATGGTGATCAGCGTAGAGACCGCCTCCCGGCTCCGCCGGACCGGGAGGCGGCCGGGTCCCGGAGCGGCCCGAACGCAGTCCGCAGCCGCCGCCCCCGTCGCGCCGCCGGCTGCGGCTGGCCTCCATCGTCGGTTCCGGGTGGGGCCGGGGGACAGGCAAGCACCCGGCAGGGAGGCGGCAATCAGCGGCGGCCGCGGTCGGCGGCGGTGTAGAAGCGGTCCCGGTCGGCGCCGTCGAGGCCGAGGGCGACGGACAGCAGCCGCAAGGTCTCCGGCCGGGACTGCCCGGCCCGGCCGGACTCGAGGTAGCGGATGGTGCGCACGCTGAGCCCCGTACGGGCGGCCAGGTCCTCCTGTGACATCCCGCCGCGCAGCCGGTGGCGCCGCAGCTCGCCGCCGAGCCCGGGCGGCGCCGGAGCGTCCTCGCCCGGTGCGGTCGCGGCGAGCTTGCGGCGCAGCTCGGCGGCCTGCGGATGGCCGAGGTCGGCGAGGATCTCGTACGCCTGCCGCCACCGTTCGGCAGCGGTGTCCCCGTCCAGCAGGCTCTCGTGGACGTCGCCCAGGTGCCCGAGGATCTGCGCCTCCAGGGCCGGGTTGCCAAGGCGGCGGGCGAGCCGCAGACCGTCCTGGAGATGGCGGACAGCCTCGTCGACGTGGTCGAGCTGGTGCTGCAGCCGGCCGAGACTGTCCTGGGTCACGGCTTCGTTCGGGTGGTCCCCGGCTCGTTGCTGCAGCGCGAGCGCCTCGACGTAGTACGGCAGCGCCTCATGCAGCTCACCCCGCTGGGTCAGGTACCAGCCCGCGGCGAGGCTCGCCTTGCCCGCCCACATCGGTGCGTCCACCTGACGGAACAGCGCCAGCGACTGCCTGACCTGCACCAACGCGTCGTCCTGCTCGCCCTGCAACCAGCACAGGTACGACAGGATGAACAGGCACTCACCCTCGCCGGCCCGGTCACCGGCGGCCCGTACCTGCTCGAGGGCCTGGCGCATGTGCTCCCGCGCCGCCTCGAACCGCTGCCGGCGGCCGTCCGCCACGGCCAGGAACGAGTACGCGTACGCCAGCGCCGGACCGTCGCTGAGTGCCTCGGCCGCCTGCAGGGCCACCGCCCAGGCCGCGCCCTCCTCGTCCCAGCGTCGGTGCGGCGGACGAGCTCACCCGCGTACGCCCGCAGCAGGTCGTGCATCGCGTACCGGCCGCCGTCCCGCTCGGCCAGCAGCCCGGCGCCGGTCAGCTCCCGCAGCGCCCGGCGCGCGTCGAGATCGGGCCGGCCGGCCAGCGCGGCGACCCCGGCGACCGCGATGTCCGGCCCGGTGACCAGCCCCAGCAGCCGGAACACCCGGGCCGCCGGCGCGCTCAGGGCGTCGTACGACCAGGAGAACACGGCGCGGATCCCGTCGCGTCCGCCGTCTTCGAGGGCCTCCAGCCGGCCGACCGGCCGGCGGAGCTCGGCCGCCAATGTGCCGAGCGGGACGCCGGTCAGCCGGGCCCGGGCCGCCGCGAGCGCCAGGGCCAGCGGGAGACGTCCGCACGCGCCGCCCAGCAACTGCGCGCGTTCCCGCATGCCCACGATGCCGCGGTGCCCCGACCCGTCGACCCGCCCGACCGCCCGCGCCGGGCCGTCGTCGCGGATCTCCACCCGCAGCCCGTCCGGCCGGCACCGCACGGTCACCTCGGCCCGGGTCGCCTGGCTGTGCCGCCGGGTGTTGGTCAGTGACTCCTGCACGATCCGGTACGCCGACAGATCCACCGCCGCGGGCAGCTCGCGCAGCTCGGTGCGCAGCTCGACCCGCAGGCCCGTGGCTCCGAGCGCGGCCGCGAGCGCCTCCAGCTGCGCCAGCCCGGGCTGCGGGCCGCCGCCGTCGGCAGAGTCGTCGGCGCTCATGGTGTGCAGCCGGACCCGCAGCTCGGCCAGGGTGGAACGGGCCGCCGTGGCGATCGTCCCCAGCGCCTTGCGGGCCTGCTCGGGCCGGCGGCCACGGCGACAGCCATCGCCGCCTCGGACCGCCACCTCATGAACGCCACGGTGGCCCCCTGCACCAGCGCGCGGGCGACGGCGAGGGCCCGGCCCGCGGTCGTGGCCGGGCTGCCCGGAGTGACCAGCACGAGGATCACCAGGACCACGGACAGTCCCGCCGCGACGGAGACGCCCGCGATCCGTTCCTGGTCGCGGGGAAGGCGCACGCAGCGATCGTGAGCGGCCCGCCGGAGGCGGTCATCGGTCCTGGGAACGACCCGCGACTCATCCCCGGGAACGACGCGGGCGGGACCGACCGTTTGCCGGAGCCCGGCCCGGGAAACCTGATCGGTATGCCAACTCGTGAGGACATGCCGGGGACGCTGAAGCGGTCCCCGAAGAAGGCGCAGGACACGTACGTCGCGGCGCACGACTCGGCCGTCAAGGAGTACGGCGAGGGTGAGCGCGCCCACCGGACCGCCCTGGCCGCGGTCAAGCACTCGTTCGAGAAGGTCGGCGACCACTGGGAGCCCAAGGCGAAGAAGGGTCCCAGCGACGCCAAGGCGGCCGGCGGGCGGGACACCGCGAAGAATTCCGCCGGTGGGGTCGACGCCAACGCGAGCAAGGAGCACCTGCTCACCGTGGCCAAGAAGCTGGACATCAGCGGCCGGACCAAGATGAAGAAGTCCGAGCTGGTCGCGGCCATCCAGAAGGCCAACGCCAAGAGCACCCGCAAGGCGCGCGGCCGGTGAGCGACCTGGCCCGCTTCGTCAGCGCCCAGCAGGACGTCTACGAGCAGGCCCTGGCCGAGCTGACGGCCGGCAGCAAGCGCAGCCACTGGATGTGGTTCGTCTTCCCGCAGATCGCCGGGCTCGGCCGCACCGCCACCGCCCAGCACTACGCCATCGCCGACCTGGACGAGGCCCGGGCGTATCTGGCCCATCCGGTGCTCGGGCCCCGGCTGGCCGAGTGCGCGCGGGCCCTGCTCGGCGTGCACGGCCGCACCGCCACGCAGATCCTGGGCACCCCCGACGACCTCAAGCTGCGGTCGTCGATGACGCTGTTCGCCCACGCGGCCGAGGACCCGGCCGTGTTCCGGGCCGTCCTCGACCGCTACTACGGTGGCGAGGACGACCCGGCCACGCTTCAGCGGCTGTAACGCTCCCGGCGTACGGTCGGTTTGCGGCCCCGGATCGTGGCCTGCGACATCGCCTCGATCACCATCTCGGCGGCCGATTCCGGCACCTCGACCAGCGAGAAGCGGTCGGTGATCTGGATCGCGCCGATGTCGCGGGCGCTGAGCCCGGACTCGCCGGCGATCGCGCCGACCAGGTCCTGCGGGCGCAGCCCGGCGCGCCGGCCGAGGCCGATGAACAGCCGCGCGACGCCGGCCCCGGCCGGTCCGCCGCGGCGCTCGGGACGCTTGCCGTCGCGGCCCTCGGGGCGGTCCCGGACGGTCTCGCGCGGGGTGGGGATCTCCTGCTCGTCGACGTCGCCGCCGGCCGCCTCGTGGGCCAGCTTCACCGCGGCCAGGGCCACCGTCTCGATGTCGAACTCGCTGGTCAGCGACTCGATGACAACGCGGAACCGCTCCAGGTCGTCGGTCTGCAGGCTGCTCTCCAGCGCCGCGCGGGTCAGCTCCAGGCGCCGGGCCCGCAGGTCGGTGACCGTCGGGACCTTCTCCAGGGTGATCCGCTGGCGGGTGAGCCGCTCGATCGCCTTGAGCATCCGTGACTCGCGCGGCTCGGCCAGGGTGATCGCGGCGCCCTCGCGGCCCGCCCGCCCGACCCGGCCGATGCGGTGCACGTACGCCTCGGGCGCCGACGGCACGTTGTAGTTGACCACGTGGGTGAGCTGCTCGACGTCCAGCCCGCGGGCGGCCACGTCGGTCGCGACCAGCAGCTCGGTGCTGCCGGCGCGCAGCCGGCCCATGACCCGGTCCCGCTGGTCCTGGCTCATGCCGCCGTGCAGGGCCTCGGCCCGGTAGCCGCGCCCGTTGAGCGTCTCAGTGACCTGGTCGACCTCTTCCCGGGTGCGGCAGAAGATGATCGCCGCGGCGGGCGCCTCCACATCCAGCACCCGGCCCAGCGCGGCCGGCTTGTGCGCCCGGGCCACGATGTACGCGCTCTGCCGGACCAGCGGGATCTCGCCCGGCGCCGAGGCCTCCCGGCCCATCTGGATCCGGACCGGCTCCTTCAGGTGCCGGCGGGCGATGCCGTCGATGCGCGGCGGCATCGTCGCGGAGAACAGCACGGTCTGCCGGGTCTGCGGGGTCTCGGCCAGGATGGCCTCGATGTCCTCGGCGAAGCCCATGTCGAGCATCTCGTCGGCCTCGTCGAGCACGACGGTGCGCACGTCGCTGAGGTCCAGCGTCTCGCGGCTGATGTGGTCCAGCACCCGGCCGGGGGTGCCGACCACGACGTCCACGCCACGCTGCAGGGCCTGCAGCTGGCGCCCGATGGGCTGTCCGCCGTACACCGGCAGGACGCGGACGCCCAGGTCCCGGCCGTAGCGGTGGACCGCCTGGGAGACCTGCTCGGCCAGCTCGCGGGTCGGCACCAGCACCAGGGCGGCCGGGCCGCCCTTGGCGTCGGGCTCCAGGCGGTGCAGCAGCGGCAGCGCGAAGGCCGCGGTCTTGCCGGTGCCGGTCGCGGCCTGGCCCAGCAGGTCGTGGCCCTCCAGCAGCGGCGGGATGGCCTCGCGCTGGATCGGCGTCGGCTCTTCGTAGCCCAAGCTGGTCAGTGCCTTCAGCAGCTCGGGACGGAGCGCCAGACCGGCGAAGCCTGTCGCGTCCGCGAACAGGTGCTCGCTCATTATCTCTGCTCCGGATCGATCGTGCGCCGGTCACATCGGTGACCGCATCAACGACGACAAGGATACGGGGCCGGCATTCGGGCTCAGCCGGCCGGGACCTTGAACGGGTCGTGGTCGGCCAGCAGCTTGTCCAGCCGGGCCTGGTCGACCCGGCGGACCACGGTGCCCGCGTCCTGCATGTCGCGGACGCATTTGGCCAGCGTGAACGCCGAGGTGACCACGTAGAGCAGGCCCACGGCGAGGAAGGCGCGGATCCAGCTGCCCACCGGCAGGTACGCGATCCCGGTGGCGACCGCGGTCAGGGACAGCGCGAAGGAGGCGATGGACTGCACGTAGAAGGCGGTGGTGGTCTTCGGTTGCGGATTGGTGTCCATGCCGCAGTCTGGTCCGGGCGGTCGTACCTGCGACTGAGCCCGGGTACTCAGAGCCGGGTTACGACAGGATGACGGACATGGCGGACGTGGTCGTGGTGGGCGGCGGCATCATCGGTCTGACAGCGGCGATGCGGCTGCGGGAGCGCGGCGCGGCGGTGACCGTGTGGACGCCGGAGGACCCCGCGCGGACGGTCTCCGCGGTGGCCGCCGCTGCCTGGTATCCGACCCGGACCGGCTTCGACGAGCGGATCCTGTCCTGGGCCGCGGCCACCTACGACCAGTTCCGCCGGGACGCCTTCGACCGGGTGCCCGGGGTGCTGGTGCGCGAGACCCGCAACCTCGAGCGGTCCGGCGCGACCGGCGAGCCGTGGTGGGCGCCGGCCGCGCGGGACGTGCGCTACCTGCCGGCCGAGCCGCCGTGGACCAGGGAGGTGCGCTTCCGGGCGCCGCTGGTGGAGATGGGCGTGTATCTGCCGTGGCTGCGCGAGCGGCTGCTGGCCGCCGGGGTGCGGGTGCTGCGGCGCCGGGTCGACCGGCTGGAGGAGGCCCTGGTCGAGGCGCCGGTGGTGGTCAACGCGACCGGGCTGGCCGCCGGCGCGTTGTGCGGTGACCCGGAGGTGGTCCCGGCCCGCGGGCAGATCGTGCTGGTCGCCAACACCGGCATCTACACCTCCGTACGCGACGAGGGGGAGCCGTCGACCTACGTGCATCCGCGCAGCCGGGACGTCGTGCTGGGCGGCACGTGGCAGGAGGGGAACTGGAACACCACGCCCGACCCGGCGACGCGCGACGCGATCCTGGAACGCTGCGTGGCGCTGGTGCCCGAGCTGGCGGGCGCGCCGGTCGTGGGGGAGAAGGTCGGGCTGCGCCCGGTGCGGCGTGGGGGCCCGCGGGTGGAGGCGGAGAAGTGGCCGGGCGGGACGGTGGTGCACGCGTACGGGCACGGCGGCGCCGGCATGACGCTCTGCTGGGGCTGCGCCGACCAGGTCGCCGAGCTTGCTCTCTGACAACGGCCGTTCACCTTCCGTTCACCTTCGCCCGCGACTAGGCTCAGATTTTCACGGCATCGATCTTGATGAATCATGCAGCGTCGCGTGAGGAGACCGTCCGATGACCGACCGACCCCGCCTGCTACCCATCCTCGGACCGGCCGGACATGCCGGTCGCGACCCGAAGACCTGCCTGTACCGCTGCGGCAACGCCTGCGACCATCCCGTGCCCAACGAGTCCGCCAACCCGTACCTCGGTGACGTGGTCAACACCGCGATGACCCGCCGCGGTGTGGTCCGGGCCGGCGCCGTCGGGGCCCTCGTGCTCGGCTTCGGCGCCGCGCCGGCCGCCGCGGGCGCCGCGCCGGCCGCCGAGCCGGCAGCGATGCCGAAGCACGGCGGTGGGCGCGCCGGGGCGCTGACCTTCAAGCCGATTCCGCCGAACGAGCTGGACACGGTGATCGTGCCCAACGGCTACGACAGCGCGGTGGTCATCCGCTGGGGCGACCCGATCCTGCCCGGCGTGCCCGGCCTGGACGTGCACCGGCAGACCGCGCGCCGCCAGTCCGGGCAGTTCGGCTACAACAACGACTTCCTCGGTGTCCTGCCGCTGGGCCGCGACGGGCGCCGGGCCCTGCTCGTGGCCAACCACGAGTACACCAACGAGGAGCTGATGTTCCCCGGCTTCACCACTCAGGAGGCGCTGAGCGTCGAGCAGGTCCGGGTGGCGATGGCCGCGCACGGCATGTCCGTGGTGGAGCTCGAACGCGTCGGCGGCACCGGGCAGTGGCGGCCCGTCGGCGGCCGGCGGCCGTACAACCGGCGGATCACCATGCTGGACACCCCGTTCCGGTTCACCGGCCCGGCGGCCGGCACGGCGCTGCTGCGCACCGCGGCCGATCCACGCGGCCTGACCCCCATCGGTACGCTCAACAACTGCGCCGGCGGCGTCACCCCGTGGGGCACCGTGCTGTCCGGCGAGGAGAACTTCAACCAGTACTTCGTCGGTGGCGACGCCGCCCCGGCCGCCCTCAAACCGACCCTGGCCCGCTACGGCATCTCCACCACCACCCGGGTGCCGGACGAGTCGCGGCGCTGGGACCGGGCCCAGGAGCGGTTCGACCTGGCCAAACACCCGCACGAGGCACACCGCTTCGGCTGGATCGTCGAGGTCGACCCGTTCGACCCCGACTCGACCCCGCGCAAGCACACCGCGATGGGCCGCTTCAAGCACGAGGGCGCCAACGTCATCGTCGCCAAGAACGGCCACGTGGTCGCGTACATGGGTGACGACGAGCGGTTCGACTACCTCTACAAGTTCGTGTCCGCGAAGAAGTTCGTGCCGGGCGGCTCGGCCGCGGCCCGCCGGCACAACCTGACGCTGCTGGAGTCCGGGACGCTCTACGTGGCCAAGCTGACCGGTGACAGCCCGGCGGCGGAGATCGACGGCACCGGCAAGTTGCCGTCCGACGGTGCCTTCGACGGCCGCGGCACGTGGATCAAGCTGGTGTCGGGGGACCGCTCGTACGTGCCCGGCATGACCGCGGCCGAGGTGCTCACCTTCACCCGGCTGGCCGGTGACGCGGTCGGCGCCACCAAGATGGACCGGCCCGAGGACGTGCAGCCCAGCCTGCGGACGGGCAAGATCTACGCGGCGCTGACGAACAACGTCAACCGCGGCGTGGGTACGTACGCGGGGCCCGACGAGGCCAACCCCCGCCGGGAGAACAAGCACGGCCAGATCTTCGAGATCGTCGAGGACCGCGGCGACCACACCGGCGAGACGTTCACCTGGTCGTTGCCGATCGTCTGCGGCGACCCGGCCGACGCGTCGACCTACTTCGCCGGCTACGACAAGACCGCCGTGTCGCCGATCTCGTGCCCGGACAACGTGGCCTTCGACAGCGCCGGCAACCTGTGGATCGCCACCGACGGCAACCAGCTGGGCAGCAACGACGGCCTGTTCGCCACCGCCATCGAAGGGCCGGAACGCGGCCACCTCAAGCAGTTCCTGACCGTGCCGCCGGGGGCCGAGACCTGCGGGCCGTTCATCACCGGCGACGACCGCTCGGTCTTCACGGCGGTGCAGCACCCCGGTGAGATCGACGGCGCCACGCTGGAAGAGCCGGCCTCGACCTGGCCCGACGGCGACTTCGCCAAGCCGGCCGTGGTGGTCACCTGGCGCCTGGACGGAGGCCCGATCGGCAGCTGATCCGGCCGGCCCGGTAACCGGGGCGTGTGACGGGCTCGCGTACCGGCGGGCCCGTTACCCCTTTCGTGGCGGCGGGTTGCGGCTCGGCCGGCTGCGCCGGACGCTGGGTGGCGGCAGCGTGCCGAGGATCCGGTCGATGGCGGTGGTTGTGATCTATGGAGCGGCAGTCGGAAGTCGTGGCCGGCTGCGAGGCGGTGTGGTCGGCCGGCTGGATCGCGGTGTCCGGCGCGATCGACGCGGCCAGCGCGCCCGTGCTCGGGCAACGGATGCGCGCCCTGGTCGGTCCCGGGCAGCTCGATGTCGATTGCCGCTCCGTCACGTTCCTTGATGGCGCCGGTCTTCGCATGCTCGCCGAGGTGGGCGCCACGGCACACGCCGTAGGCGCGACCGTGTGTCTGCAGTGCTCACCGGCAGTGACGGAGATGTTGACCTTGTGTGGTGTACGGGAGCTTCCCGGCGTAGCGCTGAACCATGGGAGCCACGACAGCCCGGGGAGCCGACAGTGATCAGCCTGGCCGATGGCGGCCGCTCGGGGACCTTCGACCACCGCGCCCTCGTCGTCGACGCGGACGACACCGTCGACCGCGTCCTGCTCCCGTACCTGCGCCGGAAGATCACGTCCGACCAGGCTGTCCTGATGGTCGTCGGCTCCGACACCGAAGCGATCGTCCGGGACCGCCTGGGCCCGGATGCCCATGCCCTGCAGTGGGCGCCGATGAACGCCTTCTACCAGCGAACGGGCTTCACCTACTCCAGGTTCCTGCGGTATCTGCGGGAACGGCAGTCCCGGCAGGAAGTCGTGCACATCGTCGCCGAGCCCGACGTCGTGACCGACCCCGATTCGCCGGTGGACCGGGCGGCCGCGTACCTGGGTTACGAGGCGATGGCCAATGAGGTGTACACCTGCTACCGCTGCTCGATCACCTGCGTCTGGCACGGCCGCCGGCAATCGCCGTCGCTCATCGACGCGGTCCGCAAGGTCCACCAGCGTGAGCTGAGCGCGCAGGGCGTCGTGGACAACCCCGGGTACGTGGCGCCGGGCGACTTCCTCGGCGAACGGGCGCAGGCCCCCATGACGGCGGTTCCCCCGGTCACGGACGTGGACCTGACCGTATGGCACGTCGAGGAGGTGGCGGCCTGTCGCGCCGCTGTCGCCCGGTGGGCGACCTCGCAGCACTTCGTTCCCACGGCGGTACGGCAGGTGGTCACGGCGACCAGCGAGGTGGTCACCAACGGGTTGAGACATGGCCGGCCGCCGGTGCGAACACGCGCGTGGAGCCAGGACGCCACGCTCATCGTCCACGTCGACGACCACGGCGGACGATGCATCCCCGTCCACGCCGGTTACCGGCCACCGGTCAGCCCCGCCGATCCGGCCGGGCTGTGGGTCGCCCGTCAGCTCGCCGACGTCCTCACCACCCGCACCGACGGTGGCCGGACCGCCGTACGGATGCACTTCCCCTACGCGGTGACCCACCGCAACCTCCGCGTACCCAGCTGACATCGCCCCGGCCGGCGCGGATATTTCCCCCGCGTTGATCCGAAACAGCCCGCGATCCGTATTCCGGCCCACAGGATCATCGAAGAACCATGGCCGGAGGTTGACGTGTTCGCGGTCGATCGGATGTTGCGTCACCTGGCGGGCACGGCACTGGCCGCGGTCGCCCTGCTCGTGCTCGACCCGCAGGTGGCAAGGGCCGAACCCGGCGTACCGGTGCCGCCCAACGGCCTGCTCACCGATCGCGGCAAGGGTGACGTCTCCGACGCGGACCGCGATTTCGCGGTCAAGGTCCGGCTCGCCGGGCTGTGGGAGATCCCGGCCGGCCAGATGGCCGAGGAGAAGTCGCAGGATCCGCGGATCCGCGCGATCGGGAAGGACATCGCCACCCAGCACGTCGCGCTCGACAAGCTCGTCCGGGCCGCGGCCAAGAAGCTGGACGTCACCCTGCCCGACAAGCCCAACGCGGACCAGCAGAAATGGCTCGCCGAGATGCGCGACGCGGAGGGCGAGGAGTTCGACCGCGTGTACATCGACCGGCTGCGGGCGGCGCACGGCAAGATCTTCCCGGCCATCGCCGCGATCCGGGCCGGCACCCGCAACGACACGGTGCGCAAGCTCGCCCAGCGCACCAACCAGTTCGTCATGACCCACATGACGCTGCTGGAGAGCAGCGGCATCGTCGACTTCGCCGCACTGCCGACCGTGCCGCCGCCGGCCGCGGCCACGGGTGGAACGGCGAACGTCGCCCAGCAGGCACCCGCGAGCTCCGCCACCGACCTGTCGGTGACCCGGAATCCGGTGCCGGCCATGATCCTGGTCGCGATCGCTAGTGCGGCGGTGACCGCCTTCGTCCTGCGGTACTTCATGCAGAACTCCCGCCGGTCGTACCGGCGGCAACGCCCCAGGTACTTCGAGTCCTGACCCCGCGACGGCCCGGGCCTTCGTGTTCATCCGGCGTTCACCGTACGTCCGGACCAACTCCAATCGCAGCTCTTAGCGTCAGGCGACCCCGTCCGTGACGGGGGCCATATTGCCTGCGAGGAGCTCTGCCCCGATGACTGAACGACCCCGCCTGCTGCCGCTGCTCGGCCACACCGGCCGCGACGCGATGACGTGCCTCTACCGCTGCGGCAACGCCTGCGACCACCCGGTGCCGAACCGGACGGACAACCCGTACCTCGGCGACGTCGTGAACACCGGGATGTCGCGCCGCGGAGTGGTGCGCGCCGGTGCTGTGGGCGCGCTCGTGCTCGGCTTCGGCGGCACGGCGGCCGCCGCGGCCGGCCCGGCGTCGGCCGCACCCGCCGCCACCGCGCCGGTCGCCGAGGGACTGCTCGAAACCCTCAAGAAGGGCAAGGCGGGCCCGCTGACGTTCAAGGCCATCCCGCCGAACAAGCTCGACAACCTGATCGTCCCGAACGGCTACGACTCGGCCGTCGTCATGAGCTGGGGCGACCCGGTCCTGCCCGGCGCGCCGGAGTTCGACATCACCGCGCAGAGCGTGCGCCGCCAGTCGGCGCAGTTCGGCTACAACAACGACTTCGTCGGGGTGCTGCCGCTGGGCCGCGACGGGCGCCGGGCGCTGCTCGTGGTCAACCACGAGTACACCAACGAGGAGCTGATGTTCCCCGGCTTCACCACCCTGGACGCACTCAGCGTGGACCAGCTCAAGATCGCGATGGCGGCCCACGGTCTGTCCGTCGTCGAGCTGGAGCGGGTCGGGCGCACCGGGCAGTGGCAGCCCGTCCGGTCCCGGCGGCTGCCGTACAACCGGCGGATCACCGCGCTGGAGACACCGTTCGCGTTCACCGGCCCGGCCGCCGGCTCGGTGTGGCTCCGGACGGCCGCGGACCCCAAGGGCCGGACCGCCATCGGTACGCTCAACAACTGCGCCGGCGGCGTCACCCCGTGGGGCACCGTGCTGTCCGGCGAGGAGAACTTCAACCAGTACTTCGTGGGCGGTGACGCGGCCCCCGAGGCACTCAAGCCCAAGCTGGCCCGCTACGGCATCTCCACCACGGCCCGGGTGCCGAGCGGCTCCCGGCGCTGGGACCGGGCCCAGGAGCGGTTCGACCTGGCCAAACACCCGCACGAGGCACACCGCTTCGGCTGGATCGTCGAGGTCGACCCGTTCGACCCCGACTCGACCCCGCGCAAGCACACCGCGATGGGCCGCTTCAAGCACGAGGGCGCCAACGTCATCGTCGCCAAGAACGGCCACGTGGTCGCGTACATGGGTGACGACGAGCGGTTCGACTACCTCTACAAGTTCGTCTCCGACGGCAAGTACCTGCCCGGCGACTCGGCCCACGCCCGCCGGCACAACCTGACCCTGCTGGAGTCCGGGACGCTCTACGTGGCCAAGCTGACCGGTGACAGCCCGGCAGCCGAGATCGACGGCACCGGCAAGCTGCCGTCCGACGGCGCCTTCGACGGCCGCGGCACCTGGATCAAGCTGGTGTCCGGCAACCGCTCGTACGTGCCCGGCATGACCGCCGCGGACGTGCTCACCTTCACCCGGCTGGCCGGCGACGCGGTGCTGGCGACCAAGATGGACCGCCCGGAGGACGTGCAGCCCAGCCCGCGCACCGGCAAGATCTACGCGGCCATGACCAACAACACCAACCGCGGCGTCGGCACCAACCCGGGCGTCGACGAGGCCAACCCGCGCAACGCCAACAAGCACGGCCAGATCTTCGAACTGGTCGAGGACCGCGGCGACCACACCGGCGAATCGTTCACCTGGTCGCTGCCCATCCTGTGCGGCGACCCGGCCGACGCGTCGACGTACTTCGCGGGCTACGACAAGACCGCCGTGTCGCCGATCTCGTGCCCGGACAACGTGGCCTTCGACAGTGCCGGCAACCTGTGGATCTCCACCGACGGCAACCAGCTGGGCAGCAACGACGGCCTGTTCGCCACGGCGATCGAGGGAGCCGAGCGGGGCCACCTCAAGCAGTTCCTGACCGTGCCGGTGGGCGCCGAGACCTGCGGGCCGTTCATCACGAGCGACGACCGCTCGGTGTTCGTCGCGGTGCAGCACCCGGGTGAGATCACCGGCGCGAGCGTGGAGAAGCCGGCGTCGACCTGGCCGGACGGGGACTTCGCCAAGCCGTCGGTCGTGGTGACCTGGCGCCTGGACGGCGGCCCGATCGGCAGCTGAGCCCGGCCATCAGCTCCCGGCGCCACCCCGGCGCCGGGAGCGGTCCGGCTCCCAGCGGTCCTGCTCCCACCTGACAAGGACGGGAGACCCGTCCGGCTCCTCCGGAGGCTTCTGCCAGGCCCGCGTCATCATCTTCCCGTCTGCAGTCCGAACTGAGTCGTCCGGGCCGGGGTCAGGTCGGCGTTCGGATCCGGCTTCCCGGTCAGCGCCCACATCAGTCCACTGAGCAGCGCGGCCAGAGCGGCGAACCCGCCGATGACCGTCAACGGCATCATGATCAGCGTGCGGGCCAGGTTGCCGTCATCGGCCGAGCCACCGCGTCGGTACTGGATCCCCAGGGCGAGCACGGCCAGCACGACGCCATTGCCCACGACGTACGACGACGCCAGCCACACCAGCTGGATCGCCAGGACGGCGACGCTGACCACGACGGCGACCAGGGCCCGCACCGGGCCGATCCGCCGCAATCCGGTGTACGCCCTGGTGGTGGCCTCGAAGCCCCGGCGGGTCTGCCGCACAGTGGACGTGCCGAACGCCCACCAGTCGAGCAGGAACTTCACGATCAGGAACACGGTCACGACGAAGCAGCCTCGCACCGGCACGGGCCGGCGGCCATGAATCAACGCGGCACACGGGGCGGCCGAACAGTCATCGCGGGCTGATGATCGGCTGTTGCCCTCTTGTCTAGACGGTGCGCAGGTCCAGGGTGTGCCAGACCAGGTTGTCCTGGTCGCCGGTGGCCCACCAGACCACGCCGTTGCGGCTGAAGACGCCGTCGACCGCCGCACTGATGTCCACCGTCCGGTTCGTCGTCAGGTCGTAGATCAGCAGGCCGGCCGTACCGGTCAGGTCCGAGTCCGGGCCGGTCTCCGACAGCAGTTCGAAGCGGTCCAGCACCGCCACGTCCGGGACCGCCGCCCCGGCCGTGCTGCCCGCCACGCGCCGGCGGGCCGAGCCGTCCGGGTGCATGAGGTCGATGCGGGCCAGGCCGTCGCCGTTCATCACCAGGACCCGGCACCACGTCGCCGAGCAGGTGATCAGCTCCGGGCCGGTGGTCCTCACCGGGGTGTCCTTGTTGGCCGCCAGGTTGCGCAGGACCGTCGTGCCGGACTGGTCGCCGCCGCCGTTGGTCAGCCACGGCCAGGCGGTCAGCGCCCACGTGCCCGGCTCCTCGCGGACGGTGACCTTGCCGCCGGTCAGGGGGACCGAGCGGATCTCGGTGACCTGCTTGCCCTTCGGCGCGGCGGCGGCCCAGTGCACCCGGCCGTCGGCGAGCACCAGGTCCCACTGGGAGCCGAAGAACACCGCGTTGCCGGTGTCGGTGGTGAGGCGGCGGGCCGGGCCACCGGCCACTTTCGTGGTCCAGATCTCCAGCGGCGTGCCGTCGGCGGACTCCGTCCACACCAGGTCGTCGCCGCTGATGGTGAAGGCGCCGAACTCGGGGTTGCCCGACAGCGGACGGCGGCGCAGCTCGCGGACGGTCTCGTCGGCGTTGCGCACGAGCAGCCGCTCGGCGGTGCCGTCGGGGCTGGGCGCGGTGCCGACGCTGGTGCGGGCGTCGAGGAACAGGCCCGGGTGGTAGATCGGCCCGTCGCGCAGGTTGCCGGGCAGGTCGGCGCGCTGCGCGCGGGGCCAGGCGGCGGCCAGGCCCATCCGGGCGGCGGGGGCGGGATCGGGCTTGCCGGGGGCGAACACCAGCAGGGCGGCGCCCGCAGCGAGGGCCACGCCGAGTGCGGCCAGGGCGCGGAGCGGGGTCACTCGTACTGCTGCTTCGGCGCGGCGATCTCCTGCCAGGACCGGACCTGCAGATACGGCACCTTGGCGTCGTTGACCGGGTCCTGCTCGGTCTTGTCGGTCCAGGTGCCGACCACCTGGATCCAGGTGTCCGCCGGTACGGCCGCCGGCACCTCACCGCTGAGCGCCACCTTGATCGGCCGGCCGTCGGCGGCGCAGCAGGACATCACCATCCGGGCCAGCATCGGTTGGCCGTCGGGGCCGGGCGTGACGAAGCCGGTCAGTCGCAGGTTGCGGCCGGTGAGGCTGCGGCCGTCGTCGAAGACCGCCCGGGAGGCGTAGTCCAGCAGCCCGAGATCGACCGGGTCGCCCGCCGGCAGCGCCGGATAGTCCGAGTCGGTGCCGGGGGCGGTCAGCACCGTGCCCGCCTGCCCGGCGGCGTCCGAGCCGAGCGCGGGCGGCGCCACCAGCAGCAGCCCGAGTACGGGGAGCAGCAGCAGCCACCCGACCTTCGGCTCGTGGTCGTGCCCGCCGTGCGCCTGGGCCTTGCCGCGCAGGTCGTACCAGAGGGTCAGCACGGCCGCCGCGACCAGCAGCAGGCCCGCGACGATCAGGAAGGGCCGCAGGCCCTCCTTGACGTAGCGCAGGTACAGGTCGGAGAGGCTCGCCTTGAGGATCGCGCCGCCGAACAGCAGCATGATCACGGCCTGGGCCTGCTTGTTCACAGCAGCACCGCCCCGATGCCGGTGCCCACCAGGACCGCCGCGACGAACGTGGCCGGGGCGAAGCGCACGGAGAAGCGCCGGCCGAAGACCCCGGTCTGCATGGCGATCAGCTTGAGGTCGACCATCGGGCCGACGACCAGGAACACCAGCCGGGAGGTCAGCGAGAACTGGGACAGCGACGCGGCCACGAAGGCGTCCGCCTCGCTGCAGATGGACAGCAGCACGGCCAGCACCGCCAGCGCGATGATCGACAGCACTTCGTTGCCGGCCAGTGTCTGCAGCCAGCTCTCCGGCACGACCACATTGATGGTGGCGGCGGCCGCGGCGCCGAGCACCAGGAATCCGCCGGCGTGCATGACGTCGTGCCGGCAGGCGGCGACGAAGGCCTTGAGGCGGGAGCCGTCCTCGTGCGGGCGGGCCGGCAGCTTGATCCATTCCGCCTTGCCCAGCCGCAGCCAGAGCCAGCCCATCGCCACGGCCACGATCAGGCTGGCCACGCCCCGGGCGACGACCATCTCGGGATTGCCGGGGAAGGCCACCGCGGTCGCGGTCAGCACGATCGGGTTGATCGCCGGGGCCGCGAGCAGGAACGCCAGCGCGGCGGCCGGGGTGACGCCGCGGCGGATCAGCGACCCGGCGATCGGCACGCTGCCGCACTCACAGCCGGGCAGGACCACCCCGGCCAGACCGGCGGCGGGCACGGCCAGCGCGGGATGCCGTGGCAGCGCCTTGGCCCAGAAGGAGCGCGGCACGAACACGGCGATGACCGCGGACAGCACCACGCCGAACACCAGGAACGGCACCGCCTGCACCAGCACCGAGACGAACACGGTGGTCCAGGTCTGCAACCGGGGCGCGGAGACGAGGGCGGCCAGCGGGTTGCGGAAGACCACGAGCAGCACCAGCAGCCCGGCCAGGATCTCGACGGAGCCGATCCGGCGGCCGGGCGCCGGGGCGTCCGGTGGTGCGGGCGGTGCCGAAGTCCGGTCGATGTCGTCACCCGGCGCGGCGTCGCGCCGGTCGGTGACGTCCTCGGGTGCGGTCACAGTGGTCACTCCGGATGGCGGGTGGGTCGGTCGGCCGCCGCCCACCATACCGACCCCGCCGGGCGTCCGGGCATCCCGCAACGGCGTGAGTCACCCTATGCTGAGCTGCGCATATGTTCACGTGACGAGGCGGCGGCGATCTGGTTGCGACCGGCCGCCTTGGCCGCGTACAGGCCGGCGTCGGCCCGTTGCAGCAGGTCCTCCGAGGTCTCGGTGCCGTCCCACTGCGCGACGCCCGCCGAGAAGGTCTGACCCAGCGGTGTGCGCGCCAGCGCCCGGCCGAGCACCTCGCGGGCCACCTCGGCGTCGGCGCCCGGCAGCAGCACGACGAACTCCTCGCCGCCCCAGCGGGCCACCGTGTCGCCCTGGCGCAGCGCGCCGTGCCAGGCCGCGCTCGCCTCCTTGAGCAGCCGGTCCCCGGCGGGGTGGCCGTAGCTGTCGTTGAACTTCTTGAAGTGGTCGAGGTCCAGCAGCGCCACCGCCAGCGGGGCACCGTCGCGGCGCGCGTGCTCCAGGGCCCGGGGGAGCTCGTCGTTCCAGGCGCGCCGGTTCGGCAGCCCGGTCAGCTCGTCGGTGCGGGACAGCTCCCGGACCTGCCGGGTCTGCAGCTCCACCTGCCGGACCAGTTGCGCCATCCGGGTGACGACCAGCAGGAACAGCGCCGTGCAGCCGATCACGATGGCCAGGCCGTCTTTCACGCCGCCGTGGTAGAGCTGGGTGGCCAGGATCGCCGGGGCGATCAGCGACGTGGTGGTCAGCACGAGCAGCTGCAGCTTGCCCAGCCGTGGCGGCTGCGGCACCGCGGTGACGCCCAGCTCGCGCGCGCCGGTGTGCAGCGCGGCGATACCGAACAGGGTGAACGCGACCAGGAACACCTCGTCCAGGCCCCGGCGGAACCACAGCACCTCCTCCAGGTGCGCGCCGAAGTCCCCGAGGTTGCCCAGCAGCACCCAGGTGGTGTCGCCGATCAGGAACGCGGCCAGCGAGCCGGTGATCCACCAGAACGGCGCGCCGCGGCTGCCGCCGCTGCGCAACAGCCGGGTCATCATCGCCAGCAGCAGCAGATCCCCGACCGGGTACGCGACCTGCACCGTGCGCCCGAGCAGCGACATGTCCGCGTCCTGGGCGGCCGGGTGGATCACGTACACCCAGGCGAGCAGGCCCAGGCCGGTGGTGATGGTGGTGGCGTCGACCATCGCCGTCCAGTTGCGCCGCCGGTCGCGGCGGCGGATCAGCAGGGCCAGGCCGAGCGCGCAGGCCGGGTAGAGGCCCAGGAAGAACGGGTCGGACGGGGTGGGCATGTCGCTCCAGCCCAGCACCTGGTCGCTGTAGATGGCGACGCCGATGCCGGTGGCGTTGCTGAAGACACCGGCGGCGAAGCACCACCAGGGCAGCCGGTCGGCCAGGGGCAGCCGGCGTACGCCCAGCAGGATGGCGGCGGTGCCCGCGTACCCGATGGCGACTTCCCAGGTGCTCTCCCACCAGCCGTTCTCGGGGATCAGCTGGTAGCCGGCGATGGCGAGCGCCATCGCGGCGGCGTAGAGCTTCCAGGTGCGGCCACTCGTCATCCGTCCAGCACAACCCGGCCGCGGTGCCGGCCCGGGAGCCGTCCCGGTGCCGTGCGGTTGCACCTACGATCGGGCGGTGCCGACTATCGATTCGCATGACGCCGCCCTCGCCGCCGCCGCTGACGTCGCCGCGGCGCTCGCCCCGGGGGTGATCCAGCGCGACCGGGACGGGGCTGCCGCCGTACCGGTCGAGGCTCTGGCCGCCCTGGACCGCTCGGGGCTGCTCGCGATCACCGTGCCGGCCGCCGACGGCGGCCCGGCGCTGGGCCCGGTCACGCTGGCCGAGGTCACCCGGGTCCTCGCCGCGGTCGACCCGGCGATCGCCCAGGTCCCGCAGGCCCACTACCTGCTGGTCGACGTGCTGGCCGTGCACGGCGACGCGGCGCTGCGGGCCCGGCTGTTCGGCGACGTGCTCACCGGCCGCCGGATCGGCAACGCGCTGGCCGAGCGCGGCGGCAAGCACGCCCAGGACCTGTCCACCCGGCTGAAGGACGGCCTGCTCAGCGGCCGCAAGTACTACTGCACCGGCGCGCTGACGGCGGCCTGGATCGCGGTCAGCGCACTGGACGGCGACGGGCGGCTGGTGCTGGCCTTCGTGCCGCGCGACGCGGACGGCGTCACCGTCGACACCGACTGGGACGTGATGGGCCAGCGCGCCACGATCAGTGGCACCACGACGTTCGAGGACGTGCCGGTCGACCTGGTCCTGGACTACGCCGGCGCCTTCGAGGTGCCGCAGCAGCTGGGCGCGCGGGCCCAGCTCGTGCACGCGGCGATCGAGGTCGGCATCGCCGAGGGGGCGCTGCGCGACGCCACCGCGTACCTGCGGGAGAAGGCCCGGCCGTCCACCGAGGCCGTGCGCGCCGGTGCCGCCACGGCGGCGGGCGATCCGCACGTGCTGCACCGGTACGGCCGCACGGCGACCCGCGTCCGAGCGGCCGCAGCCCTGCTGCGGGAGGCGGCGGCCGTCCTCGAGGAGATCGGACTCGTCCCGGCCGACGCCGAGGCCGCCGCCCGCGGTTCCCTGGCCGTGGCCGCCGCCAAGGCGTTCGCCAGTGAGGTGGCGGTCGAGACGGCCTCGGAGCTGTTCGCGATGTGCGGCACCAGCTCGACGGCGGCGAAGTACGACCTCGACCGGCACTGGCGCAACGCGCGGACGCACAGCGTGCACGACCCGCTGGACTGGAAGTACCACCACCTGGCGGCCTGGGAGCTGGCCGGCGTGCAGCCGCCGAACCACGGCCAGCTCTAGCTACCCGGCCGGTCCAGCCGGTACGCGGCGAAGACGATCGGCGTGCGGACGGTGAAGCCGAGCTGCTCGTAGAGCCGGATGGCGCCGGTGTTGGTGCCTGCGGCGTGCAGGAACGGCACGTCGCCGCGCGAGCGGATGCCGGCCACCACCGCCCCGATCAGCCGCGTCGCCAGCCCGGCCCCGCGGTACGCCGGATCGGTGCACACCGCGCTGACCTCGGTCCAGCCGTCCAGCCGCATCCGTTCACCGGCCATCGCCGCCAGCACCCCGTCGCGCCGGATGCCCAGGTAGGTGCCCATTTCGGGGGTGCGCTTGCCGAAGGGCCCGGGCCGGGTCCGCTGCACCAGGTCCAGCATCTCGGGCACGTCGTCGGCGGTCAGCACCAGCGCCTCGGGATCGGCCGCCCCCTGCACGCCGGACCCGACCATCTGCACTCCCGGTATCCCGCCGACGTGGGTCCAGCCGGGCTGCCCGCCCAGTCCTGGCGCGGCCAGCAGCGGCTGGTAGTCCGCTCCGGCCAGCGCAGCCAGGTCCCGCCACGCGGCCGGGTCGGCGGGATCGTCGACGGCCGCGAACGGGCTGACGTCGCTCAGGTAGCGGACGCTGCGACCGTGCCGTTCGGCGAGGCCGGCGTGCGGGCCGGTGAGGGCGGCCCAGGCGGGGTTGTCCAGTACATGCACGCCGCCGATTCTGCCCGGTGCCGGGCCGCCGGGCGCAGGGATTTGTGCCGCCTGCCACAGTGGACCGTCCCGATATAGTCGGGTGTCGTTGCCGAGGGGGATCGGAGAACGCGTGGCGGAGCTGGCCCGGCCGGGGTCCGCGGTGGTGCGGTTCCGCGACAGCGGAGGCACGGTCGTCGGCGCCGGGTTCCTCGTCGGCAACGGCCTGGTCGTCACGTGCGCGCACGTGGTCGCGGCCGCTCTCGGCCGCGATGAGCAGCACCGGCCCGGCGGTCCGGTCGCCCTGGAGTTCCCGGTACGCGGTGAGCTCGGCCCCGCCCGGCGCACCGCCGACGTCATCGGCTGGACCCCGACCCGCCCGGACGATCGCGGTGACATCGCCGTGTTGCGCCTCGACGACGGCGTGCCCGAGGGAGTCCGGCCCCTGCCGCTGAGCCCCGGCCCGGCCTCGTCCGGTGCGGAGATCAAGGCCCTCGGCTTCCCGGACGACCTGTCCGAGCAGGGCGTCTGGGCGCACGGCCGGCTCCGCGACGAGCAGGCCACCGGCTGGCTCCAGGTCGACGCCGTCTCCGACGCCCGGGCGATCAGCCCCGGCTTCAGCGGCACCCCGGTGTTCGGTGCCGAGGCCGGCGCGGTCGTCGGCATGGTCGTGGCGGTGGTCGGCGACGCCCGGCACACCACGGCGTTCCTGCACCCGGTCCGGACGCTGCTGGCCGCGCACCCGGAGCTGCAGCAGGCGCAGGCCTCGCCGTACCGGGGGCTGGCCGCGTTCGCCGAGCGCGACGCCGAGTATTTCCGGGGCCGCGACCAGCTGATCGGGGACGCCCTCGGCAAGGCCGCCACGCATCCGCTGCTCGTGCTGATCGGGCCGTCCGGCAGCGGCAAGTCCTCGCTGGCCCGCGCCGGCCTGCTGCCCCGGCTGCGCGCGCGGGGCCGGACGGTCGTCACGGCCCGCGTGCTGCCCGACGAGCCGGCGGCCACCCTGCTGGCCCGGATCCTCGGGGAGCTCACCGGCTCGCCCGCCGACGAGCCCGAGCCGCCGGCCGACGAGCCCGAGCCGCCTGGCGACGAGCCCGAGCCGCCGGCCGGTCGCGTCGCGGAGCTGCTGCACGACCGGGACGGCCTGGTCCTGCTGGTGGACCAGTTCGAGGAGGCCCGCCCGGACATCGCCCGGACGGTCACCGGCTATCTCCACCGCCTCGCGGAGGCGGCCGGGACGCTCGCCGACGGGTCACCCCGGCTGCTGATCGTGGTGACCCTGCGCGGCGGCCAGCTCGACGCGGTCGCCACCGGGGAGACCGCCGTGGCCATGCAGGCCGGGCTGGTGCTGGTCGCGCCGATGACCGCCGGGCAGCTGCGCGCGGCGGTGACCGCGCCCGGGGCCGAGTTCGAGCCGGGCCTGGTGGAGCGGATCGTCGCCGACGCCGGTACGGAGCCCGGCACCCTGCCGCTGCTGGAGTTCACCCTGGACCGGCTCTGGCAGCGCCGCGAGCACGGTCTGCTCACCAACGCCGGCTACGACGAGCTGGGCGGGGTCGAGGGTGCGGTGGCCCGCTACGCCGACCGCACGTACGAGCGGGACCCGGTCCGGTCCCGCCGGCTGCTGGTGCTGCTGGCCGGCCCGGACGACGACGGGATGTTCCGCCGCCGCCCGCTGCGCCTGGCCGACCTGCCGGCCGGGCTGCGTCCCTCCCTGGACCGGCTGGTCGCGGCGCGGCTGGTCGTCGTCGGGCCGGGCGCCGCCGGGGAGCTCGTGGTGGAGCTCGCACACGAGGCACTGATCCGGGCCTGGCCCCGCCTGGGTGAGTGGCTGGAGCAGGACCGCGCCTTCCTCACCTGGCTCACGGAGATCCGCCGGGCCACCCGGCGCTGGACGCAGGGCCGCCGGGAGCCGGATGCCCTGCTGCGCGGGGCCGCGCTGACCACGGCAGCCCGCTGGGCCGAGGACCGGGGCGTCGATCTGGGCGCGGACGAGGCCCAGTTCGTCCGCGCGAGCGTGGCGCAGGACCACCGCCGGGCCCGCCGCCGCCGCAGTGTGACCGCCGCGCTGGTGGTGCTGACCCTGCTCGCCGGCGCGTTCGCGCTGGGCGCCCAGCAGCAGACCGGCGTGGTCCGCGACCAGCTGCGCACGGCGGTCTCGTGGCAGCTCGCCGACGACGCCGAGCGGTTCCGGCGCAGCGATCCGGCCACCTCGCTGCAGCTCGCCCTGGCCGCCTGGCACACCCAGCCGACCCCGGAGGCGTACGGCGCCCTGTTCACCCAGTACGCGACCTACGAACCGGTGGAGCGCCTGTTCACCGGCCTCACCGCCACTCCGGGCGCGCCGATCGCGTCGATCTCCACCAGCCGTGACGGATCCGTGGCCGTGGTGGTCGACGATTTCGGCGGCGGAACGGTCTGGCGTGGCCTCGCCACGGGCGACCCGCAACGGATCACCTTCGCGCCGGGCGCGGCCGGGTACACCGGCGGCGATTACCAGGTCAGCCCGTCCGGTCGCTATCTCGGCTATGCCAACGGCCTGGGCGGGGTCTTCGTCCGCGACATCACCCGGCCCGACCTGGCCCCCGTCGAGCTGGCGCCGACCGGACCAGACCGCGCGCACGGCCCCACGGTCGTCAAGTCGCTGCGTTTCGCGCCCGACGACAGCCGCCTGCTCGTGCTGCGGACGACCTTCGGGGAGACCAGCGCCGAGCTGCGGATGTGGGACCTGGCTACCCGCGCGGCGGTGCCGGGACTGCCGCCGACCGACGGCGAGCTGGTGCCGTCGGCGGCGTTCTTCGGCCCGGAGCCCGGGACCGTCGTGCTCAGCGCCTTCGACGTGGTCGCCGCGCACGATCTGACCGGCCGGCGCAAACCGCGGATCTTCCGGGGCGGGAAGAACAGGGTGATGGTGGCGGCCGGGGGTGCTCTGGTCATCTCCTGCGCCGACGGCACAGTCCCGGTCCGGGACATCGGCACCGGCAAGGTGGTGAGGACCGTCACGCTGCCGAGTTGCTCCGGTCTCGAGATGGACGCGGGCAGCGAGTTCGGCACGGTGGCCAAGGTTGAGGGTGTGGAGCGGGGGACCACCGCGACGGTGGTGGTGCTCGATCCGCGTACCGGGGAGGTGCACCGGGTGCCATCGCCGCCGGCCAACTTCATCACCGGGTTCACCCCGGTTGGGAGGCTGGCCGTCTACCGCGGACCCGACGGGGCGCCCGGTGCGCTGATCGCCGACGGTCCCCAGCTCTACCGCCTGCCGCTGGGTCCGCCGGTCACCCTGGACGTGCGGGGCGGCGACACCCTGGACCTGAGCGGGCGCACTTCGGTGACGCCCGACGGCGCTCATCGAGTGCGATTCGACAGACCCAGCGGGCGCATCACGGTCGTGCAGGCGCGCACGAAGCGGCTGGTCGCGACCACCACGGCCGAGCGCCTCCCGCAGATCAACACCTTCCTCGGCGTCCCGCACGCGATCACCGGCGACAGCCGGCGCCTGCTCACCGCCCACCACGGCGAGCTGGTCGTCTACGCGCTGCCGGCCCTGACCGTCGAACATCGCGCACGCCTACCGGTCCCGCCCGGTCTGGGACCGCTGCCGATCACCGACAACACGGTGGACGACTGGGGCGGCTCCGTCGTGCTGGTCGGGAACGACGAGGCCATCGTCCTGTACGCCGGCGTGCTGACCCGGTGGAACGTGGTGACCGGCGCACCCGTCGGCGAGCCGCTGGAGCTGCGTGCGGGCCAGGAGCAGGGAGCCCGTAGCCGGGCGGCGCAGCTGGCCTTCGCCTCGGGTCGCCGGCCGGGCCACCCCGACCAGATCGGGGTGGTGATGCCCGGCGACACGGTACAGATCTGGAGCCTCGACCGCCGCCGAGCCGTCGCCAGTTTCCGGGTGGACGCGACGAAGACCGCCGGCTCCGTCCTGTTCAACCCGGACGGCTCGCGCCTGGCCGTGAACCTGGAGCAGGGAGTCGTGGCGGTGTGGCCGGTCGGCGACCCGCATCGGACGCCGTGGCAGATCCCGATCGGCGTGGGCGCCGTGCCGCTGGGCTTCACCCCGGGGCCGGACAGCCACCTGGTCACCGTCGACAACGTGGCGGCCGCCGAGCTGAGCATCTGGGAGGTGCGCAGCGCGAAACGGGTGGCCACGCTGACCGCGCCGATCAGCAGCCAGCTCCGGCTGCGCGGCGACGAGCTCCGGGTGTTGTCCGACGGCTATGCCCGGCAGCTGCGCCTGGACCCGCAGCTGTGGTACCGCAGGCTGTGCGAGCTGGCCGCCCGGCCCTACACCCCCGAGGAAACCCGGCTGCTGCGTGAGCGGAAGGCCCCGGTCAGCCGTCCCTGTCCGTAGCGTCACCGGCATGAGTGCAATCGCCGTCACCGGCGCGACCGGCCAGCTCGGGGGCCGGGTCGCCCGCCGTCTCGCCGCCCGGGGCCTCGCGCAGCAGCTGCTGGTCCGCGACCCCGCCCGCGCACCCCAGCTGCCCGGAGCCACTGTCACCCGGGCGAGCTTCACCGACCGTGACGCCGTCCGGGAGGCCCTCGACGGCGTACCGGTCGTGCTCATGGTCTCGGCGTCGGAGAGCGAGGAGCGCGTCGAGCAGCACCGCACCTTCGTCGACGCCGCGGCCGCTGCCGGGGTGGGCCATCTCGTGTACGTCTCGTTCGTCGGCGCCGCCGCCGATGCGACGTTCACCCATGCCCGCGACCACTGGCACACCGAGCAGCACATCCGGGCCACCGGGCTGCCGTTCACCTTCCTGCGCGACAACCTCTACGCCGACTTCCTGCCGTACCTGGCCGGGACCGACGGGGTCATCCGGGGACCGGCCGGCGACGGCCGGGTCGCCGCTGTCGCCCAGGACGACATCGCCGACGCGGCGACCGCGGTGCTGACTGATGCCGCGGCCCACGCCGGCCAGACGTACGACCTGACCGGTCCGGATGCGCTGACCCTGCACGAGATAGCGGCCCTGCTGTCGGTCACCTACCAGCCCGAGACCGTGCCCGAGGCGTACCGGTCGCGGAGCTCGTCGGGCGCACCCGGCTGGCTGGTCGACGCGTGGGTCTCGACCTACACCGCGATCGCCGCCGGTGACCTCGCCGCGGTCACCGATGCGGTGCCGCGCCTGACGGGCCGTCCCGCCACCTCGGTGGCGGAGGTGCTAAAGCGGTAGCGCCCGCCGCCCGCCCGCTCTACGGTGGCGGGGATCAGCGGAGCCCAGGGAAAGGGACGGACATGCGAGGAACCGGTGTGTTCAGGCCGTCCATCCGTTCCCTGACCTCCGAGGATCTCCTTGCCCACGCTCAATCTCGGCATCCTGGCGCACGTCGACGCCGGTAAGACCAGCCTCACCGAGCGCCTGCTCTTCGCCCACGGCGCCGTGGCGGCGCTCGGCAGCGTCGACGCCGGCAGCACCACCACCGACAGCGGCGCGCTCGAACGCGAGCGCGGCATCACCATCCGTTCCGCCGTGGCGTCGTTCGCGCTCGGCGACCTGCGGGTCAACCTCATCGACACCCCGGGCCACCCCGACTTCATCGCGGAGGTGGAACGCGCCCTGGCCGTGCTCGACGGCGCGGTGCTGGTGCTTTCCGCCGTCGAGGGGGTGCAGGCGCAGACCCGGGTGCTGATGCGCTCGCTGCGCCGGCTGGGCATCCCCACGCTGATGTTCGTCAACAAGGTCGACCGGGCGGGCGCGCGCGGTGACACCCTGCTCGCCGAGATCCGGACGAGGCTGCGCGTCGACGTGGTGGCCCTCAACGCCGTCCGGGACGCGGGCACCGTCACCGCGGACATCGTGCCGCGCGAGTGGGAACGCGACGCCGCGGAGGCCCTCGCCGACCACGACGACGACCTGCTGACCCAGCTGGTCGACGGCCGCGTACCGGACCCGGCCCAGGTCCGCCGGGCGTTGGCGGCGCAGACGGTCGCCGGTCAGGTCCATCCGGTGTTCTTCGGCTCGGCGACCACCGGCGCCGGTACCGGCCCGCTGGCCGACGGCATCGCCACGCTGCTGCGACCCCGCCCGGTGATCGCGACCGGCACCCGCGGCGTGGTGTTCGCCGTCGAGCGCGACCCCGGCGGCGAGAAGGTCGCCTACCTGCGACTCTTCTCCGGGGTGGTGCGGCCCCGGCAGCGGGTCGTGCTGCACCGGCCCCACCCGGACGGCACGACCGGCGAGATCCGCGGCCGGATCAGCACCCTGCAGGTCGTCGGCGGTGCGGAGACCGAGCTCGCCGCCGGGGCCATCGCCCGGGTACACGGCCTCGGCGGCGTCCGGGTCGGTGACCGGCTCGGACCCGCCGGTGACCACGGACGCGCGCCGCAGTTCTCCCCGCCGAGCCTGGAGTCGCTGGTCCGGCCGCGCGACCCGGCCCAGCAGGTACAGCTGCACGCCGCGCTGACCGACCTGGCGGACGAGGACCCGCTGATCCGCGTCCGCACGGTGCCCGGTGGCGGTACGTCGGTGCTGCTGTACGGCGCCGTCCAGCGCGAGGTGCTGGCCGACCGCCTGGCCCGCGACTTCGGGCTGGCCGCGGAGTTCGGTGAGATCCGGCCGGTCTACTTCGAGCGGGTTGCCGGCACCGGCGAGTGCGTGGTCGCGTTCGACCCGCGCCGGCCCAACGACTTCTGGGCCACCGTCGGGCTCCGCGTCGAGCCGGGACCGCCGGGTTCCGGGCTGCGCTTCCGCCGTGACGTGCAGCCGGGAGCTGTCCCGAAGGCCTTCCACCGGGCGACCGAGGAGGCTGTACGCCGCACGCTGGAACAGGGGCTGCGCGGCTGGGAGGTGGTCGACTGCACCGTCACGGTCATCCGTACCGGCTACAAGGCGCCGTCCTCGACGGCCGCTGACTTCCGCGGCCTGACCCCCGTCGTGCTGTTGCGGGCCCTGCGCGAGGCCGGGACCCGGGTGTGCGAGCCGTGCCAGGCCTTCGAGCTGGAGGTGCCCGCCGTGGCGCTGAACGCGGTGCTCGGCCGGCTGGCGGCCCTCGGCGCCGACGTCACCGGCTCGGCCGAGCGGGCGGAGTCGTGGGTGATCACCGGGCTGCTGCCGGGGCGGCTGATGCACGAGCTCTCCGCCGCCCTGCCCGGGCTCACCCACGGCGAGGGCGCCCTGTGGAGCCGGCCCGGCCCCGATCGGCCGCTGCGCGGGCCCGCACCGAGCCGGCCGCGCTCGGACGGCAATCCGCTCAACTACGAGGAGTACCGGCGCTTCCTCAGCGCCCGGCCGCCTCAGGCCGCGACGCCCACCACACCGAGCAGCGGCGGGATCTCGGCCGGCCACAGCGGCCGGGCGAACAGGTAACCCTGGCCGTACGGGCAGCCCATCCGCTCCAGCAGCTCGCGCTGGGCGCCGTCCTCGATGCCCTCGGCGACCACGGTCAGGTCCAGGTTGCGGGCCAGCGTGACGATCGCGTTGACCAGCGCGCGCTGCTGCGGGCTGGCGGTGATGTCGTCGATGAACGACTTGTCGATCTTGAGCACGTCGACCGGCATCTGCCGCAGGTAGCTCAGCGAGGAGTAGCCGGTGCCGAAGTCGTCGATGGCGATCCGCACGCCCAGCTCACGCAGCACCCGCAGGTCGGCCCAGACCTGCTCGACGTCGCGCAGCACCAGGCTCTCGGTGATCTCCAGCAGCAGCCACCCGGGCTGCGCGCCGGCGTCGGCGATGGCCTGCCGGACGTGGTCCACGAAGCCGGGGGTGCGGAACTGCCGGGCCGAGACGTTCACGCTCACGTAACCCAGGGCGAGCCGCGGGTCGGCGGCGTGCCAGGCGGCGAACTGGCGCAGCGACTCGCCCAGCACCCACGCGCCGATGCCGACGATCGCGCCGCTCTCCTCGGCCAGGTCGATGAAGTGGTACGGCCCCAGCAGCCCCCGCTCCGGGTGCTGCCAGCGCACCAGCGACTCGACCCCGACCACGGCCTGGGTCGTGACGTCCACGATCGGCTGGTACTGCAGCACGAACTGCCGGGCGTCGATCGCCTCCAGCAGCGAGGTGCGCAGCTCGAGCCGCTCGACCATGGCGGTGTGCAGGTCGCTCTGGTAGCGCTGCCAGGTCCCCTTGCCCGCGCCCTTGGCCAGGTACAGCGCCAGGTCGGCGTGGCGCAGCAGCTCGGTCGGGCTGGTCGCGTCGTGATTGGTGGCCACGCCGACACTGGCCGCGCCGTTGACGATGTGCGTACCGCCGAGACCGTCGCTCACCTCGACCGGCGTGGACAGCGCGCTGATGATGCGGGCCGCCACCTCCTCGGCGGCGCTGGCGTCGGCGGCGTGCGCGACCAGGATGGCGAACTCGTCGCCGCCCATCCGGGCGGCCGTGTTGCCCGGCCCGATCGCCTGGGCGATGCGCTGGCCGACCGCGACCAGCAGCTGGTCACCGACGGCGTGCCCGAGGGTGTCGTTGACCTCCTTGAAGTCGTCCAGGTCGACGAAGAGCACCCCGAGCTCGCCGGCGCCGCTCTCGGCGAGCACGAACGCGTGGTCGAGGCGGTCGCGGAACAGCACCCGGTTGGCCAGCCCGGTGAGGCCGTCGTGGAAGGCCTGGTGGGCCAGGTCGTTCTCCAGCCGGCGGCGCTCGGTGACGTCGCGGACGGTCAGCACCACGCCCGCGACGGTCGGGTCGGCGCGCAGGTCGCGCCCGCCGCACTCGACCTGGAGCAGGCGCCGGTCCGCGCAGACGGCGGTGAGGTCGATGCCGTCGGCGTGCCCGCGTTCGGTGCGGATCCGCACCAGGGCGTCGGCCAGGGCGTCGTGGTGGGTGTCGGCGATGAGCATGGCCAGCGGGGTGCCGGTCAGGTCGGTCCAGCCGAAGACGGTGGCGGCGGACGGGCTCGCGTACCGGATCCGGTCGTCGTCGCCGATGATGAGGATGACGTCCGACGCGCTCTGGATCAGGGTCCGGAAGTAGGCCTCGCCGTCGCGGCGGCTGATCTCGCCGGCCAGGCCGATCCGCTCGACGACCATGGTGACCTGGTCGAACAGCGCCTCTACGGCCGGCCGCAGCGAACGCAGCGTGGGCGTCGGGGCGGCCAGGTGGACCGAGCCGCGCTTGGGCGGGTTGCCGGGCAGGATCATGACGGCGTGCAGGGCGGACTCGAAGCCGTACTCGGGCGCCGGCACCAGGCTGACGCCGAACTCGACGGTGCCGCCCTCGGTCAGCGGCGTCTTCTCACCCACGATCAGCTCGTAGCGGCGCTCGGCGGGCATCAGCATGGCGACGGCGGCCCGCACGGCCGCCATGATGTCGTCCTCGGTGGTCGCGGCGGCCAGATCGGCGTTGGCGCGGCGCAGTGCGGTCTCGCGCAGGTTGGTCTGGCGCTGCTCGGCCAGCAGGTCCCGGACCCGGCCCATGACCAGCAGGAACATCAGCGCCGAGCCGGCCGCGATGACCGGGGCGTCGACCACGCCGCCGTTGAGGTACTCGGCCAGCAGCACGGCGGGCGCGATCAGGGTGGCGATCGAGAGCAGCAGCAGGCGGCGCCCGCCGGTCTCGACCCGGGTGCAGGCCGGCGCCCGGTCGTCGGTCAGCCAGATCATCGACGGGTGCAGCGCGGCGTAGCCGGCGCCCGCGTAGAAGACGATCCAGCCCAGGTCGATCGGGCCACCGACGATCCAGTCGCTGTCCAGGCGGCCCAGGCCGTAGACGACGTCGGAGACCAGCACGCCGACGATCGAGGCGGCCAGCCAGCTCACCGCCGGCGGCTTGCGCCCGGCCGCGGTCAGCAGCCGGATCATCATCGCCAGGGCCAGCACGTCACCCAGCGGGTACGCGACCGAGACGGCCTTCTCCACCAGCGTCAGCTCGGTCGCCCGGGTGTACGGGGCGATCATGTAGACCCAGGAGAGCAGGCCCAGGCTGACCGTGGGGACGAGCGCGTCGAGCAGCGCCGCCCGGTTGCCCTCGCCGGAGCGGGCCCGGATGAACAGCGTCAGCGCGGCCGCGAGCAGCGGGTAGACCAGCAGGTACAGCACGTCCGAGGGGCCCGGGAACGGCGCGTCCAGCTCCAGGGCCTCTTGGGCGTAGTAGATGATGTCGCCGCCGACGAAGAAGACCAGGGCGACGGAGAGCAGATACCAGGGCAGGGCCCGCGACGGCCGGTGCGCGCGGACGCCCAGCACGATCGCGGCCGCGCCGGACAGCCCGATCAGGCCCCAGGTGAAGACGTGCAGGCTGGGCCAGAGGTAGTAGACCGCGGTCAGCACGGCGAACCAGACGGCGAAGCAGGCGCGAACAATTCGCGTCGTCATCCGGCCTCCGTTCGGCGGACTGCGGGCAGGTCACCTCTCCCATCGGCGGCGATCGGGTCGGCTTGAGACGGTTTACGCCCAGATCTCCGTACCGGTGGTGACGGTCCGGTCGGTGTCGGCCGCCTCCTCGACAGCCAGCGCGATCAGGTGGTCCTGTGCTCCGTCAGCCAAAGGGTAGGGCGCGGGGGCGGTGCCGCGCACCCATGCGGCGGTGGCGTCCAGCAGGGTGGCGATGGCGATCTCCTCATCGCTCCAGCGCCGGCCCGGGTAGGGGTTGCGGTACAGCACCTCGCCGCCGAGCGTGATGGTGTCCGTGTCGAAGCCGTCCAGGTCCAGGTCGTAACCGGTCTGCCGGCGTACCAGGGGCGACCGCACCAGCGTGCGCGGCTCGCTGAGCCGGATCACCTCGTCGTCGCGCAGCTCACCGTGGCTGCCCCGCACCAGCAGCCGCCGGAAGCGCAGCTGGTTGTGCCACTGGTTGTCGGTGAAGTCGTAGAGCCCCGAGCGGCCGTCGCCGAAGTCGAGCGTGGCGATGGTCGTGGTGGCCGGCCGCGGGTCGGGGTCGTCGGTCCAGCCGTCGCGGGTCAGCGGGTCGACCAGCGGGGCGGTGCTGCGGCTGGCCCGGACCGTGACCGGGCCGCGGCCGACGCCGAGCAGCCCCCGCATCAGCGAGATCGCGTGGTACTGGTGGGTCGAGGAGACCTGCACCTGGGTCGGGGTGCCGATCAGCCCCGCCCGGACGGCCGCCGCCCGGGCCGCGTGCGAGGGCATCAGCAGATACTGCTCGGCCACCTGCACCAGGCCCGAGTCGCCGACGGCGGCCCACAGCTCGCGCAGGCCGGCGGCGTCCGGGGCCGGCGGCGTCTCGGCCAGCACCGGCAGGCCACCCTCGACGGCCTCGACGACCACGCCCGGAGTGACCGGCCAGGGCACCGCGGTCACCACGAAGTCCGGGGCGGTCTCGGCCACGCACTCGGCCAGCGACGCGAACGTCGGCACGGGCAGCTCCCGCGGGGACCGCACCACGGCTCCGGCGCACCGCACGCTCTCGAGGCCGGCCGCGAGCCGCCAGAACATCTCGGCGCGCCAGCCGGCGCCCACCACTGCGAAGGAGGTCACCGGCGCACTTTAGCGGCCCGCGACCGCGCCGGTGGAGTCCCTGACGACCAGTTCCGTGGCCAGCTCGACGTGCAGGGCGTCCAGGGCGTGCCGGTCCAGCAGCCGGGCCAGCAGCGTGACGGCCATCCGGCCCAGCTCGGCCAGGGGCTGGCGCACGGTGGTCAGCATCGGGCTGGTGGCCCGGCTGAGGTCGATGTCGTCGAAACCGGCGACGGACACGTCCCGCGGCACCCGCAGTCCCCGCTCGGCGGCGGCCTGCAGCGCGCCGACGGCGGCCTTGTCGTTGAAGCCGACCACTGCGGTGGGCCGTTCGGGCAGATCCAGCAGCTCGCCGGCGGCCCGGCGCCCCCACGCCACGGTCGGCTCGACGTGCCGGATCAGCTGCGGTGCGCCGATCACCCCGGCGTCGGCCAGTGCCGCCGCGTGCCCGGCGAGCCGGGCGTCGCTGGCCAGCCACTCGCGGGGGCCGGCCACCACTCCGATGCGCCGGTGGCCGAGGCCGGTCAGGTGGGCGGTCAGACTGCGGGCCCCCGCGGCGTGCGCGGCGGAGACGGCGGCGACGTCGCGGGGCGGGGGCAGCCGCGGGTCGACCACGACGAACGGGAACCGCCGGCCGCGCAGCGTCTCCAGGTCGGCAGCCGGTTCGGGCGGCAGGATCAGCACGGCCCCGGCGATGCCCGCCCGTCCGGGCAGGCCCGGCAGCACGGGGGAGTGCTGGGCGGCCTCGCCGGCGCTGAGCAGCAGGGGACGGTCGTGCAGCTGCAGCGTCTCGGCGATCGAGGACACGATGATGCCGAAGTAGTCGGTCAGCCGGTACGGGCAGCGGACCAGCACCGCCCCGGGGATCGACCGGCCCGGGCCCCGCGGCCGGGGACCGGGCCGGTCCAGCCGGGCGACCGTGCTCTCGACCAGCTCGCGGGTCTCGGCGGTGACACTGCCCCGGCCGTTGAGCACGCGCGACACGGTGGCGATGGAGACCCCCGCCGCCGCGGCGACTTCCCGGACGGTACTCCGGCCGGTCCGTGTTACATCGGTCTGTTTCACAGAAAGGACGGTAGCAGCGCCGCAGATCGGTTGACAGAAGGGTTTCGGGATTGTTTCCTGTCGATGGCGGCGGATCCTCTTGTTCCATCTGTTACAGGGTTGGGGAGCGAGCCATGAGACGGCGAGCATTCGGGGCGGCGGCCACCGCTGTCCTGTTGATATTGACCACGGCACCCGCACAGGCCCACGGCGGCCGGGCCCCCGAGGCCCGGGTCTGGGTCACCACGGTCGACCGGGCGGAGCAGCTGCACGAGCGGGCCCCGGTCGCGTTCAGCCGCGGCGGCAGCCCCGGGACCACCATCACGATCGACCCGGGCACCCGCTACCAGAGCATGGACGGCTTCGGTGCCTCGCTGACCGACTCCGCCGCCAGCGTGCTCTACCGCCTCGACCCGGCGGCACGTGAGCAGGCGATGCGGTCGCTGTTCGACCCGCGCACCGGGATCGGCGTCAGCTTCCTGCGCCAGCCGATCGGCTCCTCCGACTTCACCGCCGCGGCGGCGCACTACAGCTACGACGACGTGCCGGCCGGGCAGACCGACTTCGGCCTGCGGCACTTCAGCATCGACCACGACCGGGCGCAGATCCTGCCGCTGCTGCGCCGGGCCAGGCAGCTCAACCCCGACCTCAAGATCATGGGTACGCCGTGGAGCCCGCCCGCCTGGATGAAGACGACGGACTCGCTGATCGGCGGGCACCTCAGGGACGACCCCAAGATCTATGACGCGTATGCCCGCTACCTGGTCGCCTTCGTGAAGGCGTACACCCGGGCCGGAGTGCCGATCGACTACCTCACGGTGCAGAACGAGCCGCAGAACCGGCACGACGGCGGCTACCCGGGCGCGGCCGTGCCGGTGGCGCAGGAGGCCAAGGTCATCTCGGCGCTCGGCCCGCTGCTGCGCCGGGTCAGCCCCCGTACCAGGATCCTGGGCTACGACCACAACTGGACCACGCACCCGGGCGACGTCGCCACCACCCCGGCCGGTGAGGACCCCGAGACCGACTACCCGTACCGGTTGCTGGACAGCCCGGCGGCCAAGTGGATCGCCGGGACCGCGTACCACTGTTATTCGGGGGATCCGAGCGCCCAGACCGCGCTGCACGAGGCCCACCCGGACAAGGGCATCTGGTTCACCGAGTGCTCGGGCTCGCACGGCCCCACCGACACCCCGGAGCAGATCTTCCGCGGCACGCTGACCTGGCACGCCCGCACCCTGACCATCGGCACCACCCGCAACTGGGCCAAGTCGGTGGTCAACTGGAACATCGCCCTGGACAGCACCGGCGGCCCGCACCTGGGCGGCTGCGGCACCTGCACCGGGCTGCTCACCCTGCAGGCCGACGGCACGGTGACCCGCGACGCCGAGTACTTCACCATCGGGCACCTGGCGAAGTTCGTCCGCCCCGGCGCGGTCCGCATCGCCAGCACCTCGTTCGGCACCACCGGCTGGAACGGCCAGCTCATGGACGTGGCGTTCCGCAACCCGGACGGCTCCACCGCCCTGGTGGTGCACAACGAGAACGACGACCCGCGCACCTTCGCGGTCGCCGTCGGGGACCGGTCGTTCGAGTACACGCTGCCCGGCGGCGCCCTGGCCACCTTCACCTGGCCGCGCGGTCTCACCTCGGAGCTGGACCTCGTGCCGCTGACCGGGGCCACGGCGACGGCCTCCCCGGCGGGGGAGACCCCGGCGGCCGCGGTCGACGGCGACGGATCCACCCGCTGGTCCAGCGGCGCCGCGCAGCAGCCGGGCCAGTATCTGCAGGTCGACCTCGGCCGTATCCGCACGTTCCGCCGGGTGGCCATCGACAGCGGCGCCAGCACCGGCGACTACGCCCGCGGCTGGGAGCTCACCGCCAGCACCGACGGCACCCACTGGCGCACCCTGGCCCGCGGTACGGGCACCGGTCAGCTCACCAACGTCGACGTCCGGCCGACCCGGGCCCGCTACCTGCGGGTCACGTCGACGGGCAGCAGCGGGAGCTGGTGGAGCATCGCGGATCTGCGGTTGTACCGATGATCGCTTGACCCGGCCCCTGGGGCAGGCGGCACCCTGAACGCCTGCCCCGAGCGGCCCGGTCCGACGATCAGGAGAAATGTGATGGAGATCCGTACCCGTGACGTGCCCGAGCAGCACGTCGTCACCGAGCAGCGCAGCGTCGACCAGGCGGCCCTCGAGGCCTGGCTGCCCGGCGCGATGGCCCGCGTCGCGGCGGCCGCCACCGAGGCCGGTGGCGTGCTCGGCACGGGCGCGTGGACCTACCTCGACCGTCCCGGTACCGAGGAACCGGTGTTCGTGGTCGTTTACGAGGGCAACCCGAACGAGGGGGAGACCCCGGTCGAGGTCTGCGCCCCGATCGCGGACGCCACCGCCGCGACGCGCACGATCCCCGCGCACCGCGAGGCGTACGTGCGGGTCACCAAGGAACAGGTCGTCACCGGCGCGCTCGGCGGCGTGTACGAGGCCATCGAGAAGTGGATCGGCGAGCAGGGCCTGGTCGTGGCGGCGGCACCGCGGGAGACGTACTGGACCGACTTCCCTGCCGCGGGGGCGCAGGACCCGGTCTTCGACGTCTCCTTTCCGGTCGCCGCCCGTGGCTGAGGAGCTGTCCGGACTGCTGACGACCGGCGAGTTCGCCCGCCGGTCCCGGCTGTCCGTCAAGGCCCTGCGCCTGTACGACCGCAGCGGCCTGTTACGCCCCGCCGAGATTCAGCCCGGTAACGGCTACCGGCGCTACGCCGAGCACCAGCTCTACGCGGCCCGGCTGATCGTGCTGCTGCGCCGCCTGGACATGCCGCTGTCGCAGATCGCCGAGATCCTCGGGGCCGGCGGCGCGGCGGGCGGGGAGCTGCTGGCCCGGTACTGGACGGACGTGGAGCGGCGGCTCGCGGCCCAGCGCGACCTGGCCGACCGCCTGGTCCGCAGCCTCGCCGGGGAGACCGGCGCCCCGCCCGGCGACTGGCCGGTGGCCACCCGCGAGGTGCCCGCCCAGGTCGTGCTGACCGAGCAGCGCTACGTCACCTCCACCGAGCTGAGCTGGACCCGCGAGGCCGCCGCCCGGCTCACCGCCGTCGCCCGGCGGCACGGCGGCCCGGCCGGACCCCGCTTCGTGGTGTTCCACAACGAGGTCAGCGAGGACAGCGACGGACCGGTCGAGGTCTGCGTGCCCGTCGCCCCCGGTGCGGTCGACCCGATGGTGGCCGCGACCCGCCATGAGCCCGCGCACCGCGAGGCGTACATCCCGGTGATCCGCGGCCACTTCGAACCGCCGCAGATCCTGTCGGTCTACGACGCGGCGCGCCGCTGGGTCCGCGAGCGCGGCCTGCTGATCACGGCACCCCCGCGCGAGGTGTACGCCTACCCGGCCGACCTGGACCACGGCGCCCCGGACGACCTGATGTGTGACGTGGCAGTCCCGTACGCCTGACCACACCCGCGTTTGCCGCCAGGGCTCCCGGGCATCTGCGGCACCGTGACGAGTACCCGGGATGCCCACCGCTGGAAGGCGATGTCCGTCGCCCTGGTCGCGGGGTTCATGACCCTGCTCGACGTGAGCATCGTCAACGTGGCGCTGCCCTCAATCCGGGCCGACCTCGACCTCAGTTCGGGTGGCCTGCAGTGGGTGCTGTCCGGCTACGCCCTGACCTTCGGGCTGCTCCTGGTGCCCGCCGGCCGCTTCGGCGACGCCCGCGGCCGCCGCAACGTGTTCATCGCCGGCCTGGCCGTCTTCACCCTGGCCAGCGCCGCGGCCGGGCTGGCCACGAGCGCGATCTGGCTGATCGTGGCCCGCCTGGTCCAGGGCGCCGCCGCCGGCGTGGTCAATCCGCAGGTGTCCGGCCTGATCCAGCAGCTGTTCCGCCCGGCCGAGCGGGGCCGCCCGTTCGGCCTGCTCGGCGCGACCATCGGCATCTCCACAGCGGTCGGCCCGCTGCTCGGCGGCCTGCTCATCCAGGTCTTCGGGGCCGAGTCGGGCTGGCGGTGGATCTTCTTCATCAACGTGCCGATCGGCGCGGCGGCGATCCTGCTCAGCTACAAGTGGATCCCGGTCCGCCGCGACGACCAGCGAAAGCGCGAGAGCCTGGACCCGGTCGGCGTGGTGCTGCTCGGCGTCGCCGTACTGCTGGTCCTGCTGCCCCTGGTCGAGGAGCGCGAATGGCAGGGCCCGGCGAAGTGGCTGCTGCTGGTCGCCGGCCTGGTCCTGCTGGGCGGTTTCCTGGCCTGGGAGCGCCGGTACGCCCGCCGCGAGACCCCGCTGATCGAGCTGAACCTCTTCAAGGTCCGCTCGTACGGCCTGGGCGCGCTGATCGGCCTGCTGTACTTCGCCGGCTTCACCACGCTGTTCTTCATCTACACGCTCTACCTGCAGAACGGCCTGGGCTACAGCGCGCTGCTGGCCGGGCTGGCGATCACCCCGTTCGCGCTGGGCTCGGCGGGCGCGGCCGCGCTCGGCGGCCGGATCGTCAACCGCTACGGCCGCCCCCTGGTGGCCGTGGGCCTGGCCCTGGTCGCGACCGGGCTGGCCGGCACGGTCCTGGCCCTGGATCTGGTCCCCGGCACGAACGGTGGCTGGGCCGCGGCGCTGCCGCTGCTGGTGGCGGGCGTAGGCAGCGGCCTGGTGATCAGCCCGAACCAGACCCTGACGCTGGCCGAGGTGCCGGTCGAGCGGGCGGGCAGCGCGGGCGCGGTCCTGCAGACCGGCCAGCGCATCGGTACGGCGATCGGCATCGCCGTGGTCGGCGCGGTCTTCTTCAACCGGCTGGCGTCGACGAACAACAACTGGTCGTCGGCGCTGCGCACGGCCCTGCTGGTGACTATCGGTCTCGTGCTGGTGGCGCTGGTCGCGGCCCTGGCCGACGTGGTCGCCGCCCGCCGCGCCGCCGCCCACGAGGACCACATCCCCGACCGGGAACCCCAGCGCGTCGGCTGACCCGCAAGATCCCTGGAACTTTCCGGCGACGGCGAGCGACTACGGAACCGGTTGTCTCTCTCCCGCGAAGGTGGTTCTCGGCGTGCGTAACAGGTTCCGGATGACGACGATCGGTGTGCTGGCAGGGCTGGGGGTGCTGGTCGCGGCCGGGCCGGCGGCGGCGCACGTCGAGGTGAGCGCCGACAAGAACCGGGCCGGGGCCACGGACGTGACCCTGACCTTCCACGGCGAGGCCGAGAACCCGTCCGGCATCAAGAGTGAACGGGTGGTGCTGCCGGCAGGCATCGCTCCGGCCGACGTGACCCTGGTGAAGGCGCCGGCGGGCTGGACCTTCCAGGCGACCGCGGACGGCTTCACGGTGGGCGGCAAGGCGCTGGCGTCGGGCCAGGACGCCGAGTGGAAGGTCAAGGTGGCCAAGCTGCCCGACGGCGAGACGCGGCTGTCGTTCAAGACCCTGGAGACGTACGCGGACGGCGAGGTGTCCCGCTGGATCGAGGTCCAGGAGGAGGGCAAGGAGGAGTCGGACAACCCGGCGCCGCTGATCAAGCTCAAGCCGGGCCCGTCGACCGCGCCCGCGACCACCAGCGCCGCACCCTCGGCCGCCCCGTCGGCCACTGCCTCCGTCGCCCCGGCCGCCTCGGCGGCGCCTACGGTCACGGCCACGATCCTGGCCGAGCCGGTGTCCGAGGCGGGATCGTCGCTCTGGTGGCTCTGGGTGCTGATCGCCGTCGTCCTCGGCGGCGCGGCGCTGGCCACGGTGCTGATCCGCCGCCGCTCGACCCCACCCGCGAACTAGCCCGGCGCCACGTCCGGGCCGCGGGCCAGGCGCGGTCCGGACTTCGCAGAGGCCGCGGCTCCGATACCGCCCGTTTTGCAGGTCCGCGGCGGGTCGGGCCGCCGGGCCGTGCGCGGCCCGGACGTCGCAGCGGCCCGGACGTCGCAGCGGCCCGGACGTCGCAGGAAGCCGCGGCTCTGGTTGCCGCCCGTTTGCAGGCCCGCGGCGGGTCGGGCCGCCGGGCCGTGCGCGGCCCGGACGTCGCAGCGGCCCGGACGTCGCAGGAAGCCGCGGCTCCGGTGGCCGCCCGTTTGCCGGTCCGCGGCAGGGCCCAATCACGAATGGCGCGGCCTGCTTGCCGGCCCGGCCACCTGAGAAACCGCGGTCCCGGTGCCGCCGGCGAACCAGCCCCGCCCGATGACCGGGTTGCGGTGAACGGCCCGGAGGCTCAGCCCGCGAGGGCGTCGACGAGGCGTCGTGCCGATCCCGCGAGGTTCCAGCGCTCGGCCAGCGCGAGCAGCGCGTCCGGGTCCTTCGGGGAGGTGGGCAGCGCCGGGTCGAACGCGGGCAGCTTGACGTCCAGCGCGACCTTGCAGACCGGCAGTGCGGCCGCCAGATAATCCCGCGCGGAGTCGAGCTTGGTGCGCAGGCCCGGGGCGAAGCCGGCGTCCTTGTCGTCCAGCGCGGCCAGGATCTGCTCGACGCCGCCGTAGCGGGTGATCAGCCGGGCGGCTGTCTTCTCACCCACGCCGGGCACGCCGGGCAGGCCGTCGCTCGGGTCGCCGCGCATCGCCGCGAAGTCCGCGTACCAGCGGGCCGGGACGCCGTACTTGGCCTCGACCGCGGCGTTGTCGCTGTCCTCCAGCTTGGCGACGCCGCGGCCGCAGTAGAGCAGGCGGGTGCCGCGGGTGTCGTCGACGAGCTGGTACAGGTCGCGGTCGCCCGAGACGACCTCGACCGGGGCGGGCTGGGTGGCGGCGAGGGTGCCCAGGACGTCGTCCGCTTCGTACCCGGGGACGCCGAAGGCCGGGATGCCGACCGCGGCCAGGACCTCGAGCAGGACCGGGACCTGCTTCTCCAGGGCCGCGGGCACCTCCTCGACCTGACCGTGGGCGACGCGGTGCTTCTTGTACGACGGGACGAGCGCGACCCGCCACGCCGGGCGCCAGTCGGCGTCCAGCGCGCAGACCAGGCGGTCCGGGTGCCGGGTGCGGATCAGCTGGGCGATCATGTCGAGGAACCCGCGGATGGCGTTGACCGGCTCACCCGCCTGCGTGCGGGCCGCGGACTCGGGGATGCCGTGGAACGCGCGGAAATACAGGCTGGGGGCGTCGACCGCCAGCAGAGGTCGCTGAGTCACGGGTCCCAACCTAGTGCCAACCACCGACACTTCCGCGGGCGCGCCGGGGCCTGAGGCTGACGGGAAACCAAACGACCGTTAAGCTGGTTGGTGTGACGGTCGAGCGGATGCTGCCAACGGACGAGGCGTACGAGTTGCTGGGCCTGACCCGGGAGATCGCCGACGGCGAGCTGGCTCCCCGGGTCGCGAAGTACGAGCAGGAGGGCCTGTTCCCGCGCGACGTGCTGCGGACGGTCGGGCGTGCCGGCCTGCTGGGCCTGCCGTACCCCGAGGCGGACGGCGGCGCCGGTCAGCCGTACGAGGTCTATCTCCAGGTCCTGGAGATCCTGGCCGGCTCCTGGCTGGCCATCGCCGAGGCCGTCAGCGTGCACACGCTGTCGTGCTATCCGATCTCCGCGTACGGCAGCGAGCGCCAGCGCAAGTCCCTGCCGGAGCTGCTCGGCGGTGACCTGCTGGGCGCGTACTGTCTCTCCGAGCCGCAGGGCGGCTCCGATGCCGCCGCCCTGACCACCCGGGCGGTGCGCGACGGTGACGACTGGGTCGTCACCGGCACCAAGGCCTGGATCACCCACGGCGGCCAGGCCGACTTCTACAACATCTTCTGCCGCACCGGCGGCCCCGGCCCGGCCGGGATCTCCTGCATCGTCGCCGACGCCGACACGCCCGGGATCCTGCCGCAGCTGCCGGAGAAGACGATGGGCCTGCGCTCGTCACCGCCGGCCCAGATCGTCTTCGACGACGCCCGGGTGCCCGTCGAGCGCCTGGTCGGCGAGGAGGGCCAGGGCTTCCGCATCGCCATGCAGGCGCTGGACGCGGGCCGGCTGGGCATCGCGGCCTGCGCGGTCGGCCTGGCTCAGGCCGCGGTCGACTACGCCGCCGGGTACGCCCGCGAGCGCATGCAGTTCGGCCGGGCGATCGCCGAGTTCCAGGGCGTCGGCTTCATGCTGGCCGACATGGCCACGCAGGTGTCGGCGGCTCGCGCGCTGCTGCTGAACGCGGCCCGGCTCAAGGACGCCGGCCGCCCGTTCTCGGTGGAGGCGGCCAAGGCCAAGCTCTTCGCCACCGATGCGGCCATGCGGGTGACCACCGACGCGATCCAGGTGCTGGGCGGGGCGGGCTACGTCAGCGACCACCCGGTGGAACGCTGGTTCCGCGAGGCGAAGGTGCTGCAGATCGTCGAGGGCACCAACCAGATCCAGCGCCTGGTCATCAGCCGATCGCTGACCCGCGGCTGAAACGGGTTCGTTACCGGGCGGCCACGACCGGTATCTTGTCGCGGTGGAAGAGATCGACCGGGCGATCGTCGGCGCCCTCACCGTGGACGGCCGGCTGTCCTACACCGATCTCGCGGAGCGGGTCGGCCTGAGCGTGTCGGCGGTGCACCAGCGGGTACGCCGGCTGGAACAGCGCGGCGTGATCAGTGGATACACGGCGAAGGTGTCGTACGAGGCGCTGGAGCTGCCGCTGACGGCGTTCGTGGCGATCCGCCCGTTCGACCCGTCGCAGCCCGACGACGCACCGGAACGGCTGGCCCACCTGTCGGAGATCGACTCCTGCTACTCGGTGGCGGGGGAGGACTTCTACCTGCTTCTGGTACGGGTGGCGAGCCCGGCCGACCTGGAACGGCTGCTGCAGGAGATCCGCACGGCGGCGAACGTCACGACGCGGACGACGGTGGTGCTGAGCACGCCGTACGAGAACCGGCCGCCGCGGATCGCTCCCGCCGTCAAGCCGGAGGCATAGTGTCCTAGGACGCTGTAGGCGGGGTGCGCGGCGCCACACCGGTCACTTCATCTCGGCCCTGGAGGACCCGCTCGACATGCCGATCGTGGTGGTCGACTACGTGGCCTCGCAGGTCGAGGTGGCCGACCCGTCGTGTGTAGAGGCGCACCTGGACGCAAGCCGACCTGCCCGGGTGACGACGCTGCGCGATGACGTGGCCAGCGCCCGGAAGGCGGCCGAGACCGGCTGTATGAAGCTCTGGCCGGGGTGGTCACGGCGGAGCAGGCCGGCGACCTGGACCAGATCTTGCGGGTGCCGGAGGGACAGCGCCGTTCCCAGCTGGACTTGTGGCGGCGCGGGCCGAACACCCCGACCGGTCGGGGCTGGGTGAAGTCGCTGGACCGGGTGGCGCAGATCGCGACCGATGACGCCCTGGAACTGTTCGACGTGTTCCTGACCGGCGAGCTGATCGGCCGGGCCGGGCGCAGCTCGGACAAGGAGAAGCTGAAACGCGCTCGCACGGTCAGGCCCGGCACGCCGGGGTCATGTCGGCGGCGGTGCAGGTGCTGTTCGAGGCCGACACCTGGGCGAGGCGGTGCCCTTGGCCGTGGTGTGGGACGCGCTATCTGGACCGGGCGCTGACCGACCTGCGCGGGCAGGGCTACCCGTTCCTCGATGACCGCACGCAGGCGATGTACCTCGCCGGGTTGGACCGCCTCCGGATGGAGGAGCCCCCACGCACGAATGCGTGAGGGCTCAGGTCACCTTGCTCAGACCAGCTTCATCTTCCAGTGCTGCAACGGGTGCCCGGTCCACGCCCAGTTGCCCACCGGGCTACCGTTCCCGAGACCGCCCGACGCGAAGGCGTCCATGTGGTTGTTCGGCCCGCCCAGCTGCACCGCGAAGATGTGGGCGCCGATGCTGGTGTTGAGGGCACTGCGGAACCGCTGACCGGGACTGTTCACGCAATCCCACAACACGTACTGGAAGCCGTTGACACCGCCGGTGTTGGCTGGGTAGTCCAGGCAGCGGAGGCCGCCGTCGTCCACCGGTCGACGTTCGTTAACGATTCTCAACTGCCAGTCCTTGGCGTTGAAGTCCTGGTAGACCTTCCACTTCGTACTGATCCCGCCGTTGCATTCCCACAAGCCAACCTTGTTGCCGTTGAGGCCGCCACCGTTGAAGTGTGCGTCCAGGCAGGTGTTGGTGTAGGCGTTCCGGAGCTCGTACCGCCCCAGCAGGACCCACCTCTCGGCGGCCTGAGCCGGACCGCCCACGGCGGTCACCAGGCCGGTGGCGAACAGCACCGCCACCATCAGTCCTCTCGTGAATCGCATGCGTATTCCCCTTTCCGGCACCTCGCCCCCGGTGGCGGCGCCGCCGAGTATCCGGGATTTCTTGGTCATTCTGGATCTCCTTCGATACGGTTTTCGACGTGCCGGATTCAGTCTTCGCCGACATCTGGGGCCCGGCCGCCCCGGCTCGTGCCGTCAGGGCGTGCCGTTGAGTGTTGGGCGTCGTTTCCCGGCCTTGGTGAGGTTCGGACGAATTCGGACGCCGACCCGGCGCCGGCGGTGCCTGGTCCGTTGTGGACCAGATGGCGTGAGCTGTCTGATGGGCGACTACCGTCGAGTGGTGAAGTCGCTAGCCTCGGTCGCGCTGAGGTGTCGAGTCCGGTCTGCGGGGGTGGACAGTGCCACTGACAGGGGATCCGGCGGCCGCGCCGGAGAACGCGTTTGCGACGCTGCCCGATCCAGCGCAGGCGGGTTGCCTCGCCGATCTCGTCGAGCGGCTGCGTCGGTTGAAGGTCTGGGCCGGTAACCCCTCGTACGAGACGATCAAGGATCGGGTCAACGCGGCCTGGACCGCGGCGGGCCGGCCGGCCGGTGAGCTGGTGTGCAAGTCCACCGTCGCGTATTGCTTCCGGCCCGACCGACGGCGGCTGGACACCGACCTGGTGCTCGCGGTGGTCCAGACGCTGCGCCCCGACACCGGGTACGTGACCCAATGGCGTCAGGCGTTGCGGGTGATCGGCGGGGAGATCGAGGCGGTGTCGCAGGTCCGGGTGCAGGACGGCCTGCCGCAGGATCTGGTCGGGTTCACCGGCCGCAGCTTCGAACTGGACCAGCTCCGCCACGCCGCCCGCCAGGCCGCGCGGGCCGGGAATGCGGTGGTGATCTCCGCGATCGAGGGGATGGCCGGGGTCGGCAAGACGCAACTCGCCGTGCACGCCGGACACCTGCTCCACCGCGAGCGGCCGTTTGAGCGGGTGTTGTTCGTCAACCTGCGCGGCTTCGATCCCGACCCGGCGCAGCCGCCGGCCGACCCGGCCGCGGTCCTGGACGGGTTCCTGCGCCTGCTCGGGATGCCCGGCCAGCAGGTCCCCCACACCCTCGACGCGCGGGCTGCCGCCTACCGCGACCGCCTGGCCGGCACCCGCGCCCTGGTGGTGCTGGACAACGCCGCGACCATTGACCAGGTCCGCCCGCTGCTACCGGCCGTACCGGGCTGCCTCACCCTGGTGACGAGCCGGCGCAGTCTGGCCGACCTGCACCCCGCGACCCGCCTCCCGGTGGATGTCTTCATCCCCGACGAGGCCTTGGCCTTCCTCGCCCAGGCCATCCCCGACGTTCCCGTCGGCGCCGATCCGCACGCCGCCGCCCGGATCGCCGGGCGCTGCGGCCACCTACCCCTTGCGCTCAGCCTGATCACCGGACACATCCGCAACACACCGGGCTGGACGCTGACCGACCACGCCGACCGGCTCGACGAACACCACCACCAGCGGCGCCTGGACACCGGCGTCGAACTCGCCCTGCACCTGTCCTATCAGCACCAGCCCACGCCGCAGCGACGACTGCTCCGACTGGCGGCGCTGCACCCCGGCCAGGACCTCGACGCCCACGCCGCCGCGGCCCTCGCCGACACCGACCTGCCCACCGCCCAAGACCAGCTGCACCACCTGCACCGCGACCATTTGCTGCAGGAGAGCACCCCCGGCCGGTACACCTTCCACGACCTGGTTCGCGTCTACGCCACCATCCGGGCCACCGACGAGGACCGCCCACCCGAGCGCCGCACCGCCCTGACCCGCCTGTTCGATCACTACCTCGCGGCCACCGCCGCCGCGATGAACGCCCTGTACCCCGCCGACGCCCACTATCAGCCCGCGATCCCGCCGGCCGGCACCCCCACGCCGGACCTGACCGATCCGGACACCGCGCGGGAGTGGTTGGACACCGAACGGCCCACCCTGGTCGCGGTCGCCGCGCACACCGCCGCCCACGGCTGGCCCACCCACACCATCCGACTCTCCCGCACCCTGTACCGATACCTCGGCGGCGGCCACAACACTGACGCCCTGACCTGCACGGCCACGCCCACCGCGCCGCCCTCCACAACGGCGACCCGACCGAACAAGCCCACGCCCTGACCGACCTCGGTGTCGCCCACTGGCGGCTGGGCCGCTACGGGCTGGCCGTCGAGCACCTCCAGCGGGCGCTGGACCTTTTCCGGCTGGCCGGCGACCCTGCCAGCGAGGCCCGCGCCCTGAGCGGCCTTGGCCTCATCGCGGAGCGGTCGGGTCACTACCGGACGGCCATTGACCACTACCGGCAGGCCCTGACCCTGTACCGACAGACCGGCGACCGGGTCGGCGAAGCTCGCGTGCTGAACAACCTCGGCGAACACGAGGCGCGGCGGGGCCGCCTCCGGCTGGCCGTGGAGCACCACGACCAGGCCCTGACCCTGTGCCGGCAGGCCGGCAACCGGGCCAGTGAAGCCGTCACCCTGAACAACCTCGGCGATGTCAAGGTGCGGTTGGGCTGGTACGGGCCGGCCGGCGACCACCTCCGGGAGGCCCTGGACCTGCACCGGCACCTCGGCAACCACACCGGCGAAGCCTGGGCGCTGGACAACCTCGGCATTCTCCACACCCACCTGGGCCGGCCCGACCAGGCCACCGAACACCTTCAGGAGGCTCTGATCATCTTCCGGGAGACCGGCCACCGGTACGGCGAAGCCTCGGCGCTCAACGGTCTCGGCGAAGCCACCCACGCCGCCGGCCGAGCCACTGACGCCCTCACCCACCACACCGCCGCCGCCGGCATCGGCGACCGCGACGAGCAGGCCCGCGCCCACACCGGCCTCGGCCATGCCCACCACACCCTCGGTAACCCGGCCGGCGCGCGCGAGCACTACCAGCACGCCCTGACCCTCTACACCGACCTCGGCCTGCCCGAAGCCGATCAGATCCGCACCCACCTCGCCGCCCTCGACAACAGCAGCCCCGAACAGCGATGACGGGCGCATGCAGGTTGTCTTCAGGGAGGGTCTCTTCTGTGAAGGCAACCGACAACCTGGCGACATGACCGCGCAGGTGACCGGAATCGAGGCCCGGCCGGCCGGGATGCCGGCGGGCTCGGCCTGGCCCCGGCCACGGTCAGCACCCACTTCGCCGCACTGTCCGGGTTCACCACCTGGGTATGCACCCAGGACCCGGCCGCCCTGCAGCACGGCAACCCGTGCGCACGAGTCGGCGACCTGCCGCTGCCCCCGCTCGAACCCCGGGCCCTCAAGCCCGGGCAGGTCCGCACCCTGAAGAACCTGCTCGACCGGCTGCCCCGCTTCCACCAGCACAAGGGCCGCCGCAGCCCCGCCGGCGAACTGCACGGCCACGCCCGGCCGCTACGCGACCGCGCGATCGCGCATACCCTGCTCGGCACCGGCCTGCGCCGCGAGGAACTGGTCAACATCGACCTGGACCAGGTAACCCCTGATGCTCTGGGGGCGCTACGCGCGGCGAAGAAGGCGAAGATCATCGGCGTCCGAGGCAAGGGCGGCACCAGCCGAACCGTGTTCCTCGGCGCCGATGGTCGCACCGCCCTGGCCGGCTACCTCGAACACGAGCGTCCCGTCGACGCAGGGCCGACTGCGGCCGCGCTGTTCCTGTCCGCCGCCTCGATCGGCTCACGCCGCCTCGACGGCCGGCTCTCCCCGCGCTCGATCAACCTGATCTGCGAGCAGAATCGGCCGGTGGCACGACGCCGAACACACCGACCCGGCCCGGCACGTCAGCCCGCTGCGGCCCAACGACCTGCGGCATTCGTTCGCCTTCGCGCTCGCCGAGGCCACCGGCAGCGACGCCTACGAACTCGAACGCCGCCTCGGCCACCAGTCACAGCGCTACATCAACCGGTACACCAACCCGCCCGAGGACACGTTCCTTACCGACACCCCGGATTCAGTGGATTGGGCAGGATGGCTCCGACAAGCCCGGTCGCCGCAATGAGCAGGGCCGGTGAACCGGCCGTAGACCGCTATCGCTTGATTTTGGTTAGCGCGACTTTCCCGAACGTTGGTCCCCAAGGGCCATCTCCCACGGCGCCTGCGGCAGTGCCTGCCCGGTCTCGAGCAGCGATTTGAGGTTCGCCATGACCGCGGGCCAGCCGGCGGAGACCTCCTGGGCGTCCTCTTCGGTCAGATTCACGTGCGTGACGGTCAGCCGGACGATGTCGCGGTAGGGCTCGATACGAAACGTGACGGTGGAGGAGTCCGGCTCGGCAGCGGAACCTGCTTCGTCGAACGTCATCGTCAGCAGGTGCGGCGGGTCGGCCTCGAGGACAACGCCGCCACCGTCGGCGATGCCTGAGCCGTCGGTGCGCCGGTGTTCCCAGGGGGAGCCGGGCTGCCAGTCGGAGACGTTGTGGTGTCCCCAGTAGACGCCGGTCAGGTCGGCATCGGTCAGCGCTTCCCACACACGGTGCGGGGTGGCGTGGATGTAGGTCACGTACACGAAGGCGGGCTTGGCGACGGTCATGGGTTGTCCTCGGTCGGGAGCAAGGCCAGGAGTTGCCGGGTGTGGCCGGGCAGTTCCACCGCGGCCAGGCCGGTGATGATGTCCCGCAGGGGCACCGGGCCGTTGACCAGCGCGGTGTCGTGCGACAGGAGCAGGGCGGGCACCGGCGTGTCGAGTTCGGTCCCGCTCAGCGCCGGGCCGGTCAGGGTGCACAGGGCCTCGCCCTGCCTGCGGATGCGCTCCCGCAGCCCCGCGTGGCCATCGGCGAGGGAGATGACGCGGTTGATGGTCCAGGTGTCCTGGGCCAGGCGGTTGTCGTAGGTGGTGTGTGCTCCCGCGGCCACGGCTGCTGCGGTCGCGATGGTGGCGGCGGTGACGAGCGCGACGTGCGCCAGGATCTCGTCGGCATCCCATTCGCCGGGCGGTGGTGCTTCGCCGGCGTCGGCAACGGTGGCGGCGGCGTCGAGCAGGGCGCCGTACGCGGCGGTGAGCGCTGTGGTGTCCATCGGGTCAGCTGTGCGCGGGGGACATGTCCCACGGCGCCTGGGGGAGGACGTCGCCGGTTTCGAGCAGGGACTTGAGGTTGGCCAGCACGGCCGGCCATCCGCGGGAGATGCCGCCGTGCATCTCGAGGTTGGCCAGTTTCTCGTGGGTCACGGTGAGCCGCACGATGTCCTGGTACGGCTCGACGAGGAAGGTCACCACGGACGGCTCCCGGGTCAGCTGCTCCTCGGGTACGTCGTCGAAGGTCATGACCAGGCTCGTCGGCGGTTCGGCCTTGAGCACCCGGCCGACGACATCGACCACGCCTGAACCGTCGGTGCGGCGGTGCTCCCAGGTCGAGCCGGGCTGCCAGTCCGAGACGTTGGCGTGCCCCCAGTAGCGGGCGGTCAGGTCCGCGTCGGTCAGCGCCTGCCACACCTGCTCGGCGGTCGCGTGGATGTAGGTGGTGTAGACGTAGGTCGGCACGGGCGTGGGTTGGTCACTCATGGCGTACTCCTCTGCCTTGCTCTTGATCGCGTCGAGGGCCCGCAGCCGGGGCTTGTCGAAGCCGGAGATCCAGCGCTGCTCGATCTCGTGGATGGGCCCCGGGTTGAGGTAGTGCAGCCGCTCCCGCCCGCGTCGCACGACGGTCACGAGGTTGGCGGCCTGCAGCAGGTCGAGGTGCTGGGTCGCGGACTGGCGGGTCATCGCCAGGCGGTCGCACAGCTCGCGCAGGGTCTGACCGTTCTGCTCGCGCAGGCGGTCGAGCAGAAGTCGTCGGGTGGGGTCGGCCAGGGCTTTGAAGACCGGGTCCATCGCTCCTGGTTCGAGGGTCACGCCGACCATTATGCAGGCAATCACCTGCCTATTGTCAAAGCCCCGGGTCAGTGTCTTGAACGAAACATCCTAGGATGCCTTATGCGCAGTGCGCCCCACCACACCCAGAACGCCGCCTACGGCGACCCGCCTCGACAAACGCCATTGTGGGGAGTGCCCGAGGTGCCTAGCCTTGATCTCGTGGAGAACAAGGAGCGGGCCGTTTGCAGCCGGGAGGACTTCCGCCGGCTGCCACCGAGGATCACGCCGGAGCAGATGATTCCTCTGCATGCCGTGCTGCACCTGCTGCAGGACCCCCGCGAAGGCACCGAAGACGAGTGGCGCATCCGGCTGGGATGGACCGTCTGACCAGCCACGCCCCGGACCGCGAGGAGCCCCTGGCCGGCGGCAACGTAGCCGAGTCCGTGGTCCGCTCCGGCTCCACCGTGCGCAAGCCCTGGACGCCCGCCACTCCTTCCGTGCATGCCTTCCTGCGCCACCTGCACGCCAAGGGGGTCGCCGGCGTCCCGGCGGTGCTCGGCCGTGACGACCAGGGCCGCCAGGTGCTGGAGTTCGTGCCCGGCCGGCAGGGCGAGTCGGCGCCACCCATGACCCTGGCCGAGCTACGCCGGCTGGGCGCCATGGTTCGGGCCATCCACGACGCGTCCGCCGACTTCGTGCCTCCGGCCGGCGCCCGGTGGGACGTGGCCATCCCGCCGGACGGCGCCGACCTCGTCTGTCACCAGGATCTGGCTCCGTGGAACCTGATCCGCGACGGCGACACCTGGACGTTCATCGACTGGGACGCGTCGGCCCCGGGCACCCGCCTCTGGGATCTGGCCTACCTCGCGCAGACCTTCGCGCCGCTGGTCGCCGGTGGTGATCCGGAGGCGGATGCGCCGCGGCTGCGGGCTGTCGTCGACGGCTACGACCTCGATGCCGCGGGCCGGGCCGCACTGCCCGACAAGCTCGTGGTCCGTACCCGGGCGATGTACGACCTGCTGGCGGACGGTTCCCGCACCGGTGCACTGCCGTGGGCCCGGTTGTGGGCCGAGGGCCACGGCGTGCACTGGGGTGGCGCGGCCGACTACCTCGCCGCGCACCTGCCGGTGTGGCGCTCAGCGTTGCGGTAGGTCCGCCCGGGCGCACTCGGTGACATACGGCAAGGCGAACGTGTCGTGGCCGGCGAGGGCGGGGTGGGTGGCGGTCAGTTCGCGGACGGCGTCCAGCACGGCGGCGCGTTCGGTCTCGCTGAGCAGGATGATGTAGCTGCGGGACGCGACCAGGTCGAGGAGCCGGTCGAGGGTGATCTCGTGGGTCCAGGTGAAGTCGCGGGTCTCCACCGGCCCGAACGGGGGCCCGAACTCGGCGCGACGGTGCTCTTCGGGGGAGTGGATGAGCTCGCCCAGGCGGCGGACCCAGTCCTCGCGTTCGTCGCGCAGGTTCCAGATCAGGCCGAGCCGCCCTCCCGGTTTGAGGATGCGGGCGGCTTCGGGGACGGCCCGTTCGGGGTCGACCCAGTGCCAAGCCTGGGCGCAGAGGATGGCGTCGGCGCTGTGGTCGGGCAGGGGGATGGCTTCGGCGCTGCCGGGCAGGGCCGGCACGTCGGGCAGGACGCGGCCGAGTTCGGCGCGCATACCGTCGGACGGTTCGACCGCCGTCACGTGCAGGCCGCGGTCGCGGATCTGGCGGGTGAGTTTGCCGGTTCCGGCGCCGAGGTCCACGACCTGGCCGGCCCCGGCCGGCAGGAGCCAGTCAAGAGCTTCAGCGGGGTACGGCGGGCGCCCGCGCTCGTAGACGGCGGCAGCGAGTCCGAAGGAGGCAGCAGCGGCTTGATCGCTCATGACCAGGATCCTAGGACGCTCTACACACAGTGCGCCGCCCCACTCGACGTAAGTCGTGTTTTAGAAACGCGCCCTTCGGGCACCTTTTCTCCGACAAGAACAATCAAGCTCGAGTCCTCGGAGAGGTTGACGATGAGCTTCACTGACAAGGTCAAGAACAAGGCCGAAGAACTGACCGGTAAGGCGAAGCAGGGCATCGGCGACGCCACGGACAACGAGCGGCTCGCCGCCGAGGGTCAGGCGCAGGAGACCTCCGCACACGCCAAGCAGGCCGGTGAGCATGTCAAGGACGCGGGCAAGGACGTACGCGACGCCTTCAGCTGAGCCGGCCCACAGCGAGGCCCCCGGGACGACGGTCCCGGGGGCCTTTTTGTGCGCTTGTTACTCGGCGACCTGCTGCTTGAGCCACCATTGCTGGCCGGACTCGGGCAGGGTGTCGATCGGGTCGTAGTAGGCGTAGAGCTTGTTGAGGGCTTCGTCGTCGGTGGCCTCGATGGACGTGCGGTAGTTCTTCGTCCAGTAGGAGATGCCGTGCTCGCGGTCGTACTCGGCGAGCATGTGGACCCAGCGCTTGCCGACGAAGGGGACGTCGCAGACGATCCGCGGAGTGGCGTAGCCGGGCAGGTAGCCCATCATGTCGTGCTGGAGCTGCTGGGCGTACCAGACCGGGACGCGCCAGTGCTCGGCGTTGGGGATCATGTCGCACATGTAGAAGTAGTACGGCAGGATGCCGGCTTCGCCCTGCAGCCCGAAGCAGAGGTCGAGCAGGTCGGCGGTGGTGGCGTTGACGCCGCGCATGAGCACGCCCTGGTTGCGGACGTCGCGGACGCCGACTTCGAGCAGCATGCGGGCGGCCCGGGCGACCAGCGGGGTCAGTGAGTTCACGTGGTTGACGTGGGTGTGCACGGCGAGGTTGACGCCGCGGCGTTCGGCGGTGATCGCGACGCGGTTGAGGCCTTCGACGACGTCGCCCTGCAGCCAGTGCTGGGGCAGGCCCATGAGGGCTTTGGTGGCGAGCCGGATGTCGCGGACGGTGGGGACCGAGAGCAGGCCCATCAGGTACGTCTCGAGTTGCTTCCAGGGCACGTTGGCGACGTCACCGCCGGAGACGACCACGTCGCGGACGCCGGGGTGGGCCTTGAGGTAGGCCAGGTGGGCGTCGTAGCGGTCGACGGGCTTGAGGGTGAGCTTGAGTTTGTCGACGGTGGGGGTGCTGTTGCCGACGAGGTCCATGCGGGTGCAGTGGCCGCAGTACTGGGGGCAGGTGCTGAGCAGCTCGGCGAGGACCTTGGTGGGGTAGCGGTGGGTGAGGCCTTCGGCGACCCACATGTCGTGCTCGTGCAGGGAGTCGCGGGTGGCGTGCGGGTGGGAGGGCCAGTCGAGGTGGCGGTCGGTGGCCACGGGGATCATGTAGCGCCGGATCGGGTCGGCGTAGAACGACTCCGTGTCGGGGGTGCGGTCGGGCACCATGGTGTTGAGCATCTGTGGCGGCACCAGCATGGACATGGTGGCCAGGCGCTGCATGTCGGTTTCGAGGTCGGCGTAGAAGCGGTCGTCGAGCAGGTCGCCCATGACGGCGCGGAGCTGTTTGACGTTCTTGACGCAGTTGACGCGCTGCCACTGGGCGGATTCCCACTGCTGGGTGGTGACTTTGCTCCAGCCGGGGAAGCGGGTCCAGTCGGGCTCGACGAGGGGGCGGCGCTGGTAGTTGTAGGGCTGCCCGGCCGCGGTGGCCGCGTCGTTCTTCAGCTCGGTCAACGGGGCCTCCTGGGGTCGGGGAGCGAACTGGATCGACGATACTGGAGAATCTGCGGTCTAGTAACCGTCGCCCCGGAGGATTTACGGTAGGACGGCCGCGCGGCAAGTTGTTTCTTGTGAGGATGGTGGGCATGTCGTTTCCCGTGGGTCTGTCCCGGGTGCTTGAGCCGGTGGGTGTGCTGCCGCAGGCGGCGTGGCGCCTGGATGCGCGCCCGGAGCTCGGCGCGGACGAGGTGCGGATCAGCCTGGAGCGGCTGAATCTGGACGCGGCGAGCTTCCGGCAGTTGTCGGGCAAGCACGGCGGGGACGGCGCGGCGGTGCGGGCCGAGGTGCTGGAGATCATCGGTACGCGGGGCAAGATGCACAACCCGGTGACGGGTTCGGGCGGCATGCTGATCGGGGTGGTGGACGAGGTCGGGCCGGAGTCGCCGTTGCCGGTGAAGGTGGGTGACCGGGTCGCCACGCTGGTGTCGCTGACGCTGACCCCGCTGGCGGTGACCGACGGGCTGGCCGGCTGGGACGGGCGCAGCGAGCAGGTGCCGGCGGCGGGTCACGCGATTCTGTTCGGCCGGTCGGTGGTGGCGGTGCTGCCGGATGATCTGGCTCCGGAGCTGGCCCTGGCGGTGTTCGACGTGTGCGGGGCGCCGGCGTTGACCGACCGGGTGGTGCGCGGGCATGCGGCGGCCGGTGCGGTGTCGGTGGCGGTGCTCGGTGGGGCCGGAAAGAGCGGGTCTCTGGCGTTGACGGCGGCGCGGCTGGCGGGTGCCCGTACGGTCGGGGTGGTCGTGTCGGACGCCGAGCGCGACGTGCTGCTGGCGGCCGGTCTGGCTGATCACGTCGCGGTCGCTGACGCCCGGGATCCGCTGGCGGTGTCGTCGGCGGTGGTGGCGGCGCTGGGCGAGCCGGCGACGGTGACGGTCGTGTGTGTGGATGTGCCGGGGTGTGAGCACGGGGCGATCCTGGCGACGGCGGCGGGCGGCACGGTGGTGTTCTTCTCGATGGCGACGAGTTTCCCGGCGGCGGCGCTGGGGGCCGAGGGCCTGGCGGCGGACGTGACGATGCTGATCGGCAACGGGTACGTGCCGGGGCATGCGGCGTTCGCGCTGGATGTGGTGCGGCGCACTCCGGCCGTGCGGGCTCTGTTCGAGGCGCGGATCGCGGCACACTGACGGTCATGATTTCCCCCTCTGTGGTGTATGCGAACGGTCGGTTCTACTCGGCGGCGGATCCGCGGGCGTCGGCGATGCTGGTGCGTGACGGGCGGATCGCGTGGCTGGGTGCGGCGGCTGATGCCCCGTCGGCGGATGTGACCGTGGACCTGGGCGGCGCGCTGGTGACGCCGGCTTTTGTGGACGCGCATCTGCATGCGACGGACACCGGGCTGGCGGCCGACGGGCTGGATCTGTCCGGGGTGCGGTCGGCGGCGGAGCTGCTGGAGGCGGTGTCGGCGTTCGCGCGGACGCGGCCGGTCGACGGGGTGGTGCACGGGCACGGCTGGGACGAGTCGACGTGGGCGGTGCAGGAGCCGCCGTCGGCGGATGTGCTGGAGCGGGCGGCGGACGGGCGGCGGGTGTATCTGTCGCAGGCGTCGGTGCATTCGGCGCTGGCGTCGCGGTCGTTGCTGGCGGCGTGCCCCGGCATCGAGGGGGTGCCGGGGTACGCCGCGTCGGGCTGGCTGCGGGAGCAGGCGCATCACGCGGTGCGGGCGGTGGCGCTGGGTTCGTTGACGGTGGCGCAGCGGACGGCGGCGCAGACCTCGGCGTTGCGGCTGGCGGCGTCGCGTGGGGTGGCGGCGGTGCACGAGTGTGCGGGTCCGGGCACGTCGAGTGAGGCGGATTTCGCGTCGGTGCTGGCGTTGTCGGGTGCGGGGTTGCCGCAGGTGTTCGGTTACTGGGGTGAGCTCGGCGGGGCGGCGCGGGCCAAGGAGCTGGGTGCGGTCGGTGCGGCCGGTGATCTGTACGCGGACGGGGCTTTGGGGTCGCGGACGGCGTCGGTGCGGGTGCCGTACGCCGACGGTGGTGGTTGTGGTGAGGCGTTCGTGTCGGCGGAGCAGGCCGGGGCGCATCTGCTGGAGTGCATCGAGCTGGGTGTGCAGGGTGGTTTCCACGCGATCGGGGACGCGGCGATCGAGGCGGTGCTGGACGGGTTCGCGATCGCGGCGCGGCGGGTGGGGGTGGACCGGTTGCGGGAGGGCCGGCACCGCATCGAGCACGTGGAGCTGATCGACAAGGCGATGATCGCCCGGATGGTGGAGTTCGGGGTGGTGGCCAGCGTGCAGCCGGTGTTCGACGCGTTGTGGGGTGGCCCGGACCGGATGTACGCGCAGCGGCTGGGGGTGCAGCGGGCGTTGGCGACGAATCCGATCGGGGCGATGTACGCGGTCGGGGTGTCGCTGGCGTTCGGGTCGGACTCGCCGGTGACGGCGCTGGATCCGTGGGCGGCGGTGGTGGCTGCGGCGGCGCCGCGGAATCCGGCGTACCGGATGAGCGTGCGGTCGGCGTTCGGAGCGAGCACCCGCGGTGGCTGGCGGGCGGCGGGGGTGGACGACGCGGGGGTGCTGACGCCGGGGCGGTCGGCGACGTTCGCGGTGTGGGAGACGCCGGCGGGGGTGGACGGGGGCCTGCCGGTGTTGTTGCCGGGGGTGGACGGGGTGGTGCCGGCGCGGCCGGTGTGCCGGCGCACGGTGCTGCACGGCGAGACGATCTTCGAGGAGTGACGTGAACAAGCTGGGGCTGGATCCGCACGTGGTGCGGCGGGCCAGGGCGCTCGCCGCGCGGGCGGGGCAGCCGGTCGTGGACCTGGCGCGCTCGCACACGACGGTGTCGGTGGAGCGGGCGGTGCTGCGCCTGGCCGGGGTGTCGGGGGCGGATTCCGACGGCATTCCGTGGGTGAACAGGCTGGTCGACGCGGTGCGCGCCGATGTGGGTCTGGGCCGGGGGGTGGCGTTGCCGGTGTTCCACGCCCTGGCGGGCCACGGCGTGGAGGATGTCACGGTGCTGGCGCAGAAGGCCGCGGCGGGGGCGGTGACTTTCGCCGTACCGGAGTCCAGGGCCGAGGTGGCGGCGGCCCGCCGGGCCGCGCGGCGGGCGACCGACGCGGGTCTGAAGGTGGTGGATCGGCGCCGGGCTGAGCGGGACCGGCTGATCAAGCGGTACGGGGATCCGCAGCAGCGGCCGTGGATCTATCTGATCGTGGCGACCGGGGACATCTACGAGGACATCCCGCAGGCGCAGGCGGCGGCGCGGGCCGGCGCGGATGTGATCGCGGTGATCCGTTCGACGGGGCAGTCGCTGCTGGACTATGTGCCCGAGGGGGCGACCCGGGAGGGTTTCGCGGGCACGTATGCGACGCAGGAGAACTTCCGGCTGATGCGGGCGGCGCTGGACGAGACGTCGAAGGAGCTGGGCCGGTACGTGCGGCTGACGAACTACGCGTCGGGGTTGTGCATGCCGGAGATCGCGGCGCTGGCCGGGCTGGAGCGCCTGGACATGATGCTCAACGACTCGATGTACGGGATCCTGTTCCGTGACATCAACCCGATCCGCACGTTCGTGGATCAGCGGTTCTCGCGGCAGGTGCACGCCCGGGCCGGGATCATCATCAACACCGGTGAGGACAACTACCTGACCACGGCGGACGCGGTCGAGGCGGCGCACACGGTGACGGTGTCGCAGCTGCTCAACGAGTTCTTCGCGCACGAGGCGGGGCTGGCGGACTGGCAGCTGGGGCTGGGGCACGCGTTCGAGATCAACCCGGAGCTGCCGGAGTCGTTCCGGCTGGAGCTGGCGCACGCGTTGCTGGCGCGGGAGTTGTTCCCGGACGCGCCGCTGAAGTGGATGCCGCCGACCAAGCACATGACCGGCGACGTGTTCCGCGGGAACCTGCTGGACGGGTTCTTCAACCTGGTGGGTGCGCTGACCGGGCAGGGGATCCTGCTGGTGGGGATGATGACCGAGGCGGTGGTGACGCCGTGGCTGTCGGACCGTGACATCGCGTTGCAGAACGTGCGGTACGTGCTGAACGGGGCCGGCAATCTGCACGAGGATTTCGTGCCGGCGCCGGGCGGGTTCATCCAGTCGCGGGCGCACGCGGTGCTCGGTGAGGCGATCGAGCTGCTGGAGAAGATCGTCGACGACACGATGCTGACGGCGATCGCCGACGGCACGTTCGGGATCATGAAGCGGCCGGCGGACCGGGGCAAGGGTCTGGACGGGGTCGCGAGGCATGAGGACGGCTACTACAACCCCGTGACTCTCGCTTTGGAGGGCGCCGCGTGAGCATCGTGCGGCCGTACGGGGACACCACCGGTGACGGGATGGTGCAGCTGTCGTTCACGCTGCCGGTCCCGCACGACAAGCGGGCTGAGGGCGCCGCGGTGCAGCTGGCCAACAAGATGGGCATGGACCCGGCGCTGCTGGTGCACGCCAAGGCGATGGGTGACGGGTTCACGTTCTTCGTGGTCTACGGGCGGGTCAGTCATCTTGTCGACACCGACACGGTGCAGGTCGTCGAGCGGGACTTCCCGTTGCTGAGCGCGAAGGAGGTGAACGCGGTGATCAAGCGCAAGCTGCGGCGGCGGCTGAACGTGGTCGGCGCGTGCATCGGCACCGACGCGCACACGGTGGGTATCGACGCGATCCTCAACGTCAAGGGCATCGCGGGGGAGAAGGGCCTGGAGTACTACCGGGAGCTGGCCGTGACGAACATGGGTGCGCAGGTGTCGGTGCCGGAGCTGGTCGAGGAGGCCCGGGCGCGCAAGGCCGACGCGGTGCTGGTGTCGCAGGTGGTGACCCAGCGCGACGCGCACCTGCAGAACACGCGGGCGATGACGGCGGCGTTCCGGGAGGCGATGCCGGCCGGCAAGCGGCCGTTGCTGATCGTGGGCGGGCCGCGGTTCGACGAACTGATGGCGGGCGAGCTGGGCGTGGACCGGATCTTCGGCCGGGGTACGACGCCACGCGAGGTCGCCTCGTATCTGGTCCACGCCTTGATCGGGAGCAAAGCATGATCACTGTGACGCATCGCCGGTACGTGCCGTACGCCCACGCCCACTACGCGGGCAACCTGGTCGACGGGGCGTACTCGCTGGGATTGTTCGGCGATGTCGCCACCGAGGTGTGCATCCGGCTCGACGGGGACGAAGGGCTGTTCGCGTCGTACTCCGACGTGCAGTTCACCGCGCCGGTGCAGGCCGGTGACGTGCTGGAGGTGACCGCGACGGTGACCCGGATGGGCACCCGGTCACGGACCATCGAGTTCCGGTCGGTGGTGGTGTGCCGGGGCACGGGCGGGTCGGCGGCGGCGGTGCTGGACGAGCCGATCGTCGCGGTGACCGCCACGGGCACGGTGGTCGTGCCGGCCAGAGGATGACCTTCGCCGTCTGTGTCGACGTCGGGTCCACGTACACCAAGGCTTGTCTGGTCGATCTCGACGACGGGCGGCTGGTGCGGCGCGCGGAGGTGCCGACGACGGCCGGCTCGGATGTGCTGACCGGTCTCGACGCCGCTGTCGCCGCCCTGGGCGGCGACGGCGAGCTGTTCGTGTGCTCGTCGGCCGGCGGCGGCCTGCGCCTGGCCGTGATCGGGTACGAGTCGCTGGTCACCGCCGAGGCCGGGCACCGCGTCGGCCTGTCCGCGGGCGCGCAGGTCGTGCACGTGGCCGCGGGCCGGCTCGACGGTCGGGCGGTGGCGGCGCTGCGCGCGGCCCGTCCGGATGTGATCCTGCTGGTCGGTGGCACCGACGGCGGCGACAGCGAGGTGCTGCTGCACAACGCGGGCCGGCTGGGCACGTCGCGGCTGCGGGTGCCGGTGGTGCTGGCCGGCAACGCCGACGTACGCGAGCAGGCCGCCGCGGTGCTGACCGGACGCGGGATCCCGGTGACCGTGACGGGCAACGTGCTGCCCCGCATCGGGGTGCTGGATCCGGGCCCGGCGCGGCTGGCGATCCGGCAGGTGTTCCTGCGGCACGTGATCGGCGGCAAGCGGCTGTCGCGGGGGTCGCGGTTCGCGTCGCTGGTGCGTGCGGCGACCCCGGACGCGGTGCTGGCCGGCGTGGAGCTGCTGGCCGACCGCAGCGGCGCCGGGGTGCTGGTCGTCGACGTCGGTGGCGCCACCACGGACGTGTACTCGGCGCTGGTGCCCGACGCGGAGGCCGAGACGGGCCCGCGGCGTGACGTGGCCGGGACGTTGTGGCGGTCCCGCACGGTCGAGGGTGACCTGGGTGTCGGGGTCGGTGCGAGCGGGGTGGTCGCGGCCGCGGCGGCGGAGAAGCTGCCGGTGCCGGACATCACCGGAGGCCCGCCGTACGACGCGGTGACGGACCGGCAGCTGGCGGCGACCGCGGCGATGATCGCCCTGCGGCGCCACGCACGCGGCTCGTCGGCCGGGCCGGGACAGCCACGGACCGGGGGCCGGGACCTGCGTGACGTGCGGCTGGTCGTGGGTTCCGGCGGGGTGCTGCGCCACGGCGGCGGCGACGCGGTCCTGGACGCGGTGCTGGGGGACACGGCCGGTGGCTGGGCGGCGCCGGTGGGGGCCCGGCGGGTCGTCGACAGCCGGTACGTGCTGGCCGCGGCGGGGCTGCTCGCCGCGGAGCACCCACGGGCCGCCGCGGGCCTTGTTGACGCGCTGTAGTCCTGCGGGTGAACGGCTGGGACACGCCCGGGAAATGCGACACGCCCGGACACGGGGACACCGGTTGACAGACGGCCGGGGGTGCGACGTACCGTCTTCAAGTCCTACTCCGGGAAGCGGCTGTTGTTCGCTTCGTTCCTTCGCCCACTGGCCACGCCCGCACCCGTTCCCGGATGCCCGCGTACGCCAGGTCCAGGGGGTGGGGGTCGGCGGGGCGGCGCGGACCGGCCGCGCTGTTCCGGTGTCGGTCAGGGCGACACGTGGCCAGTAGACAACGGCACGTCGGGGGCAGCCAGCCCGCGCCGCGCCGGTCCGAAGGTCACGCGCCGTCGTGCCGCACCGGACCCGGACGGATCTCAAGGTGCAATCGGGGCGCGGCCTGCGGGCCGCGCCCCGACGTATCTTCCGGCCCGACGTATCTTCCGGCCCGACCTATCTTCCGGCCCGACGTATCTTCCGGCCCGACCTATCTTCCGGCCCGACCTATCTCCGGCCCCGGCGGTCCGGGCCCGCCCAGGCCGACCCGATTGCCCCGCCCCGGCCGCCGGGGCCCGATTGCCGGGGCCCGGATTCTCGGGCCCGGATTCTCGGGCCCGATTGCCCCGCCCCGACCACCTAGGCCCGGATTCTCGGGCCAGCGGCCCGCACCCGGGCGAGCAAGCAGGTCCGGGCGGGTAGCGTGTGCGACGGTTTCGTGACCACCGACAGGTAGCCTTCCGCGGGTGGATTTATTGACGCTTCAGCCAACGCCCGCGCCGGCGCCGGACCCGGTCGTGCCGGCCGCGCCCCGGCCGCTGCGCCTGTGGGTGTCCGTGCTGCTCGCGCTGGCCGCCGGGGCAGCACTGCTGGTGTCGTTCCCGCCGTACGGGCTGTGGTGGCTGGCGCCCGTGGCGGTGGCCGTGCTGGCCGCGGCGACGCACCGGCGGCGGCTGCGGGGCGGCGCCGGGATCGGCATGATCGCCGGTCTGGTGTTCTTCGTGCCGCTGCTGGACTGGACGCACCTGGCCGCGGGCTGGCTGCCGTGGATGCTGCTGTCGTTCGCCCAGGCCGGCTACCTGGCGCTGCTCGGGCTGGCCGGGGCGTGGCTGTCGCCGTTGCACGACCGGCTGCGCGTGCTGTGGCCGCTGACCGCCGGGCTGCTCTGGGTCGCGCAGGAGGCGCTGCGTGACCGGGCCCCGTTCGGCGGGTTCCCGTGGGGGCGGCTGGCGTTCAGCCAGGCCGACGCCCCGTCGGTGCGCCTGGCCGTGCTCGGCGGCGCACCGCTGGTGACCTTCGCCGTCGGGGTCGCCGGTGGCGCCCTGGTCGCGCTGGCCTGGCGCCGCTGGGGCCGGCCGCGCACCTGGCTGCCGGCGGCCGGGTTCGCCACCGTCGCCGCCGTGATGATCGCCGGGCCGGCGCTGGTGCCGGTCGCCGAGCCCGCCACGACCACCCGCACGGTCGCGATCGTGCAGGGCAACGTGCCCCGGCTCGGGCTGGATTTCAACGCCCAGCGGGCGGCGGTGCTGCTCAACCACGTCCGCGCGACCGAGAAACTCGCCGCGGACGTCCGCGCCGGCCGTCAGCGGCAGCCCGAGCTGGTGGTCTGGCCGGAGAACGCCAGCGACATCGACCCGCTGCGCAACCCCGACGCGGCCCAGCAGATCGCCGGGGCGGCCACCGCCATCGGCGTGCCGATCCTGCTCGGGGCGGTGCTGCGCGGCGACGTCGAGGGCGAGATCCGCAACGCCGGCATCCTGTGGCAGCCGGTCACCGGCCCCGACCTGGACCAGGTGTACATCAAGCGGCACCCGGTGCCGTTCGCCGAGTACATGCCGCTGCGCCCCATCGCCCGGGTCGTCAGCGACAAGGTCGACCTGGTGAAGAACATGGTCGCCGGCAGCACCCCGGGCGTCGTACGGACCCCGGCGGCGACCATCGGTGACGTGATCTGTTTCGAGGTCGCCTACGACTCGGTCGTGCGGGACACCGTCACCGGCGGGGCGCAGATCCTGGCCGTGCAGACCAACAACGCCACCTTCAACGAGGCCGAGGCCCGCCAGCAGCTCGCCATGGTGCAGCTGCGCGCCGTCGAGCACGGCCGGGAGGCGCTGATGGTGTCGACGGTGGGAGTGTCCGCTTTTGTCGGCACGGCCGGTCAGGTGTACTCGTCCACCGGGTTCAACGTGCCGGGTGTGGTCCTGCGTGACATGCGGGTGGACGGACCGCGTACGCTGGCGACTCGTTTGGGGCATTGGCCGGAGCTGGCGGCCGTCGCCCTGGCCGTGCTCGTCCTCGTGGCGGCAGCGCCCTTGCGGCGGCGCCGCCGCGACGACCGGGCGGCGGCCGCAGAGTCGACGACGGAGGAACGGTGAGCGACGCGAACCCGACGGTCTCGGGCGCGGAAGGATTCCCGGGGGTCGGACGTGTCCTCGTGGTCATCCCGACCTACAACGAGGCGGACAACGTCCGGCTGATCACGCGGCGGGTCCGCGAGGCCGTGCCGAGCGTCGACATCCTCATCGCCGACGACAACTCGCCCGACGGCACCGGTGACATCGCCGACGAGATCTCCGCCGCCGACGACCACATCTTCGTGCTGCACCGCGCGGGCAAGGAAGGCCTCGGCGCCGCGTACGTCGCCGGTTTCGCCTGGGCGAAGAACAAAGGCTACGACGCGGTCGTCGAGATGGACGCCGACGGTTCGCACGCCCCCGAGGAGCTGCACAAGCTACTCGACGTGCTGCGTGACACCGACGCGGTGCTCGGCACCCGCTACATCCCCGGCGGCAGCGTGCACAACTGGCCGCTGCACCGGCTGCTGCTGTCCCGCGGCGGCAACATCTACATCCGGATGGCGCTGGGCATGCCGTTCAAGGACGCCACCGGCGGCTACCGGGCGTACCGGATGGCCGTGCTCGACGCGATCGACGTGGCGGCGGTCGCCTCGACCGGCTACTCGTTCCAGGTGGAGCTGGCCTGGCGCACCTACCGGCACGGTTTCCGGATGGCCGAGGTGCCGATCACGTTCACCGAACGCGAACACGGCGTCAGCAAGATGAGTGGCAACATCTTCAAGGAACAGCTGCTCAGGGTCACCGTGTGGGGGGTGTCGGCCCGCAAGGACGCCGTACTGGCCAAGCTCGGGCGCAAGCCGCGGCAGGGTTCGACCTGGCCGTGACCGGGCACGGGCGTGTCATGCTTGCCGTGGGCGTCGAGGCGACGCCGGAAGGTTGGAGATGATGCGCCGAAGTCTGGCTCTGCTCCCGCTGGGGCTGCTCCTGCTCGCGGTGGCCGAGATATCCGTGTTCGTGGCCGTGGTGCACGCCCTCGGCGCGTTCTGGGCCCTGCTGATCATCGCCGCGTCGAGTGTGGCCGGGCTGGTGCTGCTGCGCCGCGAGGGCATCCGCGGCTGGCGCGGGTTCCGGGCCGCCGCCGAAGCCGGCCGCCCGCCGGGCCCACAGGTGAGCAACTCCCTGGTCGGTCTGCTCGGCGCGCTGCTGCTCGCCGTCCCCGGCTTCATCTCCGCGGTCGCCGGTCTGCTGCTGGTTCTGCCGCCCGGGCGGATCCTGGCCCGCCGCGGCGTGGAACGCGCCACCGAGCGGCGGGTGCCGGCGTCGGTCGCCGGTGACCTGTTCGGCCCCCGCCACGTGCGGGTACGCCAGTCCGCCCCGGTCGACGAGCCGGCCCCGGATTCCCCGTCCGGCCCCGCGACGTTCGGCGCGCCCGGCCAGATCGTGCAGGGCGAGGTCGTCGAGGGCGAGATCGTCCGCTAGGAGCGGGCACACGACAAAATCGCCGTCCCGCTGATGAGCGGGACGGCGATGACGTTGCTACCTGCGGTCAGCGCCCCCGACGGGTGCGGACCTCCTGAAGCCGTTCGTTGAGGATGTCCTCCAGCTCCGAGATCGACCGGCGCTCGAGCAGCATGTCCCAGTGGGTACGCGGCGGCTTCGCCTTCTTCTGCTCCGGCTCGTTGCCGTCGACCAGTCGTGCGACGCTGCCGTCGAACTTGCACTCCCAGGTGATCGGCACCTCGGCGTCGACGGCGAACGGCACCTCGAACTGGTGACCCTTCACGCACAGGTACTCGCGGGTCTGCCGGGGCGCCAGCTCCGTGTTGCGGTCGGACTCGTAGCTGACTGCGCCTAGACGGCTGCCGCGCAGCATGCGTTCGCCCATGATCGGCTTTCCCCTCGCTCGTGGTGCTGCTTCCGTTGGTGTAACGAAAGGGGCGGTCGCGAGATTCCTGCCGCGACCGCCGTATGTCGACGGTGTTAACGCTTCGAGCGTAACCGCCCGGGTCCCCTATCGGCCGACTCAGCCCCGTCCTGAAGTGGACCTTGGTCCACTTTACGCGACTTTGCGGGATCTACGGATAGTGCGATGTCGGTCACCGTGCCTGCGGGACGGCCTGTTCGGCGGTTCCGGTGCCTGGTCCGCCTCCCTGCCCGTTGCCCCGATCACCCGGCCCGTTGCCGGGTCGGGTGCTTGACCCGTTGCCTGACCTGTCGCCGGGTCCGCTTCTGGATCCGGTGCCTGACCCGTTGCCTGGTCCGCCGGTCGAAGTCTGTGCCGGGACGGCCCGGGCCGGGCCGAGTGACGCCAGCGCCGAGGCCAGGTCACTGACCTGGGCCGAAAGCTGAGCCACCCGGGTGTGCGCGGCATCCGCGTCGCCGCGGGCCGCGGCGAGCGCCGCCCGCTCCTCAGTCACGGTACGCCGCAGCGCCTCCACTTCGCGCGCGGCACGCTCGGTGTTCTCACGTTCCCGGCCGGCCTCGGCTCGTGCGGCAGTGACATCGCGCACTGCCTGCTGCGCCTCCGCCCGGGCGGCGTCCCGCTCACGGTCCAGAGCCTCGGCCCGCTCGTTGGCTGCCGCACTCTGCTCCCGCGCGGCGGCGAGATCACGGGTCAGCGTCTGCACCTCGGCCCGTGCAGCCTCCAGCTCGCGCGCTTGCGTCTCGGTCTCCCGGCGGGCGTCGTCCAGGTTCCGCGACTTGGCTTCGTTTTCCCGGCGGGCGTCATCGAGCTCGCGGGACTTCGCTTCGCTTTCCCTGCGGACGTCGTCCAGCTCGCGGGACTTGGCTTCGCTTTCTCGGCGGGCGTCGTCGAGCTCACGCCGGACAGCGGTGGCCTCCGCCCGGGCCCGGTCCCGTTCCGTCTCGGCCTGTTCCCGCAGCGCGACAGCAGCACTGGCGGCAGCCTGCGCCTCGTCCCGCCCCGCAACGGCCAGCCGAGCGTCCTGCGCAGCGGCCTCAGCCAGACGCCGGGCATGCTGCGCGGCCTGCTGGGCGTCATCGCGCTCGGCCCGCGCGACAGCAGCCTCCTGCGCAGCGGCCCCGGCGGCCTCGGCAGCCCGATCGGCATCACGGCGGGCGTCGTCGCGTTCGGTGTGCGCGGCCGCGACCTGCCGGGACGTCTCCGCCCGGACCTCGGCCACCTGCCGCTCCACCCCGGCCGGCGACATCTCGGCGTGCAGCGCCTCGCTGAGCGTGCCGACAAGCTGATCGAGGCGGTCGACGGCCTCCCAGGTGCGGGCCACCTGACCCGCGAGCCCGGGCGAGGACCGGTGCCGCATCCGCACGTTGCGCGAGGCCCGCTGGCACTCGCCGTCGTTGTCCCGGCAGTAGCGGAACGGACGACCAGCAGCAGCCCGCTGCGGAACCGGCCGCCCGCAGTGGGCACACGGGCGCGTCTCGGGCACCGGATCGCCGGAGTAGACGCCACCGGCACCGCCTGTGGCCAGCTCGGCGGGCCCAGAACCAGAACCGGCACCGGTGCCGCCTCCGGTGGACCGGTGCTCGGCGGTCACAGACCCGGCGTACCCGAATCCGGTGTCGTCAACGGTGGATCCGTGCTCGGCCAGCACAGCCCGGGCGGACCTGGACCCGGGTTCGCCTCCGGGGGACCCGTGCCCGGCCGTTACAGCCCCGGCGGTCCCTGCTCGGCTTCCCGGGGAGCCGGCTCCGGAGGGCCGGGCCGTCGCCGCACCGGTCGCCGGACCAGCCAAAGCCGGGTCGGCCAAAGCCGGAGCAGCCAAAGCCGGGTCGGTCGAAGCCGGACCCGTCAAAGCCGGACCAGCCAAGGCCGGGTCGGTCGAAGTCGGGTCGGTCGAAGCCGGCCCCGTCAAAGCTGAACCAGTCGAAGTCGGGCCGGTCAAAGTCGGGTCGCTCGTCACGGAAGCGTCGTCATCCACCATCGCGGACCGACCCTAACGCCACCCACCGACACTTTCCCGCCACCGCGCCGCACCACCCCCACGATCCCGCACCCGGCATCGGTCGTTCAGCGGCACCCGGCCACCGTTCGGCCATTTCCATGGGCGCCATCGCCGCGGCGAGCGCTAGGAAGAGCGCATGAGCAACGAGGTCACCGTCCCCCTGCTGCCCTGCTCCTCCATCGACGACACCGTCGCCTTCTACGAGGTGCTCGGCTTCCACACCACCTACCTCCAGCGCAAACCCAACCCGTACGCGGCCCTGGTACGCGAGGACCTGAACCTGCACTTCTTCGAGATGGCGGGCTTCGACCCGGCCCAGTCATACGGCTCCTGCCTCGTGCTGACCCCGGACATCGGCGAGCTGTACCGGGCGTTCGCGGCGGGCATGCGCGCCGCCTACGGCAAGGTGCTGATCGCCGGCACCCCGCGGATGACCCGGCCCCGGCCGCGCAAGAACTACGACGGGACGACCGGCTTCAGCGTCATCGACCCCGGCGGCAACTGGATCCGCATCGTGCAGCACACCCCGGCTGCCGCCCCGACCCCGGCACCGGCGGGACGACTGGAAAATGCTCTGGCGAACGCGGTCGTGCTGGCGGACTCCAAAGGAGACCCGCGCCAGGCCGCCCGCATCCTCGACAGCGCCCTGGCCCACCCCGACGGTGACCCCGTCACGCACGTGGAAGTCCTGGTCTACCGCGCCGAGGTGGCGCTGGTCCTGGACGACCCCGCGACCGCCGCCGAGATGCTCACCCGCGCCCGCAACGTGCCGCTGACCGCGGACGAGACCATCCGAGCGGCCACCGCGTTCGAAAACGCCGCGGACCTGCTCTAGGCGAAGAACTCCTTGACCACCGGGGCCAGTGCGGCCGGCTTCACCAGGTGGGTCTGTCCGGGCAGCGTGCGGTACTCCGCCTTGGGCAGCGCCTCGCTCAGCGCCCGGGCCGCGTTGCGCATGTACTGCGGGCTCTTGCCGCCGTCCAGCACGATCGCCGGGACCGTCACGCCGGACCAGCGGGCCGGGTCCAGTGGCTTCCCGCGCCCGGTGTCGCCGAGGATGCGCAGGTCGTAGGGCAGGGTGTGGGCCGCCGCCTTGATCTTGCGGAACGGTGGTAGCAGCGCCAGGATCTGCACCGCGAAGCCGGGCATGTCGACCGAGCGCAGGAACTTCTTGACCGCGCCGCCGGTGTCGCCGGCGGCGATCAGCGCTTCGGTCTCGGCCAGGAACGTGTCCGGGCGCGGCGCGTGGGTGTCGTCGACGATGAACGGCGGCTCGTAGAGGGCGAGCCGGCTGAAGCCGGGCAGGCGGTCGGCGGCGTCTGCGGCCAGGACCGCTCCGGAGGAGGTGCCGAGCAGGTACGCCGTACCGCCGGCCACCGCGAGCAGGGCGGCCAGGTCCTCGATCTCCCGCTGCGGCGACCAGGGCAGCGTGTTACCACTGGCGCCGCGGCCGCGACGGTCGTAGAAGTACACGGTGTAGGTGTCGGCGAGCGCCGCGGCCAGTCCACGCGCGGGGCCCTGGTCGCGGTAGCACATGGCGCCGTCGACGAGGATCAGCGCCGGGCCGCTGCCGGTGGTCTCGTACGCGATGGTGGTGCCGTCGGCGGAGGTGACGGTAGGCATGATGATCGTCCTTCAGTCGTGGCTGTCGAGTTCGAGGGAGGCGAGGAAGGCGGGCCAGATCCCGGGATCCGTGGGGGTGAACAGCGCGTGGGCCACCACCAGGGAGCCGTGGAAGCCGCGCAGGAAGCGGTAGATGGCGTCGGGTGCGCGTACCGCGAGGGTGTGCGGGTTGGTGAACGACACGACGCCGTCCGGGATCACCGCGGTGTGCACCGGGTCGCCGACGCGGGGTGCGGCGTCAAGTCCCAGCGCGCGGTGCAGGCGTTGCCAGGTGCGGGGCCAGTCCTTGACCGGCGGCCCGAAGGCGTTGACCGGGATGGCGAAACGGCCGGGGAACCAGTACAGGCATTGCGTGAGCGTGTGGAAGAACAGCTCGGTGCCGTACCGCATCGCCTCGTACTCGTCGGCCCAGTCGTCGCCCGGCAGGAAACCGCTGGTCACCGTCCGCAGGACGGTGGCCGCGCCGGTGCGGCCCTCGATCAGATACTCGTACGCGACGAAGCGCCCGTCCTCGCCGGTGTCACTGCGGTACGCGAACCGGTGCGGCTGCTGCGCGGCGGTGACGTGCCCCTCGGGCATCCAGCCGTCGCCGAACGAGGTGCGTACGGTCTCGCCGTCGATCTCGGTGCGTCCGACGAACCAGGAGCTGATCCCGGGCCCGGTGGCCACCGTGTCCCACACCTGCTCGGGGGTGGCCGGCACCGGCGCGTCCAGGTGGGCCTCGAAGTCCTTGCCCATCAGCGCTCCCGGGTCACGGTGGGGTGCACGGCGACGACCAGCCGGTGGCTGCGCCCGCCGGGCGCGTCCTCGTCGTGGAAGCGGCTCACCAAAGCGGTGACCGCCACGGTCAGCTCCTCGGCGAACGCGGCCCGGTCGGCGGCGCTGGCGAAGCGGACCTCGCCGTCGATGGCGAACGTGGCGACCTTCTGCCGGGCCTTGCCCGCGCCGGTGATCAGCTCGCCGACGTCGCGGACCAGCCGCGCCGCGACGGCGAGCAGCCAGCGCGCCGACAGCCGGTCCGGCGCCCGGGACGTGTCGGGGGCGACGGCGGCCATCGCGGTGGGGGAGATGACGTACGAGGCGGCGGTGGCCTGCAGCACCCGTTCGGTGACGTTGCCCTTGCGGCGCTCCTCGACCAGCTCCAGCAGCCCGTGCTGCTCCAGGGTGCGCAGGTGGTAGTTGACCTTCTGCCGGGGCAGGCCGACCTGGGCGGCGAGCATCGTGGCCGAGCCGGGCACGGCCAGCGCGGCCAGCAGCCGGCTGCGGATCGGGTCCAGGCTGACCTCGGCGGCGGCCGGGTCCTCGATCACTGCGACGTCTTCCATGGCGCCCACTCTCCCACCGACAAAAAAATTTGTCCAGGGGTAGGATCACCGTCGTGCGCACCCCTCCCGACGATCTGATCACCGAGCCCGGCACCGCCCAGGAGCTGACCCACAACGCGGGCAACGGCGCCACCGGCGGCATCTGGCGGGTCCGCCGCAACGGCGTCGCCGCGGTGCTGAAGCTCTCCACGCCCGGCCGGGCCGACGCGGCGGCGCACCTGCAGGCCTCCGACGAGCCGGGGCACTGGAACTACTGGCGGCGTGAGCTGCTCGCGTACCGCAGCGGCCTGGCCCGCACCGCCTTCGCCGACGCGGGGATCAGCGCGCCCGCCCTGCTCGGCACCGAGGAACGCGCCGACGGCTCCGTCGCCCTGTGGCTCGAGCACGTCGAGGGCGTTGCCGGGCCTGCCTGTGGCGGCGCGGAGCTCGGCGACGTCGCGTACCGGATGGGGGTCGCTCAGGCCCGCTGGCTCGGCCGCCCGCCCACCGACGCCTGGCTTTCCCGCGACTTCCTGCGCGACTACACCAGCGCCCAGCCGGTGGGCGAGCCGGACTGGGAGCACCCGGCCGCGGTCGCCGGCTGGTCCCCGCGGCTGCGGCAGGACCTGCGCGCGCTGTGGCACCGGCGCACCCAGCTGCTCGCCGCGGCCGACACCCTGCCGCGCACGCTGTGCCACCACGACCTGTGGCCGATGAACCTGATCATCGGCGCGGCCGGGCCGGTCCTGCTGGACTGGGCGTTCACCGGGCCGGGCGCGATCGGCGAGGACGTCGCCAACCTGACCCTGGACGCGTTCTTCGACGGGCTGATCGACATCACCCTGATCGACGACGTGACGGCCGCGGTCGCCGACGGCTATCGGCGCGGGCTGGGCGGCGTGCTGGATGACGCGACGATCAGCCGGGCGATCAAGCTGACGGGCGCGGCCAAGTACTACTGGCTGGCGCCGCGGATGCTGCTGGCGGCCGCGCAGGGCAGCGGCCGGGGCGCCTACGACTCCCGCGACACCGCGGAGGTCTTCGCGGGCCGCTCCCCGGTGCTGTCGCAGGTGACCCGCTGGGCCCGCGAAGCCCTGGACTGACGTGCCGGAGCGCTATCCGGCCGGCGGGAACGACACGTGCCAGCGGCTCGTGCGGTGGGTCAGCCGGATCAGCGACAGCGGCGCCACGTCCAGCTGCCACACCGCCGCGTCCGGCAGCCCCAGCGCGTGCGTCAGCGCCGCCCGGACCACCACCGGATGGGCGATCGCCACCGTGCGCTGCTCGCGCTGGCTGTCCAGCCACGCACCCGCCCGCTGCCGCACCGCGGTCAGCGACTCGCCGCCGTGCGGGGCCGCGCCCGGGTCGGTCAGCCACGCCTGCAGACCCTCGGGGTCACGGCCGGCCACGTCGCCCAGGCCCAGCCCGCTCCACGTGCCGAACGCCGGGTCGGCCAGCGCCTTCTCCACCACCGGGTCGTCGTGGCCCAGCGCCCGCGCGGTCTGCAGCGCCGCCTGCGACGGCGCGCACACCCACAGGTCGCCGCGACCGCCGAGGTCGGCCGGGCCGTCCGGGTCGCACAGGGCGAGGGCGGCCCGCAGGCCGCCCTCGTCGAGATCGTCGTCGTCGCCGGCGAAGACCGCCCGGCGCAGCGCCGGGGTGATGGCGGTGGCGAGCAGCCGTACACCGCTCACACGGTCACGGCCCCGGACTGCTCGGCCGGCGCCCGCTTGGCCAGCCTGTCCAGCAGAGCCGCGAATGCCAGCCCCAGCGCGGTCCACAACGTCACCTGGGTGCCGAGCGAGGCCAGCCGGAACGTCCACAGCAGGCCGGCCGGGAACGTGTCGGGCACCTCGTCGAACGAGGGCAGCAACACGTACCCGATCGCGACCACCGCCAGGAAACCGCCCAGCGCCGCCGCGGCCCGCATCCACTCCGGTGCGCCCGCGCGCAGTGAGCGGGACGCCAGCACCCCGGCCCAGACCGCGACCACGCCGATCACCACGATCGACAGCCAACCGATGGTGCGCTGGTTGATCGTCGCGGGATCGCCGACCGCGGGCGGATTGGCCGGATACTTCACGAACGGCACCAGCACGATGCCGAGCAGGGCCGCCCCGGCCAGGCCGAACGCCGCCCGGGTGTCGCTGGAGGTGCGCAACCGCCGGCGCAGCAACGTGTACGCCGTCGCGAGCAACCCGCCCATCGCCACGCCGTACAGGGCCGTGGCCAGGAACAGGCCGCCCTTCTGGCCGGTGCGCGAGACGAGCTCCTCGTCGTGGTGACCGTCGTCGGCCGCGCCGGGGGTCTGCGCGTGGGCCGCGGCTTCCTCGATGGCGATGGCCGCGTCGATCCGGCTCTCCCCGGTGGCGTACGCGAAGACGCCCGCCAGCAGACCCGCGATCAGGCCGGCCAGCAGGCCCCGCAGCAGGATGGCGCCATAAGTCGGGGTGGTGCGGGCCGAGCTCAGTGGCACGGCACGCCGAGCAGGTGGCGGCCGTCGTGCATGAGCTCGTGCAGGTACATGCCGCTCTGCGAGACCGCGCCCTGGTCGAAGGCGACCAGGTAGGCCAGCAGCAGGAGCATGGTGACCGCGCCGACGGCGGTCCAGAGCACCCGCGGTGAGACAGCGGGCGGGTTCAGCGGGCGTACCGACTGAGTGTTGTTCGACATGACTGGGTCAGACCTCCTACCGGGATGACGCGTCCCGTTCAACAGGCCTGCGTACGTGTGAGCGTCCTGACTCACGGAAACCCCGCAGGGCTCCGTTCACAGTGGCGCGACCGCACCGGATTCCCACCGGTTTCCCTCACGACGCCGCAGATGGTCCCCACAACCTAGCGGCGCCCGCCGGAGCCGGTCAATCGAGCCGGTGCTCACAGCATCCGGGTCACCGCCGCCGGGCCGGGCTCGGTAACATCCAAGCCGGTCATGGTGCGGGGGAGTGGCGATGAGGTTGCGCAGGGTGACGGCGGCGCTGGGTGCGCTGACCGGGGTGACCGCCGTGCTGCTGCCGGCCGTGCCCGCCCAGGCCCGGGCCTTCGTCTGCCCCACTCTGCCCGGCCCGGCCGAGGTCAGCGCGGCCAAGCCGTACGAGACGCAGCTGTTCGCCCCGGAACGGCTCGCCCCGTTCGCCACCGGTGCCGGGGTGCGCGTCGCGGTCATCGACTCCGGCGTGGACGCCGACCATCCGCAACTGCGTGACCGGGTCGCCGCCGGCCGGGACTTCCTGCACGGCGACGCGACCGGGCGCCAGGACTGCGTCGGGCACGGCACGGCCGTGGCCAGCCTCATCGCCGCCGAGCCCGTCGCCGGCGCCGGCCTGCGCGGGCTGGCCCCGGACGCGACCATCGTGCCGGTGCGGGTCAGCGAGCAGACCGACACCGACCAGAGCACCGGCGGGCCGGTCAGCCCGGCCAAGTTCGCCACCGCGATCGACTGGGCCGTCGACGAGGGCGGCGCCGACGTGATCAACATGTCGCTGGTGATGACCACCGACGACGGCCGGGTCCGCGCCGCCGTGGCCCGGGCCGTCGCCGCCGGCGTGGTCGTGGTCGCCGCGGCCGGCAACGACGGGCGCCCCGACGACGGCAACCCGCGGCCGTACCCGGCGTCCTATCCCGACGTGATCGGCGTCGGGGCGATCGGCGCCAACGGCGTGGCCGGCGACTTCTCCCAGCACGGCGACTACGTGGACGTGATGGCCCCGGGCGTCGGGGTGACCATCGCCGCGCGCCGCTCCGGGCACACCCAGGGCGACGGCACCAGCTACGCGACGCCGTTCGTGGCGGCCACCGCCGCACTGCTCAAGCAGCGGTTCCCGTCGCTGACCCCGGCCCAGGTGGCCCGGCGCATCCTGGCCACCGCCGACCCGGCCCCCGGCGGGCGGCGCAGCGAGCTGTACGGCTTCGGCGTGCTGAACCCGTACCGGGCGCTCACCGAGACCCTCGGCCCGGAGTCCCCGCCGCCGCCGGCACCGGCGGTCATGCACACCGAGGACCCCGCGGCGCTGGCGCTGGCCGCCCGCCGCGCCCACGCGCAGGACATGTCACTGCTGGTCGCCGGGATCGGCGCCGGCGTGGTGCTGCTGGTCGTGGTCGTCGCCGCCGCCCTGCGCCGGGGCCGGCGCCGCGGCTGGCGCCCGCCCGACCCGGAAGTGCCCTGAGACAGCGAAGGGGGAACGGCATGGACATCCGGGAGATCACGGTCGCCGACGAGGACGCCGGCCCGTACGGCATCACGACCGGCCCCGACGGCGCTCTGTGGCTGACGCTCGTGCACGCCGGGCGGATCGCGCGCCTCACCACCGGCGGCGAGCTGCGCACCTTCGACCTCGGTGCCCCCGACTGCCAGCCCAGCCTGATCACCGCCGGGCCGGACGGGGCGCTGTGGTTCACCCGCACCCAGGACGACCGGATCGCCCGGATCACCACCGACGGCCGGCTCAGCGAGTTCCCGCTGCCCACGCGCGGCTGCGGCCCGTACGGGATCACCGCCGGCCCCGACGGCGCGCTCTGGTTCACCGAGATGAACGCCGACCGCATCGGGCGGCTCAGCCCGGCCGGCGACCTGCGCGAGTTCGACCTGCCGGTCTCGCAGGCCTTCGTCTCGACCATCACCGCCGGCCCCGACGACGCCCTGTGGTTCACCCTCAACCAGGCGAATGCCGTCGGCCGGATCACCACCGACGGCGCGGTCACCGTGCACGACCTGCCCACCCCCGCCGCCGCCCCGGTCGGGATCACCGCCGGCGGCGACGCGCTGTGGTGCGTCGAGATCGGCGCCGGCCAGGTCGCCCGGATCACCCCGGACGGCACGGTGACCGAGTTCGCCCTGCCCGACCGCGCGGCCCGCCCGCACGCGATCATCGCCGGCGGCGACGGCTGCTGGTTCACCGAATGGGGCGCCAACCGCGTCGCGCACATCAGCGCCGACGGCACGATCACCGAGCACGACCTGCCGAGCCCGAAGTCCGAACCGCACGGCCTGACCGTCGGCCCGGACGGCGCCGTATGGGTGGCGCTGGAAACCGGCAAGGTCGCCGTGCTCACCGGCGCGGGCCCGGCGCGATGAGCACCGAGCAGACCGTGCGGGCCTGGCTGCGTGAACGCGGCGCCGAGAGCATCGAGCACCCCGGCGGCACCCTCTCCGCCCACCTGGGCCGGGTCCACGACCGCCTCGGCGCGCTCGGCCACGATCCGCAGGTGCAGCTGGCCGGGCTGGCCCACGCCGCCTACGGCACCGACGGCTTCGACCGGACCCTGCTGGCGGTCGCGGACCGGGCTGTCCTGCGCGAGCTGGTCGGTGAGCGGGCCGAGGCGCTGATCTACCTGTACGGCGCCTGCGACCGTTCCCGCACCTGGCGGGCCCTGCCGGACACCCGGCAGGTGTGGGACCGCTTCACCGGCGACGCTCACGAGCTGGCCCCGGAGCAGACCGGCCCGTTCACCGACCTGAGCATCGTGAACGAGCTCGACGTGGCCGAGCAGGACCCGACGTTCGTCGCCCGCCACGGCGCCTACTTCCGCGAGCTGTTCGCGTCCTGGGCGCCGCTGGCCTCTCCCGCCGTCCTCGCGGAGGCCCGCCGCATCCTGGGCTGAGCCGGCCCGATGGCCGAAATCGTCATGGTCGTGGCGTGGACGCCACCCCGCGTACCCCGCGATCATCGACGCCATGGGGGACCGCCGCATCGCCGTCGTCGTCTACGACGGTTTTCAGTTGCTCGACCTGGCCGGCCCGGCCGACGTGTTCGCCACCGCGGCCCTGATCGCCCGCGGCGGCTACCGCCTCGACGTGTCGGCCGCGGAGGCCGGCCCGGTCCGGGCCCACAACGGCGTCACCACCACCGCGGTGGCCTTCGACGACCTCACCGACATCGACACGCTGCTGGTGGCCGGCGGGCTGTCCGCGCCGCGGCACCTGCACCTGGCCGCGCCGATCGCCCGCCTCGCCGGGCGCGCCCGGCGGGTCGCGTCGGTGTGCAACGGCGCCCTGCTGCTGGCCGAGGCCGGGCTGCTCGACGGGCGCCGCGCGACCACGCACTGGCTGGTCGCCGAGGACCTCGCCGCGGCCTACCCGCGGGTCGAGGTCGACGCGGATCCGATCTACGTGCGTGACGGCACCGTCTGGACCTCCGCCGGGGTCACCGCCGGCATCGATCTGGCGCTGGCGCTGGTGGCCGAGGACCACGGCACCGCCCTGGCCGCCGACGTTGCCCGCGGCCTGGTCGTCTACCTGCACCGGCCGGGCGGGCAGAGCCAGTTCAGCACGCCGATGCGCACCGGCGTCCCGCGCAGTGAACCCCTGCGTGAGCTGCGCGCCTACATCGACGCGAACCCGGCCGCGGACCTGAGCGTGCCGGCTCTGGCCCGGCGCGCGGCGATGAGCGAACGGCACTTCTCCCGCGTCTTCACCCGCCAGGTCGGCATGCCGCCCGGCCGCTACGTCGAGCACAGCCGGGCCGAGGCGGCCCGGCGCCTGCTCGAGTCCACCGACGCGCCGCTGGCCCGGGTCGCCCGCGACTGCGGCCTGGGCCTGCCCGAGACCCTGTACCGCACGTTCCGGCGCCGCTGGCGGATCTCACCGGCCGACTACCGCCGCCGCTTCCAGCACAGAGAGGCCTGAGGCATGCACGTCGCCATCCCGCTCTATCCCCGGTTCACCGCCCTGGACGCCGTCGGCCCGTACACCGTGCTCGGTTTCGCCCCGCAGGTCACCGTGACGTTCGTGGCCGCGGCCCCCGGACCGGTGACCGACGACCTCGGCAGCCTCACCCTGACCGCGACCGCCGGCTACGCCGACCTGCCGCACCCGGAGGTCATCGTCGTGCCCGGCGGCCCCGGCACCGCCGAGGCGATGCACGATCCCGGGCTGCGCGCCTGGCTGCTGGCGGCCCGTCCCCAGTGGATGACCTCGGTCTGCAGCGGCTCGTTCGTGCTGGCCGCGGCCGGACTGCTGGACGGGCGCCGGGCCACCAGCCACTGGGGCTGGCGCGACGGGCTCGCCGCGTTCGGGGCGCAGCCGGTCGAGCAGCGCGTCGTGACCGACGGCCCGGTGATCACCGCGGCGGGCGTCTCCGCCGGGATCGACATGGCGCTGACCCTGCTGGCCCGCCTGCGCGACGACGAGACCGCGCAGGCTGTGCAGCTGGCCGTCGAGTACGACCCGGACCCGCCGTTCACCGCCGGGTCCCCTCGGTCGGCGCCGCCCGGCCTGGCCGAACGCGCCCTGGAACTGATCCGCTGAAGGCTGCCGCAAATCGGTGGAGGCGACGCCGCGGGCCGCCTACCGTGTCCCGCTGTGGACGTCAGGGGAGAGGCCGACGAGCGTTTCGGCGCGGTGGCCGACGTCTTCGCCCGCACCTTCGGCGACTTCCCGGAGCTCGGCGCGGCCGTCACCGTCTACGCCGGCGGCCGCAAGGTGGTCGAGCTGTGCGGTGGCGTCGCCGACGAACGCACCGGCCGGCCGTGGACCGTCGACACCGCGGTGCCGGTGTTCTCGTGCGCGAAGGCCGTGGTGAGCATCTGCACGCACCTGCTCGCCCAGCGCGGCGAGCTCGACCTCGACGCGCCGGTGAGCCGGTACTGGCCGGCGTTCGCCGCGCACGGCAAGGACGGCATCACCGCGCGGATGGTCCTCGGACACCGGGCCGGGCTGCCGGTGCTCGACCGGAGTCTGTCGTTCGAGGAGGTCACCGCGTGGACGCCGGTCGTGCGGGCCATCGAGGAGCAGGCGCCACTGTGGGAGCCCGGCACGGCGTACGAGTATCACGCTCATGTCTTCGGGTTCCTGCTCGGTGAGCTGATCCGGCGGATCACCGGGCTGAGCCCGGGCGCCTGGTTCCGCGCGGCCATCGCGGACCGGCTCGGGCTGCGCACCTGGATCGGCGCACCCCGCGAGGAGCTCGGTGATCTCGCCCGGCTCACCGAAGCGCCGGGCCGCCCGCCGATGCCCGGCCCCGAGACGCTGATCATGCGGATGGTCACCATGAACGGCGCGTTCGTCTTCCCCGGCCTGGACGAGCCGCACGGCTGGAACGATCCCGAGCTGCTCGCCGCCGAGATCCCCGGCGCGGGCGCCGTGTCGTCCGCGACCGGCCTGGCCACGCTGTTCGCCGCCGCCGTGACCGGCGTCGACGGCACCGAGCGGCTGCTGAGCGAGCAGACGGTGACGGACCTGGTCCGTGAGCAGTCCGCCGGCGCGAGCTGGTCCGGGATGGACGCGGGACAGCGGTGGGGCTCGGGCTTCCTGCTCGACTCGGCCTTCCGGGCGCTGCCGGGCGCGCGCAGCTTCGGCAACGACGGCGCGGGCGGGCAGTTCGCCTTCGGCGACGACGAGTACGGCGTCGGCTTCGCGTACGTCGCCAACCGCATGGTCGGCTACGGCGACGCCCGGGCCACCCGCCTCATCGCCGCCGTCCGCGACGCCCTCGGCTAGAGCTGCTTGAGCGCCGCCTCGACACTGTGCGCGGCGGCCGGCACCAGCGGCAGCCGTACGGCGGCAGTCGGGATCCGGCCCTGGGCGTGCAGCACTCCCTTGATCACCGTCGGGTTCGGCTCGGCGAACAACGCCAGCGCCAGCCCAGCCAGCGCATGACCCACCGCCCGCGCCCGTACGGCGTCCCCCGCCGCCCACGCCCGCACCAACTCGGCGAAGCGGTCGGTGGCCACGTGCGCCGACGCCAGGATCCCGCCGTCCGCACCCAGGGCCAGCAGCGGCGACACGAACGCGTCGTCACCGCCGAGCACCGAGAACCCGGCCGGCGGATCGGCCAGCAGCTCCACGGTCGCCGCGTCGATGCCACCGGCCGCCAGCTTCACCCCGGCCACCCCCGGAATCGCCGCCAAGCGCCGCATGGCCACCGCCGACAACGACTGCCCCGTCCGGTACGGTACGTGGTAGACCAGCACCGGCACGGGGCTCGCCGCGGTCAGCGCCTCGAAGTACGCGACAACACCGTCCTCCCCGGGCCGCAGGAACGGTGGCACCAGGCTCAACGCGGCATCAACCCCGGGCCGTTCCCGCAACGCCCGCACCGCCTCGACCGAGTTCGCCCCGACGACCAGCGTGGCGTTGCCGTCCCGGCACACCCGCGTGACCACGTCCAGCACGGCGCGCTGCTCGTCGGCGCTCAGCGACGCCGGCTCCCCGGTCGTGCCCAGCGCCACCAGCCCGGCCGCACCGCCGGCCAGCACCTCCCGGGCCAGCGCTTCCAGGGCGTCCAGGGCCACCGACCCGTCGGCGTCGAACGGGGTGATCAGCGGGACGTACACACCGGAGAAAGTCATGGGCCCAGCCTCTGGCACCAACTGCCATAAGGTCCAGTTCACATTTCTGCGCAGAACCGTAAGCTCAGCTGATGCTGGATGTCCGGCGCCTGCGCCTGCTCTGCGACCTCGCCCGCCTCGACACGATCAACGCTGTCGCGCAGGCGCACATGTACACGCCGTCCGCGGTCTCCCAGCAGCTGTCGGCCCTGGAACGCGAAGTCGGCCTGCCGCTGCTGGAACGCACCGGCCGGCGCGTCGCCCTGACCCCGGCCGGCCGGGTCCTGGTCCAGCACGGCGAGTGCGTGCTGGCCGCGCTCGAGCAGACGACCACCGCGATCGCCGCGCTGGCCACCGGCCTGTCCGGGCCGCTGCGCATCGGCGCGTTCCCCACGGCGGTCCGTACCCTGCTGCCGGCCACCCTGGTCGCCCTGGCCGAACGCCACCCCGGGCTGGAGCTCATGGTCACCGAGCTGGACCCGGCGGCCGTCCCGGACGCGCTGCGCGAGCACCGGCTCGACGTCGGGCTGCTGCACGATTACGACGTCGTCCCGGTCAAGCCCGATCCGATGCTCGACGCCGTGCCGCTGCTGGACGAGACGGTCTACCTGGCGCTGCCGTCGACCGGCTCGGGGTCGCTGCGGGACCAGCGCGACGCGGACTGGATCGTGGCCAGCCCCGGGACGCTGTGCCACGACGTGACCCTGCACGTGTGCCGGGCGGCGGGCTTCACGCCCCGGACCCGGCATCAGGCCGACGACTTCACCACGGTGCTCGCCCTGGTCGCGGCCGGCCAGGGCGTGTCGCTGGTGCCCGAACTGGCCACGGCGAAGCCACCCACCGGCGTCTGGCTCGTGCCGTTGCAGACGCGCCGGCGTACCCGGATCGCGTACCGGGGGGGGGGGGGGGGGGGACCCCCCCCGCCCGCCCCCCCCCCCCCCCCCCTCCCCCCCCCCCCCCCCCCCCCACCCGGCGGTGGCCGCCTTCGTCACCGAGATCCGCGCCGCGAGCAGCGGCTTCGGCGACCCCCGCTGAAAAATCTCCGGATCGCTGCAACCGGCGGGCCGCCCGGCGGCGTGCCACCGGCGGAAGCACGCACCGAGGGAAGCGGGTTCGGCGTGACGGACGAGGATTACAGGGCGTTCTACGCATCGGCGTTCGCCCGGCTGGTCGGGCAGGTCTACCTGCTCACCGGCGATTTCGGCGAGGCCCAGGACGCCGTGCAGGAGGCGTTCATCCGGGCCTGGAGCAGACGCCGGCGCTTCGCTGACGGCGACGAGCCGGAGGCGTGGATCAGGACGGTCGCACGCCGGATCGCGGTCAGCCGCTGGCGTTCCGCCCGGTCGCGGCTGGCGGCGTGGCGGCGGCACGGGCCGATCGCGGACGTGCCCGCGCCCGGGGTGGAGACGCCGCTGATCGTGGCGGCCCTGCAGCGGCTGCCCGAGGAACAGCGGCGCGCGATCGTGCTGCACCACCTGTGTGACCGTTCCGTCGATCAGGTCGCCGCCGAGACCGGGGCGCCGCCCGGCACGGTCAAGGCCCGGCTGTCGCGCGGCCGCGAAGCTCTGCGCCAGATCCTCGACGAGGCCGACACCACCCCGGCCCTGCCCGCCGGGCAGGACACCATCGCGAGCCTGGAGGGCCGTCATGTCTGACCACGAGAACCCCGTCCTGGACAACCCGCTGCCCGAGCTGGAGGCCCTGCTGCGGGACGCGGCCGCCGACGCGCGTCGGCGGACGTTCGTGCCCACGTACGAGACGGTCGAAGGTGTGGCCCGCGGCCGCCGCACAGCGCGAGTGGCCGCGAGCAGCTTGTTCGCGGTCGTGCTCGGCCTGTCGATCGGCGGGGCGGTCATCGCCGGAGCCGGGCGCGGCGACAACGACAGAACGCCGGACCGTCAGCCACCGGCGGCCTCGGCTGTCGCGCTGGATCCGTCGCTGCGCCAGTACCAGACCACGATCCCGGTGCTGACCTGGACACCGGACCCCGGCCGCGACGCCGAGTCGGTCAGCGGCCAGCAGAAGTTCCTCACCGCGGTGTTCTCCGCCCTCGGCCAGGGCGACCACGACTTCTCCCACATCAAGGACCTGAAGCAGGTCTTCGCCGACGCCCCGGCCGGCGGCCCGGCGATCGCCATCGACCAGTCGACCACCAGGGCCCAGCTGGAACGCGCCGCCAGGAACCTGCTCAAGATCGACGGGGTGCGTGACGCGAAGGTCGTCGAGGTCACCGGCCTGTGGTTCACCGTGTCGGCCGCCCGGCCCGCCCTCACCACCGACGGCCGGACCGAGAAGCCGCCGGTCCTGGACCCGGCCGGGCTGAAGATGCGGGGCACCGCCAGCGGCAGCGGCAAGGACAGCGCCACGGGCCGGCCGACGGTCTGGGTCCGAGGCACGTACGTCGGACCGCCCATCACCCGGGCCCTGTTCGATCAGATGCGCCGCCGGGCCGCCGACGCGGTACGCATCGACATCAGCAAGGTCGTCGTCACCGCGGAGTCCGCCGCCTCCCGTCCTACCCCGACGAAGAGCTGAGGCCGCGCAGCAGGGCGTTGAGCCGGGCGGCCTGCCGGGTGAGGTGCTCGCGTTCGGCGAGGCTGGCCGCGGCCTCGGCCGCCGCGGTGTAGAGCCGCGCCGCGGTCACCCGGTCACCGTCACGCTCGTGCAGGTACGCCGCGACGGCCGGGTGGCGCGGCAGCCCGGGGTCCAGCTCCGCCAGGGCGGCGAGTCCGGCGCGCGGACCGTCGGCCTCGCCGACCGCGACAGCCCGGTTGAGGCGGGCCACCGGGCTGTCGGTGAGGCGCACCAGCTCGTCGTACCACTCGACGATCTGCACCCAGTCGGTCTCCTCGGCCGTACGGGCGTCGGCGTGCAGCGCGGCGATGGCCGCCTGGGCCTGGAACTCGCCCAGCCGGTCGCGGGCCAGCGCGGCCTGGAGCACGTCGACGCCCTCGGCGATCAGCCGGGTGTTCCACCGGCTGCGGTCCTGCTCGGCGAGCGGCACGAGCCGGCCGCCGGGACCGGTACGCGCCTCGCGCCGGGCGTGGTGCAGCAGCATGAGCGCGAGCAGACCGGCGACCTCCTCGTCCAGCGTCCGGGCGGCCAGCTCGCGGGTGAGCCGGATCGCCTCGCCGGCCAGGTCCACGTCACCGGAGTAGCCCTCGTTGAAGACCAGGTAGAGCACCCGCAGCACGGTGGCGAGGTCGCCGGGCTGGTTGAACCGCACCCCGGCGACGGTCCGCTTGGCCCGGCTGATCCGCTGGGCCATGGTCGCCTCCGGCACGAGGTACGCCTGCGCGATCTGACGGGTGCTCAGCCCGCCGACCGCCCGCAACGTCAAGGCGACCGCCGAGGCCGGGGTCAGCGACGGGTGCGCGCACAGGAAGTACAGCTGCAGCGTGTCGTCGACCACCTCACCCGGGCCGGGCGGCGGTTCGGCCTCGACGCGTACCTCCCGGTGCCGGCGCGACGTTTCCGCGCGGGTGGCGTCGAGGAACTTGCGCCAGGCCACGGTGACCAGCCAGCCCTTGGGATCGCGGGGCGGGTCACCGGGCCACCCGCGTACGGCTTCCAGCAGGGCGTCCTGCACGGCGTCCTCGGCCGCCGGGAAGTCGGCGCCGCGACGCACGAGAACGCCGATCACCGCAGGGGTGAGGCTGCGCAGCAGGGCCTCGTCCACTTCTCACTCCGTGATGGTCTCGGGCTCGGTGTAGGCCGGGCGCAGTTCGAGCCACTCGTGGATCGGCTTGCCGCCGGCCCCCGGCGCGGCGGACAGTTCGGCGGCCAGTTCCAGAGCCCGCTCGTAGCTGTCGACGTCGATCATCATCCAGCCGGCGATCAGGTCTTTGGTCTCGGCGAACGGGCCGTCGGTGATCGGCGGGCGTCCCTCGCCGTCGGACCGCACGAACGTGCCCTGCGGGGCGAGCGCCTGTTCGCTGACGAACTCGCCGGTGCTCTCGAGCCGGGCGGCGAAGTCACGCATGTACTGCAGGTGAGCCGACACCTCCTGCGGGGTCCACTGGTCCATGGGCACGTCGTTGGGCGGTGCCGGCGCGCCCCGGTAGTGCTTGAGCAGCAGATACTTGGCCATCACGGTCTCCTGTCGGTACGGGTACGGCTCATTGTGCTCAGGCCCGCTGCCGTTCCTCGCGTTGCCGCACCAGTTCCTCGACGGCGCTGGGCAACGTCGTCTCGAAGTCGATGAGCTTGGCCCAGGTCGGTGTCACCACGATGCGGACCATGCCGTCGTACAGGGAGCGCACCTCCGCCTCCCACTGCACCCGCTGCTCGGCGGTCATGGTGTAGGAGCCGTTCATCTGCAGGTACTCCTGCGGGATGCCGTCGACGACGTCGAGCTCGGCCCGGCCGCGGATGAGCAGGATCTTGGGCGGGTGCACCTCGGTGTCGATGGTCAGCGCGACCATCGGGTTGACCCGCAGGGCGGGCAGCTTCGGGGCGTTCTTGCTGGTGCACATGACGATCTGCGAGCCGTCCCAGGTGAACGCGATCGGCACGTTGCGGGGGGTGCCGTCCTTGGCGACGTACGCCAGCCGGGTCAGGTCCCGGGACAGCATCTCCTGGCTGAGCGGCCGGTGCAGAACCTCGGTGATCTCATCCTGGTGCACGGTCATGCCTCTTTCCTCGTCCCCGGCCGCCGGTGGTGGCCGCCGTGTCCCCTGGGACGCAGCCGCCCGGAGGTTCTCGACACGCGACGCTCACCGAGTTCAGAATTTTCCGGTGACGGACACCGACCCCACCCTCGCCCGCATCGCCCGGGGCGTGGAGCTGCACCATCACCAGGGCCGGCCGGACGCCGCCCGGGAGGTGTTCGCCCGGATCTGGGACGAGATCGGCGGCGAACGCGGCGACCCGCTGCACGTCTGCGTCCTCGCGCACGCCATGGCCGACGTGCAGGACGACGTCCGGCAGGAACTGATCTGGGACCAGCGCGCGCTGGCGGCGGCCGATCAGCTCACCGACGCCCGGGTCGCCGAGGCCGGGGTGCCGCTGACGGCGGCCGGCCTGTATCCGTCGCTGCACCTCAACCTGGCCGAGTGCTACCGCAAGCTCGGCGAGTTCGGCCCGGCCCGGGACCAGCTGCGGCAGGCGCAGGCGGGGATCAGCGCGCTCGGCGACGACGGGTACGGGCAGCTGATCAGGAGTGGCCTGGACCGCCTGACCCGGCTGCTGAATGCGGATTAGGGGCGCCGAACCAGGTCGTCAGAGCGTCGAGGAGTCCGTCGGTGCCGTCCGGGCCAAGGGCCCACGCGACGTAGCCGTCCGGGCGGATCAGCAGGGCCTCGGCCTGTGGTGTTCGCGCGTGGGCGTTGATCAGGTCGACGCGGTCGCGCCACCCTCCGATCAGATCGGCCAGGTATCCCGAGCCGGTGAGGTCCACCAGCAGCGGCCGGCCCGCCCGCAGGAGCTCGGCGAGGCGGGTGGCCCGGCTGCCGATCCGCAGGTCGAGCTCCGGCGCGAACCGCCCGGTCATCGCATAGGCGGTGCCGGTGTGCATCCGGTACGCGACGTCCGAGCCGGCCATCAGCCCAGCGATGTGCCCGGTGACCCCGGGAAGGTCGAGCAGCTCGCCGACGACGTGGCGCAATGCGGTGACCGCGGGACCGGGGGACATCAGCGCCAGCTGGGCCTGGGTCTGCATGGTGACCCGCTCGGCGGCCGGTTGACGTTCGGCGTGGTAACTGTCGAGCAGTCCCGGCGGTGCCCAGCCGTGCACCTGAGCGGCGACTTTCCAGCCGAGGTTGGCCGCGTCCTGCAACCCGAGGTTGAGTCCGGGCGCGCCGACCGAGGGATGCACGTGGGCGGCGTCACCGGCGAGGAAGACCCGGCCCTGACGGTACGAGGTCGCTATCCGGGTGTTGGCGACGTACCCGCGGCGCAGCAGGTGCGGCCCCGGCGTCGTCGGTGCGGCCAGCGGCAGGTCCTGCCCGAGGACCCGGTGCAGGCTGTCGCGTACCTCGTCGAGGCTGACCGGGACGTCGTCGTCCGGCGCGGGACCGTTCCACTCGATCACCGACACCATCAGGACACCGGGCCCGTGCGGCACCACCACGTAGGCGCCGCGTTCGGTGCGGTGCCAGGCGTACAGGCCGATCCGCTCGCCGCTGGGCAGCACGACGGCGGCGGCTTCGGTGCTGATCGACGACGCCGGGACGCTCACGTGGGCGGCCCGCGAGACGACGCCCGGATCGGTATGGCCGGCGAACGAAACCCCGATCTGCTTGCGGACGCCGCTGCGCGCGCCGTCGCATCCGACCAGATAACCGGTACGCATCTCGTAGGCGCCGTCCGGGCCCTGCACCTGTACGGAGACACCGTCGTCGTCCTGCCGCAGCTCCAGCAACCGGTGCCCGCGCCGCAGGTCCACGCCCAGCTCCCGGGCCCGCTGCTCCAGCAACGCCTCCAGCTGCGCCTGGCGGATCTGCAGGCCGTACAAGGGATTGCCGGCCAGGCCGGACAGTCTCAACGGCAGCGCACCGAACAGGAAAGCCGGAGCGGCCTGCGGCCGCTCGCTGAGAAGCCCCCGGTGGTCCAGGAAACGCACCACCTGACCGACCAGAGCATTGGCCTTGTACGCCGTGCTGGGCTCGGGCAACTGCTCCAGCACGACCGGGCGCACACCGGCGAGCATCAGTTCGCCGGCCAGCAGCAACCCGACCGGGCCGCCACCCGCGATGATCACCTCATCAGCTGACATGCCGGGCACCATAGCGGCGGCTGACCAGGTCGAACGCCACCACCCGTGGTCGTCGGAAACGGCGCTCGTGAGATAATTGGGTCGACGCCGACGGGTGCGACTTGTAGCTTGCGAACGATCGTGACGCTGCCCGAGGAGGTGAGACCCATGAACGCTGTATCGCTGTGGGTGCTCCCCCTCTCGTCACGGCCGGGCGACTGACGTAGCTGTCGCCGGGAGCGCCTGACCACAGGCACTCCCGAAAGGCAGTCACCTATGCACCCGTCCCTCACGTTCGACGTGATCATCGCCGGCTGCGGTCCGACCGGCGCGATGCTGGCCGCCGAACTGCGGCTGCACGACGTACGGGTCCTCGTCCTGGAGCAGGAAACCGAGCCCGTGTCGTTCGTCCGCATCGTCGGCCTGCATATCCGCAGCATCGAGCTGATGGCGATGCGCGGTCTGCTGGAACGCATCCGCGAACGCGCGCGACAGCGTCCGGCCGCCGGCTTCTTCGCCGCCATCACCAAGCCCGTACCGCCGGGCCTGGATTCCGCCCACGCCTACCTCCTGGGCATTCCGCAGCCGGTCATCGTCGACCTGCTCGAACAACACGCGACCACCCTGGGCGCCCAGATCCGCCGCGGCTGCGCGGTGACCGGTCTCCAGCAGGACGACGACGGCGTGAGTGTCGAACTGGCCGGCGGTGAACGCGTGCGGTCGCGTTATCTCGTCGGCTGCGACGGCGCCCGCAGCACCGTGCGCAAGCTGCTCGCTGTCGCGTTCCCCGGCGAGCCGTCCCGGACCGACACCCTGATGGGCGAGATGGAAGTGGGGGTGACGCCGGAGGAAATCGCCGCCACGGTGACTTCGGTCCGCGACACCCACAAGTCGTTCAGCCTCCAGCCCTTCGGCGACGGCGTGTATCGCGTCGTGGTGCCCGCCGCGAAGGTCAGCGAGAGCGCGGAAGCACCGACGATCGAGGATTTCCGGCAGGAGCTGCGCACGGTCGCCGGGACGGACTTCGGCGTGCACTCCCCGCGCTGGCTGTCCCGTTTCGGCGACGCGACCCGGCTGGCCGAGCGTTACCGGGTGGGACGAGTACTGCTGGCCGGCGACGCGGCACACATCCATCCGCCGGCGGGTGGGCAGGGCCTCAACCTGGGCGTGCAGGATGCGGTCAACCTCGGCTGGAAGTTGGCGGCCCAGGTACGCGGCTGGGCGCCGGAGTCGTTGCTGGACACGTACCAGGCTGAACGTCATCCGGTGGCGGCGCAGGTGCTGGACAACACCCGCGCCCAGATGGCGTTGTCGTCGCCCGAGCCGGGGGCGCAGGCGGTGCGCCGGCTGCTCAGCGAGCTGATGGACTTCGACGAGGTGAACCGCCACCTGATCGAGAAGATCACCGCGATCGGCATCCGGTACGACTTCGGGGCGGGGTCCGATCTGGTCGGTCGCCGTCTGCGGGATGTCGAGGTGAAGCAGGGGCGGCTCTACGAGCTGCTGCATCGTGGTCGGGGGCTGCTGCTGGACCGGACCGAACGGCTGAGCGTCGGCGGTTGGGCGGATCGGGTGGACTACCTCGCGGACCCGACTGCGGCGGTGTCCGTTCCGGGGTTGCTGTTGCGGTCCGACGGTCACGTCGCTTGGCTCGGGGACGACCAGCAGGACCTGGATGCGCAGCTGTCGCGCTGGTTCGGTACGCCTGCCCTCTGAGCAGGACGGCTTTCTATCAGCGATAGCGGCGCCCCCTCGATCGGCCCGGCCAGCCGGCCTTGCCTCAGGCCGTCCTACGGAAGACGCCGACGGTCTCCTGCGGATCGTCGGCGTTCCGAGCGCGACCGCGTCGTCCGTGGATTACCGGATTGCCATTATCGATAATCCGGTAATCCGCGGAGCGCTCAGTGAACGGACAAAACGCCAGTGCACCATAATGACAGTTATGGTGTAATGAAGACGGGTGGTGAAGACACTGGCTCGTCCGCCGGTGTCCGGTCCCGCCGTAAGTGACAATGTCCCTGGGAACCGACACTCTGGACCACCGACCTGACAGGGCGCCCGGCGAAACTGACAAACGTCGGCTGACGGCCCCCGGTTGGGGGGCCCTCGGGCCGACCCATCGGAATGGCAGCCGCAACTCTCATCAGACACTTCCTGCAGGTCAGGGACCTGGACGTTGACAAGCTCACGAAGAGTCTCCTTCCTCGTGAGGGCACCGTTGCCGAAGAGGCCTCCGAGCTGGGCCCGATAGTCCTATGACGTCGGCGCGGCCCCGCCAACCCCGGAGACTCTGATGTGCTGATGTCATACCCGGCGGGGAGGATGGGCGCGGGAGGTACAGATGAGCGACATCGCGGACGTTCCACCCGCCGTTGTGGGCCGGCTCCGGGTGATCTGCGGGGAACTGCCCGAGGCGTACGAGGAGCCGGCGTGGATCGGCCTGCGGTGGCGGATTCGCCGGCGGACGTTCCTGCACGTCTACACCACCGACGAGAGGCGGTCGGCGTACATCGATCTGGATGATCCGGCCATCCTGATGACCTTCCGGGCGCCGCCCGGAGAGTTGGCCGCGCTGGCGCATGCCGGCCCTCCGTTCTTCCGGGCCGATTGGGCTGTAAATGTCGTGGGAATGGTGCTGGACGACGAGACGGACTGGGTCGAGGTTGCCGAGCTGGTGACGGACAGCTATCGCGTGCAGGCGCCCCGCCGCCTCGCGCTCCGGCTGAAGGCAGGTGGATGAACCGCCGGCTACTTCCCCACGTTGCCAGACGATTCCGATGACGACATCACCCAGTGCCGCATGCTCCGGCCGTCTGGCCGGATTTGCGGATGCAGTTCATTCCGGACGTGATCTGCTTCACGAACTGGTAGATGCCTTCGCAGGTCCACCGCGGCGTGACATCGAGGAAGACATCGCGTCGTTCGTTGGGGAAGCCCGCATTGCTGGTCTCTCCGTAGCCGGTCGTAACTACCTCGCCGGTCGGTACCGCGCCCTGACTTGGCAGTGCGGTGCGATGAAGGGCTCCGACAGCAAGATGGGCTGGTCAAGCGCAGGATCGCGAGACCGCCGTCCACGGCGACGCCGCCGTCGAGGCCGATGCCGATGACCGCGGCAAGGTCATCCCCTTCGGCATCTTCGACGCTCGGGCCGAGGCGGAGCGCTGGCCGTGCACGAATGGATCGACCCAGATGATCGACGCACACGCCTTCGGAGCGACCAACCCCGAATTCGCTCCTATCAGATACGGCGGACCCGACGCCGGATGGACGACCCGATGCATCCAATAACCCCAGCTCAACGGAGGCCCACGTTGTCAGATTCACAGGGACCGGACAGTCGGCCCTACGATCGGCTGATGTTCCAGCCGACCTATCCGATGCGGACGCCGCGCCTCGCTCTGCGGCCCGTCACGGTGGATGACCTCGACGACGTCCACGCCTGGCAGAGCCGACCCGACGTCGTCCAGTGGATGGCCGGGGCCGAGCCGCGTACCCGCGAGCAGTCACGGGCCTCGGTGCTGGCCATGGTGGACGAGGACGTGCTGCGGGCCGAGGGCGACTGCCTGACCCTGGCCGCGACAACCGAGGCCGGAGTTGTCGGGACCGTGGAGCTGGTCTGGCGCAGTGAGCGGGACCGGACTGCCGAACTCGGTTACGTCTTCCATCCCGACCACGGGGGCCGTGGGCTGGCCACGGAAGCGGCAGCGGCCCTCCTGAACTGGGGCTTCAACGAGCTCGGCCTGCACCGTGTCTACGCCCGGTGTCACAGCGGCAACGCGGCGTCCGCCCGCCTGATGACCCGGCTCGGCATGCGTCAGGAGGCCCACCACGTGGAGAGTTACCTGTTCCGCGGCACGTGGGCGGACCAACTCGTCTTCGCCGTCCTGGCCCAGGAATGGCGGACAGGGCAGCAGCAGGCGGGCCCGCCGCTGCCCTGACATCGGCCTCAGCCCTCGGCCGGCAGCAACTCGTGCGACCGCGCCGCCGCCACCGCCCGGACCAACCCCACAGCCTCCGCCCGGGACATAGCCGGCACCTGCCGCCCGTCGCGCAGCCGCAACGCCACCAGCCCTTCGGCTTGCTCCCGAGGACCGATCACCGCCACGTACGGAACCTTCCGCCGCGCGGCATCCCGGATCCGCGCTCCCACGGTGCCGTCCCGGTCGACCTGCACCCGCAGTCCCGCCTCGATCGCCTCCCGGGCGAAGTCCTCGGCCGCCTTGTCCTGCTCGGCCCCGATCGGCACCACGCTGATCTGCACCGGCGAGTACCAGACCGGGAACACCCCGGCGTGAATCTCCAGCAGAGCCGCGAACAGCCGTTCCATCGACCCGACCAGGCTGCGGTGCACCATCACCGGGCGGGCCTTCGCGCCGGCCGAATCGGTGTAGGACAGGTCGAACCGGGCCGGCTGGTGGAAGTCGATCTGGATGGTCGACAGGGTGGATTCGCGGCCGGCCGGGTCGGCGATCTGGATGTCGATCTTCGGGCCGTAGAACGCGGCTTCGCCCTCGACTGCCTCGTACGGCACCTCGGCGGCGTCCAGGGCCTCGCGCAGCAGCCGTTCGGCCTGGTCCCAGTCGTCGTCCGCGCCGGCGTACTTGCCGCCGGGGCCGCGCAGGGACAGCTGGTACGACGACACCTTCAGGCCCAGCGCCGCGTGGGCCTGGCGGATCAGGCCCAGCACGGCCGAGACCTCCTGGCCGACCTGGGACACCGGGCAGAAGGTGTGCGCGTCGTTGAGCGAGATCGCCCGGACCCGGCTGAGGCCGCCGAGCACCCCGGAGCGTTCGGCGCGGTACATGCCGCCGATCTCGGCCAGGCGCAGCGGCAGGTCACGGTACGAGCGGGCCCGCGCCTTGAAGATCAGGGCGTGGTGCGGGCACAGGCTGGGCCGCAGGACCAGTTCGTCGCCCAGGTGCATGGGCGGGAACATGTCGTCGGCGAAGTTGCGCCAGTGCCCGGACAGCTCGTACATCGCGCGTTTGCCCAGCACGGGTGAGTAGACGTGCTGGTAGCCGGCGCGCCGTTCGAGGTCGTACAGGTAGCTCTCGACCTCGTGGCGGGCGGCGGCGCCGGCCGGTAGCCAGAACGGCAGGCCCGCGCCGATCAGCGGGTCGGAGTCGAAGATGTCGAGTTCACGGCCGAGTTTGCGGTGGTCCACGTGCATCGGTTTCTCCCTGGGTGCGGGCCCGGCGACCGGCCCAGGGACGACGGACGTGGGGGGGGGGGGGGGGGGGGGGGGGGGGGGGGGGGGGGGGGGGGGGGGGGGGGGGGGGGCGGGGGGGGAGGGGGGGGGGGGGGGGGGGGGTAGGTGGCGGTGCG